>NZ_JBQFOA010000015.1:0-102413 GCF_056532975.1 Ruegeria sp. H6
ATGGAGACTACGCAGCGCCGGGCCTGCTCAGCATCAAGGGGGTCAATATTGGGCGCCGATAGGGGGTCAGGTTTGAATGCCGATTGACACTCAGGAAACGGGAGTGTGAATCCTACGGGGCAAAAGAATCCTTGACCAATTCCAACATCAGCTCTAGTAAAACTGAAATGACGTTTTGCTAGATGAAACGATTGCGAATGATTATGTGGAGCCGCGCATGTCGCGAAGCCACAAACCAACCAACAGTTCGGGAGGAGCCTGACATGATGAAAGATAACCAAAAACTGAAGCTCACCACGGCGCTAGTGGCAGGTGGCCTGGCCATTGCTTCGCCTGCCTTTGCCGAGGGAGAGGTCGTGTTTGCGTCCTGGGGAGGCTCGTTTCAGGATGCCTTGCGCTCAGCCATGCTGGAACCTGCCGCTGGTGCGCTGAATATCACTGTCAAGGAAGATACGACAAACGGCATTCAGGACGTGCGCGCGCAGATCACGGCGGGTGCCGTTGCATGGGACGTTACAGAACAGGATTTGCCTTCGTGTGAAACCCTGAGCCGGGAAGGCAGCCTTGAGCCGATCGACTATTCGATTGTTGACACCACAGGCATTCCGAAAGAGCTGATCCATGACAATTACATCGGCTTCATCAACTTCACCAAGGTGATTGCCTATCGCAAGGATGCATTTGGCGACAATGGCCCGTCCAATTGGGCAGAGTTCTGGGATCTGGAAAACTTCCCCGGCAAGCGCGGTATGCACGGCAAGGTGAACTATAACCTCGAAGCCGCGCTCATGGCGGATGGTGTGCCGATGGCCGAGATCTATGACACGTTGGCCACGAATGAGGGCAAGGCGCGCGCATGGGACAAGCTGGGTGAGATTGCCCCCGAAGTTACCGTTTGGTATCGCGGCGGGTCGCAATCGGCGCAGTTGCTGCGTGACGGCGAAGTGGACGTGATCCATATGGGCCATAACCGCGTAGAAAGCGTGATCGCGTCGGGCATTGATGTGGCCTATGCCTTTGATGGCGGCACGATGGACGTGGACTGCTTGTTGGTTCCCAAGGGGGCTCCGAATAAAGACAACGCGATGCGCCTTATCAACGAATTGCTGAGCGCCGAAGCACAGGCGAGGCTGGCGGTGACCATGCCGTTGGGTCCGGTGAATTCGGGTGCCTTCGGCACCGGGATAATCTCGGATGAGATGGCAGTGAAGGTCAACACACATCCCGACAACTATGGCAAGCAGCTTCTGGTCGATCCGAACTTTTACATCGGCCAGCTGGGCGAGTTGACCGAAGAGTTTGACACGCTGATCCAACAGTAAAAAATATCTGGGCGCGGCACATCTTGTGCTGCGCCCATTTTTGTCAGGTTAGGAGCCCCCATGTCACCTGCAGCCCACTCCCTTCCCATCGATATATCCAACCTGTGCAAGGCCTACGGATCGGTCAAAGCGCTGAATGACGTGTCTTTGAACATCGCCGCGGGCGAGTTCCTGACATTGCTGGGGCCATCAGGCTCCGGCAAGACGACGCTTTTGATGGCGCTGGCCGGATTTGTGCGTCCTGATGGCGGGTCGATCCGGTTTGGCGAACAGGAAATGATTGCAACGCCGCCCCACAAGCGCGGCCTTGGCATGGTGTTCCAAAGCTATGCGTTGTTTCCGTTCATGACGGTCGCAGAAAACGTGGCTTATCCGTTGAAAATTCGCGGGGTGTCCAAAAGCGATCAGAAGGCCCGCGCCGAGCGCGCGCTGGAGACCGTGCAGCTGGGCGGTTATGGCGACCGGCGCATCACGCAATTATCCGGGGGACAAAGACAGCGCGTGGCCCTTGCCCGCGCCATGGTTTTTGAGCCGCAGATCATTCTGATGGATGAGCCGTTGTCAGCGCTCGACAAGAAGTTGCGCGAACATATGCAAATCGAATTGAAGGCGCTGCATGAAAAGCTGGATGCAACTGTCGTTTACGTGACCCATGACCAGCGCGAAGCCCTGACGATGTCGGACCGGATTGCAGTGGTCAATCATGGGCGGATCGAACAGATCGCGACGCCTGAGCGGCTCTATCGCCAGCCGCATAGTTTCTTTGTGGCGGATTTTATCGGGGAATCCATTTCCCTGCCGGTTAGTGTAGCGAATGACACGGCGCAGCTTGGCGAGCGCGTTCTGAAATCCAATACGCCTATTGCGCTGGGCAGCGGAGGCCATCGTCTGATCATCCGGCCCGAGTTGCTGGAAGTCACAGCAGGCGCGGTGCCAGACGCCGCCAATGACCTGTCCGGCCAAGTGCATGACATCATTTATCAGGGCGACAGCGTTCTAGTGATCGTTCAGCACGACAGCGCTGGTCAGATCAATGTGCGTGTGCCTGCCAATCGCGCGGGCCAAACCGGGTTGCCGTCGAAGGGAGAGCAAATCGGCCTTGCCCTGCATCCCGAAGATACGATCATCGTACCGGAACATGTGGCATGAGTATCGCCGAGACGTATGAAGGTGCTGGGACTCTTCAGAATGCCAGCACGCTCAAATCCGAAGAACGCCGCGAAAAACTGACGTTTCTTGGGCTTTCGATGCCTGCGGTTTTGACGATCTTGATCGTCGTCTTCCTGCCGATTTTCTGGCTGTCTTCGCTGTCGTTTTTCAATGCGGCAGGCGAACTGAGCACGGAAAATTACACGCGCATCTTTAGTAGTGCTCTCTATCGGCGAACCTTTGTCGTCACGTTTCAGATCAGCATTGCCGTGACGGTGATTTGCGTCCTTCTCGGCTACCCGCTGTGCTACTGGCTGACAAAGATGCCGAACAAAACAGCGGCCATTCTGATGGTGTTTGTGCTGGTCCCCTTCTGGACCTCGGTTCTGGTGCGGACCTATGCGTGGCTGGTGCTTTTGCAGCGCAATGGGATCATCAATTCGTCGCTGATGTCACTTGGCATTATCGAAGAACCGCTGCAACTGGCGCACAATCTGACCGGCTCCATCATTGGCATGGTGCATATCATGCTGCCTTTTTTGGTTCTGCCGCTCTACGCCACTATGCGCAATATTGACGGCGACCTGGTCCGAGCCGCCGTGGGCCTTGGTTCCAGCCCGCGCGGGGCCTTTTGGCGGGTATTTTTCCCAATGTCCCTGCCGGGCCTTTTTGCCGGCATCGTGCTGGTTTTCATCCTGTCGCTTGGGTTCTTTGTCACACCGGCTTTGCTGGGCGGTGGCCGGGTTCAGATGCTGGCGCAGCGTATCGAAAGCACCATCACAGTCTATTCGAACTGGGGGGCCGCATCAGCCCTGGGCGTGGTCCTGCTGTTGCTGGCGCTGGCGATGATCTGGCTGATGAACCGTGTCTTCGGGCTCGACAAACTGTTTATGCGCTGAGGATCTGAAAATGGAACAAGTCGGACAACGTAAAATCGACGGCCTGTGGCTGACAGTGGTCGGCATTGCTGTGCTGTTCTTTCTCATCCTGCCCACGCTGATCGTTATCCCGATGTCGTTTTCGGGGGCATCCTATCTGGAATTCCCGCCGACATCGCTCTCGTTTCGCTGGTACGTGGCCTATGTCACGTCGCCGGAATGGATGAGCGCAACAAAGACCTCGCTGATCGCGGCGGCGCTGACCACGGCAATCGCGACGCCCCTGGGCTCACTTTGTGCCTATGGTCTGCATTGCTCTGCGCCTCGTATCAGGAGCGCGGCTCAAATCCTTGTGATCATGCCGATTGTCGTGCCAGTGATCCTGATCGCTGTTGGAGTGTTCAGCCTCTATGCCAAGCTGGGGCTCAATTACACACTGACCGGGATCGTGATCGCCCATACTGCGCTGGCGCTGCCATTCGTGATCGTGACGGTGATGTCGGGATTGCAGAATTATGATTTCGATCAGGAGCTTGCAGCGCGCAGCTTAGGGGCGTCCCGTGCATACGCATTGTGGACAATCACCGTACCGCAGGTGAAATTCTCGATCCAGACAGGGGCTTTTCTGGCATTTATCACGTCGCTGGACGAGGTTGTGATCTCGATGCTGGTCTCGGGCGGGGAAAACGCCACAATCACCCGGCGCATGTTCAATTCACTGCGTGATCAGCTTGATCCGACAATCGCGGCGATCTCGACCTGTCTGATTGTCGTGTCCATCACGGCGCTTATCGGTGTGCAGATGATCGGGCGTCGGAAAGACAAGGCACAATGATGCGGGTCTTATTTTTCGCCAAACTCCACCCGAATCTGGCGGGCGGCATCAAGGACCGCCGCGCGATACTTTTCGACGGCTGTGTCATTGAAGCGGACGCGCAGGCCGGACAAGCTGATCGCGCCCAGCAATTCATCTTCGAACCCAAGAACAGGAACCGACAGTCCGGCGACGTCAGGATCGCGTTCACCAAGGCTGAGATAATACCCGGCCTTTCGGATGCTGGCCGCCTGTTTTCCCTGCCGGATGGAATAAGCATCCAGCACCTGACCCGAAGAGCCCATGCTCAGCGGAATGATCTCGCCCTCCTGAACGTGATCCCGCGCAAGCCTTGGCGAATTGACCCGGTAGAGGCACACGCCAGAGTTGCCGCGTTGCACATAAAACGACGCACTTTCGCCGGTCGCATTCACCAAATTCGCAAGCACCGGTCGCACAATTGGCCCCATCCGCAGGTTTTGGCGAAACACGGATCCAAGACGCCACAAAGACGGCCCGAGGTGAAACAGACCCTCGGCGTCTCGCGTAATATGACCAAACTTTTCAAGCGACACGCTCAGACGCAGAATTGTCGCCTTGTTGACCCCGCTGCGGTCCGCAACCTCCTTCAAAGAGAGGCCTGCATCGCCCGGCTCAAAGATGTCCAGCACACGCAATGCGCGCTCTACCGCTTCGACACCACCATTGGCGTCAGGGGATCGGGGCTTGTCGGGCATAGGCAGACCTTTCGACGCAAATCCGTCGCTTTTTATAGCCGGTTTGAGCGCAATTGGAAATCGCAAATAACGAAGGCGTCTGGCAATGAATAGCGCGCGGAAACAAATGATAACAGCTGGTTATGCGGACCTTCCTTTTGGCATTCATTCGCAATGTAAGGCTGATTGTGTTGGGGTTATGGGCGTTCCGAGCGAAGTTAACACCGGGCCCCGATCCGGCACCTCTCTGGCACCCGATGCGCTGCGCAAAATGACTGCCCAACTTGGGATCGGACTGCCTGTAGATGGTCGGGATCTTGGCAATCTGGACCTGTCAGGGGATTGGCCTGCCGCGTTGGAACAACTTGTGACGCAAATGGTGGATCACGGTGTTGTACCCGTTGTCTTGGGTGGCGCGTCTGATGTCGCCTCGGGTGTGCTGGGGGCCTTGCCTGATCTGCCAGTTGTCGCGGCCATGCCGTTGGCCCGGCGTGATATCGCGACGCGAACAGCCAACACGATCTGGGTGGGATTGAACGGCGATCAACCTGCTGGTGTCTGGGATCTGATCAGCCAGCGCAAGATGGATTGGCGCACCGCGCGGCAGTTGGATGAAGGGCACGGCGACTATTCTGACACGCCCGAGCGCGCTGTCTTGTGGATCGACATATCGGTCATTGATCTGGGGCATGCAGCTGGCAGCGTCGGCCTAAATCCCGGCGGGATGAAACCTGAAACGCTGGTTTCCGTCATTGGTGCCATGTCCTGTAAATGGCAGGCGATTGTGATCACCGGCCTTGCGCCTGCGCGCGACACCAGGGGAATGTCGGAACTGGCGGCGATCGAAACCCTGAACGCGGCGTTGCACAATGAGTGAAGCGGCGCAAATACAGTTTGACGCGATCCCCAGTTTTCTGGGCGCATCCATTGGCGATCTGGAAGATCTCGTGCCCGGTCAGGTCGCGATTGCAGGCTATTTTTGTGACAATCTCGCCCGGCCATCGGCAGGGCAACGCTATCTCGCGCGCCAGCTTCGGTATGCGTCCTGCCCCACAGTAACACCCGCGAATGCAATTGACCTTGGGGACGTGAACGTCTTTCCGCTAGAACCTGACAAGCATTTTCTCGCAGTTGCCTCGCAATGTGAATCGGTTCTTGAAACCGGTGCCCGCATGGTGTTGGTAGGCGGCGATTCCAGCGGTTTGGAAGCGCTTGACGTCGCCGCAAGACAGGTCACAGGTGCGGATGTTCCCATCATTGGGGTCAATGGCGGCGCAGTGAGCCATTTGCCCCGCACCCAACCGGTCATCCTGTCTGTGGATTTACAAGAGCTTGCGGGCAAATGGGTATCGCACCCGCATCGCCTGACGGGAATGTCACCAGCACAAATGATCGCGCAAATTGACGCCACCCCGGGCGATACCATCGCGGCTGCGGTTTTTGGGCTTGCCCCGGAACTGGACAACCGTGGCAAGGCTGAAACCCGCGCTGCACTGGCGATCCTGCAAGCGGTCACAGCTCGTCTTGAGAAAGGAGCAGGCTGATGCCTCTACGTTCGGCCCCGTTGCCGCGCATGGCAGGGCATCTGTCGTTCATGCGCTCTCAGACCAAAGCAATCGGCGACGTCCGGTCTGGAGATCTGGCCGTACTGGGCATCCCGTTTGAAGATACAAACGCACCTCATGCAGGGCAATCTCTGGCGCCGCGTGCATTACGCGAAACCTCGGTCTATTTCGGTTGGCACGCAAATCCACAATTCAGTCACCCCGTAGATATCGATGCGCGTCAGGATATCAGTACCGATGGCCTGCACGAGCGGCTTTGTGATCTCGGAGATATTGCACCGGGGTCCGAAGATGCGATCCACGCGGCCTTGAAGGCGGCCATGCGTCAGATCAGCGACAATGGCGCCTGTGCAATCTTTTTGGGCGGATCAGATCGCATGTCCGAGACGGCGCGGAGCGCGCTCCCTCATTGTCAGACAGTGCAGCTTGGCGGTACACCAGCCGATGCGCGCGATTTTCATATTGCGCCCTTGCCGAACGGAACGACCACGCCGGTAAATAGAGATACTGCCGCGCAGCGTGCCGCGTTTTCAGAGTGGCGGGATCCATCAAAGCCGTTGTTTGTTCGGTTTGATCTCTCGGTGTTTGAAACATCGCTCAGTGCGCTTTGTGATCGGCCCCGTTTGGGGGGCTGCGATCTTGCGACGGTGGTGCAATGGCTTGAGCTTTTGGGACGGCACGAGGTCAGCGCCATTATGTTGACCGGTCTGAATCCGAACCGTCCCGGAATGGGTGTCGTGAAGGTTGGCCAACGCCTGATGGTCACGGCTCTTCTGGCGTTTATCTATGCGCGCCTCGGCTTTGGGATTGATTTTCCGCGCCGCCAAACTTCCAAGGAAAAAGTACTGACATGACTGCAGCGATAACGACATTTCTCCCGCCTCTGGCACAACCGGGGTATCGGCTGTTTGATGGGCCTCTGCTCGATGCCGCCGACGTCCGTCCGGGCCAAATCGGTGTGGTGGGTATGCCCAGCGATTGGACACATTCAAGCCGGCTCGGAACCAGGTTTGGTCCCGAGGCGCTGCGTAAGGCAACGACGGTATTGCAATCCATGCGACCGCAGGGGGTCAGTTTTGATCCAGATACGGGCCAAAGAAGCGCAACGGCCAGCGACTGGCTCGTGGATTGCGGGGATGCAGTGATCACCCCTGAGGATGTAGACGCAACCACCGAGGCCATTGCCGCAATGACCGAGGCGCTGAGCGTTGGAGGGGCGATCCCTCTGGCACTGGGCGGTGATCACTATAATAGCTTCCCGGCCTGCCTTGGCTATTCCCGTGGGTTGGCCAAACGCGCACCAAATGCACGTTTTGGGTATATCCAGATCGACGGTCATCTGGATTTCTCTGACCGGCTTGGCGCGTGGGGCAGCCATAACCACGCAACCAATGCCCGTCGGATTTCCGAACTGCCCAATGTCGACGTGTCCAATATGGTTTGGGTCGGGATCACCGGTTGGGTCGACAGCGGTGAACTCGCCTTGATCGAAGAGCAGGGCGGTCGGGTGTTTTCGGCTGGCGACGTACATAAATTGGGGACGGCAGAGGCAATTCGTCAGGCGTTGGAGCATGCCATGAAGGGATGTGACGAACTGTATCTGTCAATCGACATCGATGCGATGGACGCTGGCTACCTCCCCGGCACCGGCTCAATCGTTCATAGCGGTATTACACCGCGTCAGTATTACGATCTGCTGGATGGGCTGGCCGAGGCCCCGTTGGGTGGACTGGATATTGTTGAGGTGTCCCCTCCTCTTGATCCGTCGGAGCGTACCGAATTTCTGGCTGCAGAAATGTTGTTCCGGATCCTGCGTCGCTTCCGCACACAACCTGTGACCGGGGCGGTGACAGAGCAATGATGGACTACAAAGGAACAGAGCAGCTGGGTGGGTTTTCCCATGCAGGAAAAACACTTGCGCCCGCGACACGGCCCTGGATCACAGACCTGTCAGCGCTTTGCCCTTACGAGGGCCTGCAACCCGGGAACCTACCGGAATTTGAACGCGACCCGAATTGGGACAACTGGGCGCTCACCGACAGTCCCAAAGACCCGAACCTGCGCCTGAACTGGCATCTATTTGAGGACGGTGGAAGAAGATTGATGGTCGCCGACCGGATGCTTATGAGCCGCGTCAGCTGGCAGGATCTGGATGATGCGGGGTATGTCCATGGCACAGAGCTGTCGATTGATGGACGCCTGTTTCGCTGCCGGTTGCTTACGGGGGGGGATACGCCCTGTAGTGACCCTTTTCAGGGGGCGACGCGCCCCAATGAATGGGATGCGCTGGTGGGGGGCAGCGGGGCGTTGAACGCTCCGCAACCGGACCCGGCCAATAGTACAGCACCGCTTTGCCCGGATCATCTGACCTCGCCTCATAACCGTTTGTGGAACTGGTTCGGCGCGGTCAGCTGGACCGCCGAACCGGTTGCCAGACGGGCCGATGGGCGGGTGTGCAGGGGCTATCATGGCCCGACCTATTTTTACGTGAATACTGTGGACCACCGGCATGAAGATATCGGGTGGCGACCAGTTCTTGAGGAAGCGCTATGACTGCAAACCCCTTTGCCAACTTTATCGCCGGATCATGGGTTGCTAGCAGCGACGCGGCCCCCAATGTCAACCCGTCCGACCTGAACGACACGATCGGCGAGTATGCCCGGGCAAGCGCCGATCAAACGGTTGACGCAATCGAGGCCGCGGCCGCGGCCCTGCCGAATTGGCGCAAGACATCGCCTCTGGTCCGGTTCGAAGCGCTCGACCGGATCGGGTCGGAAATCCTCGCCCGTGTAGACGAGCTGGGCGATATGCTGGCCCGCGAAGAGGGCAAAACCTTGCCCGAAGCCAAGGCCGAAGCGCATCGCGCCGGGCATTTGTTCAAATATTTCGCGGCTGAGGCGTATCGTGCGACCGGCGACACCTACCAATCTCTGCGCGAAGGTGTGTCGCTAAATGTTGTACGCGAGCCAATCGGCGTTGTGGGCGTAATCACGCCCTGGAATTTCCCACTGGCGATCCCCGCATGGAAAATCGCACCCGCTCTGGCCTATGGCAATACGGTTGTGTTCAAACCTGCCGAACTGGTGCCCGGATCGGCATGGATGTTGTCCGATATTATTGCCCGTGCGGGCGTGCCTGAGGGGGTGTTCAACCTTGTGATGGGAAAAGGCCGTGAGGTTGGGGAGGCAATCGTTACGCACCCCAAGGTGTCCGGGGTCACATTCACCGGTTCCACACCCGTCGGTCGCCATATGGGGGCGGCGCTGTTTGCGCGAGGAGCGAAAATGCAGCTGGAGATGGGGGGGAAGAACCCCTTGATCGTGCTGGATGACGCCGATCTGGATCTGGCGGTGCACTGCGCCGTTCAGGGCAGCTTTTTCTCAACCGGACAACGCTGCACAGCGTCTTCCCGCCTGATTGTGACCGAGGGCATTCACGACGCATTTGTTGACCGTCTTTGCGCGGCAATGAAAGACCTTCGGATCGGTGATGCGCGCGCTCCGGAAACCCAGATTGGTCCGGTCGCCAGTGAAGCGCAGCTCGCCATCGACAAACGATACGTGTCTCAGGCTGTGGATGACGGTGCAACGCTTGCCGCAGGTGGTGGCGAGGTCAAATCCAAAACAACCGGCCATTACTTTGCGCCTGCGTTGTTTACGGATGTGTCACCCGACGCAGCCGTGGCACGAGACGAAATCTTTGGGCCCATCGCCGCCGTGTTACGCGTGCCGGATTACGACGCCGCCCTGGCCACGTCCAACGACTGCGAATTTGGATTGTCCGCAGGAATTGTCACGCGGGATCCCGCCAAAATCGATCACTTCTCGCAGAACGCCGAAGCAGGCATGATACAAGTCAATCTGCCCACCGCCGGCATGGATTTCCACGCACCCTTTACGGGCCGAAAGGGATCCTCTTATGGTGCACCGGAAAAAGGCAGCTATTGCCGCGAGTTTTTCACGGCGGCCAAGGTTGTACACGCGGGGCGCGGATAATGTCGCAGACACCTTTGAAGGGCATTCGTGTTCTTGATCTGACCAATGTCCTTGCCGGTCCGTTCTGTTGTCATCATCTGGCGCATCTGGGCGGCGAGGTTATCAAGGTCGAAGCCGTCGGTCGGGGCGATCTCGCCCGCCAACTGGGGGCCGACCCAGAGCTGAACAAAGTCAACATGGGCGTGTCCTTTCTCGCCCAGAACGCGGGCAAGAAATCGGTCACGGTCAACCTCAAGAACCCACGGGGTCGAGAGATTTTTCTGAAACTGGTCGAAACTGCAGATGTCGTGGTTGAAAACTTCCGGCCCGGCGTCATGACGCGCCTCGGCGTGGGCTACCAGACCCTGAAAGAGGCCAATCCGACCCTCATCTATTGTGCTATCTCCGGCTTTGGCCAAGAGGGCCCGTGGATACGCCGCCCGGCTTATGACCAGATCATACAGGGAACCTCGGGTGTGATGTCGATCACCGGGGATAGCGACAGCGCGCCGCTGCGCGTTGGATATCCGGTGGCAGACACTGTGGGGGGCATCACCGCAGCCTTTGCGATTTCATCTGCTCTGAACGCCAATCCGCGCGGCACCTTTATTGATGTGTCGATGCTGGAATCGGTGCTGGCGACAATGGGCTGGGTGGTGTCGAACTATCTGATCGCCGGCGTCAATCCGACTGCCAATGGCAATGAAAACCCCACTTCGGCGCCTTCCGGTGCGTTTGAAGCGAAGGGCGGGTTGATCAACATTGCCGCAAACAAAGACCAGCAATGGGAGCTACTGACGGACCACCTGGGATTGGCCGCGCTGCGCGAGCGGCCTGAATATGCCACGCGCGAGGATCGCAAACGCAATAGGCTGGCTCTGAAAACTGAGCTGGAGACCGTGTTGAAGACCCGGTCACCGCGCGACTGGGCCAAGGAACTCAATAGCATTGGTGTGCCATCAGGAGCGGTTTTGACAGTGCCGGAAGTATTGGAAATGCCGCAGGTTGCAGACCGCGGTTTCCTCGACCAGTTTGAAAACGTCCCCGGCGTCGGACGCGACATTCAGGTTGCCACGACCGGGATCAAATTGGACGGCAGCGCGCCCACCGTCGATGCACCACCGCCCACATTGGGGCAGCACAACTCTCAAATCTGGAGCGAGTTAGGTCTTTCACCGGAAGACATTGAAAAACTGGCAAAGGATGGCGCGATATGACGGACCCCGCAGGACGCAATGACGCCGATGCCATTTGCCACTGGTGGCGCACCGAAATTATCGACATGGCTCCGGGGCGGATCGCCTTTCGCGGCCACCCGATCCAGGACCTGATCGGAAACGTCAGCTTTGCTCAGATGATCTGGCTCATGGTGCGCGGCAATTTGCCCACGCCAGAACAGGCGGCGCTTTTTGAATGCGCGCTGGTGGCGGGCGTGGATCATGGTCCGCAGGCGCCATCGATAGCCGCAGCGCGTATGGCCGCGACCTGTGGGCTGGGGCTCAACAACGTCATGGCCACCGGGGTCAACATGTTGGGTGACGTGCATGGCGGCGCCGGTGAACAATGCGCCGAGCTTTATTTCGACGTCGCCAAACGGATGGATGACGGCGCTGAACAGGAAGTTGCCGTCCGCGACGGTATCGCCGCCTGGTGTGAGGAAAATGGCAAGATCGTCTCGGGTTTTGGCCACCGTTTCCACAAGCCCGTCGATCCCCGCGCACCGCGATTGATGGCGTTGGTACGCGAGGCCGCGATGTCAGGCACTGTAGAAGGGCGATTTGCCGATATCGGTGAAGCTATACAGACGGAAATCGGACGTAAGCGCGGTGCCGATATCGCGATGAATATCGATGGGGCCACGGCTGTTATCTTTTGCGAATTGGGGTTCCCGGCACCGCTTTCCCGGGGATTGTTCTGTCTTTCCCGCTCGGTTGGCGTCTTGTCTCATGGCTGGGAACAGATTCAACAGGGCGGGCGGAACAAGGGGCCAATGCCGCCGCGTTATCTGCCGGAATATATTGGTGTCAAATCGGAGCGCTAACCCGATGACCATTGATGGTGCGAACGCCTAAATTCACACCGAACTTGGCATTGAAGCGCCACTGGCGTGTGGACTGTTTTGCCGGTCTCGGTCATTGGGCATCCCCCCCTAGAAGCAGACCCAACATGTTAGTCTGAACAAAGATTCACTTCTTTGGTGTTGTCTTTGAAGGTATTTCAATCCAGGCGAGAATCGATACATTTTCACGCTTGTTCTGACGTCAGCGAAGCGCACCGAGCTGCCATCGCGACAAGCGCGGCGAATTCACACTTGGTCCGCGATGCGTGAGTTTGTCGATCGCTGGATTTCGCAGTCGCAGCTAAAGTCCGGTCTGGTGGGCCGCACCGCAGCGATGCGCGCCCTCGGTCAACGGCAGGAATGGGCCGATCTCCTAACAAGTTGTGGAAAGAAATTACGGGATCACCTTAGATCTCAGCGTTATCGCTCAGATTGAACCAAGTTGGCTATGCTAGTTCGCTGATCATCGATTTCAGATGGCGCATGTCGGTACCGCAGCATCCTCCAAATACTTGGATCGACGGATTCTGCCTCGCAATCGCGGCAATCTGTTTACCAAGTTCAGCTGGATCGCCTTCGTCCAGCTCATCTGCTTCGTCAAGTTCCGCATGCGAGCAACTCGAAGCGTTCGCCACAAGGCCTCTCAGCCGGGGGTGGTTGCCAAGCGCTCCGGCGAAATGGGTAGGGTGAGCGCAGTTGACCATAAAAAACAGCGCCGCCGAGTCGGTTGCTGCGTCGATCTGGTCAATTCCGTCCACAAGTTTGGTCCCGTCTGCCAGGCACCCGTCTGTCTCAACAACCAGAGACATGATGATCGGCAGTTCAGCGTCCCGGGCGGCGAGGATGCATCCCGCTGCCTCGCTTGGGCGGTTGAATGTATAAGCGGTGACCAGATCGAGGCTTGTGTCTTTCAGGCTGTGCATTTGAGCGGCGTGGTATTGACGTGCATCTTCGACGGGTACCGGCGGGATGTCGGCGTAAGGATCATGGCGCGGGCCGATGCAGGCCGACACCAGTACATCATCGCGAGCGGCAGCTTGGCGCACGTCTTCCATTAGACTGACCGCATCTTTGTTTACTTCGGCGAGCCGCTCTGCATCGTACCCCAAGGGCGCTGCCCGGTCGGCGTTCGCCATCCATGTGGGCGCA
Organism: Ruegeria sp. H6; assembly: GCF_056532975.1. Taxonomy (NCBI): domain Bacteria; kingdom Pseudomonadati; phylum Pseudomonadota; class Alphaproteobacteria; order Rhodobacterales; family Roseobacteraceae; genus Ruegeria; species Ruegeria sp. H6. Next base: position 13,627 of record NZ_JBQFOA010000015.1, read on the forward strand.
TCAAGGATGCATCCGACATTCATTTCACGGGCCAGATCGACAAGAGCCTGCATTTGACCGGCCAGTATCACCCTGGTGCCAGGTTCTTCCAGCAATGGAAACGACGCGAAACCGGGAAGCTCAATTCCATGATTGAAAATCAGGTCGGTGCCAGTGCCGGCGTAAACCAGAAAGGGCTTGTTACCTTCGAGTGGGAGCTGTCGCGCCATTCTGATCCACGCCTATTGCCGTTACCTCTGCACAAGAAACCTACTTTGTCTCGGGCCTCCTGTGAACCTTAGGACTGCGACAGGGTGTATTCCGTCACTCTGATCCCCACGCCAGGCCAAACACCAGGTCATGTCTCGGTCGAAATCACCAGTGGCGACCGGCGCGCTCTGATTACAGGTGATGCAATCCATACAACCGCCCAGTGCTGGCATCCCGAGTGGCATTTTATGTTTGATTCCGATGCTGAGATGGCCGTGACATCCCGTCGGAAACTGTTGGAAAGCGCCTCGGAAACGGGATGTATTGTGCTGGGAAACCACTTCGCTTTGCCGTCTATTGGTCGGGTGAAGGCGGACAACGACGCGTTTCGCTGGGAGGACTAGCCCAGGTTGTATTTTGATGTGCGCGGGTCTGTTGTGGGATGGCGGCTGACGTGAAAGTTCGACGCGCCGCGCAGCTTACAGGCAATGATCGGCGAAACTAAATCTCGAACCCATTGGGCTATGTCACATTCCCTTGAATTCTTGTTTCACAAGCTTTCTCTCTTCACCATTTTGTGAAAGCCTGAAGCAGTTATGAGTGACAGAGTGTGCAATTTTCAGAAAACAGTGGTTCTTTCTGAACTCCAATCAGCTCTCTTGGACGGAATTTGTGATCACTGCGAGGTGACAAGTTCGGAACTGGCCAAGAGTGGAGAGGTGCTGGAAATATGTGGACAAGAGTACTGTTTCGATTATGAAACCGGTGTGTCCACGGAGACTGAAATTTTGTTGTGCCCCAGCTGTCACGAGGCAAACCATCTGGACGCGCAGCGACAGCATAACCCTTGCCACATCTCTGCAAGACGCAGCCGGGAAAACATGGGTTAGTCGATGGGTTCAGGAGGCGAAGCTTTGGAACGGTTTTTGCAAGAACCATCGCTGGTCCAATTTCGGTAGTCTGACAGACCAAGCTCGTCCCACATCCAGCCGAAATCATACTCAGCCACCGGAGAGCCGGTCTGGCGCGCGCTGCGGTTTTCGATTGTCTTCAGCCAGTCTATGACTTTCTTCCTGCCCGCCGTGCTGCGAACGGCCTGGCGCGGGGTCTTGCCATCCAGGGCAGGAATCGGCTGGTCAAGCGTATCGCGGTAATGCTGTTCGAGATATTCGTGGGCCATCTGACGGGCAAGGGCACGGGGGATGTCCTCTTCTTCTGCCACTCCGTTACTCGTGCTGTCATCCGCCATCATCTGTTCGGCGGTCTGGATTGATGTCAGCGGAGATTTCACCAGGTCGCCCAGGAGGTCCCGGACCAGGGCTTCGCCGCGTTCAGCGCGCGCTGTAGAGCTCACAGAAAGTGTGAGTGTCCGACCTTTCAGATCTAGGGACCCAAGCACGGAGGCCCCTGACATTGATTTGTCCAACACGAGGCCGGTGCCGTGCTTGGTGCCGGACGGGGTGTCGAGGTCAAGCCAGGTCCAATCCTTCTGGCCTGAGATCACGAGTTCTGCGGACTGTGTTAGCTTTTCAGATACCTGGCTTTGCGTCACTTTGCTGGCGAGGGGGAAGCGCATGTCGTGAAAGAGCAGGTTGTCGCCATCGCTGTTGCTGATTTGTGGTGGTTCCGGATCCAGTAGGTTCGGCAGATGTGCGAAGAGCCAGGCATTGGTGAAGAGGGGTGCGGAACGGTGTAGCTGATCCTGTGTCAGCCTCAGTTCAACGTCGGGGTTCAATTTCAACACGGAGCGGAGCCCGTCTTCAAAAAACGCGACGGTGTCGGGGTCGAATGGGAGCAGCGCCCCCGAGATCACGTTATAATCCCCCTGTGCGACAACCCGAGCTGCGATGCGATCCCATCGCTGCAGCATCTGCGTCGCGCTGTGTTCCCGGACGGTAACCGGCTCTGCGTCCGAAAGCATGTTGCGCAAGACCATGGATCTGCCGGGGTCTACCTCGCTCACCTCATAAAGGCTGACCGACGCGTCCCGCAATCCTTTGATATAGGCGCGGGTCTGCGCACTCTCCTTGGAACCGCTCCCTTTCAGATAAGCATCCGCAGCGTTTTCGGCGTCCGCTCCGAATGTCCTGCCCAGCAAATCTTCCAGGCCACCACCCCACAGGACCATCGGCCAATCCTCGCCCAGCAAGTCGCCCAGATCCTCGAACTCAAGATCGAAGGCCTCGAGCGCTGGCAGAAAATGCTCGTCCAACACATCAGCGAGCCGCTCATGCCAAATCTCGTCACGGGTGATAAACCCGATGAGCCCACCAAGATCGTTCCCCGTTGTCATCTTCAGCTTCTCCCTGTTTGCCGGACAGGGGCGATTTAGCGCAGATTGCAACCGCCAGCCAGCCCACACGCGTATGCAGACCTGCGTTACATGGAGGGACTTGTCATGGCGAATGCTATGTCTTTGGCTCCCGCCCAAAAAGCTCTGTGAAAAGCTTTTCGGAGCGGCGCAGGCCTTCATCGGTCAGTACCACCGATTTTGCCTTTCCAACCGGGTCCAGGATCAATCCGTTACGGTGCAGGCGATCAAGCGCTCCCCAGTCAAAGCCTTAGGGCCGTCCTGAACCCAGCGAATTCGGGGATGTTGCGAGCCGCTTCGACGACGGGTGTGAGCCCAACTAGTGGATTCGTCAGGGCGTTTCCGCCGGTATTCTATGATTGCTAAAAGATGGTGGTGCTGATCGCTGTCGTATTAGATTTTCCGCAAATATGCCCAAGAGACGTATCCCTTAAGCTTGCGCGCGCGCTCCAAAGAGACGCGGCACCAACGGGTGCCACCGGTCTGCTCACAGCCGTGAACTCGTAGTGCGGTTCCATTTGGAAGACCAACGATCACATTGAACCCTGTTCCAGGCCCACTGCGCATTTTTAGCATGTCACCGTCTTCGACGCCAAAAACCTCATATGTTCCGAGTGACGCGGCCGCCGCCGGTTTAACGTCCATGACGACCCCCAGGAACAAAGCCATTAGGGGTAAAAAGATTGCATTGCGCATCGCGATGTCCTGCTTATTGCCTCAACGACAATCGTAGCAACTCGGGTCACCAAGAGGAACAACTCCAAGACAGAAATGTAGGTGATACCAAAGCTTCAAACGCTACATTTCTTCCAAATGGTGGGGAACCCTGGCCCAGTTGGGGGCATCTTTCACAAAAACCTTGCTCGTTGGCTTGAAGTTGTTTGGCTCATCCAATGTCCCAGCCGCAATGCTCGTCAATCCGAAGGCTGTCACGCCCCACAGGCCTGATCCGCAGGTGCCACAAAAATGCTTGATGACAGGTCGACCTTCCTTTGAGGTCTTCTCAAAGGTCCGTGGTTTGCCTTTCAGCAGCTGCAGGTCTTCCGACTTTATCATGTACCCGGCATAACCGTCCGTTCCGGTCATCGATAGGCAATCACTGCAAAAACACATGAGTTGCATTACTGCGCTGCCAGTGACCTGGTATCGAACCTCACCGCAAAAACATCCGCCTTCCAAGATTTCAGCCACGTTGCCTTCATCCTTCTATTTCGTTTTGCAAGATATGAGAAAACCGTACCTACTCTGGCCAGTGGTCACAACGGTTCCAGCAGCGGAATGTGGAATGGTGCCAATATGAGCTCCTGTACCTGGATGGGTACGAGGCAAGCATCAGACAGATTGAGTTGTCGAATGTTTTCATCACGGTTCTGAATCCTTGCCAATTGACTGTTCCAGCAAAGTCATTGGACAGACGAGCTTTATTGATCGACAATCGCGTCATGGAGCTGACAGACACCACACCTGTGCACCTGATCCATGTGGACCCTGAGATCAACATGGCGCGGTTCTATGGCATCGAGTTGCAGCCGACGTTGTTTGGGGAGGTTTCAGTGCTTCGTACCTGGGGGCGTATTGGCACGAACGGGCAAGCCATGATGGTGACGTATGATGACGAAGCCCTGGCTAGTGAAGCGCTCCACAATCTCGAAAAGCAAAAGCTCCGTCGAGGGTATGTTCCGGTCGGTGAGTGACTTCGGGCTGCAGTCTGTTTCTGTGGCAAATCCCGAGCCTTTCGGCTCGTGAGCAGGCTCTAGGTTTCAGCCGACGTATCGGCTTCCACCCAGAACACCCCAGAATGATCTCCCTGTCCCAGTAGCCCCTGACCCGTCTCTTGCGAGCCGGGGCAGGGGCTTTGGGTCATGGTCGGTCCATGCCGTGGTGATCTGCCCATTCGGGTGACGGTCCCTTTTGCGCTCACGCAGGATCAGAGATCCTTTGTCCTTTCCTTGTGGGTCAGGCGGGATTTGGACAAGCCAAACGCTACCTTCCGTAAGGGGGAAGGCGCGGCCTCCCCCCTCGGACAAGACAAATAGACAATACCGTGTCCTCGCGCGCCTGCGCTGCGGGCCGCACCACTCTTGTCGATTGGTCCTGTCTCGCCCCTCTCCGCGTTCGCCACGGGGCAGGTTTTAGAGACGACGCCCTTTCAGGGCTCGGCTCAAAACCAGCACCAAAGGGGATCAACCCCAGAGGTCGCACCACAAAAGGAGAGACGGTTTTGGACATTGAAAAGACAAAAGACATCGACACTGACACCAGCCTGCAGGCGGCAGAGATTGCGACCCAGAATGACCTATTTCGGAAAGCGCTGATCGATCCGACTGCGGCAATCGAGATGCATTCTAAGGGAATTCAGGGTCAGGTATTTGTCACGCCCGGCGTGTCAGGTGAAGGGATGGAGTTCCAGACTGCAGCTTTGGCAGCGGTGGCGTCGGATGACCAGTTTGACGAGGGCAATGACCCCTATGGCGATCACACCTTTGGGGCGGTGACAGTCCGTGACCAGAAGCTGTTCTGGAAGATCGATCTTTACGACACGGACTACACGTATGGGTCCGACCGGCCGTTTGACACGTCAGTGACGCGCCGCGTTCTGACCATCATGTGCCCCAGCGAATACTGATCTCAATCCCAAACCGGAAAGGAGGTGAACACCATGAGCAATGAAATCTTGCAGCAACGTATCGCAGAAGCGTGGGCGCTAATCAGGAAGGGCGACAATTTCCACATCGCGCGCCGCTTCCTGATCCAACACGCAGCCATCTAAACGGCTCCGCTCTACCCCGGAAGGGGTAGGGCACCCTTAACACGATCTCAAACACTCAAACAAGGATTTGCCCCATGAGCAAAGTCGAAACATTCACCGCACCGGAAACCATCGAAACCGTATCCCTGTCCGATCTCTACCTGTCTGACATCAACCCACGACAGGAGGTTGGTGAGGAAGGTATTGCACTTCTGGCCGACAGTTTGGTTATGTGTGGCTTGATCCAGAACCTCAGCGGGTTGCGCGATACCGATGGCAAAGTCGCAATCGTTGCCGGTGGTCGCCGCCTACGGGCTCTGAACATCGCCGTGACTGAGCGCGCTGATCTGGCACAGGTTCCCGTTAAGGTCACGGACAATCCCTTCGTGGCTGAGCAATGGGCCAATGCGGAGAACACCGCCCGTGAAGAACTGGACCCTGTGGACGAGGTCCGTGCTTATGGCAAAATGGCCGAGAAATCTCTGTCTATTGCCAAGATCAGCAATGCGTTTGGCGTGACCGAATCCCATGTGCGCCGCCGCCTCGCGCTTGCCAGTCTGCCCGCCGCCGTTCTGGATGCGCTCAAAGCCGGTGAGATCAGCATGGGGCTGGCCAAGGCCATGACCGTCAGCACCGAAGAAGAGAAAATTCTGGAGGTTCTGGAACGGGCCAAAGAATGTCGGTGGTTCAGTGAGCATGATGTCAAACAGGCACTGACGTCGGAGGCTGTTAGCAGCACTAGCCGCAAGGCCGTATTTGTCGGGCAGAAGGCTTATGTTGAGGCGGGCGGCACCGTCACCGCTGATCTGTTTGCCGATGAAACCCTATTCAATGAAGGCGCGTTACTGGATCGTCTGTTTGCCGAGAAACTGGCGGTAGAAGCGGAAAAACTGCGCGACGCGGAAGGCTGGGACTGGGTGGACACCCATGAGGAAAGCTACATTCCCTATGGGTTCTCGGGTACGAAAGACATGCACCGTTTGGACATGGTGAGCCGGGACTTCACCGAAGGACAGGCCGAACGGTATGACGAACTTGCCGAACTCTATGAGGGTGAGGCTCTGGACGCGGATGGTGAAAAGGAGCTGGCCGCGCTTGAGGACTATACGGCGCCGTTCTATTCTGACGCGCAGCGCAAGCTGTCCGGCGTGTTTGTCTATGTCACCAACAATGGCGAGATCAAAACATCCCCGGCCTATGTCGCGGCGGAACATGTTCAGGCTGCCATTGAGGCTGGTGTTCTGGCCCCGGTCAAAGAACCGGAGATCAAGGAAGAACCAAAACCGGCCTTTTCGCAGAAATTCATCGACGACATGGTGGCGATCCGGCTGGCAGCGGTTCAAACGGCCCTGCTGGACAAGCCTGATTATGTGTTGAGCCTGTTTGCTTTCTTTGCCACCCCGGCCTCCGGTCTGAGCAGCAATCTGTTTGGGTTTGGCTATGGTGGTGCCGAGCGGAACACACCCGAGATCGATGACCAGTTCATCCTCGACCCGCGTCTTGGCGGAGAACGGGATGAAGCGGCACAGGCAGCCTATGACCAGTTCCACGAGATTGCCGCACAAGGCAGCGTGGAAGCGTTCAAAGCGTTTCGCGATCTGGGCAAGAAGACCCGCAATGGTGAGATCACGGGTTTTCTGGCCCGGCGGTTTCTGACCCAACGCCCGGAGTTCATGGCGGAGATCGAGGCTGAGATCGAGGCTGACATGCGCGCGATCTGGACCCCTTCGGCTGAAAACTGCTTCAAGCGTCTGAAAGGCTGGCAGCTGGATGATCTCTACAAAGACCTGCTGGACCTGCACATCGACGCCGACATGTTCAAAGCCTTCGCGAAATCCAAAAAGGGTGCCAAGAACGAGGCGCTGCACAAGCTCTTCAATGATCCAGAGCATCAAAAGGCACTGGGCGTGACCGAGGCACAGAAAGCCCGGATCGATGCATGGGTGCCGGATTGCTTCTGAAACTGGCAGGGCAGGGCGCAACGCGCCCTGCTTTTCAGCAATGATTTTTGATTTTAGTTCAATGGTATAGGTTGTTTTGACTTGAAAGGTTGTAGCCTGTAGGCTACATATAGGTATGATAGAAATTCGTAAGACGGACCTGTTCGACAAGTGGCTCAAGGGCCTGAAGGACCAAAGGGCGAGAGCCAGGATCTTGGTTCGCATCACGCGGTTGAGCCTGGGCAATCCCGGTGATGTGAAACCGGTTGGTGAAGGTGTGAGTGAACTGCGTATCTCCGAAGGGAAGGGGTATCGCGTTTACTATGTGTCGCGCGGTGACGTTTTGATCGTTTTGCTGTGCGGGGGAGACAAGTCATCCCAGCAAGCCGACATCAAAACCGCCAAGGCGATGGCAAGAGAGTTGGAGTGAAAAACATGGGTGTCAAAACAACGAAGTTTGAAGCGGCTGACTATCTGGACAGCCCGGAAGCCATTCAAGCCTATCTTGAAGCGGCTTTTGAAACCAGCGACACGGCGCTGATCGCGTCGGCACTTGGCGATGTTGCCAAGGCCAAAGGTATGTCGAGTGTGGCCGACAAATCTGGTCTGTCTCGGGAAAGCCTCTACCGCGCACTTAGCGAAAATGGCAATCCCGAGTTTGGCACGGTGCTGAAAGTGCTGAGCGCTGTGGGTGTGACGCTCACCCCGAAAATGCACGTGAATTAACCCACTTTAAAGGCTATCCACCATGTCCACCGATGCAGCTCCGTCTACGGTTGAAAAAGCCGCCCGCCGCGTCTGGAAATCCGCGCAGATGTTCGTCGGGTTTCATACAGACCAGAAGGGCAAGCCGCGCACACAGCCGAAGCTCTGGCCGCCAAAAAACGGGAGCGCGTCGATCCATGGTGATCCCAGCGCGCAGGAGGCCATCGTGGTCGTCAAAGCCGCTGATCCGGACGAGGTACAGGACGTGCAGATCAAGCTGCACCCAAACCGCATTGTTGTGCGCCGCGATGCAGATGCCTGGTGGCAGGGTGTCGCTGTAGATGAGCATACCGTGACGGTCCGAATGGCCGACAACACGATCATCGAAATCCGCCATGACGGATCGGTGAAGCGGCGCTCGGCAGAGGACGAAACCCATGTTGAAGCAGATGGCAGCATCTTCAAGTTCACGGAATTTGCCGAGGCGCATATGACGGGTGACGGGGTGGAAATGACCCGCCGCACAGAGGATCGCATTGCCACGATCACAGCTGACGGTGTTGTCGATCGCGCGCGCAAGCGTTAGCCTGTAAAGAATACCTCCAGATTTTCCTTTGGTTAAACTCGTGGCCCGCTTCGGTGGGCCTTTTTCTTGGCGTACTCATCACTGTATCTGCCCGTGCGCCGGTCTCGCCCCGCGACAGCGCTTGAGAGAGTTCTTGCGGATTACCGGGGCGTCCTACCGAACCCGCCAATCCAAATTGAGTCCGGCTGTTTACCTGATCCGCACAAGCACGGACCAGGGCCGGACCGTCCGGTCTTTGGCCTCCGCCAGTTGGATAGGGCGGTTTGCACCGTCCGTCATTCTTCATCCTTTGCGACGACGGTCATACCGACCCAGAAGGGCAACCCCCAACTTAGAACTGAGCGCCGCGCCTGTGTCGGATCGAGGTGATGTTGCCGCCATCAAAGACATCGTTTTGTTCAGATGTTCCGCGCGCAGCGATCCCAGAAAGCCTTGCCTTTCACCAGGTCTGACAGTTTCAAGTACGTTGCCGGAGAAGATCCTCGGCTGCGGTGTTTCTGAAGGGATGAACATAAGCGGGCAGTCGGGGAAGACGCGCGGCGCCCGGGCCGGGCGCCGCGCTTCAACAAGGAATGTCCCCTGCGCCTGCGGCGCATTCCGCGCGGATCAAATTCCCTGCTGACATCCCCTTGATGCCCGCTTTTCCCTTGTTCATCGAAACACGCCATAGCGAGGATCAAACAATGGCAACTCAAACTCTGAAACTGAGCGTCAAGACCGGTGAAAAAGAAGGCAAGACATTCTGGGATCGATGCGGGGTGCTCTTCGTCAATACCGATGAGACCGGCACCATCACCTCGATCCAGGTCAAGCACAGCATGTTCCCTGGCGTTGAGATGGTGGCCTTCCCGAAGCGCACCGATGACGATCCCGTCACCGAATGACGGGAGGGCAGGGCGGCGCAAGCCGCCCTTTCTTCTGCTCCGGCCGCAGGCCGGACCACATATGCGCCACAGGTGGCGCGCGGTCCTAAGACCGGGCAGGGGTGCCGACCTGCCCCAATGCGGCAGCAGACAACCCTACCACACCCGCCGCGAAAGCGGCGGGACATTGAGCGCGCTGAGGCGCGCGGAAAATGCCATACTGACCTTGAACGTGCCGGTATGTGACGGGCGCTGTTCGGGCAGCTCCCGCTTTGCGTGATTGCCCTGCGCCGGTCCACCGGCACCCACGCCTGCTGGCTGGAAAAGGGGCAGGACCCTTTTCCCGGCGTGGAGATTGCCTCCAAGAGCAAAACTGTTCCGGGGGCAATTTGAGAAAATACGGATTTCTAAAATCACCCCCGGTTTCCTCTTGGAGAGTATGACAGGATAAGGTAGTTGTGTTACAAGTCATAAAAACAACCAGAGGTATACATTGAGCAAGCCCGGCGACACCACTGTCTTTTCCGTTCGATTGCCGTCAGATGCGTTGGTGCGTTTGGAGGAGGCCGTGCAGTCGCTTGGGGCCAAGAGCCGCAACCAGATCATCCAACGACTGATCTATCGTCTGATCGGGTATCTCGATCCTGACCCGGCCGTTGTCGATCTCTGGCAGACGCACTTGCGGCAGGTTCAGGGTGGATACACCAACCTCAATCAGCTCGCAAAATCGGCCAAACGCGGTTCGGTGATCTGGACCGATGACGACCGGCGCGATGTCGAAAACCTCCATCGTGCGATCATCCAGCACCGGCAAGACCTGAAGGCGCTGATCACCGCGGCCCGCCGAAACCGAGAGCCAGACTCCGCCATTCGCCGAATCTTGCGCGACGATGAGAGGACATCTGAAGCATGAACGTCGCGGCTCACAATTTGACGGCAGGGGACTTTCTGGAGCTAGCCTTCCGGGAAGCGCAGAAGGGTATCGATCGGTCCAAGCAGATCAGCCAGCAGCTGCAAACCGCCAAGCGCATGAAGTTCATGATCTCGCGGGCCTCATCCATCAAGGCGCGGCTTGGTGCTGTGGTTGGAAAGCCCGAGGCGGTTGTGAAACACGTCCGCAAAGGTGGGGTGAAAAAAGCGCATGAGCTGCGCCGCCAGATCAATTACCTGACCGTCAGGGCAGAGGGCGTGTTGGACATCCGCGACAATGGTGTGACCCCGCTCGATGCCGATCAGGTGAGTGATCTGATCGAGACCTGGGCCGAGGATTTCAACGGGAAAACCAACTATGGTTATACCCGTCACATGATCGTTTCTTTTCCCGAAGGCACCTATCCGGATGCCGCGCATGAGGCCGGTTTGGACTTCGCGGATCGCCTGTTTGGGAGCGGTGATTTTGGCGATACCTGGGACTATCTGACCGTGTTCCACAACGACACTGACAACCCCCATGTCCACATCGTTGTGAATAACCGAGGCGTGGAACATGGGCAGTGGTTGGCTATGGGTATGAGCAGCGACATGAACATCGACGTTCAGCGCTCTATCCAGGTTGAGGTTGCCGAAGGATACGGAATTGAGCTGACCGCAACGACCCGCCTTGAGCGCGGTTTGCGGCAGGAAGTTGAGACCGACACGTGGAAGGTTCAGGCCGGACTGTCTGTTGTTGAAAGCACTCCGGAGGTTGAAGTTACGGCCCGCGACATGGCCGGTGATGTGATGACACTCTCCATCGCAAGAATGTCGGATCTGTTTGATGAGCGCGCCAACGCTGTCAAAGACCGGATCGAAGAGTTTGCCATCCAACTCGTTGAAAGTGAGGAACCTATGGTATCGAGAATGGAACATCTGCTGGATCAAGCCCATCATTTTGATGATTACGGCGAGCCAGGAGACCCGTCTTATGTGTCGCCCGAAGTCATGAGCAACTTGCGGCGACACATCGAATTAGGCGGTTCTGAGGAAACAATCGCACCCGAGCTGAAGGCTCAGGTTGTTGCCCATATCAGCGACGTTCGGGACAACGAACAGAGCCATCCGTATCTGTCTGCCCTTGCTGATATTGTCGATGACAAGGCGTTCCAGTCGTCCGCTGATTATGCCCCGGCAGCACGCCGGTACGAGGTCTATATACAGGACACCTTGGGCAAGGGGGCCTATGAGGACTTCCAGACTCAGACCAAAGAATTGCTGCAATCCATCGACAAGATGGAAGGGCTGGCCCGTGAGGTTGACGACCCTCATCTGCGTGTCGCTATGGATATTCAAATTGGCGAGTTGAAGGGCGACGTTGCGGACCTGCGCACCAACGATCCGGACCTTCAAGCCTTCATCATCGAGGACCGCCGCTATTCAACGATGATGGGAATGGGCACTGCCGAAATGGATGTCTTGGATTATTCAGAGGCCGGCAAGTGGGCAGCGATCCGCAAAGAAGTCACCGACACGGCCAGCAGCTACGGCCTCGATGGCGAGGCGTTCGTTGCCCGCTTTGGCGATCATCAGAACGTCACCCTGGGTACAACAATGGGATGGCGCAGCGACGACATTTCGACCGCCGCGGCCCACTTCCAGGCGCAAGGATTACCCGACAGCCACGACCGCGCTGAGGCCGTTGTTGACGAGCTGCACCAGCTTGCGTCTTCCAGGATCATCGCAATCTCAGAAGAACTTTCAGACGTTCACGCCCACGCAACGCACCCGCTCTTGCAGGGGCGCGGTGACGATGACGGGCACAGCTTGTAAGGACTTTAACCGGTCTGCCTGATGCGCGCGCCAACGCCCCAGGCAGACCCATCACAGAGTTTTCCATCAACTCGCAAAGGAAAAACTATGGTTTCGCGTACAGACTATCTTTTGAACGAAGTCGAACACTTCGCACCCTATTCCAGATTTGATCAATCCGCCCCGCGTGAAGATCGCGTTTCAGAGCAGATCGACATCATCAGGAAAGAACAGCAGGCGATGGGCTTTGATCGTGCAGCCATCGCCTCAAACAGCTTCGACATCGAGGACCAGGCCAACCGCCGTGTTGACGAACATACTGCGCAACAAGATCTGGTCGAAGAATTCAAAATCGAATTTGAAGCTGCGGAGCGGTCAGGGGAGCCGGTTGATCTGAACGATATGCAGGCTTTGGTTTCTCAGCACATGAGTGATGCTCAGGAATACGATCTGTATCACCCTTACTATTCGTCCCTTGCGGATCTGAGTGGTGACAAGGATTTTCAGGAGTCCGACGACTACCAGTCGCCCGGTGATCGCTATGTTCAGTATATGCAATCCGCTTTGGGGGAGGCCATCTTTGAGAACTACGAGCAGCAGACCAAGGACATCGTGAACTCCATCGAGAACATGGAGGCTCTTGCACGAGAGGTCGAAGATCCACACTTGCGTGCCGCAATGGACGTTCAGATCGGGGAGTTGAAAGGCGATGTTGCCGAACTGCGCCCATATGACACCGACCTGCAGGCATACACTTTGGCTGATGACAGCTACACCACATCCATGAATGCGGCCGAGTTGGACAACCTGGACCCCACGGAAGCCGAAAAATGGCTGGCTGTGCGTGATGACATTGTGGCGACCGCGCACAGCTTCGGTCTCGACGGAAGCAAGTTCCTGGCCCGCTACAACGATCATGACAGCGTTTCAATCGGCACAACGGCGACTTGGAAAGACGCGGACATTTCCACCGCTGCCGCCCATTTCAACAGCCAAGGCGTTCCGGACAGCTACGAGCGCGCGGAGGCCGTTGTTGGTGAGCTGCACCAAGTTTCATCCAGCAAGATTGCCGCCGTGGTGCAAGAGATTGCCCATACCCGCGAACAGGCTACCCACGTCCATGAGTATGATGGACACAGTCTTTAACCACGGAGGACATGATAGATGATTGTTCGCGCCGGTGAATGTGTTGCCGGGAACAGCGAGACCACCGGGTTGGAGTAATGTGGGGTCTGTTCCGATTGGGACGGACTCTTGTCCTTGGACATTCCGGGCATTCGCTGCACCACGTTTGAATAGGCAAGAAGCGGACAAACCGGACTTGTGCGATTGCGGCAATTGCTGACGCAGCATTGATTTGCTGTCGCAGCACATTCATCGCTGCGTTGCAGCTGTTGTCGCCAGACCGGTCATTCAAAGCTATGATGATGCGATACTATCAGACTGTAGTTTCGAGGCACATAGGATCAGCAACTTAGACGCCGAACAAAGCCAACGTTTGCGTTGTCGCAGGCAGCGCAGCAGGACAGGCCATGCGGGCCTTCAGCCAGTAAGCAAATTCTCGTTGTGGCTCATGCAGGTGGCGGGGAAGAGGGAGTAATTCGCGGTCGTGGAATTTTTCATTAAGTTGAGATATTGCAGAGATTGGATCTTTGGTTCTTGCTTCGTGTTTGAATTGATCGGGAACGAAGCACCAATAGTGCTTCTATTTGTTGTTATGCTTTTTTGACGAGCGTAATCTTGTTTTTCTGACAGGAAATTAACGTTACTGCCGAACGCGATAGCCGGAAGCAATGATCTTGTTTATCAGAACAGCGGCGGCCTGGTGCATGTCCTTTTCATCGTTATTGCCGACCGCTGTTTCGTGGACAGCAGCTGCGTCATGCAGAACTCCCACAATTTCATTTTCGGGCAGAAGCTCACGATCTTTAATTGCAAGCAAAAGCGCTTCACAAATTGAGAGTGCGGCCATTCCTGAATGGTCTTGCCGGTCAGCCATGGTAGACGTCCTTTTCTAACAGGCGTCCAAGCATGGAAGCGCCACGATGAATTGCACCATACTGGCATAGATTGCTGTATACTTAACTGATCGAAAGCAGTCTTGGCGTCGGATAGTTTCGCGGGCTGCTCATCGATGAAGGAAGAACACTTGCGCACTATCAAAAATAGTCCACTCACCCGAAAGCTTTCAAACTTCGTCGCTCTGACTGAGGTTGAACTTGCGGTATTGGCACGCCTGCACAAGCGTCGCAGAACCTTTGAAGCCGGACGTGACCTTGTGCATCAAGGGCAATCAGAGCAGGCGGCCTACATTCTGGCCTCGGGCTGGGTTTGTTCCTACAAAACCCAGACTGACGGGTCGCGTCAGATCGTCGATTTCCAAATACCGGGTGACTTTCTGGGCTTGCGAAGCGTTTTATTGCACACCTCGGATCACAGCATAGAACCAATCATGGAAATCCAAGCCATTGAAGTAGTAGTGGATGATCTCCTGGAAGCATTTGCGCAGACGCCCCGGCTGGCGACAGCAATTCTTTGGGCGGTATCTCGAGATGAAGCGATGGTGGTTGAGCACCTGGTCAACATAGGACGGCGAGATGCGGGTGAGCGCATGGCGCATTTTCTTTTGGAACTTGGTGTGAGGTTGACTCAGGTCGGGATGGCAAACAAGACGGGATACACTTGCCCCCTGACACAATACCACCTTGCCGATGCGCTGGGACTGAGTGCCGTGCATGTTAATCGTGTCCTACGGCAACTGCGGGAGAAGGGGTTGGTTACTTTTCAATCCGGGCAAGTGGCATTTGATGATTATGACGGACTGGTGACGTTGGCCGGTTTTGACCCCACTTATCTGGATCAGGCCGGGCCACTGTTGAAGCAATAGGTTCACCCCTTCAGCGATGCCGGGATTTTGATGATAGTTGCCTGGTTAGAGACGCCATTCGCTTCGGCAGATTTTGGATTTCACCGAAAAAGAAGCGCAAGATAAATACAGTCCGATTGCGGTACTGGATTTCCTGCGCTTCTCAAATACTCGTTAAGAACACGCCAGCAAATATCCCGCCAACACACATCACGTTGCCGGAATCCAAACATCGTTGCACTGACGCAGGTTAGTCAATTTTTGGCAGTACCTGATCCTCGGGCACCAAATGCATTTAAGATTCCAATAAAATCTCAGGTCATTGGCGCAGACTAACATCGATCAGCGCGCGTCTGCCATTTGCACATTATTCTAAATTACAACGCCAGTACTACCGCAGCGCTTACGAGCGTGTACCGCGGCAGACTGCGCGGGGAAGATCCAACAAACTATATGGAGGACCAAGGTGAGCACGAGATCGTCCAGTTCTTTGGTGACGTTTTCAAATCCGTTCTCTTTGTCCGGCTACCCGGATGAACTTCCTGCAGGCGAGTATGAAGTAGTTGTTGTTGAAGAACTACTACAGGGCCTGAGTTTCGAAGCATATCGCAGAACCGGAACCTACCTGACAGTTCAGGGCAAAGGCAGCAAGCCAGGCCGCACGGAAATGCGCCCAATTGACCCAGAAGATTTTGAACTGGCGCTCAAGCAAGACCAAACCTTGGCCACATCTAACAATGACAGCGATGCGGCGCTTTCCCCGCAGGAGGAATAGATTATGAACACGCCCGAATGGCTTAAACCCGGAATCTACGGCGCCCTGATCGGAGGGGTTTTCGTAGGCGTCGTTGGATTTTCTTGGGGTGGATGGATGACCGGCAGTAACGCGGACAAGATGGCCAACGCCATGTCCCGCGACAATGTAATCGCCGCGTTGGTTCCGATCTGCGTCGACATGGCGAGAACTGACACCCAACGCGCCGAAAAAATAACGACGATCAAAGAAGCTACTTCTTTCAAGCGAAAGGATGCCGTTATGGCAGCCGGCTGGGCAACGGTACCGGGATCCCAAACCCCCAACAAAGATCTAGCACAGGCCTGCATTGAGGGGCTGAACCTGGATGGATCGTAACTCAATCACTCAACATTCGGACAACGTCGTTTGCACCAGGACAAATCGAAAAAATCAGCACTGGTTTTACTCTCACTTCATGACGGCGCTGTTTGTTGGCGTTTTCAGCTGCTTGACGGGCTCCCTTATCTCATCAAGTCCCGCATCGGCAGAAACAAATTCGATCCCGGATAACGCGCATCCCAATAAGTATGGCGACGGTTGGGAATGCGATTTGTCCTATCGGTTGGAAGGCGAAGAATGCGTGGCCATTGTCGTGCCGGGAAATGCATACCCCACAAACAGAACCTACGGCTCAGGGTGGGCATGTTTGCACGGCTTTGTTGAAGTTGGCGGCACCTCATGCACTGAAGTGATTGCGCCTGAAGGTGGATATCTCGATCCATCAGGTGAGAGGTGGCGGTGCCTGCGTGGATACACAAGAGTAGACGATAGCTGCCAGAAAATCGTGGTGCCGGATAATGCTTACCTGACGAATAGCACTTATGGATCTGCATGGCGTTGCAACCGTGGCTACGAAAAAAACGGAGAAGCATGCGTGGCAGTAGCGGTGCCGGAAAACGCTTTTCTGAACGCATCAACCAGCGGGCGTCCCTGGACGTGCGAGCGTGGGTATTTTGAGCGCGACGGACGATGCGATGCCGTCTTTGTGCCTGAAAATGCTTTCTACGATGACGCGATCCATGGAGTTGGATGGAAATGCGAACGTGGCTACGAGGCGTCCGGTGATCGCTGCAATGCAATCGAGCTACCGGCAAATGCCCATATCGACCGATCCGGCAATGGGTGGCAATGCCACAAAAACTATCATCGATCAGAAGGGCTGTGTGTTCTGAACCAGTGAGAATTCAGACAGAAAGCCCACTTTCCCAAACTTCACAATTTTTGCCCGTCCTTACCAAGGACGCGCGTTTCACAATCTAAAAAGGAACAAATATGAAACCCGTACCCATTGCGTCGGATGCCAAGCAGTTCATTGCCAGCGATGCGCAAAAGCTGGCGCCGGAACAAGCAGTTTTTCCAGAGCTTCACCGCAAGACACTCGTGACAGATACACCGACTGCAATTGTGTATTGCGAAGGAAACTTCGCAAAGATCGATGGCAAGACGGCTAATGGTCTCGTTCGACATTCACAGGCCTATCGCGTTCTTTCGGTGATCGACAGCACGTATGGCGGTTGTGACAGTGGCAAAGTGCTTGATAATATCGCAAATCAGGTTCCCATCTTCGATGATCTTGATGCCGCCGTCGCTAATGAAGCTACGATCCCCGACACTTTTATTTACGGAATGGCGCCGGCCAGCGGCAGAATGTCCCTTGAGGATCGCGAAGTTGTTGTGGATGCGATAACGCTCGGAATGAACATCGTCAGTGGGCTGCATGAATTTCTTAGCGATGACAAGGAGCTCGCCGGATTTGCCAAAATTCACGATGTCACGATACGCGACATTCGCAAGCCGCGGCCAAATCCCGACCTGCGCCTGTTAGATGGCAGTATTGGAGACGTCCAGGCGATCCGCATCGCGGTGTTCGGCACCGATTGTGCAATTGGAAAGCGTACGACCGCGACAATCCTGACAAACGCACTTAACACGCATGGGATCAAAACAGTTTTAGTTGGCACTGGCCAAACTAGTTTGATGCAGGGCGCCAAGTATGGTGTCGCGACGGATTCGGTGCCGCCGCAATTTTGTTGTGGCGAACTTGAGCGCGCTGTCGTTGCGGCATCCGAGGGTGAACACCCGGATGTAATAGTGATCGAGGGCCAGGGCGCGCTAAGCCATCCGGCTTTTTGCACATCAGCCTTCATTCTGCGAGGCAGTCAGCCACATGCAGTTATTCTTCAACACGCGCCTAAACGAAAACGTCGATGTGATTTCCCCAACATGACTATGCCCGACCCTTGCGATGAAATCACCCTGATCGAGGCTTTTGCGAACACAGAGGTAATTGGCATGACGATCAACCATGAAGGAATGAATGATGTTGAGATTTCAAAGGCCATCACAGACTACAACTGCAAATTGTATCTCCCGGTCACTGACGCATTGAACCGTCCTCCAAAAAACTTGGTGAATATGGTTCTATCTGCCTTTCCGCGCTTGCAACCCGTACGTGCTACGACGATTGAATGAGCAAGCTGCGTATCGACGTTGATCTGGACAAAATTCGGTACAACACACGGTTCCTGGTCGACCACCTTAGACCCCGCGGAATTACGGTGACAGGTGTGACAAAAGCCGTTTGCGGTCATCCTGAGATTGCGAATGCTATGCTTGAAGGTGGCGCGACAGGGCTGGCGGACGCGCGGATCAGCAATATCATGCGTATGCGCGATGCTGGAATCTCGTGCTCCATATCCTTGATCCGAACGCCCATGCTGAGCCAGGTCGCGCAAGTCCTTGATAACTGCGATGTCAGCTTCAACACTGAGATGGACATTATCGCCAGCCTGGCCATCGAGGCGCTGGGGAAGAACATTACTCACAATATTATCCTGATGGTGGAAATGGGGGATATGCGGGAGGGCATCTTGCCTGAACACCTTGAGGGCACTGTGTCTCAAATTCTTAGAATGGAAGGGATTTCTCTGAAGGGGATTGGCGCAAATTTTGCCTGTCTGGGTCATGTGGCACCCTCTGCAGGAGCAATGGAATTGCTTTCGTCGCTTGCCGCCGACACCGAACTTGCAAGTGGACCCGCTCTGGAAACAGTGTCAGGCGGCGGTTCTGCCAGTTTGCCATGGGCGCTTGGCAAGGGGGCGACCGGAAAAATCAACAACCTGCGTCTGGGTGAGGCCATCCTGCTGGGTACTGACCCCATTTCGGGGTACGCGATCGACGGGCTTTACACAGATGTTTTCACGCTTTGGGCGGAAGTGATCGAAACGAAGACCAAATCAAATCCAAATTCCTTGCAATTGAATTATCCTATACCTTCTATGCAGTGTGTGACTTTAGACAGTCCTTCGAAAACTCGGTCGATCCTTGCCATTGGACTCCAGGACACCGATGCAGCGGGTCTAATATTCCCTGCTGGCGTCACGTTCGTCGGAGCCACCAGTGATCATATCGTTGTTGAAAACACCAATTGTCTGCTTCGCCCTGGTGGCGAGGTAAAGCTGAAATTGAACTATAGCGCGCTCTCGCGCGGCATGGCTGCACCTGATGTAGCAAAAGTCTTCCATGGTGATGGCGCATTGGTTGACTGCACCCCAGCGAACACTGATCGCCCATATTCGAAGCGAAAGTAGCGCGCCAGGGTTGCCGCCGCCTCGGTTCTGCTTCAGCCACCCGTCTTATTCTACGGCTTTACCTAGTAAATGAGGCACCCAATCCCTATATTGGATGTAGCCGCATTCACTTTTCACACCCTATCTGGGCTTGTGGGTGGTGCGGACAATCAAAGGATCAAAATGATGTCTTTCAAAGACCTGACGACCAGAGCGGCTGCCGCACTGAAGGAAAACGATGCGGACGCGTCAAAAAAAGAAGTGACGCCGAAAGGGCAGGACGCCGTCCCCGAAAAATCAAAGCCTAAACCTCAAAACTGATAATACCCTGCCGGGAGCGGGTGGCTTGTTCTTGTTTACATCTCCGAGCGAGCGGTATCAGCAAAGGAGAACTACCCAAATGAACCAACTAATCAGCAAGACAATCGCAGTCTTTTCCAGGCCGTTTACTTTCCCTGGCTTTGACGAATTACTCCCGGCGGGCGAATACGACATAGAAACTGAGCTTTCCGCACCACCAGATTATTTGGATCCAGAAGCCTGGAAAGCATCAGTGCTAATCTTTCTGCTTCCACGGAAATCTCACCCCGGTCTGGCGCGAACCTTGACCGTTTCTCTTACTGATTTGGAGAGAGCCCGCGCAAAGGATAAATTGTCTTCAAAGCAGTTGTCGCAGTTCTTGCTCGACCAACTTTTGGCCGATCCCATGGTGCAATTGATTATGGAAGCGGATGGTGTGTCTGAGACTCAACTTCGGCACCTCTACTCGGAGTCGCTCATTTCTGAGGCAGACGACGGATCATCAGATCAACGAGCCATACCACGAGGATGCGCAAGCGGTTCTCGGTATGCTTTCGCTGTCCAAGCTGCTGAGAACGAAGGAATGCCAGTTCGTCCTATTAAAACCCCTCGGATTACAGGCCGTCCCATCGGACAGTCTGAACCAGGCAGCTCCTTCAATCTCAAGGCTTAGGGCTCGGAACTTTCTTTTCCAGTCGCTGTATAAACCAAAACAGAAATCGAGGCTAAGAACTGATGGAAGACTTCGACAATGACGCAGATACGATCATGGCTCGCGCCCACAATGACGTGCCGCAAGAACGCCCGTGTCTTCGTTGCAGAACGCCATTCTGGAGCGAAGGGTTCGGAGAGCGGATTTGTCGACGCTGCAAGGGGTTGAGCGCGTGGCGAAATGGCGTATCAGTAAGCCCTGGGTTAGCTCGGCGTCGCTGATAACCTGACGCCGGTCTTACCAGCTTTTCTGATCATATCTCATTTTATCTTATTGGTGCTGACCCGGGCCTTTAACGTGGAACCCGATCGGTAATCGGTGCTGAAGACGAAGCGTACGCGCGGTTTGGATTCGAACCGTTCTTATGCGTAGTGATATGGGCTCAAGCCGCCGAATGCACAAACTTAAACCATGCCAGTATTCATAATCGGACAGCAGGCATTCACGCCGCTTGTACTATACGGTGGTCAGCGCGGTGCTGTTGCTTGGGTGCGGAGGGTGGATCGGAGTGCAAAATATGCCAAGAGTCCAACTACCTGCAGTCACCCCAAAACCCAGAGCTTGGAACAAGGGGCGGATCATCGGTCAGAAACGACCGCTACTCCCAAAACAGGTCTGGGCGATCCGTGCCCGGCTCGAACTTTCTGGAAATCTGCGTGATCTCACAATGTTCAACGTCGCGATTGATAGCAAGCTACGCGGCTGCGATCTGGTCAAACTCGCTGTGACCGATCTTGTCAAAGACGATCGCGTCCGTGAGCGTGTTTCGGTGATCCAGAGCAAAACCAAGCGATCTGTTCAATTCGAACTGACGGAAAACACGCGAGAAACTGTATTGGTATGGGTAAAATCACCGGAAATGTTTGCTAGCCGGTTCATGTTTCCAAGCCGATTCCATGATCGACCACACATCTCGGCGCGCCAGTATGGCAGGCTGGTTCGAGACTGGGTGACCGCAATCGGATTGGAACCGAGCGGATATGGCACGCATTCGCTTCGCCGAACCAAAGTAGCTGAGATCTACCGCAAGACAGGAAATCTCCGCGCGGTCCAACTTCTGCTTGGGCACACAAAGGTCGATAGCACCGTGCGATACCTGGGCGTTGAATTGGAAGACGCGCTAAGCATTGCAGAGCGCATAGACATCTGAGACAGTTTGGCGAGCGGCGCTGTCGGTCGCCAATCCATAGTGGTTCTAGTTCTTTTACGCAGGAGTGGGACGTAGCGTGCCCTGAGCGGAAGTGTCAAAATCTTGTTGCGTACGCTCGCAGCACAGTTTTCTCGGCTCAGGCGCAATTTACAGGGTGCGGGACCGAGCGGCCATTTGATCACGCCGCGAGTACTTGTGCAGAAGCGGCGCGAACATCCCCGCGTTGCAGCCAATGTCCTCCGGCCAGTCATTCCTAGTTACGAGGAAGCCTTGATCACATACTCCTCTTTCGCCGCACTCAGGCCCGACAATTGAAACGCGGACTTAAACTGCCACCCGCTGCTAGTCTGGCCCCAAATCGATACAACGAAAAACTAATACCAGACAATTTCTTTCGGTAGTTCACCAGGAATCTTGGTCACCAGCAGTTCCAAAAACTATCTGCCCTAGTGGTGCTAGCGTTGCGACGAGGGAAACTTCCTTGACTCTATGCTGGCTAAGGACCACAAAAAGTGTATTGGTGAAAATTACTCGTCGCCGCGATGCTGCCGGTTTCGATGATCCAATGGCCTTCAGACTAACTGTAGCATGTACCCCAGCAAAGGAACGGGTTTCGCTGGGGTCTTCGTGATGAGCTAGTTCCTCGCAAGCATACACAACTGTCACCTGACAAGTCCCAGTCGTCGAGTGACTCATGAAAGAAGGCGCCGTATGAACAACACGTGGCTCATAAATTGCGTGCTTGATGCCCGATAGATCAGGCCCCAGGCTTCGCTTCAATCTGTCATTCATCGTGTTTTCGAACCGCGTTTTTTGTTTGATCCCGACACTCTTGTTGTTGCTCACAGGGACGCAGCTTCCTGCCCAAGTCACAGGCAATGCCGACGGAATGGTTTGTGAGGAAGGTTTCGAAAACAAAAACGGATCGTGTCAAAGAGCAAACGCACCTGAAAATGCGCATTTGACCGGCAGTTCCTATGGCAGCGGCTGGGAATGCAATCACGGCTTTCAGAATGTCGGAGAACTCTGTGAGGAAATAAGAGTTCCTGAAAATGCCTATCTTGCATCAACCGGAGATCGATGGGAGTGCAATCGGCTGTTCCAGCGTGTTGGAGAAGAATGTGAAGAAGTGATTTCGCCTCAAAATGGGTACGTCGAAACCCGGTTTGGCGTGCAGGAAATACACTGCAACTGGGGATTTCGTAAGGAGAACCAGGATTGTGTTACAATAGAGGTCCCAGAAAACGGTCGTCTGAGCGACAGAAGAAGCTCGGATGGATGGGTATGCCTCAGAGGTTACAGGGAAGCTGAGAGCGGCTGTGAGCCTGTGGTTGTTCCACAGCATGCATATCTTGCACCTGAAACTTATTCCGGATGGAAATGCGAGCGTGGTTTTCGCGCAAACCGGGACAGGTGCGTTGCGATCCTTGTCCCTTCAAACGCTCATTTGAATCGAAGAGGTGATGGATGGGAATGCAATCGCCCGTTCACACGACAGAACGATACGTGCACCGAAAATGTGCCGCGACAATAGGTTGGTGGAAATCAATATCGCCCGACATATCCGGAAGGACCAAGCCGTGAACCATAACTCGATTGACGAAAACTTGGGTAAAAGCCTCAAGGCTGAAAAGGCGCGTCGCCGGTCCTACGGGATTAAAATATCTGTGGCGTCGGCGGTGCTTGTTGCGGCCATAATTGTGGCGGTGTTTCTCTGATGCGTAAAAATGCCCCTCAAGTAACCCTTCCCGGTTCAAAGATGTCAGCTCGTGGTCTGGAACAAAGAGCATTTCAGGACCGCAGTGTTCGTAAAGCGCGGAACGCGGACGTGGCAGGAGTGATTGAAGAAGAATTTGGAAAGTACTTGATTAAGGCCGGCATTCTGAGCGGTAACAGTGTTGCGCGCGCATTCCCCAAGCCACCAGCCAAAACGCAGGCAATGATTGCTGATGCAGTCGGCGAAACACCAGCATTGGCCATTGAAGCCTTAAAAGAAATTCTCGAAGAACGAGACAGGAAGCGTAGCGGTCAACGCCGTTTGGAGGGAAACTCCGGCACCCTCGTTCCCAGTGAAAGAGAATATGCCGAAGCATTGCGACAGATCAGGCTCACCCCTGCGCAGGTCACAATGCTCAAAGCACTTACTATCGCTGGCAAGGACGGTCTGACCATTGGTCACTTGTCTCAGGCGGCCGGTTACAAATCGCGCGAGGCGTCCATCAAGGTCTTCAAGAAAATTGGGCTATTGATCGCAGAATATCTGGAACTCGAACTTCCCGAAGGCGGATCGGTACAGAATGATGGTGCCGCTCAGGTCCTGGCATTTTCTCACATCGAAAGTGACGACGAGCCAGCAACTTGGATTATGCATCAGGAATTGCGCGACGCTGTTCGTTCGGTTCTATGACGTACGTTCCAGCCCCAGCTCTTGTAGCGAACTTCGAACCGGAACAAATGCACGAAAGGTTGCTCACGTAGCTTATGCTGGAGAAGAAACCATACCCGCTCGACCTGATCTATGTACCTGTGAAGCGTGCAAAAACACTTGATCAGCAAAAAGTCCTGACGCTGGCCGAAGATATACTGAAGAACGGCCAGAAGACCCCGATTCAGATACGCGCGGACAACAAGAGGTTCGTGCTGATTGAAGGCCTTCACCGACTAGAGGCCATTCGCGCCCTCGGCGGTGATACTGTCGAAGCCTTTTTGGTGCGCGCCAGATTACACTAAACTCTTGTTGGGATTGGCGTTCGACAAAGCCTGAGAAAACGTCAGCAGGCGCTGACTTTCTTCATCCCAAAGATGCAATCGTGCGCAATGAAGGCTCTCATATAGAGTAATACGCTGGCAATTTTCCAACTCGGAATGGTCACGCAAAACCTCGTTTAGCCGATAAAACGGTATGCGGCTGGCAAGGTGGTGAACATGGTGCACACCGATATTGGCAGAGAACCACCGCAGGATGCCTGGCAGGGCATAGTGAGAACTTCCATAGAATGCGGCGTTCTGAAGATTCCACACTTCTTCCCGCTCCCAAGTCGTGTGTTCAAACTGGTGTTGAATATAGAATAGCCAAATACCAATCGACGCGGCGACGATCATGGTTGGAAGGAATACAAAAACCAGTACATCCAGGCCTCCGGTCCAAAAAATCAGAGCCAGGACCACCGCAATCGCGGCGTTTGTTCCCATTGCACTTGCCCAATACAGCCAGCCCGACCGCATGAAACCAAAGGGCAAGCGATTTTGAAAAAAGAACGTGTAGACCGGTACGATACAGAACAGGAAGAAGGGATTCCGGATTAACCTGTAAGCGGCACGCCCCAACCAATTCCGTTTCAGGTATTCCTCAATGGTCAATGTAGGAATGTCACCCATACCACGCCGATCAAGGTTACCGGTTGAGGCATGGTGAATCGCATGGCTTTGCCGCCAGACGTCATAGGGTGTCAGGGCGAGAACACCCAGAACCCGGCCAGTCCAATTGCAAACATTGCGGCTTCTAAAGAAAGATCCGTGACCACAATCATGCATGATGATGAAGATACGCACCAGAAATGCGGCGTTCAGGATGGCCAGTAGAACAGTGACCCAGATACTAAGGGATAGCGCAAACCACGCTGCGCCCCATAGCGCGAAAAAGGGGATGACAGTGATTGTCAGTTCAAAAACGCTACGCTTCGTATCGGGCACACGGTATTGCGCGAGCGCCCGGGTCAATTCCTGCTGTTGCAACTGACTTGTTCTCCAAGGGCTTTTAGCAGCCCGTTGTGCAAACGAGCACCCCATAAGGGTGCCCGTAAAAGGTCAGGCCAGTGCCAGATTGGCGGCGCTGTCGCGTCCGTCACGGCCAGCTTCGACGTCAAAAGTGACCTTCTGGCCGTCTTTCAATTCGCTGATGCCGGAACGTTCAAGTGCTGAGATATGCACGAACACATCGCGCTTACCATCTTCAGGCTCGATAAAGCCAAAACCTTTGGTCGAGTTGAACCATTTTACTGTGCCATTTGCCATGGTGGAAGTCTCCTAATACTTGCCGCCCGCATCATTGCGGCGACTCGGCGTGGTCGGTCTGAATCGAAAGACTGAACGCCGAGTTTGGGAGACAGCAGGTCGAAAAAGAAAAACGTAAGCCTTGTGTATATGGAATTTGAGTACACACGATACAAGCCTTGATACAATGGAAAGCAACAGAAGATCTGAGTCTGCCTAGCCCAATTTGGGACAAAGATAGGCAGAACGCATTGCTCTGCGTTTCGGAAATCAGAGGTCGGCTTCTGATAAAACCTGCCGAATGCGTATGCAGCAAATTGATTGCTCAGGCACGGCAGGTAGGGCTCACTGTCCGAAATCGCCGCGTGCTTCAAGAACACCGCGGCCAGGCACAAATGTTCATTGATTGATTGAAACATTACTAAATCAACGAGTTGACCTCTCTAACGAACGGTAGATTCTGCGCGGCCCGAATCTTGGGTCATGCTGCGTTGGCATAGGGCGACTGCGAGCCTCAAAGTGCCATTAGTAGGTCCGTATCTGCGTAAGCATCGGGCAAGAAACGTTACCGATGTTACAGTTGGCCGTAAGTTCATTCAGGGCGGCCTCCAATCGCTTAAGTTCGATTATCTTCATACGCACATTGGAGATATGAAGCTCGGCCAGTTCCTTAACGGATTGGCAATCCTCGCTATCACCTTCGGACAGGTTGAGAAGCACCTTTGCATCGGCAAGCGCAAAACCCAAGTCTCGGCACTTCCTTAGAAAACAAAGCCGTCCCACATCGTGCGCAGAGTACATGCGTCGATTATTCGATGCCCTTTCTGGTTTCGGCACGATCCCTTCGCGTTCGTAGTAGCGGATAGTTTCAATTCCGACACCGCTTTGCCGGGATGCCTCCCCAATCGCAAACATGTGAGATTTCCTGTCTTGATCCTGTAGTGGCTACAGAAGTTATTCCAGAGGTTGTTGTCTCTACAACTCCGCGCGACGTAGTCCATCAGGGAAACAGAATGCAGAAGTACCTTAGCCTCAGCTATTTGGGATCGCTATCAGCGCTTGGCGTCGCGACTTGCTGCGTTTTGCCCATGATGATGATGTTACTGGGGCTGGGCGGCAGTTGGTTGGCAATCTTTGGGAAGGTTGCGGCAGCGAGTTACTATGTGCTGACGATTTCAACGGCGCTTGTCGCGATATCGTGGCTGGTATCTTATCGGCGCGGTTCCTTACCGACGTTAAAATGGCGGCTTGCAGGAACAACTCTAATCACCGGCGTGGCTTGGGTCGTTGTGTTTAACGAGGCACGGATTAACGATTACCTGATCATGCAGATGTGAGACTATGACAAAACAAACTGTAGTCCTAGAAAGCACCCTGATTTGCCCGAAGTGCGGCCACAGCGAAACCGAGCAAATGCCAACGGATGCTTGCCAGTGGTTCTATGAATGCAAGTCGTGCAAAACAGTTTTGAAGCCGTTGGAAGGCGACTGTTGTGTTAACTGTTCATATGCCACGGTCCCGTGTCCACCAATTCAGCTAGGCGATAGCTGTTGCGGATGAAGTGAAGGACGGCTTTGTTGAGCAAACTGTGAACTGCCGCCGCGAGCATCGCTGCTATTTGCATGAATGACAGTTCTTTCCGCTACTTGGCCGCACAAGATATTCGGCAGTTGCAATGTTGTTACTGCTACAAGCGCATGCAGCAATAAAATCCAGGGTACAGGTTGGGCTCTCTCCTGCCGTTCTCTGCATATTGAAGTAAGGTCCGGTTCGGCCGCGTCCTGTTACCCCCGTCAAGTGAAGGCGCTACTTTCAGCCCGTTTGGCTTTCATTTTCTCCATCGCCATATCTTTCGCTGACCGACTTTTCCGCTTTGCGACCGTGCGCTGCGCATCAAATGCCGCCTGAAGTTCCTGGTCTTTTTCAGAAACCTCTCTGTCCGGGGCAGGGGCCGGTTTCGCATCAGCCACTGCCTTTGCCGTGTCCCTGGCTTGCTCTACAGCCAGATCGAGGTGTGTGCCTTTGATCTTCGGACTTTCGCCACCCAAGAACTGCATGAAATACGGATCTTCGAAGTATCGGATCTTGTTTGCAATCACCGGCATCTTGCCTTCGCGGATCAGCACAACCTCGTTTTCCGGCAGACGACCAACGTGCTCTGGCCGGAGCAGCCGAATGCCTTCTTCACGCTCTGATATGCTGCCCATTTCCATCTTGCCGAGTGCTCGAGACTTCGACTTGCTTATGACCGTTTTGTCCCCGATGGACCTGGACACATGTTCGCGTACTTCGGAATCCTCTGAGGCGGCAAACATCTGGGTTCCAGCGTTTGCCAGCATCGCCCGCACACCCTCGTGCCCATAAATGTCCTGTAGGCGCGACAGTGTTTGCGAAATCACCACGAGCCTGCCCCCGAACGATCGCATGGTGTCATAGGCTTCAACAACGCGCTCAAGATGGCCGAGGCGTTGGAACTCATCGAGCAGCATCAAAACCTTGAACGGCTCATCTTCGCCCGGCTCAACAGTTTCGATGGTGTTCACCAGATCGAGGAAGAACAGGCGAATGAGCGTCCGGAACTCTTTGACCTTTTTCCCTGGCACGGAAAAGTAGATCGAGCTGGGGCGCCGACGCAGATCTTCAAAGTTGATGTCATTGCCCTGCGTGGCTCTTGCTACCGACGGGTTGCGCCAGAGCTGCAGGCCGGAGTTCAACATAACCGAAATCGTTGACCGCAGGATTTTGGATTCTTCGGCTGCAAGATTCAGAAACTCATCTGCAGCTCGCGCATATCCAACTTCTTCAGCCATTTTCTCATAGTCCTTTTGCTTGGTCGTTTTGACCAGGCGCAGGACTTCGGAAATGTATGGCCGCTTTCTTTTGATCGCCAGCATCGCCATTGCGCAGAACATGCCTTCAACACCACCCATAAAGCCCTGCGCGGACGAGCTGGGCGTGTCGAACATCTGAGTTGCAACCTGAATCACTTCTTCCCATCGCCGGTCCAGATTGTCGGCACGTGCTGCGCGGCGCAGAGGGTTGTAGCTGTGGCTTTTGTCGGGGTTCTCGGGGTCGAACATAAAAACCTCATCGCCCATTGCTGCCCGACGCGCGCCGGTTGTCTGGAAAATCTCGCCCTTGATGTCCAGGACGACGCAAGACCCATTGAAACGCAGGACATTCGGGATCACAAAGCCGCTGGTTTTGCCCGAACCAGACGGGGCAATGAACATCGCGTGCGGCTTTTGGACACCGGGGCCGGGCTTATAGTAGATCGCGTTTTTGTCCTTTGGCTCACCAAATTTGGCAAACACGATTTCACTATCCAATTTGTCTTTGAGCTTCAGAACCGACGCATAGCCTTCCTGGACGAGCTGAGGGGCCTTTGCAAAGGTCGCATCACCGTATTTCGTTGAGGGACCACGCAGCGCAGCCGCCACAAATGCAAAGGTCAAAACACCCACTGCGACCACCGCCACCAGACCCATGATCTGCTGCGTCTCTGCAGGCTGTGCCATGAACTTCTCTGGGATCGCCCAGATGTCCAGCCCGCGAAAGCCTCTGGTGTTGATGTATTCGAGAGCCAGCCCGACCACCAACACCGCGCAAGCCGAGGTAGCGATAAAGCCCATAGTACCGGCTATCGCGACCTTCTTGCCTTTGGGTAGATCCTGAAACTCAGCCATCGGTCAGCTCGCGTTTGAAGAAGCACACGATGCCAAACTCGGCAGGTACGACGCCGACCATTTCCCAACCGTCTTGCCCGAGCTTCGCAAACTTCTCGCCTGCATTTTCCTCTACCCGCATCAAGACATTACGATACTCAAATTTTTTCATTCTATTTCTCCTTCAGATAAGTTGATCAGCGGTCATCAGGGGTGGGAAGATCACTCCGTTGACCTTCCGTTCGTCACCGATTTTCTTCATGTGAACGATCATGTGAATGGTGGCCCGGATGTCATCGACCACTTCTGACTTTTGAACGGTCGGAGATCCGCGACGCACCATCTTGCTCATACGTCCAATGGCATCTACTGGTGAGTTGGCGTGCATGGTACAAACAGAACCATCGTGGCCGGTGTTCACCAGTTCCAGGAACATATTTGCGTCGTCGCCCCGAATTTCACCGCAGACGAGGCGGTCAGGCCGTAACCTCAGCGCCGATTCCAGCAGCTTTGTTGGTGATCGAGGGCCATCTTCTTCGGAACGGTCAGCAAGTAGATCGACAGAATTGGGTTGCTCGATGTCCAGCTCGGCCACTTCTTCAATCGTCACGATCCGTTCGCCAGGATCGACGCGCTTCAGCATTGCATTGAGAACAGTGGTTTTGCCAGACGAGGTGCCCCCGGCAATGATCACGTTCCATTTGCTTAGCATCGCAAGGTCGGCCAGCTCGTCAAAGTTCATTGTTCCGGCAGCGAGAGCAGCCCGAGCCTTTTCAAGCGCGCTGTGATCATTGTTTTCTGCCAACGCCGCCTCTTTGCTGGCGAAGCTGAACGCGCCCAGATCGACGGTTTTCACGCGGAGCAGGCGGATCGCCACGGACCCCACGCCGGTTGTTGCTGGCGGAATCACAACCTGCACCCGCGCTTTACCCTGCTGTGTCGGCACGTTGGCCGTCGCAATCGGCTTCTTTTCTCCGAATGTCACATCGCTGAATCCGGCCACGCAGCGCCCGATGTTTTCCACATCATCTCTGTTCAGAGTAATGTCTGTCCTGGTCATGTGTGTTGTGCCCATTTCTTCGACCCAGACCGATCCGTCAGGATTCACAGAAATTTCGCTCAGGCTTTCATCGTGCAACAGATGCTCGATCTTGCCTGTATAGTATTCCAGAAGGCTATTGCCGTTCCGCCCGCTCATGTTCTTGTCCTTGGTAGAGCACTTTTTTGAACACTGGAGGTTGCCTTCGCTGCATCTCGGCTTTGCCTCGAACACGAAGGCATCCACATAAGATTCATTGCTTCCAAAAAGTGCTGAATTTGCTTCAAAAAAGGCCGCTACCGCACTCGATCATGCTGGCAGCGGCCGGAAAGACTGCTGAGGCGGTCGGCTCATTGGCTCGCGCTCAGAAGCTATCGAACACAACGTCGCGCTGCAGGATGGCGTTGATGCGACTGCCCTGATCGACAAAGACTGTCGGAGTAATGCGCAGGTATTCATCAAGCGCCGCTGCCGTAGCGTTCTGCAGGTTAGACCCCACTTGCGTTGCCAGATCAGTGCGAACCGAGTTGTTGCTATCGTTGTCAGAGACCAGTGCCACCGGCGCAATGCCGATGATGGACAACAGCGCTGCAGTTCCGAACCGTTTCCCAAAGTGTGTGTTCACCCTGCCGGTCGCACCAGTCCGGCCTTGACCGTCCGTACCAGCCGATCCGACCTGAGTTGACAGGCCGTCAGGCGTGATGACACGGCTCCAAACGATCATGATGCGCGTTTGCGCCAATGTCGTGTCCGCTCGATACTCGCCAAAGAGCTTCGATCCGCGCGGCAGAAGCAAACGCGTGCCGTCCATCGAGTAGACGCCACGTGTAATCGTCGCCACGACACTGCCGGGCAACTCCGAGCTGACCGCGCCACCGAACACAGCCGACAAAACCGTGCCTTGCGTCAGGGTGCGCGACGGATCGTCAATGATCGAGGCCCCGACGATGGGGGGATATTCTTCGACCAGATTGTTTTGCCATGTCGTGTTTTGGTTTTCCTGATAGCCGCGTTGATCTTCAGGCAGGCGGGTGTCGTCTGGCTGGACTTGAACCGGCTGCGGCGCTGCAGGGAAGGGTTGGAAAATGACCGGCTGCGATCCACCATTGATCGGCTGGTAGTTTTGACCGGGTGCGTCCTGTGCCATCGCGCTTGAGGCCAACGTGACCAGGGCGAGGGTGAGTGCTGTTCTGTTCATCGTCAGCTCCATCAGTTTCTGCCGTATGGGTTTTCATCGAACACAATGCCGTCCGACTGGTTCTGCCGCTGGCGCATCTTCTTCAGTTCTTCGAGTCTGCGCCGCTCGTCATCGGTCAGACCTTGCGCCTGAAGGTGGCTTACGCTGGCAAGTGCCCGGGCCTCCGCATCTGCGATGGCCTGGGCAAGTTCCGTCTGGAACTTCTTCTCTCGCTCATCATATCTGACCTGAAGGCGTTCATTGGTCAGGTTCAGCGTTGCGATTTCACCGTCTTTTTCGGACAGCGAAACTTTGGCGTCCGTCAGCTCGTCTTGCAGATCGGAAATCCGACCGTTCTGTTGCTCGATAGTTTTCAAGGCTTGTTTCAGCCCTTCGGAATCGACCTGCGGCACTGTTGCCGGTGTTGCCACCTCAATTTCCTCGGGCAAAGCCTCTGGTTCCGGCTCATCGGCCTCTGGTCCCCGTGCGGTCAAAAGCCCGTATCGCTCGCCACCACCTTGTTGCAAAGCGTCAACGCGGACACCCGTGTTCGTGCTTTTGTTTTCATGGCCCATGACAAACCATACAAAGCCCAGGAACACCGCTCCTGCGATCGCAACGGTTATCAGCTTCTTTGGGTCGAACTTCTTCCGGACACGTTGCGACGGCTGTTCAGCCGCCGCCCGTGCCGCAATTGTCTGATTGCGATCCATTACTTGCTGCCCCCCGGTTTAACTGTCTGTGAAGTAACGGGCCTGCCCGTTGCACTCGCCTGCTGAAACGCGTCGCCATCGTTTCGTACACAGATCGAAGTGTCTTCGATGCGCAGTGTCCAAAGGTCGGAAAGGCCCTGCACCTGGATAATGCCGCGCTCTTTGACTGTGGTGTTCACCATCAGCTCGCGGCCATCAGGCAGGACACGGAAAATCCCCGGCAACTCCGCATCCTGCGGGATTTGCATATAGGTGTGAACGCCATCATCCCACACGGCGGTGGGCGCAAAGTCCGCTTTGCCCGAGCGCGAATAGTTCTGGTTCACAAACCGGCCAGTTGGCTTCGGCTCGCTCCGAGCGACTGTGCCGCGACGCGTTGTGGTCCCGCCGCTGTTGTTTTTGTTGTAGAACGTGACCCGAAATGGAACACGTTTGCGTTCGGCGGCGCTCTCGGCCGGAACCAGATAGAAGTTGTATGTCCCGCGATTGGTCAGGACGGTCAGGTTTGAATCCGAGTTCAGGATTTCTGGCTTGAACGCAATAACGCGACCTTCCTGCAGGCGGGTGATCTGAAAACTCTCAGTGTCGCCCGCGCCAATGCTGCGGACGGTCTCGCCCTGCGGAAAGTGAACATAGGTAATCAGGCGTTCACCTACAGTGATGCGGTACACCTGGTTCTCGACGTAATGGAAATGCGTGATGCGATGATCCGCATTCTTTCCGTCTGGCGTCGGTGTGATTTCAGCGAGCAGAGGCGTAGAGAATGCCAAAACTGCTGCGGCGGTGGCGGTGAGTGTTTTGAAAGAACGCTGCATCAGACCTTCCCTATGGCGTCTACGCGGTAGTTGGTGACGACGAAGCCGAACGGATTTTCCAGAAGCTCATCCATCGACGTCACGATTTTTTCCTCAAACCCGTAGGTCACAGTGACCACGTAGCGGGCTGAGGCCGTTGCTTGGTTTGGCACGATCAGGGACTTGCGGATCTCGACCTGGACCGTCTCGTCATTGACCGGCGACACACCCAGAATTTCGGTCTGCACCTTTGTCTTGGGCGTATAGATTTCGTCAGGATGGTTGTCGTTCGAACCGTCCCACAGTTCGCGGTAGGACGTTTCGGCCAGCTCATCAGAACGACGCAGCACCGATTTCAGGCGCTCGTTGTTGTCCTGGACATCATAGGTTTCCCGGTCGCGCACATAATTTGCGACTTCACGGAAGGCCATCGCCTCAGAAGGTTCCAGTTCTTCGACTTTTTCAGTCAGCAGGACCGGCAGTTTCGTGTCCGGATCAATGGAGAATGGCACCGCGCGGATTTCCTTCAGGGGAAGGAGCATCGCCCAGCCAATCATAGAGGCCACGCCCATTGCCATGCCGACCATGCCGAATACCTGCCATTTGAAGGCATCGCGGCGTGCGCCCAGAAAGAGTTCTTTTTCGTGATCTGTCACGTGTGACATTTGCTCTGTACCTCGATTTATGAAGATTTATTGGCGCGAGCTTGTCGAATGCTCTGCCGGTAACGGTCAGCGGCGTAGCTCTGACGAGCTGCCCCATCCTGATTTCGGGCTCTGTGCGCTATGTCCCGACGCGCTTGCATTGCGCGAGACGCGCTGTCACGAACGCCAGTCCCGTCACGTGCTGCGGAAGCCATAGCAGCGGCAGTTTTCCCACCGGCTACTGCACCCCTTGCGCCGTCGCTTGCAGTGCCCAATGCACTTCTTGCGGCTGCTGCAGCACCAGTTGCCACGGCAAGACCCGAGGATGCCGAAACGATTGCACCCGACATCCCGCCCGCGAGCGACGGGATCTGCGTGAGCATCACGATTGAAACAATGCAGATCGCCAAAAACCGGCCACTGGCCTCCATATTGTTCACATCCTCAACAGCGGTCAGTTCGGAGCTGAAAAGGGCCTGAATAAGAGAAACGATGCCTGTCAGAACGACGATGACCATGATCAGGCCAACAGTCGTTTTCGCCCAGGCTGCGAAGATATTGGCTGTTGCCGAGCTGAGCAGCGTTGCGATGAAAACAGGCGCTAGACCCAGCAGGACCGCTAGACCGCCTTTTGCGATCAGCGCCATGCCGGTGCCAAAAGCAACGATGACAGCCCCAACAACCCAGAGAATAGCCCCGGTGATGCTCAGACCCCAGGTTGCGTTTTCAATAGCCTGCTGGCCCATCAAGAAACACTGAAGCGCAATGTCATCGAGTGCTTCCCAGACATTTGTTGTGCCGGTCAGTTCTCCGGCAATCGTGTCTGGGAGGCTCGAAATGCCCTGATAAATGGGTTGAAAGAAGCTCCAGCTAGAAGCCATACCAATGATGATCGTCGCCCGAATGATCCAGCCGACATAGCCACCAAACCCGATTTCTCGGATTTGAAGCACACCGTTGATCAGCATTGCCACGAAGATCAGCGCGGCTATTGCCCAGAGGGCGGATGCTAGATCCGCCGCCAGGCTGTTGTATGCTTGCTGCGAGAAGTTATTTAGCGCAGCCTCAATCGAGCTGACGAAATCTTGGATCACGGCCCACAAGCCTCCTCAATTGCAGGGCGCAGAGCTTCCAGACGGGTCCGTTGCTCTTTTTTCAGCGCGGCAAGATTGTCGGACGGTTGGGTCCAAAACTCGTCTTGGTCAGCTCCGACCTTTTGGGCGGCGTCCTCACGGCTTAAACCGCCCAGCGGACATTCGGTGCTGAAGGTCTCGCCAGATTTGCGCAGAATGCATTGCTCGATGGTGGCCTCGTGCGCAGCGATGACCTGTTCATTCAGGATCACCACCGACCAGTTGGTCACAAGAGGCTGCTTGTCTGCGGATTGGCCCGCTTCGGCCATGCGCGCTTGATCGTTTTTGACGAATTGACGACCGTACTCACGCGCACCCGAGTACCCAAGGCACTTACGATATTCACCGAACGGCATATCGACCTTGGGTGATGGGCGCAGCTTCACCTGTGCCGATGCAGCCCCCGACATAACGGCGGCGGCTGCAATGGTCAGGATGAGAGTTGAGCGGAGTTTCATTGTGAGGTTCCTCGTACATAGTTGCTGAGTGTCGAAAGATCGGCAGCGGTTGCAGCCAGATCCGTGCCCGACGCCAGAGCATTAGCCGAGGTTGCGCGTAAGATTTCAATTTCAACCTGAAGGAGTTTAAGGAGAACCGCCGTGTTGTAGTCGATTGCATCCTTCAGATCTTCTTGCTGACCGATTTCACCGCGCAGCTTTTCTGCATCTTCGGAGAGCTGACCGGCCATGTCATAGCCATTCTCACCCAAGGCCGATGCCATCAAGCCAGCGCCACCTCGCTCCGAGAGAATGCGCCGGGCTGGCACGTCTGACGTACTGAATTCTTTAAGGATTCCATTGTTCAGCCCCAGGCTGATTGATCGGCGTTCCATCGCGAGTCCGGCGACGCCTGGAAGATCGCCAATCGTATCTTCGGTCGCGTTCAAGGCGTATCCAAGCGTGTCAGCTGCCGTTGCCAGTTTCAGAAAGCTGCGGCTGTTGAACTGGTCCAGATCCGTCAGACCACTGATGGTTTTGAGGGAGTTTTCGAGCAGTGCCCTCTGCTGCTCGAGCTTCTCATATTGTTGCATCAGCTGTTCGTATTGGCGGACCATTTCCGCGACTTCGCGGGCCGAATTGGCTGCGTCCTGTGCAATGGCCGTGGCGTCGATGGTCGGAACACCTTGGGCTGCCGTCATAACTGGCAGGGCGGCCAGAACCGAAACAGCAATGGTTGTGCGGAATTTCTTTGAAATATCCATCAGACAAACTCCAAGTTTTCAGGGGAGGTCATGCGCTCAAAGTCACAGGCGCATTTGCTGCGATAGCCCGAATAGGTGCTGGTGCAGGCCGAGACAGCGGCCAGAACTACAAGGGTGATGACAAGGCGGGCTTTCATGTGATTTCCTTCCAGAAGTTGGGGTTTTTTCGCCAGTCAGGATCAGGGAACGATTTTCCGTCTGATCCGCTCAGAACACGAAGAAGCGGGCCGAGCGCGCCGACATCGACATCGAGCCAAACACTCTCATCACCTTTCTTCATGAGCATTACGCGGTCGCCAAAATGCGCCCTCAGCGCGCCCAGCTCTGAATCGTTCAAGCCGATTGCCCGGTAGTCTGCTTCATTGCCGGATCGAGAGGGGAACAAGAGTTGCGTGCTGGTGTTTTCCAGGATCGACTTACTTGCCGCTGACGACAGGAGGTGATCGGGGATCTGCGTCATCATCATCATCATGACGTTCAGCTTCCGATACGTGGTGTAGGCATTTATGAGGATGCCAGCGCCATAAGGGTTGCCAGCAATTACCCATGCTTCATCAATCACAAAGACAGTGGGTATCTTGGTGGCGCAGCGGCGTTCAATCTGGCGCATGACGTAGCTGATCCATGCCAGCCGCACCAATTCGTCATCCAGAACCTCAGAAATATCGAACACAAGATGACGGTCGCCAGCAGCAAACGGATCTGAGCCACCCTCGCCAAACATCCAGGACAAGCGGCCTTCGCCCGCCCATTCACTTGCACGCTTGTACAGGTTCTTGTCATCGTCAAAGGCTCTGAACCGTTCCACCAGTGAATCGAAGTTCTGAAGCGCAGGCGGCAAAGTGGCATTGGCTTGGCAAGCCCTTGTGATTTCATCCTTCTGATCGGTGGTCAGTGGTTCGTCATAGCTCAACAGGGCAATGACCCAATTGGCGAGCCAGCTTTGCCCAGCCTCATCCGTCTCGGTCTGAAAAGGGTTCATGCCGGTTGGCTCACCAACTCGGACGCGGATGTACTGCGCACCGAGCGCCCGCATTGGAGCCTCCATTGCCCGGTCTTTGTCAAAAGCGATGATCCGCGCGCCCTGTGCAACCGCCATTGTTGCCAGCAGCATCGCGATCACAGTTTTACCCGAGCCGTTCGGTCCAAGAACGATCGTATGCCCGGAGGGCAGGTTTTCAGGGTCGTTACTGGTCTTGGGAAGGTGCAGCGAAACATCGTAGCTGTCCCCGTGTGTCGTCGGGAAAGTCGCCAATGGCCCCGGCCAAGGTAGCTTTTCCGCATCCAACCCTTTGGGGCGCATGTGGAACGCAACCATATCCGCAAAGTTCTGGTCCGTGATCAGTTCTTCACGGGCGCGGAACGCGAAATTGCCGGGGTGCTGTGCGAAGTACACGGCACGGGCCGACATCGCTTCGCGCTTCACCGTGCCACCCGAAATCTGGATTTCACCGATGATGTGTTTTTCGGCGGTTTTCAGATCTTCCTCGTTCCCAAACACGCAGATCGACAGGTGGTGCTTGCCGAGTGACATGGTGCCGGAGGCAATGCCGTCCGCCAGAATGGACAAATCCTCTTCAAGCGACTTTGCCTTGTCGCCTGCCGAGCGCATTTGTCCCGACTTGCGGCGTTCCATTTCCTGCGCCTGGGCGCGGCTGATCGGCAGGAAGGATTGCGAAATCACGACATCAACCGGCAGGTCTAGCCCGTCGAAAATGCCGGGGAACGAAGCCATCGGGTAATTCTTCAGGGAATAGACACGGATGGAGCGTTCCTGATCGTCGCCCGTGACCAGTTTGCCGCGCTTGCCCTGAAACAGCACATCCTCTTGCGGCATGTTGAAGGCGATGGGTTCTGCAATGTTCGTGTGAATGATCGGCTGATACCGACCGTTCAACAGCATTCCATAATAGCCGAGCCAACGCCCCTCGCTGAGCTTCAGCCGGCGCATACGGGCCTCGCCCAGCGTGCCCGCCAGTGTTGTGAACACACCGTCGAGCTGTTCCATCATTTCGCGGCGTTCCTCGTCTATCGTTCCAGACGACATGCCGAACATCTGTTTTGCCCGCTCATCCTGCCGCTTTTGCAGAATGGCGCTGATGATGATCTTGCGTTCTTTCAGCTCTGCATCGACGGACGCTGAGCGCATGGCCTGCGCCACTGCACCGGCAAAGCCGGTTGGATCTGTGATGACATGACCAGTCTCAGCTGGGACGGTCAGTCGATGAACATAAAAGGCCACCTCATTGGGTGTCGTGCGCAATACACGCTCAAACCGTTCGGCCAGGAACTCGAACTCGTTTTCGTCCAGCGTGTTTGCGTTGATTCCGGTGATTTCTGCAGCGGCGATGAGGCCACCGTTGCGTGTAGAAATGACCTCATCGTCCACGACATAGCCATACGGCAACATCTGAAAGAGGCTCATTTCATCCTTGCGCCAGCTCGGCTCGATCAACGAGCGGGCAAGGGTCCACAAATCCTGTGCAGCAGGCTTAGGCACTATAGTAATCTCCCCCATGATGCTGGCGGTTTTTGGTGCGCGGAGTTTTGGAAAGGGTTACGGACAGGACGCGGAAGAAAGCCGGTTCCCATTCGTAAAAGAGGCGAAGCCCGGTGTAGAAAACAAAACCCGCAATGATTGCTGGCGCTATCCCGAACATGAAGAACGAAAGCATGGTCATCCCGAGGATCACCAGCAGATAGATCACGGGTAAGCCGCCCCATTCTGCGGGGCGGCTCAGGCCGCGAAAGACCGTATTGCGGCGCGGCATCAATCAGCCTCCGATGAATGTATCAGCGAGGCCGATAACAGCGCCGACGACGATAGCGATTACCGGGCCTTTCAGCGAACCCCAGCCGAACACGTAGGCGAGACAGCCCCAGATGAAGCCGACAGCGGCAAGGCTGACGCCAACGACCTTCGAGTCGGCCAGCGTTTCGTTGATGAAATCGCCAATGGCATCTTGCAGCCAGCCAGCGGAGGCGGGCGCTGCTGTGATGATGAACGCAGTGATCGCGAAAAACGCCATCTGCTGGTAGAAGTGGGTTCTTTTCATGAGGAAGTGCTCACTTTGCTTAGGATGATCCGCACGTAATTGCGGGTTTCGGTGAAGGGGGGGACGCCGCCGTATTCGACGACGCGGTGAGGCCCGGCGTTGTAGGCGGCAAGCGCCAGCTTCCAGGTTCCGAACTCGCGGTACTGCGCCGCCAAATAGCGGGCACCACCGTCGAGATTTTCTGCAGGGTTCTTTGGGTTCACGCCCAGGTCTTTCGCCGTTCCGGGCATGAGCTGTGCGAAGCCATAGGCACCCTTGGGTGACAGAGCGTCAGCCCGATACCGGCTTTCCTGCCAGACCAGCGCCATGAACAACTCGGCCGGAATGTCATGGCGTTCCGCCGCTGCGTGGATTTCTTTGACGATCCGCTCCTGCGACCAGCCGCCCGAGGATCTGCGAGGCCGCGGTGCCTTGCCCGCAATCTCGATCTTTTCCTGTGGCTTGGCCTTCGGCGCTTCCGGTTTTTCGTCAAGCGTGTACTCACGCATCCGGATTGGCCGAACGACGCCATTGACGATTTCTGCCCGCGCACCGTTCAGAAACACGCTGCCATCCGGCTCGTATTCGATGACCTGGGCGCTTGCGCCGGTCGCCACAAATGCCGTGGAGACGAGCAGAAGGGGCCGCATTGCTGCGATCATTCGGATTTCTCCTTTGCTTGAGTTGGCGAGGAATTGGAGGGGTTCTGTTCGTCGCCGGTCGCGGCCACGTACTCATCAGTCCAGGACGGCGGAATGCTGACAGCATCCACCAACCAGCCTGCGAGACTTGCGTATTCTTCGCCACCAAGGGCCGAAGTCTTGCGAGCGATAGAGCGCGACAGAAACGAAGCTGCTACGCCGTGCTGCAGCAACAGCGAAATCAGAACGCACAGATCATGCAGATGGTATTCGAGGTCGCTGCCAGAGCGAAAACCGCCGCTATAGAACACTTCACGGGGTTTGATTGGCGACGCCGGATCATACCCGATGGTGACAAAGGCAGTGTGCCCTTGCGGAGTTTCAACGCGGCGTGTTTCAGCCAGCCGACGATCAGGAAGAACTTTGCGCGCAGGCTTGTTCATGACAAAGCTCCCTGCGCATCAAGTTCCGCTTGTCGGATTTGCATTGCGAAATCCACTTCAAGGCGCAGCTCAACGACCACTTCAAGCGGCATAACGATGTCCAGCCAGACACCCTCACGGATCAGGTGAACGTGATAGGTGGCGTTTGGGTAAACGAACCAAAGGGCTTCATGCCGGTTCAGAACGTCGCGCGCGGTGTCGGCGTCGATTGTGCCTGACAGGTCGCAACCGAATTTCAGGGTTGCGTATGAGTTGGCATAGTTTGCTCGGCTGCTGCTTTGGATGAGCGCAGCGGCCTTTTCCGGTGAAGCAAAGCGGAACAGCTCTTTCGGACCCAACGCCTTGTTAACGTCTGCGTGCAACTTCAAGGCTTTGTAGAGCCGATTTGCACGGACATACTCAAGATCATTGAGGACATGGAACATTTCGAGCGCGATTCCGAAAGCCGTGGCGCGGGCATCGCTTTCCAGCCAGTATTCGCGCATTCCGCGCTTGATGGTTGACCGTTCTCCGGCAAGGTGGCGGATTACGGTGAGAATGTCCTTACGGGCTTGCTCGAAGCTCTGGGCGGCAGGCACCCAGCGCCGATCAATCTTGCTTTCGATAGTGTCGAAGGCCACTGTGATCACCTTTCCGCCTTTCAAAAAATAGGTCAGTAGTTTTTACATAATTACTATTATGGGGTTCGACATCAGGTCATCTGGGCCGTGGGAAAAGGGTGCTGGGACACAGCACTGAACCTTCAGTGGCGCCGCAAAAGACCAATGTCTGGTTCGGATCTCTTAGTCAGATGTTTTGGCTGGAACGTTCGGATGTCCCGCGCGCCTCAATCGTCAGACAGCGCTAAGGGATCGGAGGTGCAGACGCGTTGTCTAGGTTTGCACCCATTGACTCTGTCGCGGTGCTGCCCAATCTAGGACCGGCATCTCGGACTACTGTTTTTACCATAGTACAGTTCTCTCTTGATGTTGGAGAAATGCCCGGATGGATTAAGGGCGTTTCTTGTCCTGTCGATTGTTGGCGCAATCGGCAGGACTGCTTATTGCTTAGTCGTTTCTCTCTGCTGTCATAAATCGTTGTTTTATCCTTTCTTTCAGCCGCACCAGGACTGGCGCTTGCCACCCGAGTACGGGCGCGCCAGACCTTCAGAAATCAGGATGGCCCCGACGTTCTGTCCAGACACGCGCCCAAGCGCCAAGAAGCGATCGTGGACGTCAAAGTGCAGCTCAATCTCAAGTTCAATTACGCCCGCGAAGTTGATGAGCTCCGTCAGCCGGTCCTTGGCTCGTAGACCCAAAGCTCTCTCAGCATCGCACTGAGCCCGGAATGTCTCAGGCGTATCAAACCCAATAAGCCGGTATCGGTCGTCACCATGGTCGATCGTGTCACCGTCAACGGCAATCACCTCGGATGCGCCGAGAGTCTTTGTTTTCCTAGCTGGTTCAATCCAAACTGCAGCAATGAACAAGGACGCGAGTGCAGCGCTGAGAAACAAGAGCCGTTTCATGCGCCCTGCCCCAGCATTTTGATGAGCCGGGTTCTCGAACGTGACCGATCAGGTTTTGGATTTCGCGTCCAGGGCCTGAGCTGCTTCGAGACCCTCTGGGGTAATCGACTCGATCGTATAGTCTGATTTGACGCAGAGAATGCGCCCATCACCAAATTCCTGATGATGCTTGAAGAGGCCCGGCCAAAGATCGAACTCTCTGGGCTCAGCGCCCGCTCGAGAGATCTTCGACTTGCACAAGGCCCCGACATAGTTCGGCGAGCTGTAAATGCAGTGGTACTTAGGTCGTCCAAGGGAAGCGAGTCCGATAAATTCGTAGCGGCATGTAAAGGGAACCTGATCCTCTTTCAGGCCCCGGACCATCTCGATGGTTACCACAGTGTATTGTCTCTTGTTGTCCGCCATGACGACCCCCTATGGGCCGTCTTCTACATCCAAAAGTTGTGGACTAAAACACAATCTACGTCAATATAAGAAAACCCGCCAATATACGATATTGGATTGTCAGAAATATATTGGCCGGATATTGCTTAGGCGATTCGCAAGCAGGAGAGACCATCTTGAAACACTCAAAATCCGGAAATCGAACTCGCGCGAAGGCCCTTGCAGTTGCACTCGCTGCACTGCCAGCCACGCAGGCTCGTGCCTATCCAATTGACTGTGCCATATTCCTTTGCCTCGCCGGGGGTTGGCCAAGTTCGGCTGATTGCGTCGCAGCCAAGGCGGAGTTCATTCGGCGCATCACACCCTACCCGGTCGAACCGCCGCTTCAACTCTGGCGCTGTCCGATGAATACGTCACACAGCCCCTCGGACTTGGGTCCTATGGAACGGTTGGAAGCCATCAAGCGCACCAGTGCTAGCCCAGTTCCAGAGCTTCCATCGGATGACACCGCTAAGCCAATACTGGTAGACGCAGCGATCTCGATAGGAAGGATCGATGCACATCACGGCCAATACGGTGACGGTTTCCAAGCCACCCCGATCAGCGTCGATCTTTCTTCTTCCGATTTCGACGTTGTGAGATCCATCAGGGTTTGGGATGTGCGCCACTACAGCTATCGCCGTCGTTCAAGGGAGGGAGATTGCGAGCGTTCGCTTGATCTTGTGGTTGGCACCTACGACGATAATACGAATTTTCGCTGGTCCGAGCGCGCTCCTGCCCCAATCCCTTACTGGCTGCCACTGGGCAATCGCTGTGAACCTCCCAGCTACTTCCGCGGCGTTGGCGTCGAGTGGACCGACACATTCGGGTTCAGCGACTACGAACTCATCCGATATTGAGGTGCTGACCTGCGGTACAACGCGTTGCTCCTGGCTATGCCACCAAAAATCGCCAGCTGCATTTTTAAACCAGGCCGATTGGCCCGGAGGAAAAACTTAATCCCAGAAACAAAAACCCCCGCAAGGCGGGGCCTCAGCGGGGATCTTCTTAAGTCACGTTTGATCACCTGATTTATAGGAAACTCCAAAATTACTGACAAGGACAAACGCATCTGTGCGAACGGTTTTTCTGTGTCTTTTTGCTGAGGTTCGAGCCGCCTTGCTTCCCCAATGAGAAGCAGACCATGAGACCGTTGAACCATTCCGAACACCCTGCCCCGCGAAGCCGCGATATCAACACTGACCTTTGCCAAATGAGGCCAAATCCATGAGCTTTCGGCAGATCGCATCCGCCCATCACCACGATAATATTCGCTTTCACAACGGCCTTCCTGAGGGCTGGAACCGTGACAGGTTACGTCAGCTCTGCGTGGGATATGCGCAGATCAGAGGCGCATCAGCCCAGTGTATTCGCACCTTAGAGATCATCATCGATATGATTACGCCATGTGCTTTTCGAGACCCGTCTCAGGAACCCTTTTGCTACGCGCGCCAGGAAACCCTCATTGCCGGGCGAGGCGTGACAGATCGGACAATCCACAATCACGAACGTGAGCTGGAAAGGATTGGTCTGATCGAACGCAGGCTTGGCGCAAATGGCGCGCGCTGTAAGCGCAAGAAGCTTGGACTCTTCCTGACCCCTGCCCTGAACCTCATTCCCGAGATGCGCGACGCGGACGTGCGCAGCAAGGCCGAGAAGAAAGAACAGGACGAGCTGCGCGGGGATCGATCACGGCTTTACCGATATGTGAAACATAGTCTGGCCGTGCTTCTCTTACTCCCCTGCCCTCCTGAAAGTCTGGAAGGCATGAAGGAGGAACTTCGATCCTGGCCGCGCGCCGACAAGTTGAAATA
Source organism: Ruegeria sp. H6 (assembly GCF_056532975.1). Lineage (NCBI taxonomy): Bacteria > Pseudomonadati > Pseudomonadota > Alphaproteobacteria > Rhodobacterales > Roseobacteraceae > Ruegeria > Ruegeria sp. H6. Next base: position 57,309 of record NZ_JBQFOA010000015.1, read on the forward strand.
CATGACGCTGGAGGCGCTCAAGCTACATGTTCAGGCGGCTTACGACCTTTGGAGCCGGATCGAAGAGCATGTCGCAAAACCCGGTGAAATTTCGGGTGAACCCGAAGCTTGTTTCGGGTGCCATATACAAGACCAAATTGAAGAAACAATTCTGTCCTGTAACGCCGATGGCGAGAGTTCAATGTCCTCGGCAAAAGCCTCGGAACCAGATTGTTCCGGCTCCGGGCCTGACGGCCCTCCGCATTGCTTAGAAAGCAATCATCCGACAGATACGGCATCGCGCAAGGCCCAAAAACTACCGCGGGTGAATAACCGCATCCTATATGAACTGGCCTCACCCGAGCTGCGCATGCATATCGATATCGCGGGTGGCGGAGATCAGAATTCCAGCCCGTCGCTCTACGCGATTGAGACCGGCGTTTGGTCGCGATTGTCGGAGATCGGCGCCAATGCCTCGGCTTGGCGTACGGCGATTGACCGATTGACCGTGATGGGTGCAATCCTGGCCGGGTTGATCACAGACGCGAGGCTGAGCGATCCACGGTTGCCGCCAGTGGTTAATCCGGGCGGATATCTGCGCGGTATGGTGCACGCAGATGAGCGCGGTGAACTGAACCTGATTTCCAGTTTCATGGGGCTTTTGGCGCGTAGAGCCCGAGAGGAGGAAGACGGGCTTCCGCAAGATCACTGCAGCGGGTTTTAGCCGTGCCGGGTTATGAGCCGCCAGCTTCTCCAATTCATGTGTCTCATCGGCAGGTTTTCGCTCCGTTTCCGCCTCCAGAACAGAACTGTATTCAAATGCATGATTGGCTACGGGAATTCCCGAGTGGTTTGTTCAGCTTTAGGTTGCTAAGCGGCCTCGACGGCAACGCGGAACAGAAAGACGATCTATGAAAATCGCGGACATTGGCAATTCTGAACTGGATTTCAGGCAGACCGGGGAGGCGCGCCTTCAGGAAATTTGTTCGAGGTTCGGACTGGAGAATGCGTCCTACGCCCATATCGACAAGCATCACAACGTTGTCCACGGCTGCACCACGTTCCCGGCCGAATGGGTCAGGCACTACGTCGACAACGACATGGTCCTGGTCGATCCCCTCATCCGGTTTGGCGCCGCAATGATCGCACCAATTGATTGGACAGCATTCGACAACCAGACTGACTATGCAGCGCTTTTTGAAGCTGCCAGACGGTTTGGCGTTGGTCGCAATGGCCTGACTATTCCGGTCATTAATCCTTTTGGTGAGCGTGGCGTGTTTACCGTCACATCCAATGCGCCTCGTGCCGAATGGGAGGCATTGATCGCGACAATGCTCCCTGCCCTGCGCCACGAAGCCCAGATATTGCACTTGCTTGCGCTGGACGTCATCGAAACCGTCTTCAACTTTCCATCGGACTCCCTGTCTGGTGACGAATTGGATGTCCTGAAGATGCTTGCGTCGGGTTTGATACCGTCTGTCATTGCCAAACAGACGGGAAACTGCTCTCGAACGGTGGATGCGCTGATATCTTCGATCACCACCAAGCTCAAAAGCCGGACGATCGAACAAGCGGTTGCGCGGGCTGTCAGTACAGGGTTTCTCAAATGGAGCGATTTCTTTGCCGATCCCGTGGCAGAATTGGTCGATATGGAACATCGGACGCTCTGCGGCGGGATCGTCCGTTGGTCTGGCAAATCTCACGAGCTAATCGCCTTCGAACAAGGCCGACTGGCGCGAAGTCTCGATAGCTTCCACTCAGTTCAGGTCGAAGATCTGGTGGTGGAATTTGGCCTCAACCCAGCTGAAATCACCGAAGTGGTCGGAGATTCAGACGATCGGGCCCTATGGATCAGATATCTGTGAACCAGGTCGGCCGAGCCCCTCTTCGCTCTATTAGAAACTGCGGATTTGCAGACTTCACATAATTGCAATTACGCCGCTCTAACCAGCGTTTGTAAGAGTGTTTTGCCTACGGTTTTTTGCGTCTGTCATGCACAAAGAAAATTGGTGTGATGCACAGACGGCCGTCGGCGCCGCAAAAAAGAAGGGCCCTTTTGCATCATTTTGACGGGAGCGGTCTTTCGCTGCACCCGTCTTCAACAATCGAGACGCGGACGAACTGATCTTGGATTTTAAACTCTCGTTGATGCAGCATCCTTCTACACTCGCGGCAACAGTTTTTTCTTGATAGCGAAATTCGCCAAGGCGGCCATTCCAGAGAGGGATTGGATGTTCCACAACCGCTCTTTGGCCAGATGGCGCTCTGGCATGGAAACTACGGGACTTGGCCCAGCCCATAACCAGAGCTAGCAAATAGGCGGCAGGATCATGAAATTGGGCTTCTTCGCGCAAGGAAAGCGAAGACAGGCAACATTGTTACGATCCAGACCACGCTATAAATTGCGGATGGGATGGCATATTCGCTTAACCCATTGGTGTTAGGCAATAGCAAGGTGGCAATTGCGATCCCCAAAGCTCCGTTTTGAACGCCGGTCTCAATTGAAATCGTCTTCGCCTCGATGTCTGTGCATCCGAGCATCCCTGAACTCATGATGCCAATAAACGTGAGTGACGCACCTACAACAAAAAGTGCGGGTCCAAGCCTAAGGTAGTTATCCGCGACCACCACCCAGTTTGAAATGATCGCGCCTCCGATGACCATCGCAAAAAGTAGCAAAGAGACCTTGCTAAAGACTGGTTCGACAGCGGCTGCAATTCGCGGCGCCAATGACCGCGCCATCACACCGACTAGGATCGGTGAAGCTGTTAAAAAAAACATTGCTAAAGCCGTCGAAGAGATGTCGATAGCGGGCGCAGTTGCCCCCATGAACATCTGCATCGAAAACCCCAGGATAAGCGGTACGGTAACGACACAAGTCAGACTGAAGACTGCTGTGAGAGTAACGGATAAAGCGACATCCCAATTCGAAAGCTTGGTCACGATGTTACTGATCGCCCCGCCCGGACAGGCTGCCAAAATCATGATACCAACGGCTGTCTCGGCAGAAATTCCAAAAACAAAGATCACCATCAAAGCGATGCAAGGCAGCAAAATGATCTGGTTGAGAGCGCCGACACAAAAGGCACGTGGACGTCGTCCGATGCGTTGAAAGTCAGCCGCTGTGAGTCCGAGGCCAAGGCAGAACATGATTGCAACAACTGCGAGCGGCAGCAGCACAGATATGAAAACTTCGCCCATTTGCTTTGACCTCGGTGTCTGCATGCTTCTCACGCGCTATCCAAAGATACCGTTTCGCAAATCCGATGACGAGGTTTATCAGTCTGGCGCCTTTTTCCTCATACGCCTGCTGATCGAGACAGTATTAATGTGCGATGCAGATCGCGGGCATGGGCGATCTGGCGCAGAAGAGCTTTCCAATGCTATTTGTGGTGAATGGCAAGTGTGACCTATGTATTCGCGCGCGCGATGGCCAATGCCGCCGGGATGACGCTAAACGACGATGGCGCTCTGATTTCGAATGGCGCTGTCCTGCTGCGTTTGCCAGAGGCTCAAGACGGCCAATTGGCGGATGATGCCTATTTCGATCTGATCGATTGGATTCGTGCGCAACAAGCGGATGAGGTTGCTTTGGTTGAGGCCTATGCGAACGCGATTGCGACCGATGATCTCGGCGTCCTTGGCCTGGCCGTAAAGACAGCTCCGACCTTGCGGCAATCTTTGCAACGGATCGAGCGTTATTTTCGTCTCGTCACGGACACCGCAGTTTACAGACTTGATGAAACCGGCGATCCTGTCCTTTGGATATTTGAAGGGCAAACACCGCATCGCGCCGCCTTGGAATTGCGCAACGAATGCGCGCTTGCCGCCTTTGCACGGAATATGCATCGGTTTGTGGGTACTGGATTGTCGCTCGAATATGTCGCGTTCAAACATGTGTGCCGACAAGAGCCTGAACGTTACGCCGAGCATTTTGGTTGTCCGGTGCAATTTGGTACTGACCATAACGCCATCGCGATGCGCCCTGCTATGCTCGAATGCGAAAATCGTCTTGGCGATCCGGGCTTGTCGGATTTCATGACGAAACATCTGGATGAGGAATTCAATTCCCTGGATGATGACACTTCACTGAGCAACGCACTTGTTCATCGACTTACACCAGCCCTAAGTAACGGCGCACCGCAGGCGGCGCATGTCGCCCAAGAGATGGGAATGAGCGAGCGCACACTTTACCGCAGGTTGGCCGAAGAAGGGATGACCTATCGCGACGTTCTCGGTCAGGCGCAAGTTGCACTTGCTCGTGACTTGCTCCGTGACGGTAAGGCTTCCATCGCCGAGATCGCCTTTATGACCGGGTTTTCGGAACAGAGCACGTTCAGTCGTGCCTTCAAGCGTTGGGTCGGCCAAGCACCCGCTCGTTTCCGGCAGCAAGCGACCTCCGACTAGGCGCACACCTCAAGACCACATGGCAGGTTCGGTCAAAACCTTGGCAGGGCCTGCCAATACCTCGGCCAATGTGGCGCCTAATTTCCTCTTTGTCAGATCCACTTGGGGCGCTGCCGAGTAAGGCAGACCGCTTTGCCCCTCTCAGACAAAGGAAATTTGCAATGAGCAATCACGACCACAAACATGAAGCCGGCTGCGGCTGTGACGTCACGCCCGAACGCGTTGACATGGCGCGCCGCCGTCTTCTGACGCAAGCCGCTGGGGCTGCTGCAGCGGGTACAACAATCGTTGCCGGTGGGCAGGCCCTTTCAGCAACCGAAGAGGCTCGTGCCACTTACGCTGACCCGGAGAACCCAGGCCTTCCCCAAATCGACATGACTATCGAACCGGGGCGCACCGCGCTTGTGGTGACCGACCCCCAGATCGATTTTCTGTCCGAGGACGGTGTGACGTGGGGCGTCGTTGGTGAAAGCGTGACCGAACAGGGCACCGTCGACAATATCGAACGGCTTTTCATCGCCGCCAAAGCAGCCGGGATGCCGGTCTTCATCTCGCCGCACTATTACTACCCGCATGACCATAAGTGGGAGTTCGAAGGCACGCTTGAAGCCACGATGCACAGCATCGGCATGTTTGACCGTCTCGGGCCACTCAACCTGGACAACTTCGAAGGCTCTGGTGCCGACTGGATGCCGCAATACAAAAAGTACATCGAGGATGGCGAAACCGTCGTCTGCTCGCCCCACAAGGTTTACAGCCCCGCTCAGAACGACCTGAACCTGCAGTTGCGCAAGCGCAAGATCGACAAGGTGATTCTTGCGGGGATGTCCGCGAACCTGTGCACGCAAGCGCATCTCTACGAGTTGCTGGAACTGGGCTACGAGGTTGCTGTCGTTCGCGACGCGACGGCCGGGGCCAAAGTGCCTGAAGGTGACGGGTATCTCGCAGCCATCATCAATTTCCGCATGGTCGCCAATGGCGTCTGGTGGACCGATGACGCGGTGAAGCGCATCGGCCAATCTGCCTGACCCGAACCAACTTTCCAGTTTGATCCTGACATCCTGAAAGGAAATATCATGACACGTATCTTTACACTTCCCGCACTTACAGCAGCGCTGACTCTTGCCCTGGCGGCGGCCGCACTGGCTGAAGATGAATACAACGTCTCAAACAGTTTTACCCTGAACGGGCATCCGCTTGGCATGCACGGTGTCGATCCTGTGTCGATGTTTGATGCCGAGAAACCCGAGATGGGCAACGCCACCTACACGTCGACCCATGATGGTGTGGACTACTACTTTGCGTCACAGGCAGCGCAAGCAACATTCGAAGCAGATCCGATGGCCAATTTGCCCCAATTCGGCGGGTTCTGCGCTTTTGGCGTCTATGTAGGCAAGAAGCTTGATGGAGATGTTCGGTATGCCGATATCGCGGACGGCAAGCTCTATCTCTTTGTGAATGAAGACATCTTCAAGAAGTACCTTGAGGACAAAGAGACAGTGATCCAAGGCGCCCATGCGAAGTGGGCAGACATCCACCACACGCCTGTCGGCACCCTTTGATCGAGGAATTTGGTGGCTTTTGCCGGTCGGAGCCACCGCTGCCTCTCCCCTCCCCAAAAGACCGGCATTTCTCCAAGACGCCCTGTCCGCAATGACAATTCGCGTGCGTCGAAAGCTCTTCCCAAAGGAAACCAGACATGACTGATTTTGAGACATATACAATCGCCTCAGCCCCTGATGCCGCGAAACCAATTTTGGAAGCATCGCTGAAAGGGTATGGTTTTGTACCCAATCTTTATGCGGCCATGGCCGAAGCGCCCGCAATTCTGGAAGGCTATACGACACTTTCCAACATCTTTGGAAAGACCGGCCTGTCAGAGACTGAGCGTCAGATCATCCTGATGACCAACAACCGGCTCAATGGGTGTAAATACTGCATGGCCGCCCATACCACGCTTTCGCAGATGGCAGGTGTCCCCGAGGACGTCATCGCAGCATTGCGCGATGGCAGCCCTATCGCCGACCCAAAATTGGAAGCACTACGCAAATTCGCCATCGTGATCAACGAAAGCCGAGGCTGGCCCAGCGACGCACAGGTCGAGGCGTTTCTGACGGCTGGCTATACCCGCCAGACCATGTTGGAAGTCATCCTTGGCACAGCGTTGAAAATCCTGTCGAACTATACGAACCATGTGGCGGAAACGGCTTTGGATGATGCATTTGTCCCAAATGCATGGACCGCCTCATCCGCGGCGGCGGCTGAATAGCGCAATTTTGCCTAGTTGTTGGTCTTGCGCTTAGGCCTGAGTTTGGTTCTGGCTAAGAAGGCGATCCGATTTGAGACGATCGACCGCAAAATCAACAAAGGCGCGTACCTTCGCAGACACGGTTCGACCCTCTTGATGCACAAGGTGGATGGGAACCTCGGGTGGCTCATACGACTTCATGACAGTCTTGAGCCGCCCATCTGCAATGTAGGGCGCCACCTGATACGACAAAAGCCGTCCAATCCCATGACCTTGCAACGCCAACTCAATCACGGCGTCATTAGTATTCATGCTGATGCGTGGGTTCACTCGTTTGACTATGCTCTTTCTACCGCTTTGAAAATGCCATTGGGCGGATGCATTCAGGGCAGTAGAATTGATGATCGCGTGGCGGGACAAATCATCCGGAGTTTCAGGTTTGCCATGCGATTCAAGGTAAGCTGGCGACGCAAATAGCATTTGCTTCACAGATCCGCATCTGACGGCCATCAAACTGGAATCAGCGAGGTTGCCAATTCTGATACCAACGTCGAGACCCTCATCAATCAGATTGACTACGCGGTCCACATAAAGCGTGCGTGCCGATAGCTTCGGATAAAGATCCAGAAATTCGCCCAGGATCGGAGTGACAAACATACGGCCAAACAAGACCGATGCAGTTATACTGAGTTCCCCGGTTGGTTCACCGTAGGACCCAATGGCGGCACGTTCCGCCTCTTCAAGATCAGCCAGAATGCGCCTGGCATCTGCAAAGAACCTCTGTCCGCTATCCGTTAGCTTCACCGAGCGCGTGGTTCGCACTAAGAGACGCAGCCCAAGGCTGTCCTCAAGCATGGACACCACACGGGTTACTGTTGGCGGAGACATGTTGAGGTGGCGCGCTGCCGCAGCGAAGCCATTCAGCTCTGCTACTTTCACAAAGACGTTGAGTGCGTGAAATCTGTCCACAGCATTATTCCGCTTTTTGGAATAATATATTGCCAAGTATCTGAATTCCGCAACATTGAAGCTCTGATTAACTTCACCTCAGTCCCAGGGCATCGCCCAAACCGAGATGGAGAATTCGATGGCACGACCCTTTGCAGAGATCAGCTTCACGCCTTCCGTGCGCGAAACGCAGGCCAAAAATGGTTCAGCGAACGGTTATGCGAAGTTTCTGGAAGGCACCCGTCACGAGGATCTGATCAGCCCGGTTGAGGCCAGCTTCATCGCGCAAAGGGACGGCTTCTATCAGGCCACAGTCTCGGAAACCGGCTGGCCTTATGTGCAATTCCGCGGTGGACCCGTGGGTTTTCTGAAAGTGCTGGACGAACGGACGCTTGCCTATGCCGATTTTCGTGGCAACCGGCAGTATCTCAGCACCGGTAACCTGCTGCGCAATGACCGCATCTCGCTGATCCTGATGGACTATCCTAATCAGAGACGCCTTAAAATCTGGGGTCGGGTGATGATCATTGATGCCGAGGACGATCCGGCCCTGATGCAGCGCCTGAGAGCGCGGGACTATCGCGCTCACCCGGAGCGGGCGGTTGTGATCAAGCTTGAAGCGATGGACTGGAACTGCCCGCAGCACATCCCCCAACGCCTGACGTTTGAAGAGTTTGAAGAGCATCTGGCCCCAATTCGAAACGAGCTGGCCGCGCTGAAGGCTCAAAACGCAGGACTCGTAGAAGCGCTCGAACAGCAACGCTGAGCAGCGCTAAACACCGCGCGTTCTGACGCGCTTTCCAAAACCCAATGAAAGGATATACCGATGTCACATAATCTGAAATCCATCCTGAGCGCCAGCATTCTCGCGCTTTCAATCGCTGCGCCTATTGCACCAGTTCCGGCAATCGCAGCAGGGACCGAAATTGAGGCCACGCAGGCCGTCTATTTCCGCACCGAACAAATCGACGAAGTCAGTATCGCCTATCGTGAGGCCGGAGATCCAAGCAGGCCCACCGTCCTGCTGCTTCATGGCTTTCCGACTTCCTCGCATATGTTCCGTAACCTTATCCCGGAACTGGCGAAGAGCTACCACGTGATCGCGCCCGATTTCCCCGGATTTGGCGCGTCGGACATGCCGATGGCCGAAAACTTCGAGTATTCCTTCGCAAATATCTCTGGAATGATGACATCGCTGCTCGACCGTAAGGGTATCGATCAATACGCGGTCTATCTGATGGATTACGGTGCCCCGGTTGGTTTCCGTATGTTTGCGGAACAACCCGAACGGGTCACTGGCTTCATCATTCAAAACGGGAATGCCTATGAGGAAGGGCTGCGCGAGTTCTGGGATCCAATCAAAACCTATTGGGCCGAGCCATCGCAAGAGAACGGTGACCAGCTTCGGGGATTCCTCACTCTGGATGCTACCAAATGGCAGTTCACCCACGGAGTTCAAAAACCCGAATTGATCAGTCCGGATAACTATTGGCACGTCCAATACCTGCTCGACCGCGAAGGCAATCAAGAGGTGCAACTCGAACTCTTCCTGGATTACGGCACCAACGTTGCAGAGTACCCAAAATGGCAAGCGCTGTTTCGCGAGCATCGACCCCCGGCACTGCTGATGTGGGGGAAAAATGATCACATCTTTCCGGCCGAAGGTGCCTATCCCTATAAACGCGATCTGAATGATCTCGAGTTTCATCTGCTCGATACAGGACACTTCGCGCTGGAAGAATATGGGTCTGAGATTTCGGCGCAGATGACCGCCTTTCTGAACCGCATCACCACCGCTAGCAACTGACGTGGAACTGGCCGCACCACGTTTAAAGGTGCGACCTCATGCATGGAGTAAGTCAATGAATACGCAAGCAAATACTGCCGTAAAGGTAACGGTTGAAATCGTACACGGCTTTGTCGACGGTGGCGCCGGAGGAAATCCCGCAGGCGTCGTTCTGGACGCCGATGAATTGAGCGAGCAAGATATGCAAGCCGTTGCGGCAAGGGTTGGATTGTCCGAAACGGCCTTTGTCTCTCGGTCTGAGACCGAAGGCTTCAAACTTGATTTCTTCACACCAAACCGGCGCATCGCTCATTGCGGTCATGCGACAATTGCCGCCTTCTCGCACCTTGATGCGCTAGGCCGGATTCCCAATCCCAACACCTCGAAAGAGACGGTTGATGGGCCAAGGCGCATACTCATGAAAGAGGGTGCCGCTTATATGGAACAACTGGCCCCAAAATACGCGATACCAGAGGAATGGTCGGAAAAGGGTGTTAGCATCGACGATGTACTGAACTCCCTTGGGATCAGCAGACATCAACTTGATCGACAGATCCCACCGGTTTTGGTCAATACCGGCAACAGTTTCATTGTTATCGGCCTCGCTTATGCCGAAAGTCTTGCCAATGTGAAACCAGATTTTGCCAAAATCACGCAATTCAGCGAACGACTGGATTTGATCGGCTATTACGTCTTTACAAGAGACCCATCGGCGACCAACCGAGACGCGACAACCCGCATGTTTGCGCCCCGATACGCGATTGAAGAAGAAGCCGCGACGGGGATGGCTGCGGGGCCTTTAGCATGTGTATTGCACGACTTTGGCGGATCATCTCAACGATCATTTCAAATCGAACAAGGGGTGTTTATGAACCCGGCAAGTCCGAGCTTGATAAAAGTCGATCTGGAAATCGATAATGGCACAATTTCCGGCCTGATGGCGGGTGGCTACGGCATGGTTAAGCGCTCCCTTCGAATTGCTTTCTAGCGTTAGACAGCTAGTCAAATGTGATGTTTGCTTGCTGCCAATTTCGCGTACGGTCTAATTAGGCACTGAATTCATCCGTTGGCGGAACGTCTGGTTTTCCATAGCAATGTGAAACGAATACTTGCGTGCCTAAAGAATGCTGAGACGCGCACCTAGGTGATCCAATGAATGAGGCTTTCGACAAGCCTAGCCTAACGACGGTGACCTTGTGCCAATTTAGAAGCCGCTCACGTAGGTCCCAATCTGCCAATGGATTCCTTCTTTGTCGGTTCTTGGTGGATAAGATCGGACTACCCAACAAGGTTTGATTGGCGGGCGGCCAAAAGCTCCCAGATCTCCGACATAACCTTGCCCATCGCTTTGTCACGCCGACGTACAGCGAATATCTCAGTGTGCCGAGGCGGGAAACCATCGACGTTCAAGGGAATCAATTCGCCCGCGTCCAGTTCCGCTTGCATCAAGTGTTCTGGGACACCGCCCCAACCCAGGCCAGCCTTGATAATCGACTTCTTCGCCTCAAAGTCCGACACGATCCAGTGTTGGCCGCCAGATAGAACATCTCTGCTTTGATCGAAATCCTTGCTACCGCTTCCGGCCACAATAACCTGAGTATAGCCCTGCATTTCTCGTTTGGAACGCACGCCCCGTCTCTTGGCGGCGGTAAATTCGGGGCTTGCAACAGGTCGGATCGTGATCGAGCCAAACGGGAGTGTTTCGACCTCGTCGATCGGAACGTCTTGAAGCCCCGCTATGATCATATCAGCACCACCATCCATCAGCCTTGCGAGGGGCCCACCCATCATCTCGGAGGCAACGTTGATGTTTGTTCCGGGATAGACCTGCCTGACTCTGGCCAAGAGATCGAGGACAGGTTCCAGCGACATAGTTGCAGTAATTGCGATGGAAACCACTGGCTCTTGAGCACTTCGCAGTCCAGCGACAACAGATTTTAACGTGCTCACTTGCTCCAGCACCCGCGCTGTTTCCCTGAAAAATATCTCACCTTCGGGTGTCAATTCCGGTCTGTAACTGTCCCGAGAGAACAGGTCGAACTCCAGTTCCGCCTCCAGTTTCCTGATTTGATGGCTGACGGCTGACTGGGCCTTATTTAGGCGCTCTGCTGCAGCACGAAAGGTTCCGGTGGCGACAATCGCATCCAGGGCGACGAGTTGATCTAAGGTCATGTCGATCTCATATGATCTGTTTTTTAGATCATTATACTGAGAAATCGATATTATCAATTGTCCCTCATGGCAGCTACTTCAGGTTCACACCCAAGAAAGGAGCCTGAAATGAAACTCTATTACAAACCCGGCGCCTGCTCACTGGCCAGCCACATCATGCTGTACGAGGTCGGAGCCGAATTCGAGATCGAAGCTGTTGACACCAATGCCGGATTGACCGCCAGCGGAAGCGACTACCGCGACATCAACCCCAACGGCTATGTGCCTTCGCTGACGATCACTGGCGACGAAACCCTGAGTGAAGGCGTCGCCATTCTTCAGTACATCGCAGACAACAACGCAGAGCGCGCCTTTGCCCCCGAACCTGGCAGTATTGCGCGCGCAAGGGTGCAACAGCACCTCAACTATGCCGCTGCCGAATTGCACAAATCATGGGGCCCGCTTTTCGCCAGCAATGCGACCGCAGCAGAGCAGCAGGCCGCCGAGACAAAAGTTCGGTCGAAATTCGACTATCTTGAAACCGTTTTGTCCGATGGCAGGGCGTTTTTTGTGAACGAGACCTTTTCAGTCGCGGATGCCTACACATTTGTTCTGGTCAACTGGGCGAACTTCAAGTCCATTGACCTGTCGGGCTGGCCGCATCTTGCAGCCTATGTCGCGCGGATTGCCGAACGTCCGGCTGTAAAATCGGCGTTTGCCGCGGAAGGGCTGGCATGATGGCACAATCGGAACACCCCGAAATCCAAGAGCTGATGAAAGGTTACTTTGACGGTCTCTATCACTCTGACAGCAATGTGCTGAGGGCCGTTTTCCACAAAGACCTTGCTTATGTGAACGGCACCTCTGGCACCTACGAGTTCATGGGGTTGGAGGCCTATATGCAAAGGATCGACGGGCGCACCCCGCCCGCCTCGCGCGGCGACCCCCGACAAGAGGTGATCGAACGGGTCGCACTCAAGGGTGATCGCATTGGTATTGTCGAGGCTCGAATGACCATGATGGGGCGGAACTACCAGGATCTTCTGACACTGATCAACACAGGCGACGGCTGGCGTGTTCTGACCAAGGTCTTCTCGTTCGTCGAGCGAAAGGAATAATCCGATGCCTTATGTGAATATCAAAGTAACGCGGGAGGGCGGCCCCGAGGGTAAAGGCCCGTCTGCAGAAGAAAAGGCACGGCTTATCTCGGGTGTCACTGAACTGCTTCAGAAGGTCTTGAACAAAAATCCCGCGACGACCTTTGTGGTGATTGAAGAAGTCCCGCTTGAAAACTGGGGTATGGCAGGCCGTTCAGTCCGCCATATCCGCGCCAAGATGTCCTGAACTCTCTTCGATACCCAAAACCAAAACTGTCGGTGCGCCTGATGGCGCACCGGTTCAGAAGAAATATCTCAGGGACAACCCGAAACACTATTACTTGCGCAGGGGCAGCCCGACCTTACCACAGGCTAGCGCGGGGCTGACACCCGATGTTTTTTCAGCTTTCACACTCAATTGGATCTAATTTGAGAAGATAGGGCATTCTCTCTTGAATTTGCGTGAAAGTTGGGAGCAGGGACATGCTTGACCTCTATTTTTGGATGAGGAATGGCGGGAAGCCAATTGCTTCCCGTAGATTGCCTTGGACATCACACTCTTCATGACCAAGCACCAGTAGAGGCAGCCTTTACCGCATAGTCATTAAAATCGCGCGGCGCTCGGCCTAGGGCACGTTGCACGCCATCGGTGAGGTAGGCGTTATGACCGTCCAGGGTTTCGCGGGCGATCGCTGTAAAGACATCGGCGACAAAATCGTCTCCGACTTGAGCGACATTAGCGTGGAAGTCTTCGAAGGTGATCGGCACGTACTGAACAGGACGCCCTATAGCTTTGGTCAACGACGACGCCATCTCGGCGAAGGTCATGAGGCGCGGCCCAGTGACTTCGTAGCGTTCGCCCATATGCCCGTCTTCAGTCAACGCCGCAACGACCACATCAGCGATATCGTCAATGTCGATGATCGGCTCAGCGATGTCACCGCCGGGCATGGGCAACACGCCGCCAAGGATCGGGTCACGTAAATAACCCTCCGAAAAATTCTGCGCGAACCAGGCAGACCGCACGATGGTGAACCCAACACCCGAGTTGCGGATCACCTCTTCGCCCTTAGTGGCGAAATGTTCGCCCCTGCCGGACAGCAAAACGATGTGCTGCAGCCCGGTGTCCAAGGCCACCTTAGCGAAGGCTTCCAACTTTTCGATGGCACCAGGGAAGGCCAGGTCAGGGAAATAGGTCACATAGGCTTTGGAAACGCCAGTCAGGACCGGCGTCCAGATCGTTGGGTCCTCCCAGTCAAACGGCGTGTCCGAGCGGCGTGCGCCACGGCGAACCGGTAGGCCTTTCGCTTCGAGTTTCCTGGCGACGCGTGATCCGGTTTTTCCGGTGGCGCCGATGACAAGGATTGGCTGGTTAGTCATTTTTGCATCCTCCGAAAGCTAAGCCGCGCTTGCGCGGACTTGGCCGACCAGGATCGACCAATCCATGCCCAGGGCACCGTAGACATCCCAGGCCTGGTTGCTTGCATTGTCGGCGAGGATTTCGATCATCAGGCTGGCACCATCGGCGACAACAACCCCGGCCTGGGTCAGGCGGACCAAAGCGGTCTCGCGCTTTGTCATATTGAAGGTGCCGCTGGCATCTACAGCGACATAAGCCTCAAACCCCTCGCGCACCGCCCTCATTGCAGGAAATGCCGCGCAAACTTCGAGGGAAAGACCCGCGAAAATCAGCTTGCTCCGCCCGGTTGCGCGAATGGCCTCTTCAACCCTTGGATCGTCCCAGGCATTGACCGTTGTGCGGTCGATAAAAGTCTGGTCAGGCAGAGCATCCTGCAGTTCAGGAATGGCAGGCCCCCATAACGTCTCTGACGAGGTGGTGGTTGTGACAATCGGCAGGCCAAGCGTCTTTGCAGCTTTTACCAGACCGACGATATTGTGTTTCAGATCGGCAATCGAATAGTCGCGGATGCCTGTCATCAGCCCGACCTGATTGTCGACAAAGACGACGGCGGCATTGTCACGGGTCAACGGTTCGGGGTTGTGCAAAGGGGTCATGTTCTTCTCCTTTCTGGATGGGTCTATGGTGATGATGATTTCAGTCGATTGATCCGAGGCGACCGGACCGATAGGCCGCCTCGACTGCATCAAGCTCTTCCGTGCTGCCCATGGCGAATGGACCTCGTTGGACAAAGGCCTCGCGAAGAGGTTGGCCCCGGAACAAAACGACGTGGGCGCCCTCCTCCGAGGACAATGAGATGTCCGTGGCCTCGGCGAATGCGATAGCCATCCCGGGCTGCAGATCGGTAGATCCTGTATTCCACGTCACGCGGGTGGTGCCCTTGATGGCGAGGATCCAGGCGTTGTGGTCATTGATGCCCGTATGAGTAAACTGGCCACCCGGTTTTATGTCGACATCAAGTAGCGTCAGCGGATTGTCCGGCGCAACAGCCCTTTGAAATCCGTCGCATTCACCAAGAACAAGCCGCGCGGTGGCCCTGTCGCCAGCAATCCGTGGAATGTCCTTGGCTTTCACGTGAAATGCGGCAGGCGCGTCATGCCGGTGCTCTGCGGAAAGGTTGACGAAGACCTGCAGCGCATGGGTCCTGGCCCCGGGGCGGACGGCTTCGTTGTGCATTGCCCCGCTCGCTGCCTTAAACCAAAAAAGATCACCGGGTGCCAGATCGAGGTCATTGCCAAGGGAGTCGCGATTGTGAAACGTGCCTTCGCTGTCCTGGAACATAACCGTCAAGGCAGACAGCCCGGCATGGGCATGTGTCCCGAAGGTGGGCTGCGTCATGATGAAATGATCCACCATGATCAGCGGGTCCATCAGC
The DNA here is from genome assembly GCF_056532975.1 of Ruegeria sp. H6. Lineage (NCBI taxonomy): Bacteria > Pseudomonadati > Pseudomonadota > Alphaproteobacteria > Rhodobacterales > Roseobacteraceae > Ruegeria > Ruegeria sp. H6. Next base: position 72,720 of record NZ_JBQFOA010000015.1, read on the forward strand.
CCCCGGAAGTCTGAGTACTGATAGCTTTGGGCCTGAAAGCCGTCGCCAATCGTCAGCGGACGACCGCCGCTTTGGGCATGGGTTTCGCAAGGGACGCCTGCGAGCTTGTCGATGGGTTGCGTGTTCATGTCAGTTTCTCGCTTTTGTTGGATTGATAATATGAGCGAGACAATTGAACGAAAATCAGCCAAAATCAGAACCTATCGTTCTATCAATGGAACAACGAGGAAGATCAGGATGGATCTCAACGACGCATTCTACTTTGTTCAGGTTGTTGAAAAGGGCGGCTTCTCCGCCGCGGCGCGATCGCTGAACGTCCCGAAATCTCGCCTCAGCCGCCGTGTGAGACAGCTCGAGGATGACCTCAATGTCCGCCTTTTGCAGCGAACATCGCGCATCGTAACAACGACAGAGGTTGGCAAAGAATACTATCGCCATGCCAGAGACGCGTTAGCACGGTTCGAGATCGCCGAGACCGCCGTCCGACGCAAAACCAACATCATTGAAGGCACCGTCACAGTGTCTTGTTCTGTGGGCATGGCGCAATTCGGTCTGGCTCAGATCCTGCCTCGCTTCTTGCAGGACAATCCCGGCGTGACGGTGGTTCAGCGGGCGTCAAATCAGATGGAGGATTTGATCAAGGGCGGCATCGACGTGGCCATTCGCGGCCATTTGGACACTCTGCCGGACTCAAGCCTGATCCAGATGCGGTTGGCGCGGGTGGAATGGCACCTGTTCTGTTCGCGTGAGTTCAATGACACTTTGGATCAATGTGGCGATCCTACTGCGCTGGCGGATCACCCGGCCTTGGTCCTTGGTCGGCCTGGAAAAACACACCAATGGGTACTAACGGACGGAGATGGGCAAACCGCATCGGTTCCGTGCCGCGTGCGGTTCGCGAGTGATGACATGTCGACGCTCAAGAAAGCGGCGGCTTCATCCTTGGGGCTTGTTGCCCTTCCAGCCTATGTTTGCCGATCCGAAGTGGAAGCCGGTTCGCTTGTGCGGGTCCTGCCGGGTTGGACAGCGGGCCGCCCGCAGATCAGCCTCTTGATGCCATCACGTAAAGGCATGCTGCCGGCATTTAAAGCGCTCCTAAGTTTCTTGAAACAGGAATTGCCGACCGTTCTGGCTAGCGATCTACCTGCAGCGGCATAACAAATTATCAATCGGTCGCAGTGCACTCGAATTGCACCTGTGCACTAAAACGGTGCAAATCAGTTCATCGACTTTCAGAGTATATGGGTTATTCCTCCCAAGGCTGTTTCCATTTCACCTCACATCCTTCCATAGTTGCGACTTCTGTATCACCCTAGGTCGCTGCGTTCGCCTGCATGACAACCGGCCCATTCCGGCATTGGGGTCTGCTCCGGGAGAGGGCAGGATAGTACGTTAACGCCGAAAGCCCTGTCCGAAAGAGGATCGTTCTGTGTTACTGTTGCTCGCCACATTGAAGCACAGGAAAATAGGCGACTTTCATGTGTCATTTAGCAGGTACGAAAAAATCTCAGAAGGCCCACCGCATCCGCACACCTGCCGTTCGCCGGTGCAGTTTCGACCGGCAATGACGCGGGACACAGCCGCCATTTGCTCATGCAGCTATTGCTGACGCAGCATCCGCTGGCAGGTGAAGCACACTTTTCGCCGCGTTGCAGCCGATGTCGCCGGAGCGGTCATTCAGGTGCATAGATTTGGCTGGAAACGAAACTACACTTTCGCGGTGAGACAAGTCATTACGATCTTGTACTCAGAGCATTCGCTGACCGTCTCTGAGGCGCCGGAAAACCTCACAAAGTCGCCATCACGGCCGTCGCCCGCAAGCCTGTGATCATTGCCAGCGCTCTCGTCAAGTCAGGTCAGGAGCGGTCATCGCAAACCGCTGGAGAGATACAGTTGCTAGCCACAAACCGATTTGGCAGCTGCTTCGACGGCATCCTCGACCGTCGGCATAGGAGCAGCGGCATCTATCACGATAGCGCCTTCATTTTTGAGCGGCCGCTCCAGATTTGCGAATTGGGCATCCAGCAAAGATGCTGGCATAAAATGGCCCCTGCGCGACGCCATACGCTGTGCAATGGCATCGCGACCGGCATCTAGAAATATGAACTTTAAATGCCCCACGTGGGTGCGAAACAGGTCACGATACTGCTGTTTGAGGGCAGAGCAGGCCAGAACGACATGCCCCTGACGTCGGGCGGTTTCAGCGGCCTCACACAATGCATGAAGCCACGGCAATCGCATCTCATCATTGAGCGGGATACCCCGTTTCATGGCCCTTCGATTGGCGTCCGAATGGTAATCGTCGGCTTCAATGAATTGAGCGTCCAATCGCTCCGCGAGACTGCGTGCGATAGTGGTTTTGCCAACACCGGACACGCCCATAACAATAAAGACATGATTTCGGGTGGCCTTTGGGGGTTCAACCATAAGAGTGCAATTCAAATGAGTAGAGCGCGGGCTTGATCCGGGAGCAACGCATCCGGACGTTCGCAAGCAGTGACCATATCGATCCAGCGTCGTTCTTCAGCGGACTGAAGGATTGCGGTCATTATCTCGACCACGTGAGTCGCTAGTTCCAAGCTGCAACGATGCGGCCTTCCCGTGGCGACGGCCACGGCCATATCCGCAAGTCCTGCACAGCGGTAGTTGGCACGGTCATTCCCTTGCCCGTCCTTGGCATTGGGGATCTCAAATGCATGATTGCGAGACGCAATAGCGGTAGTATCGCCGTCCTGCTTGGCTAGATAAACCTCTCCTCCAAAGAAATTTGGATCAGGAAGGTACAGCGAACCGTCAGTTCCATAAAGTTCCATATTCTCATGGCGATGGGCGCAAACATCCCAACTTGCGCCAAGGGTGATCAGCGCGCCGTTTTCGAATTCAAGTACGGCGTGAATATTGGTCGGCGTGTCCACAGGCACGGTTTCGCCCTCGCGCGGGCCATTGCCGATGGTGCGGCTCGGAAAGCTGGCCGAAGCCATGGCTGTCACCGCTTTCACCGGCCCAATGAGTTGCACCAGGTTGGTCACATAGTAGGGTCCTAGATCAAGAATGGGCCCGCCACCGGGCTGGAAAAAGAAGTCCGGATTGGGGTGCCAAGCCTCCATTCCGCGCGACATTACGTGACAGGTACCACCGATGATGTCCCCGACCAGATTTTCGTCAATGGCCGCACGAGCAAGTTGATGGGCACCGCCTAGGAAGGTGTCCGGCGCCGACCCGACGCGCAGACCTTTTTCCGCCGCAAGGCTCCGCAGGGCTTCGCCTTCTTCCAGGGTCAGCACAAAGGGCTTTTCGGAATAGGCGTGCTTGCCTGCCTCTAGAGTCCGTTTGGTCACATCGAAATGCGCCGCCGGGATCGTCAGGTTGACGATAATCTCTATGTCATCGGCAGCCAGCAGATCGTCGATCGTATCGGCGCGAACCGAAAACTCTTCCGCTCGCAACTTGGCGGCATCCATGTTCAGATCGGCAACCGCCCGCACCTCAAGCGCCTTAAAGAGCGGCGCGAGCTTGAGGTAAGAGGTCGAGATATTGCCGCAGCCGATGATGCCGACACCAACAGTCTTCATGTCTGTGATCCCTCAAAATGCCTGAACGGTGGCCAGCGACCGGGTGGCCATGCGGACATGGTCATTGGGGTTGTCATGTTCGATGACGTAACGCTCGACCCCGGCGGCATCCATGGCCTGCTTGATCGCGGGCCAGTCCATGATGCCGTGACCCACATCGGCCCAGCCGCTTTCATCGGCATTCTCGCCTTCGGGCGCGCGGTCCTTGACATGCACGGTGGTGATGCGGTCGGCATATTTCGTCAGCCATTCCGCCGGATCGTGACCGGCCACTTTGACCCAGGCCAGATCAAGCTCAAGCATGATGTCATCAGAGGCTGCCGCGATGATATCGAGCGGCATTTGCCCGTCAACGGGCACCAGCTCGAAATCGTGATTGTGCCAGCCGTATTCCAGCCCGGCAGCGATGATCGGCTCGCCCGCCTTGGCCAGACGCGTCGCGAAGTCCTGCCAACCGGCCAATGTGGTCGGGCGCTCGGCAGGCGGGATGAAGGGCACGATCACCGATTTGATCCCAAGGGCCTTGGCAATCTCGATCGCCTTTTCGGGCTCGTTTTCGACCAGATCAGGCGCGAAATGGCCCGTCGGCATGGTCATGCCATGCGTCTCGAGCAATGCTTTGGTCTTGGCCAGGTCTTCATAGTAAGGGCCGACGCCTTCGACCTCTTTTACGCCCAGCTCTTCAAGCATCTTGAAGGTTTCTCCAACGTCCCAATTGCGCGACGAATAGAGCTGATAGGAAATAGAAGGCATGATCTGTCCTTTTAGATCAGGTTAAGGGTTGGCCATTCGGCCCTTTTTGGGATTGGAAAGCGCTTAGAGCCGCAATTCCGATTGAATATCGAAGAGCGAGGATTGTGACAGGTCGAAACCAAGTCGCAGTTTCTCACCGACCTTCACATCGGCCTGCCCCTCCATGCGCACGCGGAAATGGTTGCCCGCAACAACACAATCCACGAGCTTGTCTGAGCCAGTTGGTTCAATCAGGTCGATATCCACGTCGATCTGATAGGGCGCGTTCTGCACAAGCTCTCCGGTGACCACATGTTCGGGGCGGATACCCAAGGTCGCAGGGCCTTCGACCGAACCTTCCGTAGAGAATTCGTAGCCGGACAGCGGGATCTTCTGCTCGCCCACTTCGAAGTGACCGTCCTTGATCTGGCCATCCATGAAATTCATTGACGGCGATCCGATGAAGCCCGCCACATATTTGTTGACCGGGCGGCTGTAGATTTCATCAGGGGACGACAGCTGCATGATCTGACCGCCCCGCATGATCGCGATCCGATCGGCCAGCGTCATCGCTTCGATCTGGTCGTGGGTGACGTAGATCATGGTGTTTTCGAGGTTCTGGTGCAGGCGCTTGATTTCGACCCTCAGATCCGCGCGTAGTTTCGCATCGAGGTTCGACAACGGCTCGTCAAACAGAAATACATCGACGTCGCGCACCAACGCACGCCCGATGGCCACACGCTGACGCTGACCACCGGACAGGGCGGCAGGTTTGCGTTTCAAAAGCGGCTCGATTTGCAGGATTTCCGAAGCGCGTTTGATCCGCTCGGCGATCTCAGCCTTTGGCAGGCCCGCATTCTTAAGGCCGAAGGACAGGTTCCCCTCGACCGTCATCTGCGGGTAGAGCGCATAGGACTGGAACACCATACCGATGCCACGTTCGGACGGCTCGGCCCAAGTAACGTTCTGACTGTTGATGTGGATCTGCCCTGCTGAGATATCCAGCAGGCCTGCAATACAGTTCAACAGGGTGGACTTGCCGCAACCGGACGAGCCTAGGAGCACCAGGAATTCGCCCTTTCCGATATCGAGATTGAGGTCTTTGAGGACTTCAACTGATCCAAACCGCAGGTCGAGATTTTTGATTTCTACTGAGTTTTCCATGATGTTCAGCCTTTCACCGCGCCTGCGGCGATGCCGCGCACAAAGAGTCTTCCCGAGACGAAATATATGGTCAGTGGCACCAATCCGGTGAGGATCGTAGCGGCCATATTGACGTTGTATTCCTTCACGCCTTGGGTCGTGTTGACGATATTGTTCAGCGACACAGTCATCGGATAGCTTTCCGGGCCGGTGTAGACGACGCCGAACAGGAAGTCGTTCCAGATGCCTGTCACTTGCAGGATCATCGCAACCGTGAAGATCGGCAGGGACATGGGCACCATGATGCGGAAATAGATGCCCCAGAAGCCCGCCCCGTCGACGCGTGCAGCCTTGAACAGCTCTTCAGGCAGCGACGTGAAATAGTTGCGGAACAGCAGCGTCAGGATCGGCATCCCGAAGATCGTGTGAACAACGACCAACCCCGATAACGATCCGTATAGGCCAATCTCGCGCAGCATGATCACAATCGGATAGAGCATCACCTGATAGGGGATGAAGGCGCCAAAGATCAGGATGGTGAAGAACAAATCCGCGCCTTTGAACTTCCAGTTGGCCAAAGCGTAGCCGTTCACCGATGCGATGATAATCGACAGGATCACCGAGGGGATCGTGATCTGGACCGAATTCCAGAACCCAGTACTGAGACCGTTACAGGTCAGACCGGTACAAGCCTCGGACCACGCTTTGACCCAGGGCTGAAAAGTCACCTCCATCGGCGGGGCAAAGATATTGCCCATCCGGATTTCCGGCATGCCTTTCAGCGACGTCACGATCATGATGTAGAGCGGCAGAGCGTAGTAGGCAGCCACTACAAAGAGCGTGCCGTAGAGAAAGATATTGCGTCGCGAGAAGGCCTTTTGCGGTTTTGGCCCATGTGGGCCGGTGAAAGCGGAAGCGGAAGTATCAGCCACGGTTCTTGCCTCCAAACTCGAGGATAGCCCAGGGGATCACGATGATTGCGACCGTCACCAACATCATGGTCGAGGCAGCAAAGCCCTGACCCAAATTGTTGGCCTGGAACATCATGTCATAGACGTATTTGGCGGGAACTTCGGTGGCGATGCCCGGACCCCCGCCCGTTTGCGCCACGATCAGGTCATAGAGTTTCACAATGCCCGTCACCACCAGTACAAGGGTCGTGATAAAGACCGGGCGCATCATCGGGATGACAATGAAGATATAAGTTTTCCAGGCGGGGATACCGTCGACACGGGCCGCCTTCCAGACCTCTTGATCGATACCGCGAAGACCGGCGAGCATCAGCACCATAACGAGCCCGCTACCCTGCCAGAGGCCGGCAATGAGCACGCCGTAAATCGCGATATCGGGCGTATAGAGCGGGTCGAAGGTGAAGCTTTCCCAACCCAGACCACGCACGATATTTTGCACGCCAAATTCCGGGTTCAGAATCCATTGCCAGACCAGACCGGTGACAACGAAGCTGAGCGCGTAGGGGTAAAGGATGACGGTGCGAATTGTATTCTCAAATCGGATCTTTTGGTCAATCAGCGCAGCCAAAATGAAGCCGATCACAAACATCAAAACCAGCATACAGAAGCCATAGATGGCAAGGTTCTCGATTGAAACGAGCCATTTACGCGTGGCCCACAAGCGTTCGTACTGATCTAGGCCAACCCACTGCAAACGCGGCAGAAGACCGGAATTGGTAAAACTGTAAACGACAGTCCAGATCGTGCCGCCAACAAAAACAAAGAGTGCGGTCCCGATCATCGGGATTGCTGCAATTTTTGCCGATTTGTTGCGGAACAACTGGTTCGGGCGTGTTGATGACATGATCTTTCCCCCGCGCTGACCTGCATCCGAAATGCCGCGCCAAACACCTGAATAACGCCGGCCCGCGTATTCGCGGACCGGCCTAAGTTGCAGATTACTGCGCTGTCGCGATGATGCTCGCGAATTGAGCCTGCGCATCCTCGACTGTGATAGATGAGTCAGCGAAGAACTCAATGAACAACGTGCTGATCTGGTCCGCTGTGTCAGGAGTGACCAGTTGAGCTGTGTCTGGCAGAATTGCACCATCAGCCAGAAGGGCCAGGCCCTTTTGCATGCAGTCATTGGCTGACGACAAATCGATGTCACCACGCACCGGTAGGGAACCTTTAGCGAGGTTGAACGCAACCTGCGTGTCCGGACGGAGCATCAGAGCTGCAAGTTCGGACTGTGCTGCGATCTGCGCCTCATCCGTCAAGACTGGGAAGTAGAAAGCATCGCCGCCCGTGCTAAGCAGCTCGGTTACACCGAGACCCGGCAGACAGGTATAGTCGACCCCCGCAACTTGTTCGGCAACGGCGAATTCACCCTGAGCCCAGTCTCCCATGATTTGGCCGCCAGCCTGGCCGGTGATAACCATGTTGGTTGCGTCGTTCCAGTTCTGAATTGTGGAATTGGCCGCCATATCGCGGGCATCCGCAGCTGCCGCGAAAACACGTGCAACTTCGGGTCCCGCCGCAACGTCCGCATCCTTGTCGTCATAAACAGCAAGGAACACGTCATTGGGCACCAAGGCAGCAAACAATGTGTTGAACAGTCCGCGCTGCTGCCAGCCTTGCTGACCCAATGCAAGCGGGAGCTTGCCAGCCGCTTCGAGCGCACCGGCGGATGCAACGAATTCATCCCAGTTGGTCGGCACGTCGAGGCCTGCATCTTCATATGCTTTGTGCGACAACCAGAGCCACTGCCAAGAGTGGATGTTGACAGGCGCGCAATAGATTCGGCCGTCAACCGTGCAAGAGTCCAGCAAGGATGATGGGTTTATGGCATCTCTCCAACCCTCTGCTTCGGCAATGTCAGTAATGTCGCGAAGAAGTCCGGCCTCGATCAGCTCTTCGGCCTGACGACCGTGGTTGAACTGGAACGCGCCCATTGGGTCGCCACCTGTCAGGCGGCTCACCATAACAGCGCGCGCGGCGTCGCCTCCAGCGATCGCGCCATCAACCCAAGTATTGCCCGTGGCATTAAAGGCATCGGCGAACTGCTGGACCGCTACGGCCTCACCGCCCGACGTCCACCAGTGCATAACTTCAAGCTCAGCGGCAGAAGCGCTGGATGCGGCGACAATCGCCGTTGCTGACATCAGCATTTTAGTCCGGTTCATGGTTTCCTCCCATCTGAAACGTTATAGAAAAACTCCTATAACGTTATAGATTGTCCTTGCAAGTGTTTTTTTGCGCCCCCTATACTTGGTGTATGGCCATTTGTAGACGAAGGCGAAACAAGGATTCCCAAATATGTTTAGGTCTGTCTGAGGTGTAAAACTATGAAACGAAGTGCAGATGAAATCACTGGATTGAGCAAGAATGAGCTGTCGGCACTGGTTCACCCAGGAGAGCGACCGACCTTGAAGACCATCTCGCGAATCAGCGGTCTGGCCGTCGCAACAGTCTCGCGCGCGCTGGGGGATGCTCCGGATATCGGCAGCGACACCAAAGAGCTTGTCCGTAAAATCGCCGATGCGGTGGGCTACGTCCCAAACCGTGCCGGCGTCCGCCTCCGGACCGGTCGAACAAATGTTATCACTCTCGTCGTGCCCGCAGAGGGAGATGTCATCAGCAGTGCAACCCGGCTCACGAGTTCGATCGCACTTGAGTTGCGCGGGACACAGTTTCACCTTAACGTTTTGCCATGGTTTCCGGACGAAGATTCTTTGCGTCCGATCAAGTATATAGTCGAAACCAGATCAGCCGATGCGGTCATCTTCAACATGATCGAACCGGAGGACCAGCGCGTCGCCTATCTGATGGAGCGCAAGTTTCCATTTGGCACCCACGGGCGCTCGAAATGGTGTGCCGATCACGCCTATTCCGACTACGACAACGCTGCTTTCATGCGCATCGCGCTGAACCGGCTTGCAGAGCGCGGTCGCAGAAACATCCACGCAATTCTGCCGCCGCTGCATCAGGCCTATGCCACGGACATGAAGCGCGGCCTGGTTGAAACCGCGCCGCGCCTGAATCTGAGCTATCGGATTGCCGAGAAAATATCTAGCGACGATTCTTCCGATGACATCCGGCATTGGCTGATGAACAGGATTGAAAAGTCACCTGATATCGATGCCGTAGTCTGCGCTTCTCCCAAAGTGGCCATTGCGGCCATCGTTGTTCTCGAAGGCATGGGGCGCGAACTGGGCAAGGACATCGATGTGTATTCGAAAGAAACCGTGCCATTGCTTAAGACCTTCCGCGACGAAATCCTCGTCGAAACTGAAGATGTAGGTAAGAGCGGCCAATTCCTCGCGAAGGCTGTCATGAGGCAACTTATCGAACCCGATGAGCCGTTGATGCAACGGCTGGAAATTCCATCTGGACACTAACAACCCATCGTAAGGAGAAACCGATGGCATCTCAAATCAAAGGGCCCGCTCTTTTTCTGGCTCAATTCGCGGGCGATGACGCGCCCTTCAATTCACTGGCCGAGATCGCTCGCTGGGCTGCAGGGCTGGGCTACAAGGGCGTGCAGATCCCAACCTTCGACGCACGTCTGTTCGACCTTGAAAAGGCCGCGACGAGCCAGACTTATTGCGACGAGGTCAGAGGTTTATGCGCGGATGCGGGTGTCGAGATCACCGAATTGTCCACGCATCTGCAGGGTCAATTGGTGGCCGTGAATCCCGCCTATGACGAAGCCTTTGACGCCTTCGCGCCTGCGGCTGTGCATGGCAATCCCAAGGTACGGCAGCAATGGGCCGTGGATCAGATGTTGAAGGCCGCCGTCGCCTCAGAGCGGCTTGGCCTCAAGCACACGGTGAGTTTCACAGGGTCGCTGGCATTCCCCTATCTCTATCCCTGGCCGCAACGCCCTGCAGGCTTAATCGATGAAGCTTTTGCCGAACTAGGTCGCCGTTGGATACCGATCCTGAACCATTACAAGGATCACGGGCAGGATATCGGGTTTGAAATCCACCCCGGCGAAGATGTCTTCGACGGCGCCACCTTCGAGATGTTTGTGGATGCCTGTGACGGCCATGAAGCGGCGATGATCAATTACGACCCGTCGCATTTCCTGCTGCAGCAACTGGATTACCTGCAGTTCATCGACCTCTATCACGACCGCATCAACGCGTTCCACGTCAAGGATGCCGAGTTCAATCCGACCGGGCGTCAGGGCGTCTATTCTGGCTATAAGGGGTGGACGGATCGCGCCGGGCGGTTCCGGTCGCTTGGCGATGGCCAGGTCGATTTCGCGGGCATCTTCTCGAAACTGACCCAATATGGCTATGACAGCTGGGCCGTTCTTGAATGGGAATGCTGCATCAAATCACCGGAACAGGGTGCGGCCGAAGGAGCGCCCTTTATCGAGAAACACCTGATCGAGGTGACCGGAAAAGCCTTTGACGACTTCGCCGGCGCAGAGCGCGACGATGCGCAAATCAAACGGATGCTAGGACTATGAAAAAACTAAAACTTGGAATGGTCGGCGGCGGCCAAGGCGCGTTCATTGGCGGTGTCCACCGCATCGCCGCGCGTATCGATGGCAAGTGGGATCTGGTCGCGGGCGCGTTGTCATCCAACCCCGAACGCGCGGCGACCTCGGCTGTGGAGCTGGGCATCGCGCCGGAGCGGTCTTACGACAGTTTCGAAGTCATGGCCGAGCAGGAAGCTGCACGTGAAGACGGGATTGATGCAGTTGCGATTGTGACGCCAAACCATATGCATGCAAGCCCGACGATCGCGTTTTTGAATGCTGGGATTAACGTGATCTGTGACAAACCCCTTGCCGCGACACAGGAAGATGCTGAGGCAATCAAAGCTGCCGTGGACACTTCAAATGCAAAATTCATCCTCACTCATAATTACACAGGTTACCCTCTCATGCGGCAAGCCCGAGAGATGATTGTACGTGGAGATCTGGGGAAAATACGTGTGGTTCAGGCTGAATATGCCCAGGATTGGCTTACTGAGGACGCCCAGAACAAACAAGCCGACTGGCGCACTGATCCATATCGCTCTGGGGCCGGCGCAATCGGTGATATCGGCACGCACGCCTTCAATCTGCTCTCTTTCGTATCGGGGCTTGGTACGGAAGCGCTGTGCGCAGACCTGCATAGTTTCGTAGATGGGCGTAAGGTCGATGACAATGCCCACATCCTTCTACGTTTGGATGGTGGTGCCAAGGGTATGATTTGGGCCAGTCAAGTTGCCGTTGGTTGCGAAAATAGCCTGACATTGCGCATCTATGGCGATAAAGGCAGCATTGAGTGGAACCAAGAGAACCCAAATCAGATGAGTTTCACCAGATTTGGGGCGGCCACACAAATCCTCACACGGGGCGGCTCTCATTTAGGCGATGAAAATGACCGTTGGACGCGCATCCCTCCTGGGCATCCCGAGGGGTATCTAGAGGGGTTCGCCAATCTCTACAGTGACGCAGCCGATCTTATCAGCGAATCTAGCGATGGGCTTCTCCTCCCAGGGATTGACGCTGCTATGAACGGGATGTGGTTTATCGCAGCGTGTCAGGCAAGCTCCAAAAATGACGCGTCTTGGGTGCACAATAAATCAAACTAAGGCTTTAAGTGCTTGGGGTAAGCTAAATTGCAGCCGTTAGAATATATATAGCGAAAGCCCGCTTCGTCTCGCGTTCTGTAAATTACCGCCTTAAAAAATGCTGCGTCGCTCACGAAGGGTCGAAATCGCTGCTGCACCGCGTCATGGAATTTCGTGCTTGTGCAGAATATTTGCCACTGCGCGCACTCGCTGCATGAAATTAAAATGACAGGCATGGGGCTCTTTCGACACCTTCGCCTCGTTTTGCATGAATAGCGGTTCTCGCTAACGTACTATCCTGCCCCCTCCCGGAACAGACTCCTCACCCTAAGTCGCTGCGTTCGCCTGCATGACAACCGGCCCATTCCGGCATTGGCCATCCTTCTATCGCTGCTCTGCAGCTTCCCCAAAACAATCCTTCCGCAAGCCCCGTTTTAAGCCCCCTCTTCATAGCGCTTCCGTTCCGCATCGGTCGCATCGCGCCACTCCGCGCGAAGGAGGTCCATTCGCCGAGGAATACTGTCTTCAAGGACCTCTGCCTCAACAATTCGTTCTGTCCGAAAGTAACGAAAGCCTTCTCGCATCTCACACCATGCGGCAATGATGCGGCTGGTGTCCCGATAACCCAGAAGTATCGGCCAGATCACACGGTGGGTCTTTTTGCCTGAGTTGTCTGAGTACTTCAGGTCTATCTTTTTGCGACGCCGAATGGCCAGACGAACGGCGGCGGCGCCAAGAACCTCGTCCGGCTGAGCGACGGGCGCTACGCTGACGGCCGGCTGAAGAAACGATGTCCGGTACTTGTCTGGTGCAACAGCTTCCAGCTTTGTGATCAGTTTTTCAGCCGCCAGCGCTAGCTCGGGCTCGCCTCGGGTTTGAACCCAAAGAACTCCGAGTGTCACCGCCTCGATCTCGTCCGGGGTCAGCATCAGCGGCGGCATGTGAAAGCCGGGCTCCAACACATAGCCCACCCCGGCCTCGCCATTGATAGGCACGCCTTGACCGATCAGCGCAGCGACGTCGCGATACACTGTGCGCTTGGTCACGCCCAACTCTTCTCCAATGGACTGGGCCGAGATCGGGCCTTTGGTACGTCTCAGAATCTCGATGACTTCAAAAAGCCTGTCTCCACGCCGCATGTGATCTCCTTTCGATCGAACAGACCATACTGACACTATGCTGACAACACGCTGTCAGCATAGGCGCGGTAGAAGCAGGAAAGACATCAAAAAAAGGAGATCAGAACATGAGACGTTTCATTGCCATCGCCCTCGCCGCAGCCCTGCCCACAGCACTTTTTGCGGAGTCGGCGGAGCAGCGGGGGACTGCGCCGATCATGGCCATGGGCGCCTATGTGCCGACCGACGACATGGAGCGCTCGGAAGCTTTCTATCGCGCCCTATTCGACAGCGAACCTGCAATCGGGCTACCGGATTTTGTGGCCTTTGAGGTGGCGGGCGGATGGTTCGCAATCGTGTCCCGGGACAAATACGCACCTGGGTCTGAAGCGGGATCGGGCGCAGTCCCTTACCTGCAATCGGCCGATCTGGAAGCCATGCAAGCCCGCGCCACGGTCGCCGGTGTAGCTACGCCCAAGATCATCAAAGAACCGGGTATCCAGCTGCTCAAGATCACCGATCCCAACGGTCAGTTGATCGAGTTTTTCAGACTGACCGGTCAGTGACCCTCACAGTACTCAACGCAATCTCACAGGACATTGCATCATGCAGATGAACTACTTCGTCGTTGGGACCAACGACATGGGCGCCGCAACGCGCTTCTATGACCAACTTTTTGAGCAATCGGGCGTCGAGCGCGTCTCGCCCAGTGACAGAATGACATACTGGCTTGGGCCTGGTTTTGCATTCGCAGCGGCCATCCCGTTCGACGAAAAACCGGCCACAAATGGCAACGGAATCATGGTTGGGTTTAGCGTTGGATCTTCTGAAGAGGTCCAGAGGCTGCACGCTCTGGCCATCGAGCTCGGTGGCAGGAGCGAAGGCGCACCGAGCCAACGTGGTCCACGCTTCTCGGCCTATGTTCGGGACCTGGACAGCAACAAGATTTGCTTCTCCGCCTGAGGCAGGTCGGAGCAGCCCTCTTGCCTTAATAGGACCTACCTCGATTGGATCTTGACCTGCGTTGGGTATCTCAATGAAGTTCGCGTGGCTCTGGATCGTGCTCAAAATGATGCGCCACCTGAACACGCAAAAGCGATTTCTAGGATAGGCCTAGCAATAATTTCTGGTTGATGCCATTGAAGGCCCCGAAACCAAAGGTGTGGCAAACAGCATGGCGCAAACGAGCACATGACAAAAATCACCTTCACGCGCCTATCCGAGATTGCGGTCGAGAATATTGCGGAACATATGTCCGATCCAGTTCTGACTCTGCACATGCCTTTGCTCCAAGGCAATTGGGATGAGCGGCGCTCAGCTGACTTCGTGGCAATTAAGGAAGATAAGTGGGCGCAAGACGGGTTGGGCCATTGGGCAATTCTGGCGGACGGCGCCTATGTGGGATGGGGCGGCTTTCAGCGCGAGGGTCCTGACTGGGACTACGGCCTCGTGCTGAAAACCTCGGCCTTCGGTTTGGGGATGAGGATCACCGCGCAGGCACTAGAATTCGCGCACGGCGACCCGAGAATCCCATCCGTCACACTCCTGCTTCCGCCCACCCGCACAAAACTAGGAGCTCTAAAGCGCATGGGCGCAGAGTTTGAGGGCGAGATGACATACGATGGAGCACAATTCCGAAAATACCGCCTTGCAACAAGTGCGGCTTGAGACCGGTCCGAAGGTGGTGAGACATCACAGGTCGCGCAGGTGCGCGGCCTACTCAAACAAAAAAGCGCAAATGGAGCTTGGTTCAAACTCAGCTGAAAGACCAATCCCGATGTAGAGCTCGCAAAAAAATGGAACGAACTCTGCGCGCGATGCAAGTACTACTTATGGAAGCTTTGTAGAATTCAACTGAGTTCTCGGACTTCGCGGTCGCTTCAAGCAACCTGCCTTCTTTCGACACCTATCTTTCGCATCTGACCCGGTGGCATCTGGAACACGCGTTTGAACGCTTTGTTGAATGCAGGTTCGGAAAGATATCCTATGTCAGCAGCGATTTGCGAGATAGGCCGATCTGTTTCAGTTAACCGTTCTCGCGCCAGATACATGCGCCAGGTCGCCAAATACTGGATTGCCGGAACGCCGACCAGTTCAGTAAACCGTGCTGAGAAAGCGGATCGCGACATTCCTGCGATCTTGGCAAGCGACTCGACCGTCCAGTCTGCAGCAGGAGCGCGATGGATAGCGACAATCGTGCGACCAATTTGGGCGTCTCTGGCTGCCTTCAGCCACCCGCGGTTCGCATCAGGTGCATTGTTGAGCCACCGACGAATGGCCTCAATGACGACCACGTCGGCCAGACGGGTGATAACCGTCTCGCCACCCGGCCGAAGTTCACGTGCCTCTTTCGCGATGAACTGCAGTGTCGCCTGCAACCAGCTTCCTGCGTCCTGTTCCCAAGGATCGATCTTGAAAACATCGGGAAGCAAACTCATCAACATCCCACTTGCCGCGTGATCTATTCTGACCAAGCCGTACATGATGCCAGTCTCGGCGCCACCGCCACCGTACTCCAGCGTTTCATAAAGCTCGGTTACTTTTTGTATGGGCAGCTCTTCCAGTGTCAAAAGAGGCGTGTCTTCCGAGCTGAAGAAACCGATCGGTGCGCCATCGGTCATCAGTACCAAATCGCCCTTCTCAAGTTCAAACGGATCACCGTCACCAACCTGCATGAAGCAACGCCCATGCGTGATGACCGCAAAGCTCAATATGTCGGGAAAGCCCGGTATGGAAACACCCCAAGGCGCGGACATGCGAGACTGGCAGTAGAAGGTGCCGGTTAGTTTCAAAAGATGGAGGATCTCCCCGAGCGGATCGCCAATCGGCTGCGCGAGCGCATCAGGGTCGGGGACGTGATGATCAATCTGGTTCATGTCCCAATCTTGATGGGAATTAGGGTGTTCGTCTATAGCTTCTGGACGATTGGACAATTATTGAGGATTTTCAAGAATAGTTCGTCTCATTTTGTTCCTTATGTTCGGGTCATCAACTGAATTCATGGAGATGATCAATGACAACCCAATCCATTCTCGTACTTGGCGCTACAGGCAAAACCGGATCTCGCATTGCAAAGCGTCTGGAAGAAAAAGGTCACACGGTTCGGCGCGGGTCGCGCCGTAGCGAGACCCCCTTTGACTGGGAAAAACCGGACACTTGGGACGCCAACTTAGACGGCGTTTCGGCCGCCTACATTTCGTACTTTCCGGACATCGCCTTCCCAGGCGCGGTCGAGCAAGTTGAAGCTTTCACGTCTCTGGCGCGAAAAAAAGGACTGCAGCGTGTTGTCCTGCTGACGGGGCGCGGAGAGTTTCACGCCCAGCGAGCAGAAGAAGTAGTTCGAAACTCCGGCGTACCGTTCACGATCGTACGTGCTGCATGGTTTGCCCAGAACTTCTCGGAGGGTGCCCTGCTTGATCCGGTGATGGCGGGCACCTTGCCCATGCCCGCGGGCGATGTACGCGAACCCATTGTCGACGTCGACGACATTGCTGACGTTGCAGTCGCGGCGCTGACAGAAGAGGGACACGACGGCGAGCTTTACGAAGTTACAGGACCGCTTCTCATGACATTTGCCGAAATGGCGGTGGAACTTTCGCGCGCCATGAGCAGGACGGTGCAGTACGTGCCGATTTCCTTTGAAGCCTTCCATGCGGAAGTCAAAACCGCGAATGGTGAGATGATCGCGGATGTCATCACGGACATTGCACGGGAGACGCTTGATGGACGCAATGCGAACCTCGCAGACGGTGTCCAGCGCGCGCTCGGCCGCACGCCTCGCGACTTTGCTGAATTTGCAGAAAAAGCCGCGATGTCAGGGGCATGGACCAAAGCCGCTTGAGGCAAGCCAGCAAATGATGGAGACGACCGTGACAATTGACTTCAAACACAGACTTGTCCTTGGCTTTTCCGGTTTAGTGGCAGCCAGCATTGGTCTGGCGATCACACTTGATCCGCAGGCCTTCTACACCGGCTACGGCATAGCATTGACGCCGCAGCCAAACCTCATGAGCGAATTGCGCGCACCTGCAGCCAATCTCGCAGCACTTGGCCTGATCATACTGGCGGGTGCTCTTTACAAGAATTTGGCGCGCTCAGCTGCTTTGCTTGGAACAACCGTTTTCTCGGCTTTTGCCGTGGGGCGCATAATCAGTCTGGTCCTCGATGGTCGGCCATCTGCCGGCGTTCTGGCTGCGCTCGGACTAGAGGTTGTTCTTACGCTGTTGTGTGCGTGGGTTGTGGTCCAAGAGAGGCGAAAGAAAGCAGGGAACATACCTCAAGTTACGGCATAGCCTGACGAACTACACCACTGATCTTGGGTATACGGCCATCCGCTACTGGCGATCGGGTGGCCGCATCATTCTCTGTGCCGCAGGGTGAATTTACTTTAGCCTGGACTTCGGGGGGTGAGTTAAGATTTGAAAACCCTCGTCAGGTGATGGCGGTACAAAACGCCGCGCGATACGTCGAAACTGTTCATCGGTTGCGGCAAAGGCATGGGCGCCTTCTTTGTTGCGCCCGTGCAGCCTGTCCAGACAGACCTCATCCGGTACATCCAGAAAATGGAGTATCTGCGCCGCCCCTGTACCTTTGATCAGCCCACGCGCCCACCTTCGGTTTTCGAGGGTATTTGCCGGGAAATCGAGGACGACCGAAACCCCGGCGACCAGCATTGATGTTACATGTGGGCCCATGATCTGACCAAGTTTCGATGCGCATCTCACATAGTCCTGTAGTGAAGACATCTCGTCACCAAACAGGGCGCTCAGCCATTGATCTTCGGATATGAGAACTGCTGAATTTTGGCGCGACAGCTCCGCCGCCAGAGTGGATTTTCCGGAAGCGACTTTGCCGCACAGCAAGTGGAGTGTTGGGACCGCGTGTGACATTGAGGTTTCCTATGTGTTTCTACTTGTCTGATCGCCTAACCGCGCCGCAAGCTGGTCGAATACCAGTCGGATCCGCTTTGCGGTGTGCAATTCCGAGTGCGTCGCTAGCCAAATCGGAAACCTGAAGGGCTCGCGGTCTGGCAAGACTCTCTCAATACCGGGTGTTAATGCGGCTATATCATCCGACATCACACTGACACCAAATCCGTGACGCACCATCTCCCACGAAACGATCCCGCTTTGCGAACCGATCCGGAAGTTCTGCCTTGTGACGTCGATGCCGGCCGGGTTTAGAAAGCCGATCATTGTGTCCACATCTCCAAACCCAACGAAGTCCAGCTTGGCGAGGTCGTCTGCGTTTCTGGGGCGCCCAACATGGTCAAGATACGAAGGTGCCGCATAGAAGTTTGCTGTTGCCTCCGCCACTAGCTTTGCGATCAGATCGGGTTGCGTCGGGCGTACATGTCTGATGGCAATATCGGCTTCGCGCCGCTGAATATCACGTATATCATTTGCAGCGACAACATCGATCTCAAGACGTGGCGCCGCAAGCCTGATCTGCTTCAGGATCGGCGGTAACTGAAACGCTGACATCACGTCGGACGCGGTTATCCTGACTTGCCCTTCGATAGCTTGTGACTGGCTTGTCGCGGTCAGTGAGATCCTGCTCGCAACATCTGCCATTTCCCGGACGTGCAACAAAAGCTCGGTGCCGGCAGCTGTCAGTTTCAGCGATTTACCAACCCGTTCAAACAAGGTGATGCCGAGTGACTGCTCCAGGTTGGCAACCTGGCGACCTACTGTAGGCTGAGTTTGCTCAAGCACACGTGCCGCCGCGGAAAACGAGCCTTCTTCCGAGGTCGCGAGAAAAGACCGCACCTGGTTCCAGTCGAAGTTGATGGCCTTCCAATTCATGCATTTATGCATAACAATTCTGCGAACTTTGGCAATTCCATAAGGCCGCGTTTGAAAGTATCGGGTGCATCAACCACCTATTAAAGCGAGAAATACAATGGCTACTTTGTCCAAGGACGCCGCATTCTGGAGCAAGATATCGCGCAAGTACGCTGCTGATCCTATCCGGAACATGGAAGGATACCTGAACACGCTCGAGCGCACGAAGTCTTATCTTAAAGCGGAAGACAACGTGTTGGAAATTGGCTGTGGGACGGGTTCAACGGCGCTTCTACTTGCGCCGCACGTTGCCCATGTTACCGCGACGGATCTTGCGTCAGGTATGATCGAGATTGCCAATGAAAAGCGCGCGGAAGAAGGATTGGAAAACGTCACCTTCAAAGTGGCCGAAATTCTTGAGCATAGACTTGATGAGGGATTGTACGATGCAATTCTGGCACACAACCTGCTTCACCTCGTGCCTGACCTCGACGATACGCTCGTGCATATATTTTCATTGACGAAACCCGGCGGGGTTTTCATTTCGAAAACCGTTTGTGCTCCAGAGAATTGGGGCGTCAAATATGCGATGATCCGTCGGATCGCGATCCCGATCATGCAGGCTCTTGGGAAAGCGCCTTTTGTCAACTTCATCTCAGCGCAAGTACTCGAGCAGAAATTTGTCACCGCCGGCTTTGAGGTAATAGAGACCTCGGATCAGGCCGGAATGCTGCCTAGTCGATATGTCGTTGCGAAAAAGCACTGAGTACGTTGCAACCAAGTTTCGAGACGCTAAATACAAACGCCCAAATGGAAAACAGATAGGGATTTCAATCGCTTTGTAAATATCTGTAATTACCTGTTGTCTCGCTGAGTGAACCAGATTGCATGAGGCCTCCACGGGCTTCCAGTGGGGTACAAATCGCGGTCATAACTTTGCCCATGGGTCGGTCACTTCTTCGAATTGTAATAATCTCGGTATGCCTGGACGGGAAGCATTCAACGTTTAATAGGACGAGTGCACCGGACGCAAGGTCCTCACTCATCATATGTTCTGGGATGCCTCGGGCACACCACTCAAAAGGATCGGTCCAACGCACAGCCAACCACAAAACAATCGTGATGTCAGTTGCTGACGTCAAAAGGTTGCAGTGAGATCCGAATGTTAGTCTATGCCAAAAACTCTATCAGTTTGTCAGTCCCCTTGCACATTTAACGCGCAAAAGTAACTCATTTTGCTTTTTACATTCGCCCCAACTCAAAATCTCTATTATAACCGATAAGTATCCCTTATCAAGTATAATTGATTTTGCGGGAAAATGGGCGCAGAGTGGGCCGTATGAGCACCCCTGAGCCCTATCTCCCCGCCCCCTCCCCTGCCCTGTCGCAGTCTGACCAGGACGCCCTGACCGATCTCTATGTCCGCGGCACACCCGCCAACACGCTCAGGGCCTATGAGCGCGATTTGCTCTATGTAACGGCCTGGAAGGCAGCACGGTTCGGAGTGCCGTTGGACTGGCCCGAGAGCGAGGCCACAGCGCTGGCCTTCATTCTCGATCACGCCCGCGATCTGGGAGATGCCGCGCCCGAGGATGTCGCGCGTCAGAGTGCCGAGATGTTGATCGCGCAAGGGCTACGCAAGTCCCTCGCCTGCCCGGCCCCTTCTACGCTGGACCGGCGCATCGCCTCCTGGCTGGCCTTTCATCGAATGAAGAACCTGACCAGCCCTTTTGATGCGCCGCAGGTGAAGCAGGCCCGTGCCAAGGCGCGCCGCGCCGCCGCCCGGCCCCCTGCCCCAAAATCGCAGCAACCGATTACCCGCGATGTGCTCGAGCAGTTGCTGTCCACTTGTCGGGGGTCCCGGCGGGATTGCCGCGACCGCGCCATCTTGATGCTGGGTTGGGCTTCGGGTGGTAGACGGCGCTCGGAGATCACCGGGTTGATGTTTGAAGACGTCTCGCTGAAGGAGTTCGACGAGAAAAGCCTGGTTTGGATTTCACTGCTGGAGACCAAGACGACAACCAAAGGTGAAACGCCGCGGCTGGTGTTGAAAGGCCGCGCAGCCCAAGCGCTGGCCCATTGGATCGAGGTGGGTGAGATTCAGGACGGCCCCTTGTTCCGGCCTGTTTCAAAAGCCGATCGGGTGTTAACCCGCCGCCTCAGCCCGGATGCCATCGCGCAGATCGTCAAGCGTCGGGCGAAACTGGCGGGCCTGCCGGACGGGTTCGCTTCCCCCCATGGGCTGCGCTCGGGCTTCCTGACCCAGGCCGCGCTGGACGGCGCCCCGATCCAGGCCGCGATGCGCCTCTCCCTGCATCGCTCCATGGCCCAGGCGCAGAAATACTACGACGATGTGGACATCGCGGATAACCCGGCGACTGATCTACTGGGGTGAGTAGTTACTGACTATTTAATAATCCCCGCTTGAGGGAAACTCCGGCTGCTGTGCCTATGTCTTGTTTCCTGTCGCATCTGTTAACGTGGCCAGCGCGGAAACATGTCGCGGCAGATCGCAACGGGAATGCAGGATATCAACAATGATCACCGCGTCCGGCTGATCCAGATAAACCAGGAAATGCTCTCCTGCGCGCACATATCTGAGATCCGCCGCCTCTTCGACCAATATAGAACAACTTCGGCTGGCCACCCTGCCCTCTGTGATGGCCTGACAGCGCGCTATTAGTTCTTGTTCATAAAGATCGGCTTGATGCGATCCAAACTTGTCGATGGTCCATCGGGCAATTTCCACCAGGCTGGATTCAGCGCGGCGTGTCAGTCGAAAGGGTCTGGTCACGCCTTGGCTCGTGCCCTTGCAAAGGCACGACGGATCGCATCCGAACCCCTGCCTTCTGCCAAATCTCCGGCCTGAGCCTGCGCTACACCCTCCTGCAAGCCTTGTTTGAGAGACTCCAGCCCCGCTTCTTCCCGCTCCAAAAGCCGAAGGCCGGCGCGCAACGCTTCACTGGCGTTCTGATATCGACCGGACGCAACCAGATTCTGCACCAGTTGATCCTGCGATTCTGTAAGTACAACATTGCGGGTTACCATGGCGTAAGCCTCCTTTTTGGCAATATATGCCAACGAGACCGTCTGTTCAACGATTGAGGAGCCCAAAATCACTAATTCGAGCAAGCTGGTTTTATGGACGCTAATGGGACGTGAACACACGGATCATGTCTGTGATCCCATATGAATCCAATGACGGTAGAGACTTGCGTCAAAAGCCGCGCCGCGCAAGCACAGCTGCACTGGATCGAGGACAGTTCCGTGTTCCGTCGCAACTTACAGGCGCACAATTCCCGAAACCCCGCCCTCACGGTATGCCATTTCTTGGGCAATTGGCGAGCGGCTGACTCTAGCCGGAATGTTCGCGTGTTTTCCTCTGCGCACGGGCTGAGCTCGGTGTATCTGACCCAGATCGCCATGCCATTCTCACCGCATCGTACTCCCGTACTGGCGCAGAAGTATTGTTACGAAGTTGGTATCGCAGAAAACTCGATAACGAAATTGTTGGTGAGAGAATTTGACCAATCAGCTCAACTAGCTCCCTGCCCTTCCCAATTGCGCAATTTGCGCCAAAAGCCGTTCGGCCTTCACTCCAACTCCATGCTAGAGGCGTTCTACTCAAAGCGGAGCATAGGGAGGAGTTTTACAGGAATGCCTTCGCATGCCTACGTTAGAACTTCATCGACTGAAAGAACCCATGATCCCGCTCAACCGAGTTTACAACTGTAAACCACCCTGCTCTGATGCAAAGCGTATGTAGTCCTCCGCGTTGGAAAACCTACAATATAGGCGAAAATCCTTGACTTAGTGCTATGAATCACGGCTGTTTATCTCAAGTGGCGCAAAAATGACCACATTCTTTAATTTGAGGCAACTACATGATTCCCGTGACACCACTTGCGGCAGAAAGACCATCGGCACTCGCCACGGAAATATCTGAGAGATTAAACTCGGCTATCCGGGAACATCTACTTGCTGCATTTGCCCCCGACAACACCAAATCACTGCGAAATTTTGCAGCGCCAGAAGCTGCTGAACTCTTAGGAGTCTCAGGTCAATTCATGCGCAAAGTCCACGCAGAGGGAACGATTCCTGAACCGAATGACGTACGCAGCGGTAGGCGTTACTATACTGCCCAAGAACTTTGGGAGGCTCGCGAAACGCTTGAGAAAACCTCACGCAAAAAAGGGCGCTATGTCCCTCGCCGGACTGAAGGAGAAAAGCTCCAAGTCTGGCAGTTGATGAACTTCAAAGGCGGCAGCAGTAAGAGCACCACAACAATTCACTTGGCTCACTATTTTGCGCTTCGCGGTTACCGTGTGCTGGCTGTTGATCTGGATCCTCAAGGCTCTCTTACATCCATGTGCGGCATAAGCCCCGAAATAGAGTTTGACGGGCTGACGATTTACGATGCTATTCGATATGAAGATCCGGTAGATATGGCGGACGTCGTGCTTCCGACGTACTTCCCCGGTCTCTCTGTGGCTCCGTCACGGCTTGTTCTTTCCGAATTTGAGACAGAATCTGCCGTTCACTCCAACCCAGACCATCCGTTCTTTACAAGAATACGGAATGCCCTGGCCCAGGTGGAAGGAGATTTTGACCTTGTTCTGATTGATAGCCCACCTCAGCTAGGATTCTTGACAATTGCTGGGATGGCGGCCGCCAGTTCATTGCTTGTGCCACTTACACCTTCGATGCTGGACGTGTCTTCGACGGCTCAATTTCTCGAACTCGCTGGTGCTTACATGGCAGTCATTGAAGATGCCGGCGCTACGCTCGAATACGACAACTTCAAATTCCTGATAACGCGTGACGAGCCAACAGACGTACCGTCTCAACAACTGGCTTCGTTCATGCGGGCACTGTTTCAGGATCGCGTTATGTCAGCCACAGCCCTCAAAAGCACCGCGGTCAGTGACGCCACAATGCTCAAACAATCAATTTACGAAGTCGTGCGGTCAGAAATGACACGCGCAACTTATGATCGGGCAAAGAACTCAATGGATGCGATCGGCTCTGAGGTAGAGCAAATGATCCATCAAGCATGGGGACGCAGCTAATGGCTAGAAAGTCGCTTCAGGAGATGTCGGGGATCGCAAACACCATCGCGCGCTCTGGCCCCAAGGCCATCGATAAAACTCCAAAACCCAATGCCCCTGCTCTTGGTGCGCTTCAGGGCTCTCTTGCCGCAATCAGGGAAATTGACCCTGCTCTGATCGACGACTGGGGGCCTGCCGATAGGCTCGGTGAGTTTACAGCTGTAAACATTGACGAAGAAGACGATAGTTTTGAAAGCTTGATGTCGAGTATACAAGACGGTGGCCAACAAGTTCCCATTCTTGTCAGAAGATCGAAATCCGACGGTCGATACGAGGCAATTTATGGACGGAGGAGGCTCAAAGCCTGTCGTGAACTTGGTATTAAAGTCCGCGCCAATGTTCAGGATATCGACGATGCTTCAGCGCTTCTCGCCAAAGGGCTTGAGAATGCTGCGAGGCGCAATCTTTCCTTCTACGAGAAAGCACGTTTCGCCGAGGCGATCCTGACTTCCGGGCATGACACGGCAACGGTGCGGCAAGTATTGAACGTTTCGAAATCAGGGCTGTCTCACCTGACAAAAATTACGCAACATGTTCCTGCAAAGATTGGTGACATGATCGGCGCAGCCCCAAAATCAGGCCGCCCAAAATGGACCGTGCTTGCAGAGCACTTCGTTGCAGGCAAGCTAGCGGAAGATGAAGCTGCAAATCTTCTTGCAACCATTGAGCCATCGATGTCGTCAGATGATCGGCTGGAAATGCTCCTAAAAGCAGCTGCCAAACGCGGTGCAAGACAAAGAGAAGGTGCAGCCGAACTCAACCCAATCGAAGGCGTTACAATCAAATCTACCAACGGATCACTAACTGTTTCGGTCAAAAGGACCGGAGCTAACGCTGGCTTCGCTAGCTGGTTGGACGAAAACATGGCTGAAATCATTAAGCGCTCACACGCTGAGTTTACAGCTGTAAACGCCAAGAAAAAGAACTGAGGACGAGCAGAAAGGAGGAAGGCAAACAAACAAAACCCCCGAAACCGGAGCTTCGAGGGCTGCTGCGCAAAGCGCAATTCTTAGATTAGACACCTAGAATCTAGCAGCACCCGAATCGCCACACAAGAAAAAACGCTCTTGAGCGAACGGGTAATTTTTGTCTGCCGATAGATAATCATGAAAACACTAACAGCATTGGCTCCAATTGGAGCGACCTTGTCGGGAACGGCAGGGCAGGGGAACAGTACGCCCAAAAAATGGATACTTCTTCGCGCCGTTGAAGAGGCCAGAGAACCTCTTGGGTTAAAATCCACAACTCTCAATGTCCTGAGAGCGATGGTTTCCTTTATGGGCGGTGATCAGATTGCTGCGGACCAGGATGATCATCACATCTGTTTCGCGTCCAACGCGGCGATAGCCAAACGAACTCATGTCAGCGTGCAGACAGTTGAGCGTCATATCTCGACGCTGGTGGACCTTGGACTTATCCGCCGCGTCATGAGCGCAAACGGTAAGCGATGGGCGCGCCGGGATCGCCAGGGCAGGGTGGTCACCGCAACTGGGCTCTCCTTGATGCCTTTGTCTGAACGGCACGCTGAGTTCATTCAGGAAGCCCAGAGGCATGCTGATCGCGTTCTCGAGTTCACTGTACTCCGTGACAAAGTTTCCGCCGCTCTGGCGCGCCTTAAGGAACTCGTAGCAAATGACACCGCGATCTCTGATTTGGTGACCACCGTACGCAATGCTCTGCGTCGCAAACCAGATGCGAATGTACTCAGCGAGCTGTTGGCAGAAATCTCTGTGGAAATCTCCGAGATAACACAGACTGATACAGAAAATTTGAGGGCCAGTGACAGTGAAATTGAGGGGCACAAAGAGGACTCTTTGAATCCGGAAGTTAAGAAAGAAAAGCTTTCTCAGATTCAGGTTTCTCCAGACCAAATGGAGCGCAGTTTTCCACGGCTATGCTCAGAACTACGCTTTGCAAAAGATCAGCACCACTGTGATCGGCTTATGGATGATATCGCCGAGTATCTACGGCTTGGCCAAACCTGGTATGCAATGAAATCAACTTTTGGCCCAGCTATTCGCTTCATTGTTCTCGGATACATCTTTCAACGTGCTGAGAACATACAATCTCCAGGGGCTTACCTGATTTCGTTGCTGGCCAAGATCGAAAAGGGCGAATTGTCTCCAAAGGCAATGCTCTCGCGGACATCCAATGCTACGTAAATTTGGGGAAACAGGATGAAATTTACCGTTTTCAGATTACACCTCCAAGTGATGACTGGATCGAAGGGTCTGAAAAAGGTGAGCTATAGGATTGACCTCTATAAATCACGCAACCATAAATAGTGAGTTATAGAAAGGAAGCTTATACCTCACGATGTGGAACTGGCAGAACCCTGACTGGCCTACCTTTCGTTACGACGCCGCAAGACTCGAACCATACGAGCAACAGTTCCTGTTGTCCTCAGGGGAAGTTCTTGGAGCGGTTCATCATGTGAACACATCGGATCGAGATCAATTGCGTATCGACCTGCTAAGCGAAGAAGCAATGAAGACCAGCGCGATCGAAGGTGAGATGCTGGATCGTCTCAGCGTGCAATCTTCCTTGCGCCGACATCTTGGACTGGCTCCCGACAGCTATCCATCCAAACCGCGCGAGCAGGGCGTTTCTGAAATGATGGTGGATGTTTATTCCAACTATTCGGAACCACTGTCACACGACACCCTGTTTCGGTGGCATGACATGCTTCTGTCCCATGACAGGCATCTGGAAACGATTGGATCATACCGGAGCCATGAGGATGCGATGCAAATCGTCTCAGGCAGGCTCGACCGCCCAACGGTGCATTTCGAAGCTCCACCTTCACATCAGGTTCCGGCTGAAATGGACCAGTTCGTAGCCTGGTTCAACCGGACCGCACCGGATGGTCCCGAACCATTGCGCGCACTGATCCGGGCCGGTTTGAGCCATCTGTATTTCGAGAGCATTCATCCCTTTGAGGACGGCAATGGCCGGTTGGGTAGGGCGCTGGCTGAAAAGTCCTTGGCCCAGAATATCGGTCAGCCAAGTCTGATTGCCCTTGCTTTCACGATCGAGCGAGAGCGGAAGGCTTACTACGACCAACTCGAACGCCATCAAAAGACGCTGGAAGTCACACCGTGGCTCGTCTGGTTTGCCGAAACTGTCCTTACAGCACAGCAGGTGACGCTTGAGCGGGTTGGTTTCTTTATTTCCAAGACGCACTTCTATGATCGGTACCGTGATCAGTTCAACACTCGCCAAAGCAAGGTAATCGCCCGTTTGTTCAAGGCTGGGCCGGATGGGTTCACAGGGGGATTGAGCGCTGAGAACTATATCTCGATCACGGGAACATCGCGCGCCACAGCAACGCGGGATCTCCAGAACCTGGTAGAGAAGGGCGCTTTGATCCGAACGGGTGAACTCCGGTACACGCGATATTGGTTAAAGCTAGATCGGGACGGGTAGGGGGCTGAAGTACGGCACGAAGGGCGGGAAGTGGAAGTTCGCTGCAGTCGCTACGCATGCTCGCAGGAAATGCGGAAGCTGACGTTTAGATAGCTTCCCAAGCGAGCATCTTTCTGTCCCGCCGCAAGGCGGCTCCGAGTTCGTACTTCATATGAATGGTCCATGCCGAAACTGGCGCAATGGGCGGGAAACGAACCTTCGTCGTGTCAATCCCGAACTCCGCTATGCGGCCTAAGCCGAGCTAGAGCTTGTCCACGCCGGTCATATTGATTGAATTCCGAAAGTGTGGAAACGTTCATATGGTAGACGCGTTAACGGCGATATTTCACATGAAGCGTATCCTGTTCTCAGTTGTGTTTTGTTTTCTGCCTGCGATGGTGCTGGCGGACAAAGTTGCCTTGGTAATTGGCAATGCGAACTACCAACATGTCAGCAATCTCAAAAACCCGTCGAATGATGCGATCGACATTGCAGAGGCATTGCGCAGGATCGGGTTTGAGGTCACAACAGGTCTTGATCTGGATTACCGCGACATGCGCCTTGCCATACGTGACTTTGGAGAAAAGGCAAAAAACGCCGAGTCGGTCATCGTATACTTCGCCGGCCACGGCATCGAGTTGGACAACACGAACTTCCTGATCCCTGTCAGTGCGGAACTGCGGAGCGACCGTGACATCGAACTCGAGGCAATCCGCCTCAACACATTGATTAGCTCCATCGCGGGCGCACCCGGCTTGAAGATCGTGTTGGTTGACGCCTGCCGCAACAATCCATTCCTCGCGACTATGGAGCGCACAAACAGCACCCGCTCAATTGGACGCGGACTTGCACGTATCGATCCGGGAGGTGTGTTGGTTGGATATGCTGCAAGGAGCGGAACGCTGGCGCTTGACGGCGATGGCCGCAACAGCCCCTATGCTCAGGCTCTGCTCAACCACATCGAGGAACCCGGACTTGAGATTGGCAAGTTGTTTCGGCGAGTCCGCGACAGGGTTTACACTCTGACAGAAGGCTATCAGGAGCCATTTACTTATGGCTCGCTTCCCGCCAGAGACATTTTTCTTGTTCCAGATGCGGCTGCAGGCTCGACGCCAGAGGAAGAAATTGAGCGTGTCGAAGACCAGATTTATGCGGACTTTGAACTTGCGCGTTCGCTCGGAAGGCTTGATGCGATCGAGATGTTTCTGGAGCGATACGAAGGCGAAAGGGATCATTTTGCAGTCGCGCTCGCCCTTTCGTTGCGGGACGACTTGCTTGCTGAGCACCAGAAGGACGAAGTGCCGGGCAACAGTAGTACTGCGCGAGACAAAGTAGCAGCTCTTGTGCCGACATCGCCTCAAAGCGCGAAGGATGATACAGAGACGCGCAGCCTGATCCGTGATATACAAACTGAGCTAAATCGCGTTGGCTGCAGCGCTGGCACAGCGGACGGTGTTGCGGGCCCACGCACGAGATCTGCTTTCTCTCGGTATATCAGCGCTAGAGAGAATCTTGGACTGACGCCTGAGAGCCTCGAGACCAGTGAAACTCTTGCCGCACTTCGAGGAGAGCAAGGAAGAGTCTGTAATCAGTTGGTCGCGCCGTCTTTCGCGACTTTTGATGGTGACTACATTGTCTTAATCAGACGCAGATGGGACGATGATTATTGGCAAACAACCAGTCGGCCCGACAAGGCCTATTTCCCCGGAAAAATCGAGCCACTTGCAGCCTTGCGCATCAATCGCAATGGAGACAAGCTGACCTTGCTATCTGCCCAAGGCTTTGCGGCCGAAGGGCCTTGGTTTAGGGACTTCACTGGCAAATTCGATGACTCCGGTCAGTTGAAATTGCGCTTCACATTGAGTTCGCATTTCGGGCAGGCGACACCCTATAAGGTCAATATAAGCGTCAAACTGCCCGAAGGACTTTCGCCAGGAAGAAGGCTTGTCTACGAGCCGCGCAGGATTGACGGGCAGTTTTTTCTGAATTTTCTAATACGCCGTGTCAGTTGAAACTTTAAAGCGATGTCCTTGCCTGCTCCGCAAGAAGACCGTCGCTCTGGGCTCCTCGTCGCTGTTCGCCGCAGATTTCGCCAAGGTCTTGTTTGGGCCGTCCGCGAAGACGGCCCAAGTTGTTAGATTTCAATGGCCTCTGCGATCGCAAGCGCATCTTCCAGCTCAACACCGAGATACCGGACGGTGCTGTCCATCTTGGTGTGTGTGAAACGGCATGCAAAATTGACCCCTGTATTGGGGTAATCGGCGTCCAAAAGTGACCCCCCTGATATTTCTGTTCAGAAGCTTCCTCAA
>NZ_JBQFOA010000016.1:0-91995 GCF_056532975.1 Ruegeria sp. H6
TCACAAAAACTGTCGCGGGATGGAGCAGCCCGGTAGCTCGTCAGGCTCATAACCTGAAGGTCGTAGGTTCAAATCCTACTCCCGCAACCAAATTCCAAACAACCCGTTCGATCTACAAACAGTCCACTGGACTGTTCGCCTAACAATCAAACCGCGGCAGCAACAGGGTTTGCACGGCCACACTCGTCAGGTTTCTGTGCGTGCGGGTGCGGACGGGAGCTTTCGAAACTCTGGCCTGAGCCATTCAAAACGCGAAACCATAGGCTCGATAAAGTACTCTGACAGCAGATTTCGTGTCGTTTTATGGATCAACTCAGAAGTCGAAGTCGGGTAGACGTTGCTGGTAAACAGCGACACCGTGCGGGCAAAGCTTTTGCGTGGAAAAGGTCTGACCTGTGTTTTGTCGTGATATCTGCGCGCACGATGATAGCTGGCTGCGGTCGTGATCGCCCAGCCGCTGTTATCGGCCACAAGCCCGATGATCGATTGATTGCATTCCAGCTCGAATCGGTTGGGCAGGCTGATCTTGCTGCGGGTTAGCTGAATTTCGATGAGCTTGCCGATGGTGTGATCGCGTGAATAGCGCAAGAAGGGCAGACGATTTCTGCCGTTGATCAGATCCTCGATTGTGCCATCGAACTTCGGAGGCAGAATTACGATGTAGGGATCCCGCATCAACGGGTATTCGATCAAGCCTTCGACATTACCAGCTGGTCGGGTTGCGATTCCCGCATCCAGTTGGTTCGCCTGGAGTTTTTCGATGATCTCGTGGCTTGGCCGAGCATAGTGGCGAAAGTTGCATCGTGGCAGCGATGCAGAGAGGAAGCTTACAAGTTCTGGAGCGACTTCGTTGTCCAAATCGTCGATCAGAGCCAGCCTCAGATCGGTCGCGTGCTGCCAACTGCCGGACCGAATCTCTGCCTCGCCGCGTTTCAAAGCGGTCATTCCCTCATACACATGGCGTGCAAAAACCGTGCCTGCTGGCGTTAGCCCCATGGGTCTGCGCCCATGATCCACAAGCGCGACGCCCAAGGCAGTTTCGAGGCTGCGGATGTGGTTGGAAACGGTACTAATCGACAAACCGGTTTCCGCGGCGACTTTCTGAACCGAGCCGAGTTTGGAAATCAGTTGAAAAACCTCAAGCCATCTTAG
The DNA here is from genome assembly GCF_056532975.1 of Ruegeria sp. H6. Classification (NCBI taxonomy): domain Bacteria; kingdom Pseudomonadati; phylum Pseudomonadota; class Alphaproteobacteria; order Rhodobacterales; family Roseobacteraceae; genus Ruegeria; species Ruegeria sp. H6. Next base: position 1,153 of record NZ_JBQFOA010000016.1, read on the forward strand.
GCTTAGCGATTTTCTGGCCACGGGAATGCTCCAAATACGTGCAGACTTTACTAGAAAACCGAAACAAAGTTTCGCATTTTTAGCAACACATTTTTTGAGTCCCAGTTTGTTGTCCCTCGGATTAAGGTTTTGGCACTGTTCCTTAGTCCGAAGATCAAGCAGAAATCGGATACTCAGAACCAGCAGGGAGAAAATACCAATCATGATCAGAAAACACTTGCTTACGACCGTCTGCGCCGGCATCGCGGCATTGGCAGCGACCCAGGCATCTGCGCAGGAAGAAATCACTGTCGCCTACTTCCTGGAATGGCCAATGCCCTTCCAGTATGCCAAGGCAAACGGCACTTATGAAGACGAGATGGGCGTTAAGATCAACTGGGTGTCCTTCGACACCGGTACGGCAATGTCCGCCGCAATGGCATCGGGCGATGTTCAGATCGCTGTCAGCCAAGGTGTACCGCCTTTCGTCGTGACCACTTCGGCGGGTCAGGACCTCCAGGCCGTGGATGTTGCGGTGAGCTATTCGGAAAATGACAACTGCGTCGTTGCCGAAGCACTTGAAATTGACAAGAGCAATGCCGGTGAACTGAACGGCAAGAAGGTCGGTGTTCCGATCGGAACCGCTGCGCATTATGGTTTCCTGTCTCAGATGAACCATTTTGGTGTTGATCTCAGCTCGATGGAAATTGTCGATATGGCACCTGCTGACGGTGCTGCGGCCTTTGCCCAGGGTAACCTGGACATGGTATGTGGCTGGGGTGGCGCGCTGCGTCGCATGACCGAACATGGCAACGTTCTTTTGACCGGTGCGGAAAAAGAAGAACTGGGCATTCTGGTCTTCGACGTCACCAGCGCACCGTCCTCGTTTATCGAAGAACAGCCCGAATTGCTGTCGAAGTTCCTGAAGGTGACTGCCGACGCCAATGCGCAGTGGAACGCTGGCGAAAACAAGGATGAGATGATCGCGGTGATCGCGAAAGATGCGGGCATGGACGTTGCAGATGCCGAAGCGACCATTTCGACCTTCAGCTTCCCATCCACGGACGAACAGCTGTCCGAGAAGTGGCTTGGTGGTGGGGCACAAAACTTCATGAAAGGCGTGGCCAACGTCTTTGTGGAGGCCGGCAGCATCGATTCGGCACTGGATTCCTACGAAGGCGTTGTGAATTCGGCGCCTCTGGCGTCAACATCTAACTAAACCACAAAAACGACGTTTCTGGGGGCCGGCTCGGGTGCGGGCTGGCCCTCAGACATAACAGCAGGAAGGAAACAGAATGCCCGAAATGGACATTATCGATCTGTCCATGCGTTTTGACTTACCTAACGGCACTTCTGTGCAGGCACTTCAGGACGTATCGCTCAGTTTGAAAGAAGGCGAACTTGTATCGGTCCTTGGCCCCTCTGGGTGTGGCAAGACAACTCTGCTCAATATTGTTGCAGGCTTTCTCGCTCCGACGTCTGGACGCATTGAATTGAACGGGCATATCGTGGATGGCCCTGACGCGGAACGCGGGATGGTGTTTCAGAAAGGCGCCCTGTTCGAGTGGATGAATGTGCGCGAAAACGTGGATTTTGGTCCACGCATGAAGGGAATGCCCAAACAGGAACGAGACAAGATCTCGGACCATCTGCTTGAGGTCGTGGGCCTGCAGGACTTCAAGGAAAAGGCGGTTTATGAACTGTCGGGGGGTATGCAGCAGCGTGTGGCCCTGGCCCGGTGTCTGGCCAACGAGCCCGACGTAATCCTGATGGACGAACCGCTTGGCGCGCTGGACGCGCTGACCCGTGAAAAGATGCAGGGCCTGGTTCTGAAGCTTTGGAAAGAAACCGGCAAAACGATCATCCTGATCACGCACTCGGTGGAAGAGGCGTTGCTTTTGGGTGAACGCCTGATCGTCATGGCCCCACGCCCCGGCCGTATTCACAAGGAATACAACCTGCCCTTTGCTGAACGCGGCGTGAATGCCGATCTTCGTGACGTGAAAAAGTCCGAAGGCTTTGCCGAAACCCGAGACGAAATCCTGTCGATGATTTGGGAAATGGAAGAAGAAATCATGGGCCGGACGGAGCAAGCATCATGATGGTACTTCTTTTTTACGTCGGCTTGTTCGGCGGCGCGTTTCTGATTGTGAACTTCATGCGTAAAGGTCTGCAAAACCGGCAGGACTTTACCAGCCTCAAAACCGTGACCTTCGGTGACGAAAGTGCCGTGACCGCAGATCGAACGGCTTCGATCATCTCAATCCTCGTCATTTTCATCATCTGGGCTGCGTTTACCGGTTCAAAACTGCTGCCGATCCATGTGCCCGGCCCATTTGTTGGGGATATGGAATTTACCTATACGGTGGAAGACACAGACGGCAACACCGACGATGCCACTGTCTTTGTACGCGTGCCGCCGTTCGGGGAAGAGGCTGAGAGCTTTGAGGTTGATGGCGGTGACGGTTTCGCCAAGAACGTGGCTTTCGCCGCACCCAGCGGTCGGTCTTCTACCATTCTGTTTGACAAGAATGACGAAGTAACCCGCAAGGACGGGGCAAAGATTGTCGCGATCAACGGCTCACCTATCGGCCCGGATACCGAAGTTGATGTGGGCGATGGCGTCGTGGCGCTGACCGGAAAGGGTGCGATCAGTTTCACGCCGGCACAGGGTTTGCAGATGAATCCAATCTGGCTGCCGGCCCCTGAAACCGTCGTCGCGCGCTTTTTTGAAATCGCCAGCGAGGGGTATCAGAACTTTTCACTCTGGCAGCACCTTGGGTGGTCTTTGTTGCGCGTGATTGCCGGTTTCATTGCCGGTGCGCTGGTCGGCATTCCGCTTGGCTATGCCATGGGTCTTTCGGGGTGGTTCCGGGGTTGGTTTGATCCAATCGTGGAATTCATGCGCCCTGTTCCCCCGCTGGCGTTGATCCCGCTGGTCATCATCTGGTTTGGTATCTGGGAAACAGGCAAGATCGTTCTGCTGTTCCTGGCTGCGCTCTGGATCATGACCATTGCTGCACGCGCGGGTGTGTCGGGAGTGAATATCTCGAAAATTCATGCGGCCTATTCGCTTGGCGCGTCCAAGTGGCAGATTATGCGTTACGTGATCGTTCCAAACTCGCTGCCTGAAATCTTCACCGGCGCGCGTGTCGCGATGGGTGTTTGCTGGGGCACGGTTGTGGCGGCAGAGCTTGTTGCCGCGCAGAAGGGTGCGGGGATGATGATCATCGCAGCGTCCAAGTTCCAGCTGACGGATATCGTGATCATGGGGATCGTGCTGATTGGTGTGATCGGGTATGGCATCGACATTCTGATGCGCAAGGCCGAGAACTGGCTGGTGCCCTGGAAAGGTCGCAGCTGATCCGGAAACAGGTAGGCCCGGTTTTCGAACCGGGCCTTTCCCTGGACCAAGACATGAAAAAACCCTGCGGCAATTTCCTGCCGCAGGGTTTTTTGTTTTCAGAGGTTTGTGACGTCAGCCAAAGACGCGTCCCAGCGCCCCATCTACCGCATCGGTGATCTGGTCGATGTCATCCGGTGTCGCGATCAGGGCAGGCGAGAAGCACAACGTATTGTTCTTGCCGGGCACCGAACGGTTGGTGACACCGATGATCACCCCCTGCGCCATGCAATCGGCTACCACAGCCTGCGCCATCTTCTCGTTCACTGGCTCGCGGGTCGCGCGATCTGCGACCAGTTCCGCGCCCAAGAACAGACCCTTGCCGCGCACGTCGCCAATGACCTTGTGCTTTTCCATCAAGCCCTGCAGGTTGCCCATCATGCGGGCGCCCATGTCGGTGCAGTTTTGCAGCAGGTTCTCGTCCTCGATGATGCGCATGTTCTCGATTGCCGCTGCCGGACCGGCGGTGCAGCCGCCAAAGGTCGAGATATCGCGGAAATAGTTCATCGGATCTTCGGCATTGTCTTTGAACATATCAAAGATCTCTTCGGTCGTGACCAGCACAGCAATCGCCGCATAGCCCGAGGCGACACCTTTGGCCATAGTCACGAAGTCCGGCTTGATGCCGTATTGCTGATAGCCAAACCATGTACCGGTGCGACCTACGCCGCAGACAACCTCGTCAATATGCAGCAGGATGTCGTATTTCTTGCAGATCTCCTGCACACGCTGCCAGTAGCCCTCGGGCGCTTCAATGACGCCACCGCCTGCCGTGACCGGCTCAAGACACAGGGCGCCCACAGTGTCGGGGCCTTCGCGCAGGATGACCTCTTCGATCTGGTCAGCGGCCCATTCGCCGAAGTTTTCTTCGGGTGCGCCGTCCAACTCGTGCTTGCGGTATTCCATGCAATGGGGCACGCGTACGAAATCCGGCGCGAAGGGGCCATATTGCGCGTTGCGCTCGTCCTGACCACCTGCCGACATCGCCGCCAACGTCGAGCCGTGATAGTCACGGTCGCGGTACAGGATCTTGGTTTTCTTGCCGCCATATTTCTTGTGGGCAATCTGGCGGACCATCTTGAAGGCTTTCTCATTCGCCTCAGAGCCCGAATTCATGTAGTAAACCCGGCTCATGCCCGGCATCTTCTCGATCAGCTTTTCGGCAAAGATCGAACCCGGGATCGAGCCTGCGGACTGGGCGAAATAGCATAGCTTCATCAGCTGGTCATAAACCGCCTTGCAGATGGATTCGCGGCCATAGCCCACATTCACCGTCCAGACCCCGCCCGAGACGGCATCCAGATGTTCCTTGCCCTTCTGATCCCAGACGCGCATCCCTTTGCCTTCGACAATGATACGCGGGTCGTTGGTCTCAAACGGTTTATGCTGGATCAGGTGATGCCAGATATGGGCGCGGTCTGCCTCGACCACGCGGGAAAGATCGTTTTCGTTGAACGTGCCGTCCATGACATGTCCTTTCTGGATAGGGCGCGCTAGAATCAAGAAGTTCTGCGCTTATGAAACAGATGGTCCAAATCAGCGCGAATGGCGCGTGCGAAGTAGGGCCAGTTTAGCCCATAGAATAGTTCCAGTGTAACATGGATACGCATTGTTCAACCCGCAATTCCTGCGGGTTTGATGCAACCTGCGAGCGATGGCTATGAAATTCCAAGACCTCAGGCCGTTGCGACATCAAAGACAGCGGTTCGCCCCGTAAGCCGGTTCAATCAAAGATCGACAGGTCAAGCTCCAGCAGTTCGCCCATCCAGATCGCGTGATCCCGGTGATCCGCAAGATGGTCGCCCGTTTCCGCGTGGGTAAAGATCGTCAGGCCCTGACGGTTCACCATCAGCCACGGGATGACCTTGTCGAATGCTTCGGTGGCAAAGCCGAGCTGGCAGCTCCACCGGGGATGCGGACCGACATTGCGTGCATGCATGCGACCCATCTGGACCGGAAACAGCCGCGCGGCCTCTTCGCAGATATGCTGCGCTGTCTCTTGCGTTTGCGCATCAAAATAGACATGCGCGTGGTAGCCGGTGATCTCGGGCATGGGGCGTCCTTTCATTCTGTCATCAACAGGATAGGGACGCGCCGGTGGAAATCACTCCGGCATTCCCACACAGGTTCTGTGCGGAACTATCGGGGGTTGTTCGCATCCGGATGTGCGGTGGCAAAGGCCGGGTGGTTCGCACACGCTTCCTCTACGGCCAGAACGCGCGGTAGGTCTGACAGGTCAACCTGCCAGCGCCGTGCATTATACATCTGCGGGATCAGACACAGATCCGCGAGGCCGACCGATCCACCGGTGCAATAAGGAGCCTGATCGAACCGACCCAAGAGCGATTCAAACGCCAAAAGACCAGGGCGGATGAAATGGCGCATCCAGTCCCCCGGCATGTCGCCTTCACCATGGCACAGCCCGGTCGCATGACGCGCGACTGAAAGGTTGCACACGGGATGAAGATCAATTGCGATGCTCTGCGCCAATGCTTGGGCAACCGCCCGCTCTGCGGGCTGGTCCGGCAGCAGGTTCAGCCCGCGCGTCTGATCCAGGTATTCGATGATGGCCAGGGATTGTGTCATGCTATGGCCGTCGATCTTTAGCACCGGAACAAGGCCTTGCGGGTTGCGGTCCAGGTGATCTGTGCCGCGGTGATCTCCATCGACCAGATTGATCACCACCTGGTCATAGCCGATACCCGCCAGGTTGAGCGCAATCCGCACGCGGTATGAAGCGGACGAGCGCCAATAGTCGTAAAGAACCACATCGGTCATGCCGCAATCTCCCAACCGGCCGTTGCTTAGGATTTGGCAGACAGCGTGGCCGCCTGGATGGCCTGTTTCAGCACAGCATTGTCCCCGATGTGATTGGCCAGAACCAGAACCAGCCGCGCGTTTAGTGCGTCGCTGTCCGATTGCCCCAGACCTTCATGGGCCTCAAGCAATTCGGCATAGAAATCATCGGCCTGTGAAATGTTGGGGGTCAGGATCAGATCAGACATCATGTGGTCTCCTTTCCGGTGGCCCGAAGGACCGCATGCCGGAATGCGTTTTCTTCGTACACGTCGCGCCGGGCGGCAACATGCTGGTCGGGTCGGATCAGGTAAACGGCGCTGGTCGCATCGCCCAGGTAACGCCGCTTCAGCTCAAGCGTCGGGTCGTCTTTCACCGATAAGGTCAGGCGTTCGACTTTTATGCCGTCGACCTCAATCTCATCCGGGGCGTCTGCATCGATCGTCAACAGGGTGAACCGGTCAGCCAGTTTTGGCAGCAGGAAACCCTCTCCCAATGGCGCGTCCGGGCAGGCCGAGCCGGGACGGGTCCGTTCTGGCCCGTTCAGCGCATCGACCGAATTCAATGGGGATCCGTCATAGGTGCAGGGCACGCTCAGACGGCCTGAATTGACCAGGGGCCGCGCAAATTCGTATTGCTCGCTGAGGTCCAGAACGGCGTCGCGAAAGATCCGCGACATTTGCGATTTCGGCGTGATGAAATCAGTCGAGCGGCTGGAATTCAGAATGTTCTCGTCCGCACCGTGAATACGTTCGACATTGTAGCTGTCCAGCAGGCTCTCGGGCGCTTGTCCGTTCAGGACCAGCTTGAGTTTCCAGCACAGATTGTCTGTGTCCTGCATCCCGGAATTGGCCCCACGCGCGCCAAAAGGGCTGACCTGATGGGCGCTGTCGCCAGCAAAGAGAACGCGCCCATGGCGGAAGCTTTCCATCCGGCGGCATTGGAACGTGTAGATGCTGACCCATTCCAGGTCGAACTGAACATCGTCGCCCAGCATGGCCTTGAGGCGCGGGATCACGTTTTCGGGGCGTTTTTCGCGCTCTTTATCAATATCCCATCCCAGCTGCAGGTCGATGCGCCAGACCCCGTCGGGTTGCTTGTGCAACAAAGCCGATTGACCCCTGTTGAACGGGGGATCGAACCAGAACCACCGCTCGGTTGGGAATTCGGCATCCATCACGACATCGGCGATCAGGAAGTTGTCTTCAAAGACACGTCCGACAAAGTCGAGGCCCAGCATGCGCCGCGTTGGCGATCCGGCCCCGTCACATGCGATCAGCCAGTCGGCTTCGACGGTATAGGACCCTTCGGGGGTTTCGACCTCAAGCTTGACGTGATCGTCATGGGTGCCGATCGCTTCGACCTTGTTGTTTCCGCGTATTTCGATCGGCGCGCCCTGGTCCTGCAGTTCACGGACGCGATCCACCAGATATTGCTCGAAGTAATATTGCTGCAGGTTGATAAAGGCGGGATTGGCATAGCCCGTGTCGGGTTGCAGGTTGAATTCATAGACCTGACGGTCGTCGAAAAAGACCTTGCCGAGGTTCCACTGAACCCCCTTGTCGACCATAGGGCGGCCGCCGCCCAGACGGTCGGCGATTTCGAGGGTACGTTGGGCAAAACAGATTGCACGGCTGCCAAAGCTGACCTTGTCGTTTTCGTCCAGAACCACGACCTCGATCCCTTGCTGCGCAAGGTCAATGGCAGCAGCCAGACCGATGGGTCCGGCACCAATCACGATCACCTTGTGGCGCACCGGCGCCGGTGCGCTCTGGTCCGGGCTGCGTTTGTACGCATATAGCGGGATTTCGAAAATCTTGTTCATGGGCATACTCCCGTACATCCTGCGTGATGCCGTTGATCCATGGCCTGCGGTCAGGCCGAGCGGACGGCAGGGCCGATGATCGCATCATGTTCGCGCGGGCGACACGATCTGGATCAATGCCGCCCGCGAATTCTCAGCTTTGCAGCGCCTCCCACATCTCCAGATCGCGCTGTGCGGTCCAGATCCGAGGCGTGTCGATCCCGCGCGCCTCGTCATAGGCGCGGGCAACGTTGAAGGGCAGGCAGTGTTCATAGATCGCGTAGTCGGCGAATTTCGGATCGCATTCGGCCCGAACCGCATCCCACGCCTCTTTCAGGCTGCCGCCACGCGCAGCGACTTTGGCCGCGGGGCGATAGGTGCTTTCAACAAAATCACGCGTGTTTTCGATGGCGGCGTTTACCATGTCCTTGCCGATCAGGGCGTCTCCGCGGCCCGGAGCGATGGCATCAACTTCGAACCACTTGATCTCGTCCAGCGTGTCGCCCCAATCGCTGAAATGCCCGTCGCCGCAGTAGCAGGCCGAGTGGTATTCGACGATATCGCCAGTGAACATGACGTTCTGGTCCGGTACGTGGATCACGATATCGCCCGCCGTATGGGCACGGCCCAGATGCATCAAATCGACCCGCCGATTGCCCAGATACACGGTCATCGTGTCGCTGAACGTGGTGGTGGGCCAGGTCAGGCCGGGGATGCTCTCGTGCCCTTCAAAGAGGCGTGGGAAGCGTTGGAATTCACTGTCCCAGTCCTCTTGCCCGCGTTCCACGACCATGGCACGCGCCATATCTGACATCAGGATCTGCTGTGCGCCGAAGGCGCTTGCGCCAAGAACCCGCACCGCGTGGTAATGGGTCAGCGCCACATGAGTGATGGGCTTGTCGGTGACCGAACGCACGCATTCGATCACCTTGTTGGCCAGGCGCGGGGTCGCCTGTGCCTCGACGATCATGACGCTGTCATCGCCGATGATCACGCCCGAGTTCGGGTCGCCCTCGGCGGTGAAGGCGTAAAGACCTTCACCCACTTCGGTGAACGAGATTTTCTTTTCTGACATGTCCCCCTGGGACGCGAATGCTTTGGCCATATCATTGATTTCCTTACTGGACAGCGACCGGACATGATGATCTTGTCGCCGCATGTTTGAACGTCGATTTTTGCCTTATTGGGCAACTGCTTGTGTTGTCATCGCCTGTGCCGTCATCCTGCTGTGGATGGGGCGCGAGCCGATTTGCAAATGCGGTTTCATCAAGCTGTGGCATGGTGAAACGTTCAGTTCCGAAAGCTCGCAGCATCTGACGGACTGGTACACGCCCAGCCACATCATTCACGGCTTTCTGTTTTATGGTCTTCTCTGGCTGGTGGCGCGCCGCTTGGCGGTGGGTTGGCGGCTGTTCATTGCCACGCTGATCGAGGTTGCGTGGGAGATTTCCGAGAACACCGATGCTGTGATCGAACATTATCGCGCGGTCACGATCTCGTTGGATTACTACGGCGACAGTGTCGTCAACTCGGTCGCGGATATCGGTGCGATGATGCTGGGCTTTTGGCTGGCCCGCCGCCTTCCGATCTGGGCAACGGTCGCCATTGCGCTGGCGTTCGAGGTTCTGACCACCACGCTGATCCGCGATGGCCTGACCTTGAACGTTCTGATGCTCCTCCACCCGATCGAAGCCGTGAAGGATTGGCAGAGCGCGCTCTGAATATGCAAACGCGGTGTGCACTCAATCCCTCGCAAACGGATTTTCGTGGGCAGGAAGAACGGTTCCCACGCAGTCGCCGAACCCGATGACATAGCCATCACCCTTGGCGGCGCCTTTCAGGGTCAGCGTGTCGCCATCTTCGATGAAACTGCGGGTTTCGCCGGTGTCCAGCGTCAGCGGTTCTTTCCCGCCCCAGCTGAGTTCCAACAGCGAGCCGCGTTGGGGCTTGGTCGGACCCGAGATGGTGCCGGACCCAAGCAGATCGCCGGTGTTCATCGGACAGCCAGATGTGGTGTGATGCGCCAGTTGCTGGGCGGCGGAGTAATACATCTGGTTGTAATTGGTCCGCGCGATAACGGTTTCGGGCTGGCCTTCGGGTGCCATGGTAACCTGCAGGTCGATGTCATAGAGCATCGGGCCGCAATCCTTCAGGTGATCCAGCAGCTCGAACTCGCGCGCCGGTGTGTCGCAACGAAACGGTTCCAGCGCGGCTTTGGTGACAATCCACGGGCTGATCGAGGTAGCGGTCGCTTTGGCCTGAAACGGGCCCAAGGGCTGGTATTCCCAGGCCTGGATATCGCGCGCCGACCAATCGTTTAGCAGCACGTAGCCAAAGATGTTGTCATCTGCTTCCTGCACCGAGATCGGGCCGTCCGAGTGGGTGCCGACAATCGCGCCCATCTCAAGCTCGATGTCGAAACGGCGACTGGGCAGAAAGGCGGGTCTGTCGTGATCGGGCGATTTTAGCTGACCCCAGGGGCGGCGTATGACGGTACCCGACACAACCACCGATGAGGCGCGGCCGTTATAGCCGATGGGGATGTGCAACCAATTGGGCGGCAATGCATTCTCCGGGCCTCGGAACATGGTGCCCACGTTCTGGGCGTGGTTTCGGCCTGCGTAGAAGTCGGTGTATTCGCTGACGGCGAACGGCAGATGCATCTCGGCCTCTTGTTGTGGCACCAGCAGCGGTTCGACACTTGCCCGTTCTTCCGAGGCTTCGGCCAGCAGGGTGGTCAGGCGGTCGCGCAAGGCGGCCCAGACGGCGGGGCCTTCCTCCATCAGCGGGTTCCAAAAGGGCAGGTCAAACAGGGGTTCGTCACCCAAGGTGATCAGGCCCTCGGCCTCAGCCGTGGTCACGTCAAGGATCATATCGCCGATGGCGACGCCACAGCGCGGGTCCGACCCTTGGGTGGAAAAGACGCCGTAGGGCAGGTTATTCAATGGAAACGGGTGATCCGCGTCATTGGCTGAAGTCACCCAGGAGGTCTTGAGAGGCATTGTTTGTCCTTATGTGTCTGACGTTAGGCGCAGATCTGTCTGTTACGGTGTTTCGCGCAGCGATTTGAGGCCCAGCAATATGGCCGCAAAGATCATGAAGCCACCCCCGGCCCGATCCAGCCAGAGGTGCGCAGACCCTTTCAGGCGTTTCGCCAGCCAGCTTGCACTGCTGCCATAGGCAGTCAGAAACAACCCGTCGATGATCAAGTATGTGGCGGACAGGATCGCGAATTGTGGCCAGAAAGGTAGGGCGCCGTTAATGAAAAGCGGAAAGAGCGCGGCAAAGAACACAACAGCCTTGGGATTGGCGGCAGAGGTGATGAACCCTTGCATCCACAGCGCCTTGCGGCTGGCACGCGCCGCATCCGCGGCGGCGGTGCGTTTGGCCATCAGGATTGATCGCAGTCCAAGAAACACCAGATAGGCCACGCCCAGCCATTTGATGGTCGCAAGTGCTGTGGCAGAGGTTGCAATCACCGCAGCCAGGCCAAGCCCAGCGGCCAGCATTTGCAGCAGGTTGGCCGTCAGATCGCCCGCTGCGGTAAACAACCCGCGCCCCAGCCCGTTTGCCGCCGAGTTTGACAGCATCAGCATTTGACTGGGTCCCGGCGTGCTCATCAGCAGCAGGACGGTCGCCACATAGGTGATCCAGATGTCAAAACTCATTTCTTGCCCGGCGTCCCGTCGAACTTTTTGTCCAGCGATGTCCAGCAGTCGATGTAATCATCCTGCAGGGGCGCCTCAGTAGCGGCAAAGGGCGTCAGATGCTGCGGGAACCGCGTTTCGAACATGAACGACATGGTGTTGTCCAGCTTGTCCGGCCCCAGGTTCGAGTTTGAGGCTTTCTCAAACGCGTCTTTGTCGGGGCCGTGTGGCAACATCATGTTGTGCAGGCTGATGCCGCCCGGGACAAAGCCCTGCGGTTTGGCGTCATACTGGCCGTAGATATTCCCCATCAGCTCGGACATGATGTTCTTGTGGTACCATGGCGGGCGGAACGTGTCTTCCATCACCATCCAACGTTCACGGAACAGGACAAAGTCGATATTGGCCGTGCCCGGCTGACCCGAGGGCGCGGTCAGAACGGTAAAGATCGATGGGTCGGGGTGGTCGAACAAGATGGCCCCAACTGGGCAATAATTGCGCAGATCGTATTTGTAGGGTGCATAGTTTCCGTGCCACGCCACCACATCCAACGGGCTTTGGCCGATCTTGGTTGTGTGGAACTGCCCACACCACTTAACCGTCACGGTCGAGGGCACTTCGCGGTCTTCAAACGCCGCCACTGGCGCCTTGAAATCGCGCGGGTTGGCCATGCAGTTGGCGCCAATCGGGCCGCGACCGGGCAATTCGAACTTTTGCCCATAGTTTTCGCAGACAAAGCCGCGGGCGGGGCCTTCCAGCACTTCGACGCGATACACCAGACCACGCGGCAGGATTGCGATCTCTTTTGGTTCAATGTCGATGATGCCCAGCTCGGTCGCAAATCTCAGACGCCCTTCCTGTGGGACCACCAGCAATTCGGAATCGGCCGAGAAGAAATAGTCGTCGACCATGGATTCCGTCACCAGATACACATGCGTCGCCATGCCGACCTGAGTGTTTACATCGCCCGCCGTGGTCATGGTACGCATGCCGGTCAGCCAGTTCAGGTTCTGGTCCGTGTGGTCAATTGCATCCCACCGGTATTGGCCAAGGCTGATCACATCCGGATCGACGCAGGGCGCCGATTTCCAATAGGGCAGATCGATCTTTTCGTAACGATGAGAATGCTTGACCGAGGGGCGAATGCGATAGCACCACGTGCGCTCGGGCTGGGGCGCGGTAAAGGCGGTGCCGCTGAGCTGTTCGCCATAAAGGCCATAGTTGCACTTCTGCGGGCTGTTCATGCCTTGCGGCAGCGCGCCGGGCAGAGCTTCGGTTTCGAAGTCGTTTCCAAAGCCGGGCATATAGCCGGGATGCGTCCCGACCGGGGTGTCGGCTTGGATCATGTCGCGCGGATCAATCTGTCGATTCATGGGTCAATTCTCCGAATACTGCTTGTCGGATAATAGTTGATTTTGTAACTAACAAGCATGAACCAAGGCAATGATGCAAAAAAAGATGAATTTCAGCCGCAGGATTTCCTGCCCTTCCTGCTGAACCGTGCAGCCGAGGAAAGCTCGTTAGAGTTTCAGCGCGCCTACAAAGATCGCTATGGCATGTTGCGGACGGAATGGCGGGTATTGTTTCATCTGGGCACCTACGGCGAGATGACCGCACGCGATATCGGGCTGCGCGCCCGGATTCACAAAACCAAAATCAGCCGCGCGGTCCATCGGCTGGAACAACGCCGCTTTCTGAAGCGGACAAAAGACGAAGCTGACAGGCGGGTCGAACATCTGGTGCTGACCCAATCAGGCTTGACCGCCTTTTGCGAGTTGCGTGATATCGCCAAGGACTATGATGCCAAGCTGACCAGCGCGTTTTCGCGGGCCGAGGCGGACCTTTTGCGAAATATGCTGCGCAGGCTGGCCGGTTTGGGCTAGAATTCTAAGCCAGACATGCCCAGATGATCAGCATCAAGGACATAGGAACGTGAAATGGCAGCCCCGGCACCCCACGCGGCACGACCCGATGCGCTTATTGATTGGCTGACGACCAGCGGCCTTGAGGGTATGGGTAAAGAAGAACTTCTGGACGGTTATTGCAAACATCTGATCGAAATAGGCATTCCGCTTATGCGGTTTCATGCAGCTCAGGCTGCCCTGCATCCTGTAATCGGCGGAACAGGGTATAGTTGGTATCAGGAAAAGGGCGGCGAATACGAGACCTTTGAATACACCGATACGCCCAGCGACGTGTGGACGCAAAGCCCGCTTTTTGCCATTCTTGATGAAGATCTCGACTACATTCACGAACGGCTTGTCGACAGCAATGAGCCCAGCCGGTTCCCCCTGCTCAACGAGTTGCGCGAAAATGGCGCAACCGACTATTACGCGACCGGCTTAAGATTTGATGCGCCGACCAATGTCGGTCAATCGGGTACGAAAAAAGCGGTGGACGGGGTGCTTGTATCCTGGACCAGCAACGCGCCGGACGGCTTCGACGACGATCATATGACAGTGATCAATTCCTCTCTGCCGCATCTGGGGTTGGCGCTGAAATCTGCCACCAATGCGAATGTCGCCCGGGATTTGATGCGCGTGTATTTGGGCCGCGATGCCGGTCAACGCGTTTTGTCGGGCGAGATTCGACGTGGCTCGTTGCAGCAGATCGATGCTGTCATCTGGAATTTCGATCTGGAAGGGTTCACAACCTTGTCCGAGGATCTGCCGGGAACCGAAATCATCGACATGCTGAATGACTATCTGGCTGTGGCAGTCGGCGTCGTTCACGATTGCGGCGGCAACATTCTGAAGTTCATGGGCGATGGTCTGATGGCCATGTTCGATGTCGGTGAAATTGATGAAGACGCCCGTGCCGCATTGTCTTCCGTGCCTTTGTTGCAAGAGCGTATGGATGACTTGAAGGCGCGGCGCGCGGCCGAGGGGCTGCCCGTGGCCAACTATACCCTCGCGCTGCATGCGGGCGAAATTCTTTATGGCAATATTGGTGCGGAAAACCGGCTGGACTTTACCGTGATCGGCCCGACGGTAAACCAGACGGCCCGGATCGCCGGAATGCACCGGTCCTTGGGGCAAAGGATCCTGATCTCAGACGATGTGACCCGCGCAGCTCAGCCATGTGAGCAAGAACTGATCTCGGTCGGGCGCTATATGCTGCGCGGTGTTCCCGAACCAAAAGAGCTGTTCACAATCTACACCCCGCAGGCCACAGGGTCCGAAAACCACCGCTGATCGCGTAAACCTGTTGCGCCTGTCCTAAGTGCCCGGCACGTCGAAGACAGAGTTTTCGCTCAAGGACGTCGTCAGGAAGCTTGCCAAGCAGCGGTTTGACTGGGTGACTTGGGTCATGGGGTGCGGTCAGAGCCGCACGATCAGAAGTCGATCTCAACCCCGGGCAGGTTCAGCTCTTTCATCATGTCCCGCAGCTCTTGCCGGGCTGCGATATTCGAGATGTTCAGCTGTTTGACGCCGATGTCCTTGAGGTCCAGCAGGGTCAGCCCGCGCGGGAAGAGCTCGCGAAAGATCACCCGTTCTGAAAAACCCGACGCAACGCGGAATCCGATACGTTGCGACAGCATTTCGATTGCACGCTGCATCTTTTCCTTGTTGACCATGCGCTGCGTGCCCACGCGGTTGCGCACCACCACCCAGTCGATGGGTTTTAGCCCCGCCTGCGCCCGCAATTGACGCGCGTTCCAGACCATCTCGGAATAGACCGAGGGACCGAGGATTTTTTCACCCTTGGAATCGATCCGCGCCAGCAGGTCGAAATCGATAAAGCTGTCGTTCAGCGGCGTGATCAGAGTGTCGGCGAGCGAATGCGCCACTTGGCTCAGACGGGTATGCGACCCCGGGCAGTCGATCAGGATAAAGTCGCTGTCGCTTTCCAATTCGGCCACGGCGGCAGACAAGCGGTGGTCATAGATGTTTTCGCCCGGCTGCAGTTTGCTGGCATCAATCTCGGGCAGGTCATGATGGCGCGGTGTGGGCAGGGACAGCTCGGCGCCTGTCAGAAAGTTGGTGCGGTTCTCGAAATACCGCCCAAGGCTGCGTTGCCGCAGGTCCAGATCCAGCGTACTGACCTTGTGCCCAAGGCGCGCCAAAGCGGTGGCCACATGCATGGACACCGTCGACTTGCCCGCGCCGCCCTTTTCGTTCCCCACTACGATGATATGTGCCATGCTTGTGTTCCCAAGTCCCGCCGTGTTTATCTACACGTTGTTGCCCGCTACTATATGTTGTGTGGAAGGGGAAGGGAAGAACTCTAAACCCCGGATTGTGCCAATCTGGGCGCAAATGTAACGCCGATTGTGCGGTCTTGGTTGTGCGCAGCCAGCGCTTTTCAGCCACGAGGATCGCGATTCAAAGCCGCCCCGGCAGCGCACGGAGTATCATGTGGATCACCTGTTTCTCAATGTTCTGAACGTGGTATTGCCGGTTCTGATTTGTGCAGGTGTCGGATATGGGCTGGCTGTGATCAAGGCCCCGTTCGACAACAAGGTCATTGGCGGCATCGTTTCAAAGGTCGGCTATCCGACGCTGATCATCTCACATTTATCGACAACCCAACTGGCGGTTGGCACTTTTCTGGACATGATGGCCGCTGCGGCGCTGGCCATCGCGGGATTCGGCATTTTGGGATTCGCAGCACTCAAGGCGATGCGCCTGCCGGTTCGCGCCTTTCTGACCCCGTTGATGCATGGCAATGTGGGCAATATCGGGCTGCCCATCACGTTGCTGGCGCTGGGCGACGCGGGCATGGCCTATACGATGGCCTTTGTGGTCGTGGTTCTGATCAGCATTTTCACGGTCGGCATGTGGATCCCCGCCGGAGCGTTTTCGCTCAAAAAGCTCGCCACGTCACCCATCATATATGCGGTCATCCTGTCGCTTGGATTGATGGCCACCGGGCAAAGCCTGCCGCAACCTGTCGCAAAGTCCTTTGACATCCTGGGTGGGCTTTCGATCCCGCTGATGTTGCTGACTTTGGGCCACACATTGGCTACCTTGCGCGTTCAAAGCCTGGCCCGCGCGGTGCTGCTGACCGTTCTGCACCTGGTGATGGCAATCGCGATTGCCCTTGCGTTGATTTGGCTCTTTGGTTTCACGGGAACAGAACGCGGCGCGCTGATCTTGTGTTGCTTGATGCCATCTTCGGTCGCAACTTATCTGTTTATCGACCAGCACATGCCCGAATACGGACCCGACGTTGCGGGGTTCATTCTGGTCTCAACGCTTGCGACCATTCTGGTTTTGCCGGCTGCCTTGTCCTATTGGATTTGACTGCTCTCTATGCGCGGCGCAGAAAATCGCTAAACTGCTGAAACACTGCGTAAAACAGTTTCTGCCCGAGGGGACATCGATGCACGACCCAACCTCAGCCCAGACTTCACCGCAGGCCCACGCCCGGGTGGTGTTGGCGATGACGGCGATCTGCATGATGGTGGTGGGCTTCAATACAACCGCCGTAACCACCATTCTGCCCAACCTCAAGGCCGAGTTCGACCTGACCCCGTCGGGCCTGCAATGGGTGATGGCGACGTATTCCGTGGCCAGCGCAACGCTTGTCACCATCGTCAGCCGCCTGGGCGACATCACCGGAAAGATGGGCGTCTTTTTTGGCGGTATGATCGTTTTTGCGATTGGCTCCGCCTCGGCCTTGATAGCACAGGACGGGGCGATGTTGTTGTTCGGGCGTGGCGCGCAAGGGGCCGGGGCTGCGGCGCTGTTCGGAACCTCTTTGTCCCTGCTGACGGCGGCCACGCCCGAGGAACAACGCGCCAGTGTCACGGGGGCCTGGGGCGCGATTGTCGGTCTTGCGATCGGGATCGGTCCCATCCTCGGAGGCGCATTTGCACATTACATCAGCTGGCGGGCGGTGTTTGCCGTCGATCTGTTTTTGTTGGCACTGGCCTTCATCATCGGGCTGAGGGTCAGCCGCCTGAAGTATATTCCCGACACAAGACAAGAAGGCGCGCGGTTCGACTTTATGGGCGCGCTGGCCATCCTGTTCTTTCTTGGACCTCTCTCCTTTGCCCTGAGCAATGGGGAAAGCGGAGGTTGGACGACCCCTCTGACCTTGATCCCGCTGGCCATTTCGGCAGTTGCAACATTTGCTCTGGTCGTCGTTTCGCATCGCACGGATGACCCGCTGATTGAGCTGCGCTACTTCCGCCATCCACGCTATTTCATGGCGGCGGCGGGGATGTTTTTTACCGGCTTCACGCTGTTCTGCTTTTTTGTCTATTTCAACACCTTCGTCCAATCGCCAGATGCATTTGGCTATAGCTCGGTTGGGGCGGGATTGGCGATCATGCCTCTCAGCCTCAGTATGTTCGTGATCTCGGTGACTGCGCCACGCTTTTTGGCGCCTTACAGCTTTCGTTGGCCTGTGGTCATCGGGTTGGGGGCGATGGCCTGCGGGTTCCTGTTGCTGATGACGACGACGAACACCACACAGTATGCCGAGATTTGGTGGAAGCTGTTGGTGGTTGGTATTGGGATGGGCATCTGCTTTTCACTGCTGCCGCGACTTGGCCTGCGCCTGCTGCCCGAAGAACATGTGGGGCAGGGATCGGGCGTCATCAATGCCTGCTTGTATTTTGGCGCTACCCTGGGCGCCGTCGTCGGTGGTCTGGCCGAGGCCATTACCACACGCCGCGGATTGTCTCAGGTGATCGATGCGCTGCCCTCGGGGTCAGGTGAACGAACGGATTTGTCCCACGCTCTGGCCCATGGGACCCCCAGCCAGATACAGCAGATTATCGCGGGGATGGATCCAGCAACAGGAAGTGCGTTGGCCAAAGCCTTGCGTGAGCTTCAGGACAATGCGTTTGACAGCGCCATGCTGGTCGCTGCGGTCGCGGCTCTGTTAGGTATGGCGCTTGCGCTGGTGTTGTTGCGTGGGCCGGTCCCGCCGCTGCGCAGCGCGGCGGAACTGACACGCGCGCCGAAGTGATACGCATTTGGTCAACAAAAAAGGCCGCCCCCAGGGACGGCCTTTCGAAATCGAAACGGAAAAGGCTTAGAAGCCCAGACCTTCGTATTTCTTTTTGAACTTCGAAACGCGACCACCGGCGTCCAACAGGCGCGAGGTGCCACCGGTCCAGGCCGGGTGCGAAGAGGGGTCGATTTCCAGAGCCAGCTGATCGCCTTCGGCGCCCCAGGTGGATTTCATCTGAACCACGGTGCCATCGGTCATTTTGACGTTGATGACGTGATAATCGGGATGGATGTCTTTTTTCATCTTTCCGCTCCTTACGCCTCGGCGCCAGCCTTGGGCTTGTAGTTGGTGACCTCTGCGATACGTGCGGATTTACCGCGACGGGTGCGCAGATAGTACAGTTTGGCGCGACGGACGCGGCCACGGCGGACAACGGTGATGCTGTCGATGTTGGTCGAATGCAGCGGGAACACACGCTCCACGCCTTCGCCGAACGAGATTTTGCGGACGGTGAACGAACCGGCGATGCCGCTGCCACCTTTGCGCGCGATGCAGACGCCTTCGTAGTTCTGCACACGGGTACGCGACCCTTCGGTCACTTTAAAGCCGACACGGATGGTGTCCCCGGCTTTGAAATCGGGGATGTCTTTCCCCAGGGCGGCAATCTGTTCCGCCTCAAGCTGTGCGATCAGGTCCATCGCAGGTACTCCTATCTGCTCGTGGTTGGTCCACGAAGTTTGGGCACGGCCTGAGAGCTCTTGGTCTTCACCGGGTCCTGCGTGCAGCCCGCCAGAGGTCAGATCGACTGTTCCTTGAGTCTGGTCTGTTGCATGGCGTCCTGACCGAAGAAAGCCCGACGTCACCATATGGAACAAACCAAAACACCGGAGTCGCACGTGGCGGCACCGGATTGCGGTCGTTTAAGGAAAATAAAGACAGGGATCAAGCCCAATCTGCCCCAGGACGGTGGGAAATTGCCCAGCCTGAAATGCACCATTGCCATGCGCGCCCGTTCAGGCATTCTTGTACCAATAAACACGAGCAGATTTCAAACAGGTGCAGGTTATGCGCGTTGCAATGTTTTTGGCCGTATTGGCGGTTTTTCTGGTGTCATGCGGCAGGCGCGGGCCACAGCCTCAGGTTCTGGATCCTCAGACCGTTACCAGCGCAACCGCGCCTGCTGTGATCTACCCGAAATTTGGCGACGCAAAGCCACATGAATGGGAAGACCGGCATCCGGGGCTGTATCCGGTGCACGGGCTGGATGTCTCGCGTTGGCAAGGCCCCATTGACTGGAGGACGGCCAAAGCTTCGGGCGTGAGTTTCGTCTTTATCAAGGCGACCGAGGGTGGAGATGTGGCCGACCCGCTGTTCGAAGATCACCGCCGCGGGGCGCAGGCCGCAGGCGTTCCTTGGGGGGCGTATCACTATTACTACTTCTGCCGCTCGGCCAAGGAACAGGCGCGTTGGTTCATTCAGAATGTTCCAAAAGGCGCTGACCTGCCGCATGTGCTGGACATGGAATGGACCCCGCATTCCAAAACCTGCAGGCTGCGCCCGGATGGCAAGACCGTCCGCGCCGAAGCGCAACGGTTTCTGGACATTCTCGAACGCCACTACGGGCGCCGACCCATCGTGTACACCACGGTGGATTTCTATGGAGATACGGATATCGCCCGACTACCCAAAACCGAGTTCTGGCTGCGCTCGGTGGCGGGGCATCCCCGTCAGGTCTATCCCCGAGCGGTGTGGCGCTTCTGGCAATACACGGGGACCGGCCTTGTGCCGGGGGTGCAGGGAAAGGTGGACATCAACACCTTCAACGGCGCGCCCGAGATATGGGAGCGCTGGAAGACCGGTGCCTATTACGCGCCGTAGGTCTCAATCGTGCCGCCACTCACAAGGTGGTCCAAGCGCCGTTCACGCTCCTCGCCAAAGGACTGGTTCAGCCAGAACATCTCGCCCTGATCCAATTCACGGCGCTCAAAGCCACGTTTGCTCATGCAGCGTTCGACCTGATCAAACTCGCCCTGTTCGCGCAGATCATCCTGAATGTAGGCCGTGCCCACACCCCCGAAGAGGGGGCCAAACAGCAGGATATTCGTGGCATATCCACCGATAACAGCGCTTTGGCCACCGATATCCGCCTCGGCGATACACGAGTTAACGGCAACCCGCGCAGATTGCATGCTGTGGCCGGATTGAGTGGGAATCGAGCTCTCGGTGGTAGTTGTTGAGCAGGCCGAAGCGGCCAGCAGCGCGAACAACGCAATTTTTTTCATGGGGCAGCCTTTAAATTAATGATGTGAAAATGCAAAAGATCGCAATTTCTATGAATTGAATATCGGGCATTCAGCTCAGCGAAAAGATGAGTCGATGCAAATCGCCAAACTGCGACCAGCAGGTCACACAGGCTGTGTCAGTCTGCCTTTTTGTTCTTTGAAGACAGATATTTATCCCAAAGATCCGGGCGACGTGTCTGGGTGATTTGTTCAGACATATCACTCCGCCATTTGGCGATATGTCCGTGATGTCCGGACATCAGGACCTGCGGGATCGGGTGCCCGTTCCATTCGGCGGGGCGAGTGTATTGGGGATGTTCCAGCAGACCGGAGGAAAAGCTTTCCTCTTCAGCCGAAGCCTGGTTGCCCAGAACGCCGGGGATCAGGCGGACGGTAGCGTCAATCAGGGCCTGGGCGGCGATTTCGCCACCGGTCATCACAAAATCACCCAACGAGACCTCTTGGATGCCGTAATGTTCCAGAACGCGTTCATCCACCCCTTCGAAGCGGCCACAAAGCAGGGTCATGCCTTCGCAGCGCGCAAGGTTTTGCATCATGGTCTGATCCATGCGGCGTCCTCGCGGGCTGAGGTAGATCAAGGGCCAATTCCCATGTGTATCGGCCATTGTGTGTTCAATGGCATTCCCCAGCACGTCCGCGCGCAGCACCATACCAGCGCCACCTCCGGCGGGCGTGTCGTCGACATTGCGATGTTTGCCGATCCCGAACTGGCGCAGATCGACGGTTTCCAGCTGCCATAAACCCTCTTGCAAGGCTTTTCCCGTCAGGCTTTCACCCAGAACGCCGGGGAAAGCGGAAGGAAACAGCGTTATGATCTTGGCTTTCCATACGCCATGCAAATCTGGCGTTGGTGTCATCAGCTCACGCGGTTTCAGGGTTGGGCGAAGGGCCTTGCGGCCGTGGGATTTTCCGGGCGTGTCAGTCATGGCGTGCCGATCAGATTTTCGCGTGTGCTTTCAACAAGATCGCTTTTCCGAAGGTCCAGTTCCGCATCGTCCATCTGGGATCGGTTCAGCGACAGAATTTCTTGCAGAATGTCTGACGGCAGGCCCGAATTTGACTTCGTTGGCCCAACAAGCTGAGCGGCGGTTTCCGCATCCAAATTGAGAAACTCGGCAAAAGGTGTTCCGGGCCCAAAAGATTTGGCTTGCAGGTCTTCAAGGTATTCGGTGCGAACTGAAATCCGCGGCAGGCGTTTTTGCACCTCGGCTGCGACCTTGTCCAAAGAGGGGATCGCATCCAGTCGCGCGGCGTAACTGTCAAAATCCTGCAGCAGACGGGTACGTTGAAGATCATGTGACCACAGGCTGTGCAACCACGCGTCGCGCTGTCTGAGGGACAGGTAAATCGTGATTTCGACATGCTGGCCGGCAAACCGGTTGCGGATCAGGCCTACCAATGCGACGGCAAGATCGGGGGCGGCTTCGTACCCAATGGCCGGGTTGCGGCTGGGGCGTAGTCCGGCGAAATTCTCTTCGCTGAGGATCAGGCCGCGTCGTTCGCCGAAATCCAGCGAGGTCAGAAAATTGCGCATCTGGTTGCTGAACTCCATCAGCGCAGTATGGGTGCTGTAGACGGAATAGCGGGTTGCGGCCTCGGACAGGCCGGTGCCGCGGGTTTTGTAGGGCAGGACCAGGGCGTGACGCGGCCAAATCAGCTGTCTGTTCTCAAACAGAAAGGACTGAGCCGCAGTTGTCCCGGTCTTGTGCAGGCCCAGATGCAGCATCACGCGACGCATCATAGCAAACCTTCGGGCGGGTCGGCGACGATGCGCCCAGCCTCAAGATCGACAGTGGGCACGGCGTCCAGTGTGAAGGGCAGCAAAACGGTGGCTTTCAGCCCTGGACCGTGCAGCTCCAGCAAATCCGCCGCGCCGTGGTTCTGCACCGATTTCACCTGTCCCAACAACGTGCCGCCGGTGTCGTAAACGTCCAGCCCGATCAGGTCGGTGTGATAGAATTCATCATCCGGTAGCGACGGCAGCTGATCGCGGCGCGCATAAAGGCGCAGACCGTTCAACGCGTCAGCCTGTTCCTTGGTTTCAACCCCGCCCAGCCGGGCGGCAAAGCCGTTCTTGATGGCGCGCGTCAGAACCACAGGATAGCGATCTTTCCCGGCCTCGTCGGTCAGGGGCGAATAGGCTTCTATATCTTCCGGAACTGCGCAAAAACTTTTCAGCCGCACCTCACCACGGACGCCATAGGATCCGGCAATGCTGCCTACGCAAATCAGATCAGTCAAAACTTAGCTCCGAATCCAAGCAAATCCCATGTGTCCAATTCCCGTCGCCCGCAGCGCACAGGCCTCTGACGCGCGATCTTTCGTACAACACGCCCACTACAAAGGCGATGGCAACGAATATGATTAACCGAATAAAACGGAACATGCGCCTATCGCACCTCAACCGGCAAGGCGTTTGCCCTGTTTTCCCAGCCTGCTCGTTCGAGTTCGGGTTGGTCGGAAAACTCTTCGGGCCAGCCCACGCAGAAATAGCCGATCAATCGCCAGTCCTCAGACACATCCAAATCGCGCGCCATCCGGTCGGGATCAAGGATTGACACCCAGCCCAGCCCCAGCCCTTCGGAGCGCAGCGCCAACCAGAAAAGCGTGATTGCCGAGACGACCGAATAGCGCCGCATCTCGGGCATTGTACCTGCGCCCAACCCTTGCCCCTTGTCGGTGGCATCGTCGCAAAACACCGCCAGCTGTACCGGAGCCTCTTGCATGCCCGAAAGTTTCAAACCGCTGTAAAGCTGGGCCGTCTCGCCGGAATAACCATCGAGTGCCGCCGCATTTGCGGCCTGGTAGTTTCTCAGCGCAGCGGCCCGTGCCGCTTTGCTGTCGACGCGGATGACGCGCCAGGGTTCGCTCAACCCCACCGAAGGGGCCAGCCGAAACGCGTCGAGGCAACGCGTCAGCACTGCCTCGTCTATTGCGTCGGTGCGGAACCGGCGCACATCACGCCGGAGCCGCATCAACAGATCGAACTGCGCGCGGAAGTCATCGGTGAAAGCCTGTTCCCGCACGCGACCGCCTGTTTATTCTTCTGCAGCGACTTCTTCAGCCGGTGCTTCGGCGGCTTCGGTCGCCTCAGCAGCTTTGGCCGCTTTCTCTTCCGCGCGTTCCTGAGCTTTCTTGCCCGGGGTGCCCTTGTTGGGGTTGTTGCGCTCGGCCTTGTCACGGGCACCGGCTGCTTCCAGCATGCGCGCGATCCGGTCGGTGGGCTGTGCGCCCTGATCCAGCCAGTACTGGATGCGCTCCATGTTCATTTTCACGCGCTCTTCGCTGTCTTTCGGCAGCAGCGGGTTGTAGGTGCCCAGTTTTTCGATGAAACGGCCATCGCGGGGCATACGGCTGTCAGCCGCAACAATGCGATAGAAAGGACGTTTCTTCGAGCCGCCGCGGGCGAGACGAATTTTCATTGCCATGGTGGTATCTCCTTTGAATGGCGAGACTGGGAAGACCCCAGTTATTCTTGATGTTTCCTATGGTGTCGGATGACTTCCTGAATGATGAAATTCAGGAAAGCCTTGGCAAAATCAGGGTCCAGATCGGCCTCTTTTGCCAGGTCTTCAAGCCGTGCGATCTGTGCGGCTTCGCGCGTGGGATCGGACGGGGGAAGGTCGTGTTGCGCTTTAAGCTTGCCAACGGCCTGCGTGTGCTTGAACCGCTCGCCCAGCGTGTAGACAAGGATCGCATCCAGCCGGTCGATGCTTTCGCGGTGCTCTTTCAGCAATGCGGCCGCCTGTGTCACGGGGTCGGTCATTGGCCGGTCCTTTCGGTGGTCAGGTCAATCTGCGGGTGTCGCCAGATCTGGGCGTGCTTGCCCAACAGCTCGGCTTTTTCAATCTCCAGCGTTGCGCCAAGCCGCTCGGCCAAAGCGCGCGAGCGGTCATTGGCATGGGCAATGTACGAGATCACACCGTTCAGGCCCTGATACCGTGCAGCATAGTCTCGCGCTGCTTCTGCGGCCTCAAAGCCCAGCCCTTTGCCTTCGGCTTCTTCCATCAGGGCCCAGCCCAGTTCGGGCTCGGCCCAACCAGGAACGTAGATCATACCGGCCCAACCGACGAATGAGCCGCTGGCCTTCTCGGTCAGGTGCCACAAGCCGTATCCTCTGAGGGCCCAATGCCCCAATCGGTTCGACAGTGAACTCCAGCATTCGAACGCATCTTTTGGTCCGCCGACCATATGGCTGCGCTCAGTCGCAAAAAATGCGGTTAGTGTGGGCAGGTCATCCAGATGCGGCGCGCGCAGGATCAGGCGGTCGGTTTCGACAGTTGGGATGGTGAACGAGGTCATGCGTAAGCCTCCATCCCGCCATTTTCCAGATCGGCGGGTGACGGGTGCCGCCAGATCTCGGATTTGCCGAATTTTGGGTGGTCATAGTGATATTCGAACTGTGCGCCCAGACGTTTGGCCACGGCCTTGCTGGCGTGGTTGTCCAGATCGATCAGAGAGATCGCGGTTTCCCAGCCCAGCACGTCATAAGCATGGGCGCGCGCGGCCAGCGCGGCCTCGGTCGCATAGCCCTTGCCCGTGGCATGGTTCAACAATGTCCAGCCGACCTCGGGCTCGGGCCAGCCTTCGGGAAACCACAACCCGATGCGCCCGACATAGGCGCCGGTGTCTTTCTCATCGACGCTCCAATAGCCATAGCCGCGCAATGCCCAGTGACCGAGCAACGAGGCAACGACCCGCCACACCTCATCCCGGCGCATCGGCCCGCCGACATAAGCCGCGGCGTCGCTGGCAAAGAACGCGGCATCCGCATCCAGATCGACCTCGGACGGGGCGCGCATGATCAGGCGTTCAGTCTCAAGTGTGGGGATGTTCAGCAAGCTCATGCGGACCCTCCGACACAGGATGGCGTATGGCGGTAAACCAACGTGGTTCCGTCCGCCTCGGGGATTTCGCGTTCAACGGTTGCACCAAGGCGTTCTGCCAGGCGCTCTGATCGCGTGTTTCCCTTGACCACAAAGCTGGCAATCGTGTGCCAACCGAGTTGGTCAAACGCAAAGCGTCGTGCGGCCTGGGCCGCTTCGAATGCAAATCCCTGACCTTCGCCGTCTTCTGTGAAGATAAAGCCAAGCTCGGGTTCAGGATCTTCGGGTTCAAACCCAAGAACGACAAAGCCCAAAAGTTGGCCGCCTGCTTTCGCGGTGACAGACCAAAGCCCGTGCCCGCGCAAGGACCAGATGGCGATCATCTGTGCAAAGTCGTACCACGCATCCTCGCGCGACATGATGGACAGATACCGCGCGCGCGGGCTGGCGACGATCCGGGCATAGGTGTCGAAGTCCGCCAATTGCGGCGCACGCAAGACCAGCCGTTCAGTCTCAAGCATCGGGATGGTGCCTGCCACCTTGGCCGCCAATTCAGCCCCTTGAGCATTGGGCGCAGCTTCGAACCGGAAGGTCATCGGGCAACCTCCGGTTTGGCGCAAGCGCGCTGGGATATGCAGGGGGCGAAAGCCACGTTACTTCTTCTTCCCGAACCCGCTGAGGCCCGGCGGCAGCGCCATGCCGCCACCCATGCCGGGCAGGCCGCCGCGTCCGCCCATGGCTTTGGCTGCAGCCTCAAGCGCCTTCGGGTCCATGCCGGCTGCCATGTCTTCTGGGCTGGGGCCGCCCTTGCCGAACATGCCTTTCATGGCCTGTTTCAGCATCTTGCCTTTGCCCATCTTGCCCATCTTTTTCATCATGTCCGACATCTGCCGGTGCATCTTGAGCAGCTTGTTGAGGTCGCTGACCTCCATCCCCGAACCGGCGGCAATCCGCTTTTTTCGGCTGGCTTGCAGCAGTTGCGGATTGGCGCGTTCGCGCTTAGTCATCGACTGGATCATGGCGATCTGCTGGCGCAGAATCTTGTCGTCGAGACCGGCCTGATCCATCTGTTTGGCCATCTTGCCCATGCCCGGCATCATGCCCATCATGCCCTGCATACCGCCCATCTGGATCATCTGTTCCAGCTGCATTTTCAGGTCGTTCATGTTGAACTGACCCTTGACCATGCGCTTCATCATGCGCTCGGTCTGTTCCATCTCCATCGTTTCCTGGGCCTTTTCGACCAAGGCCACGATGTCGCCCATGCCCAGAATACGACCGGCGATCCGGTCCGGCTCGAAGGTCTCAAGCGCGTCCATCTTTTCGCCCAGACCGACGAAGCGGATCGGCTTGCCGGTGACTGCGCGCATCGACAGAGCCGCACCGCCACGCCCGTCGCCATCCATCCGGGTCAGAACCACGCCCGAAATGCCGACCTTGGCGTCGAACTCCTCGGCCACTTCGACGGCGACCTGACCGGTCAGACCGTCGACGACCAGCAGGGTCTCGCGCGGATCAACCGCGTTGCGGACTTGTTCCACCTCGTCCATCAGGACTTCGTCGATATGCAGACGGCCCGCGGTGTCGAGCATATAGACGTCATAGCCACCCAGCGTCGCCTGCTGCTTGGCGCGCTTGGCGATATCAACCGGTTTCTGACCGGGAACGATCGGCAGCGTGTCGACACCAACCTGCGTGCCCAGAACCGCCAACTGATCCATCGCCGCCGGGCGATAGACGTCCAGCGAGGCCATCAGGACCTTTTTGCCCTCTTTCTCTTTCAGACGTTTGGCCAGCTTACCGGTGGTGGTCGTCTTACCCGAGCCTTGCAGACCGACCATCAGGATCGGGGCAGGCGGGTTGTCGATCTTCAATGCGCCGGGATCGTCTTCGCCGC
Organism: Ruegeria sp. H6; assembly: GCF_056532975.1. Taxonomy (NCBI): domain Bacteria; kingdom Pseudomonadati; phylum Pseudomonadota; class Alphaproteobacteria; order Rhodobacterales; family Roseobacteraceae; genus Ruegeria; species Ruegeria sp. H6. The sequence continues at coordinate 28,714 of NZ_JBQFOA010000016.1, forward strand.
GCAGGGTATCGACCAGTGCGTCATGCACGATCTTGACGACTTGCTGACCGGGGGTGATCGACTTGGTGACGGCTTGTCCGGTTGCCTGTTCCTGCACCTTCTTGACGAAAGCGCGGGCCACGGGCAGCGAGACGTCGGCCTCAAGAAGCGCAACGCGAACCTCACGCAGTGCGGTTTTGACGTCTTCTTCGGACAGGGCGCCCTGTTTGGTCAGCCGGTCAAAGACGCCGGAAAGGCGTTCGGATAGATTTTCAAACATGCCTTCGGCCTCCTTAGCCGGTTATCGGTTGGCGTGCCCTAGATAGGATGCGCCGGTTAAATGCACAAACGCCCCCTCCCACTGAATTAGACGTGGGGGTCATGCCAAATGGCATTGCCCCCACGGGCGAAACTCGCTGGTGGGGGGCGATCCCTGAACGACTCAAGGGACCGGAAGATCAAGAGGCTTCCGGATGTTTGGGCGGGTGTTACTCGAGACACCCACGGGTGTCAACCGAGACAACTTTGTGCGCCGGAAGCCAATCGTTGACCGCACCCGCCATCCGCTGCGCGCCGCCTCCGCTGACATAGGCTTCGACAATCGGGTGGCGACCAGCGCTCATACCTTTGTCCAGAATCAAAACCGGTCGGTGCATTTTGGTTGAGCTCCCGTCACGCTTTGAGTTGGTGGTTTCCACCTCGGCGTGGGACAGGTTCGACAGCTCATGTTCCACAGCGTCATACCCGAATATGGATTGCCGGCGGATCAGGATGCTGTTGTCGCGTCGGTCAAAAATGACTTGAACACGTCGAACAAAAACACAGAACGCGCCGATCCCCATCCCGCCACCGAACACGGCAAAGAAGAGGCCGAACAAAATGTTCTCACCGCCTTCGCTGACCATGAACAGACCGGCGCCAACAAAGACGAGGATGAAGACGACCAGCGAGATGCCGATGAACCATGGGGTGTTGGACAGGATCAATTGGTCCTGGGTGTTGCGTGTCACTTTCATGGCGGCACGCTAACACTGAAATCCGGGACTGTCGTGGATTGAATTTGCCCGCATGTTGGGCGATGAGCATGCCAAACAGGAGGGTCCAATGGACGCATCATCTGAATTTCAGGACACATTGCCGCTTAGTTCTGACGCGTTATTGGCGCAGTTGGACGATTGGAGTCTGAGCTATCGGCTGCACACACATGTGCCATTGCGCACGGTTGAAGACGCCAAAGCCGTCGAAGACCAGTTCATGGTGCCGGGCGAGAAGGCCCTGCGGCTGAAGAACCTGTACCTGCGCGACAAGAAAAAGCGGAATTATCTGGTGACACTGGAGCAGAGCCGCGAGATCGACCTCAAGGCGCTGGCGGCTGATCTGGGGGTGGGCAATCTGTCCTTTGGCTCGGCAGATCGCCTGATGCAAAACCTCGGCATCCGTCCAGGTGCGGTCAGCCCGCTGGCGATGATCAATGGCGTCGGAAACGATGTGAAATTCATCATGGACAATGCCGCCCGGGATGCGGATGTCATCTATATGCACCCGCTGGTCAACGACCGGACCGTTGCAATGCCCCAATCCGACCTGTTGGCCTTTTTCGACCGGATCGGGGCTGAGGTGACGTGGCTGCCCTAGGCTCAGGCGGCCAATCGCGCCACAGCCTCGCGGGCTGAGGCCAGCGCTGCATCTGCGTCCATGGCCATTTTGTCGGCGGCGACAACCTCGACATCAGTGATGCCGATAAAGCCAAGCACGTGGCGGGCGTAGTTGGTGGCAAAGTCGATCTCGGACCCGACAGCCGTACCGCCAGATGCGATGGCCAGAACCGCGCGTTTGCCTTCCAACAGACCTTTGGGCCCGTTTTCCGAATAGCTGAACGTCAGGCCCGCGCGAGCGACAAGGTCAATCCACGCTTTGAAGGCCGCGGGGACAGAGAAGTTGTAGATCGGCAAGCCAATTACAATCGTATCAGCCGCTTGCAGTTCTTTGACCAGATCGTCAGAGAGGGAAAGCTGATCTCGCTGGGCATCGCTTCGCTGATCAGCGGGGGTGAAGTTGGCATTGATCCAGTCTTCGGTCAGCAATGGCAGGGGGGTGGCCAGATCGCGACGGATGATGCGACCGGGGTTCAGGTGCTGAACAACACGATCAGACAGCTCGCGCGTGGCTGAACCAGATCGGCGGGCAGAGGCATCAATGTGCAGGATGGTTTTGGTCATGTCAGGGTTCCTTGGGTCAGAGAATTGCGTCTGCTCTCAATATGAACGTTGCGTTGATGAACAAAACCCGGATATACCAACACCTATTGTTGGAATTTGCACAATGAAAGAGATGCAATGGACAATTGGGACGAAGTCAGAACCGCCTATCAGGTGGTACGCATGGGAACCGTCAGTGGCGCGGCAGATGTGCTGGGTGTGCACCACGCCACAGTCATTCGCCATATCGATGCGATTGAGGCGCGGCTGGGTGTAAAGCTGTTCCAGCGTCACGCACGCGGTTACACCCCGACAGAAGCGGGCGAAGACCTGATGCGTGTGGCGCAGGCGACCGAGGATCAGTTCAATCAACTGGTCGGTCGGATGAAAGGGCGCGGTGACGATGTTTCGGGTGAGCTGGTCGTGACCTCATTGGGATCACTGGCGCCGCTTGTGGTTCCGGCCTTGTCCGAGTTTCAGCGCATGCATCCGGGCCTGATTGTCAGGTACCTTACCGGCGATCGCCTGTTTCGTCTTGAATATGGCGAGGCGCATGTGGCCATCCGCGCAGGTGCCGCGCCAGACCAGCCGGACAATGTGGTTCAGCCGTTTTTGACGCAGGAAGTCGGGCTATACGCCAGCAAGGATTACATCGCTCGCCACGGAAAACCCTCGGGCGTCGAAGACTTTGCGGAACATCATTTTGTCAGCACCGACGACGAAAACAGCCGCGCGCCGTTTTCCAAATGGCTGCGCGAGACGGTCTCGGCGGGTTCGATCACGTTCCGATGCACAAACAATTTCTGCATTCGTGAGGCAGTCCTGTCCGGTGCGGGCATCGGCTTTATGGCGCGGTGGGAGGCGTCTCGAAACCCCAATCTGGTCGAAGTGATCGAGCCGCTGCCGGAATGGGCGGGTAACCTGTGGCTTGTGACCCATGTGGACCTGCACAGGACCACCAAGGTTCAGGCATTTCTGACTCATTTGAAAGAACAGGCCAAGGGTTGGGCACCATGACCGAACAGGGGCGTGGCCACCTGGCCATGTTGGTTTTCTCGGCATTGGTGGCGGGCAGTTTCTCGCTGGGCTCAATCGTCGCCAACCAGATCGCACCATCGGCAATTACAGCCGCGCGTTTCGCCATTGCCGCGGTGGTGATCGGTGCGGCGGCGCTGATGACAACCGGTCTGCCGCGCAGCGCCGCGCAGGCACCATGGCGCTATGCCGTGTTGGGCGGGCTCTTCGGCACCTATTTCGTCCTGATGTTTTACGGGTTGCAGACCGCCCCGCCGATCAGCACGGCGGCGGTGTTTACCCTGACGCCGGTGATGTCGGCCTTGGCCGGTTGGGTCCTGTTGCGGCAAGTGACGACGGCCCGTATGGCGCTGGCCCTGACAATTGGTGCGGTTGGGGCGCTTTGGGTGATTTTCCAGGCCGACTGGCAGGCCTTTCGCGCGTTCCACGTGGGTCAGGGTGAAATTATCTTTTTCTGGGGATGCGCCGCGCACGCAATTTACACGCCCATGGTGCGCCGTCTGAACCGGGGGGAGCCTGCGGTGGTCTTTACCTTTGGTACGCTGGTGGCAGGGTGCATCATGCTGATGGTGTTCGGCTGGTCCGACATCATGGCAACCGATTGGGCCAACCTGCCGGCGATTGTCTGGATCAACCTGATGTATCTGGCGCTGTTTGCGACGGCTTCCAGCTTTGTGCTGGTCCAATTTGCGGCGCTGCGTCTGCCCTCGGCCAAAGTGATGACCTATACCTACCTGATCCCAAGTTGGGTGATCTTGTGGGAAATCGCTCTGGGCCGACCGACACCGGCGCCGCTGGTGCTGGTTGGGGCAGTACTGACGGTTGTTGCCTTGCTGCTTTTGCTGAAAAGCGATGCCGAGGTTTCACGCCCAAAGATCAAGGCCGCGGATAAACCCTTGTGATCCCGCCGCGGTGTGTCAGTCTGCACTCAAAGCGATGAACGGGGCGATATCATGAGCAGAATGACATTGGGCATGCTTGCCCTGATACTCGGGGCCTGCACCGAAGGCTCCACCTCGGGCGGTGTTCCCGGCACTGACAAGCTGCAGGCCAGTTGCGAGTCATTGGTTTCGGCCGAGACCGGCACGCGGTCCAGCGATGTGAACGCAATGTCGACGCAAACGGAACCGACGGGCACATTGATAACGGTGGCTGTGGCAGGCTCGCAAACTCCGTGGTTGTGCAGCGTAGACGTCACCGGCGTGGTGACCGGAGTTGCGCCCGCTTAGTTAGGTCGCGTCGTCCGACCCCGGCAGCTCAACCTCCAGAAACCGTTCGAACGCGTCCAGGTTGACCGGCTCGAACTGCCCGAAGCCCTGCATCCAGACGGATGCGGCGCGCAGCGCGTCGGGCTCCAGCTTGCACCATTTCACCCGGCCGCGTTTTTCCTGAGAGATCAGTCCCGCTTTGGTCAGGATCACCAGATGTTTCGAGATCGCGGCCAGCGACATCTCGAACGGTTCGGCGACGTCTGTGACGGCCATGTCATCCTCCAGCAGCATCGCAAGGATGGTGCGGCGGGTCGGATCGGCAAGAGCGGCGAATACGGTGTCGAGGTCGTTGGGCATGGGCTCAACCCGAAATCACGTTGCAGCGCAATAGATCCCAGTGCTTTGCCACTTTGGCAGCCTTTAGGGCCTTGGCGAGGCGGTCGCTTATGATCGGGGCATCAATAATTACCGGGTCGAACCAAATGTCCGGCCCAGTCAATACACCCTTTGAAAAAGTCAGATCCCCGTCACTTACATGGTCTCTGCCGCGCACCATGAAAAGTTCGACCGGATTTCCAAGCGGAGTTGCACCTTCGGAACTGTCTCTGTTGAAGCAGGGTTTGCCGTCGCCCAAAACGAGATAGAACCAATCACCTTCCAACTTGGTTCTCTGGTCTGGGTACAGAAGCTCGACAGGAACCAATCTTGATGACCCCATTTCGTGGTCGCGTAAGATATCTGCAGAAGTGGATGAGACCACCAGCGCACCGCCAGCACTAAAGATACTGCGTGTGCGACGCTTGTGAATTGCCCAACGTTTGACAGCATAAAGTTGTTTTGGGAACTCGTGATCTTCGATGGGCAAATGCTCAGTTTGCCTCTTTGTTACAGAGCTGAATGCGACACCAATTTCATTGTCTCGCGGCGGCCTGGGAACATCCGGATATCCGACCGGTCGATATCCGTAAGTAGCATATGGATCCCGGTGCATATTGCTCAACCAAACCACATCGCTCATTCTTTGCCCTCATATTCTCAAGCGCATCATGTTTCAAAGGTGACACCCTTGAGAGCGCAGAGGCAATTTCATTTCCGTCGTTTGGCCCGAGCTTGGCAGTGCTAACCAAAGCGGATTTGGCGCCAACACGCTGCGTAAGCTACTTATGGGGGGGCAAAGATCAACCAAAAGGTTGAATATGCGGATTCAGGTGAATTTGCCCAGCCCGTCTGTTCCGCATCTGAAGATGTCCATCCACGATCAGATTTTTCATTATAAGAATCATAATCTTAACGGGGATTTAGGTGCGGCTTATACACCGTTGACTCTGCGCCCCATGCGCCTTAGCACCCTACCCAAGACTGTGCGAGGGAAACGCCCGTGACCGATGACGACCAAAAGCAGCGTATGGCGCAGCTTGAGGCCAAGATCGAAGCGGCGAAAAAGGCCAAGGCGCCCAAACCCCGCGCAGATGCTGACGTGTCCGGGGGCGAGCTTGCCTGGAGGATGGTCATCGAAATGGTATCCGGTCTGGGGATCGGATTTGGCATCGGATACGGGCTGGACAGCCTGCTCGGGACGATCCCGATATTTCTGGTGCTGTTCACATTGCTGGGCCTTGTCGCGGGCGTGAAGGTTATGCTCCGCAGCGCGAAAGAGGTTCAAGAGAAACAAGCGGCTGCAAGCGCGGCCGAGAAGGACGAGAGGGACTGAACGTGGCGACCGAGACCACCGCAGCAGAAGGCAGCAGCCTGGTTTTCCATCCGATGGACCAGTTCATCGTCAAGCCGTTGTTTGGCGACGGTGCCGTGGGCATGTTCACGATCACCAACGTGACGCTGTGGCTGTTCCTGGCCATCATTGCCATCGTGCTGTTGCTGATCTGGCCGACCTCCAAGCGCGCGATTGTCCCGACCCGGATGCAATCCGTGGCCGAACTGGCTTATGGCTTCATCTACAAGATGCTGGAAGACATTTGCGGCAAGGAAGGCGTCAAGTACTTCCCCTATGTCATGACCCTGTTCATGTTCATCGTCTGCGCGAACTTCCTGGGCATGATCCCGATGTCGTTCACCACCACATCGCATTTCGCCGTGACCATCCCGCTGGCGTTGGCCGTTTTCCTGACCGTGACCGTTCTGGGTTTCGTCAAGAACGGCGCAGGTTTCCTGGGACTGTTCTGGGTGTCCAGCGCACCGTTGGCCCTGCGCCCGGTTCTGGCGATTATCGAGCTGATCTCGTACTTCGTACGCCCCGTCAGCCACTCTATTCGTCTTGCCGGTAACGTCATGGCAGGCCACGCCGTGATCAAGGTTTTCGCAGGCTTTGCCGCGATCGCCGCGATCTCACCCGTGTCCGTTCTGGCGATTACCGCAATGTATGGCCTTGAGGTCCTCGTGTCCTTCATCCAGGCCTACGTTTTCACCATTCTGACCTGTGTATATCTGAAGGATGCGCTGCATCCGTCGCACTAAGGTCCGATACCCCAACATCGAAACTTCCAATTCGTAAGGAGATACATCATGGAAGGCGATCTCGCACACATCGGCGCAGGCCTGGCAGCAATCGGTTCCGGCGCAGCCGCAATCGGGGTGGGCAACGTTGCTGGCAACTTCCTGGCCGGCGCCCTGCGCAACCCTTCGGCGGCTGCTTCGCAGACCGCAACCCTCTTCATCGGTATCGCGTTCGCAGAAGCCCTGGGGATCTTCGCATTCCTGGTCTCGCTGCTGCTGATGTTCGCCGTATAATCTGCGGAACCTGATCCTTACGCGCAGGTGGGTCCAAGCCATAGTGGCCCACCTGTTGTAAAGACACGTTTCCGACGGAGGATATCATGGCGACTGAACCCATTACAGAAGAAGTAGCCGGCTCGTGCGTCGACTCCTATGGTTCTGCCATCGGGATGCCGCAGCTCTGCTTCGATTGGTTCCCCAACCAGATTTTCTGGCTGGTCATCACGCTGGTCGTCATCTTTCTGGTCCTGTCTCGCGTGGCCTTGCCGCGTATCGCGGCAATTCTGGCGGAACGTCAGGGGACCATTACAAATGACCTGGCTGCGGCCGAAGATCTGAAGGCCAAAGCGGTCGAGGCCGAAGAGGCCTATAACAAGGCGCTGGCTGATGCCCGTGCCGAAGCGCAGCGTATCGCAGCCGAGACACGCGCGGAAATTCAGGCAGGCCTGGATGACGCGATTGCCAAGGCAGATGCGGAAATCGCTGCGAAGGCGGCTGAATCGGAAAAGGCAATTGCCGAAATCCGTGCCGGTGCGCTGGAAAGCATTCAAGTGGTTGCCAAGGATACGGCGGCTGAACTGGTCACTGCGCTGGGCGGCGAGGCGGATGCCAAAGCCATCGACAGTGCCATTGACGCGCAGATGAAAGGATAAGTGACATGCGGAACACTCTTGCCCTTATCCTGACATTTGGTGTGGCCAGCCCGGCTTTTGCAGCCAAAGGCCCGTTCTTTTCGCTGGCCAACACAGATTTTGTGGTCACGCTGGGCTTTATCGTTTTCATCGCGGTCCTGTTCTACTTCAAAGTGCCCGGCATGATCGGTGGCGCGCTGGACAAACGCGCCGACGGCATCAAGTCCGAGTTGGACGAAGCCCGTGCCCTGCACGAAGAAGCCCGCAGCCTGCTCGCCTCGTATGAGCGCAAGCAGCGTGAGGTTCAGGGTCAGGCCGACGCCATTGTAGCGGCGGCAAAAGACGACGCGGCTCTAGCGGCTGAGCAAGCCAAGGCAGATCTGGAAAAATCCATCGAGCGTCGGCTGGCTGCCGCTCAGGATCAGATCGCATCCGCCGAAGCGTCGGCTGTCAAGGAAGTTCGTGATCAGGCGATCTCGGTCGCGGTTTCTGCAGCGAACGCCGTGCTTGCCAAGCAGATGACGGCAGCGCAGGCAAATAAGCTGATTGATGCCGCTATCGCGGATGTGGGTGAAAAACTGCACTGATCATCTGGTTCATATGAATCGAGAAACCCGAGTGTCCCGGACGCTCGGGTTTTTTGTGCGGCTATGGGCTGCGGATTGATCTGCGCCGGGTCACGAACCAAACGATCAGGGCGGTTGCAGTAACCAGTATCTCAACCTTGAACGTCCAATGGTTGAGGAAAGACAGGATCCAATGGGAATGCGTGGCCTGCACCATGACCAGCGGATAAGTGGCGTCCGAGAAAGGCCAGAGCCAGGCAACCGCGCCGGTGATCGAATCGAGCATCATATGCACCAGCCCACCTGCGCCAAAGAAGGCCAGGGCTGTACCGGTTTTTTGAAACCACTGACGGATCAGAAGCCCAGCAAACAGAAAGCCAAGCCAAACAATCGGGCGGTGGGTCAGATACGAATGATGATGGTGCCCGCGATTATCGACAAAATAGAACCACAGCATATCCACATCCGGTGCGACCGCTCCGGTCATTGCCGCTGCAAAGGCCAACTTGCCAAGATTGGGTGTCGCAGCCCGGAAGATCAGATAGGCGCCTGGCAAGTGCCCGATGAACATCAGTGCTGTCCGGTTTCATGCTCCAGCCTTTGCTGGGCGATGGCCTCGTTTCTCCGGGCCTTTTGCTGGTCGGCCATGGATCGTTCGACATAGCTCAGATGGGCCTCGACGGCCTGCCGCGCGCCTTGTGGATCACGCTCTTGCAGGGCGGCGTTGATGGCGCGGTGCTGGTCTAGGATGGCGTCGCGGGTGGTCCGCTGGTTGAACATGATCTGGCGGTTGTAGAAAACGCCTTGGCGCAGCAGATCGAACATCGACCGCATCATGTGCAGCATTACGACGTTATGGCTGGCCTCGATGATCGCCATGTGGAACTGCGCATCCAGATGCGCTTCGTCCTCGGCGGCATTGCGGGCATGTGCAGCTTCCATCTTGTCCAGAATGGTCTGCACCACTTTCAGATCACTGTCCGATCCCAACCTTGCGGCACGTTCCGCCGCCAACCCTTCCATGTCGCGCCGAAAGGACAAGTAGTCAAAGACCGCTTCGTCATGGCTGCCGAACAGGCGAATGAGTGAAGGGGAAAACGCGGATCCCAACACTTCGGCGACGTATATCCCTGATCCGGCTTTTGCTGTCAGCAGACCCTGCGCCTGCAGGTCCGAGATCGCCTCGCGCAGGGACGGGCGCGAAACGCCCATTCGTTCGGCCAATTCACGTTCCGAGGGCAGCCGTTCACCCGGGCGCAATATGCCCCTCAGGATCAGCAGTTCGATCTGTTTGACGACGGCAAGAGACAGTTTTTCGGTTTGGACTTTTTGGAAGGGCATCGCGCGTTTGCTTGAAATTGGTCAAAATACATGACCACGTATCGCGTCAGTGATCAAGAACAGGATCTTGAGTGAATTTAGGTCAGCATTATTGACTTTAATGGTTGTGCGAGTACCGTAGGGCGACATTCCGCAAAAGGCGAGGCATATGGAAGAGCTTTACGCAACGCGCGCGTCCCGCATGAAGGCATCGGAAATCCGTGAATTGCTGAAACTGTTGGGTCAGCCTGGCATCATTTCATTTGCGGGCGGCATCCCCGATCCCGATCTTTTCCCTGCTGCCGCGTTTTCCCAAGCCTTTCAGTCTGCGCTTGCGGGTGACCAGCAGGCACAGGCGTTGCAATATTCGGCCAGTGAAGGTTATGCGCCGCTGCGTGAATGGATTGCGGATCACATGGGATCGATTGGCGTGACATGTACGCCGGAAAACGTTCTGATCACCTCCGGCTCGCAACAGGCGCTGGATTATCTGGGCAAACTTTTCCTTTCGCCGGGTGACACAGCCCTCGTTGGATGGCCTACCTATCTGGGCGCGATCAATGCGTTTTCGGCCTATGAGCCGCGCTTTGCTCAGCTCAGCATCAATGGCAACCGCGGTGCAGCGGAATACCGGGCAGCGGCTGGGGCTGGTGCCGTGAAATTCGCCTATCTGTCGCCTGATTTTGCCAACCCGACCGGTGAGACCGTGGATTTGCGCGGTCGCGAGGCCCTGTTGGACCTCGCGGAAGAGCTGGAATGCATGGTGATCGAAGATGGCGCCTATCAGACGCTGCGCTACGAAGGGGATCCTGTTCCGCCCGTCCTCGCGCTGGAACTGGCTCGCAAGGGATCATTGGAGGACTGCCGTACTATCTATTGCGGCAGCTTTTCAAAAACCCTTTCACCGGGGCTTCGGGTGGGCTGGGTCGTGGCGGCGAAATCCACGATTTCACAACTGGTCTTGTTGAAACAGGCCACTGACCTGCATTCGTCGACGATTAATCAGATGGCGGTGCATCAAGTGGCCGATAGCTGCTTTGACACGCATATCCCAAAGCTGCGTCAGGCCTATCAGGCGCGCCGCGACGCCATGCTGAACGTGTTGGCCCAGCACATGCCCGAGGGTGTTGAATGGACGCGACCGGAAGGGGGCATGTTCATCTGGGTGACGCTTCCCAAAGGCATGGTCGGCGCGCAGTTGTTGGAGAAGTCGCTGGACACTGTCAAAGTGGCATTTGTACCCGGCCAGGCGTTCTTTCCCGACGGAAGCGGCGCGAACACGATCCGGTTGAGCTTTTCCAATTCGGATGAGGCGACAATCGCCGAAGGTATTCGCCGTTTGGGAGAGGTGGTACGGGGCTGACAGGGGAAAGGTTTCATTAACCCTATTACCGCTAAAACAGCGATATGGTCCGTCTGCTTGCCTTACTGTTACTTGCTGCCTGCTCGGCCGGTACACCGTATTTCCGCGGTCTGCCCGCGACACGTATCGCGGTGAACGGCAGCGTGTTTGACATACGCGTGCGCAATGAACTGGCCGAGGCTGTTCGTATAAACACGCAATACGCCCCGCGTTTGGGTCCGATCCGGGAACGGGCGGCACTGGCCATGATGCAGGTGTCTGGATGCCCGATCCTGGACGTCTCAGGCGACGCCGCCGTCACGGTGGGCGTATTGGGTTGCGACCGGGAATTGGGGGATAAGCTCATTCTGGGCGCGCTGTCCCGTCGCAACTATGTATGCATCAACTATGGCTATTCCAGCGGCTACAGCTATCAGGTCTTTGAATGCTCGCCCTACTGAGTAGGGCCGGTTCGGGCAGAGTTTTGCCAAGATATTGTGGATAACTTGGCCCAACCGCCCATATCCTGCGCAATCACGTTGACACCTTGGCCTTCGGTTGCGCAGACTTCTTACCCATAGGAATCATGTCACGAGCAGCCATTGCGCTTTAGCAAAATTAAACTGACCGGCTTCAAAAGCTTTGTTGATCCAACCGATCTGATCATTGCAGATGGGTTGACCGGTGTGGTTGGGCCAAATGGCTGCGGCAAGTCCAATCTGCTGGAAGCCTTGCGTTGGGTGATGGGGGAAAACCGTCCCAAGTCCATGCGTGGCGGCGCGATGGAGGATGTGATTTTCGCAGGGGCCGCGACGCGCCCGGCGCGCAACTTTGCCGAGGTGGTCCTGACCATGGACAACTCGGAGCGACTGGCGCCCTCGGGGTTCAACGATGCCGATCAACTTGAGATCGTTCGTCGCATCACCCGCGACGTTGGCAGTGCCTATAAAACCAACGGCAAAGATGTCCGTGCCCGGGATGTGCAGATGCTGTTTGCCGATGCCTCGACCGGGGCGCATTCGCCCGCACTGGTGGGGCAGAACCGCATCGCCGAGCTTATCAATGCCAAACCCCGCGCGCGCCGCCGTATTCTGGAAGAAGCTGCGGGGATATCCGGCCTTTATCAGCGCCGGCACGAGGCCGAACTGAAGCTGAAAGGCACCGAAGCCAACCTGACCCGTGTCGACGATGTGCTGGAACAATTGGGCGCGCAACTGGCCCAACTCGCCCGTCAGGCCCGTCAAGCGGCCCGCTATCGCGAGGTTGGAGAACTGCTGCGCAAGGCCGAAGGCATGTTGCTCTATCGCCGTTGGAAAGAGGCTGACATGGCCCGGCAACAGGCCGAAGACAAGCTGCGCGAACGGATCACCGATGCTTCTCGGGCCGAGGCCGCGGCCCGCGCGGCCAGCGCCAAACGCAGCGAAATAGAAGAGACCTTGCCGCCCCTGCGGGAAGAGGAATCCATTGCTGCCGCCGTTTTGCAGCGTCAGCAGGTGGAACGTGATGCACTGACGGATCAGGAAACCCGTGCCCGTCAGACGATCGAAACCCTGACCAACCGGATTCAGCAACTCGGCAACGACATCGAACGTGAAACCGGATTGAATCGAGACGCGGGCCAGATGATCGAACGGCTGGAGTGGGAAGCGCGCGAACTGGCCAAAGCCGCCGAAGGCCATGACGACAAGGTGGCTGCTGCTGCTGAAGTGGCGCGTGAAGCGGCCTCGGTCCTGCAGAATCGTGAGGATCACCTGTCTCAGGAAACCGAGGATATGGCACGGCTGGTTGCCCGCCATCAATCTGCGCAGCGCCTTGTGGAAGACAGCCGCAAAACACTGGCGCGTTCAGAGGGAGAGGAAGAAAAGGCCCGTGTCGCCGTGGATGAAGCGCGAGGTGCCTTGACCCGTGCAGGTGAGATGTTCCAAGCCGCCCAAACCGGTGAGCAGGAGGCGCGCGATGCGGCCGAAGCTGCGGAACAGGCTCTGACGGCTGCTGACGAGCTGCGCAGTGAAACCCAGGCTCGCGAGGCCGAAGCAAGGGCACAGAGGTCCGAGGCCGAAGGTGAGCTGGGTGCGATCCGGGCCGAGACGACCGCCTTGGCCAAGCTGGTTGAACGCGACACCGCCGAAGGCGGGCAGGTTCTGGACATGCTGCGTGTGGCATCGGGGTACGAAAAGGCCCTAGGTGCGGCACTTGCCGACGACCTGCGCGCCCCGCTGGTCGAGGGTGATGGCCCGTCGGGCTGGGTTCTGGTTGCCGGTTATTCCGCGGATCAACCCTTGCCGGAAGGTGTCGAACCTTTGGCCTTGCATGTGTCCGGGCCGGATCGTCTAAGCCGCCGGATCGCGCAGATCGGGTTGGTGGATGCGGATCGGGGCGGACAGTTGCAGGCGCAGTTGCAGCCGGGTCAACGCCTGGTGTCGCGGTCCGGCGACCTGTGGCGCTGGGACGGATACCGGGCCTGGGCCGAAGACGCGCCAAGCGCCGCCGCCCTGCGGTTGGAGCAGCTCAACAAGCTTGAGGCGTTGAAACAGGAACTTGCCCGCACCGAGGCGCAGGCCGATGGGGCCCGTGCAGCGCATGAGGCGCTGTCAAAGCAACTGGCCGACGTGACCGAAGCGGACAGACGCGCCCGTGAAGCGCGCCGGGCGGCTGATCAGAAAATGGCAGAAACGGCCCGCGCCCTCAGCCGGGCCGAGGCGGATCGCAATCTTGCACAAGGCAAACTGGAAACGCTGACGCTGGCCGTAGATCGCCACAAGGAAGATGCAATGTCTGCCCGCGCCCAACTGCGCGAGGCCGAGTCGGCGCTGACCGATTTGGGTGATCTCGACAGCGCCCGTGCACAGGTCGAAGACATCAAGCAAACGGTTGAGGCCGCGCGCATCACCATGCTGACCCACCGGTCCACGCATGATGAGCTGCGCCGCGAGGGCGAGGCGCGGACCCGTCGCAGTCAGGAAGTGACCAAGGATCTGAGCGGCTGGCGCCATCGCCTGGACAGCGCCGAAAAACGAATTGCAGAGCTGGCGGAGCGCAAAACGGGATCCGAGCAGGAGCTGTCAGACGCTACCGCAGCCCCCGCGGAGATTGCGGACGCGCGGGAAAAGCTGAACGAATTGATCGAAACCTCCGAGGCGCGCCGCGCAGCCGCCGCCGACAAACTGGCGCAAGCCGAGACGCAGCAACGCGACGCTGTCATGGCTGAACGCGAGGCGGAACGCCTTGCCTCGGACGCACGCGAAGCCCGGGCCGCAGCCGAGGCACGCAGCGATGCCGCCAAGGAAAGTGTTGTCGCAGCAGCCGAGCGTATTGCGGAAGACCAACAGTTGACGCCGAACCAGTTGCTGAACCAACTGGACGTCAATCCGGATCAGATGCCCGCTGCGGATGCGCTGGAGGCCGAAGTAAACCGCCATAAACGTCAGCGCGACGCGTTGGGTGCGGTCAACCTGCGCGCCGAGGAAGATTCGAAAGAGGTTCAGGAAGAATTCGATACCCTGACCAGCGAAAAGGCCGATCTGGAAGAAGCCATCAAGGCCCTACGCAGCGGTATTGCCAGCCTCAACCGCGAAGGGCGTGAGCGTCTGCTGACGGCTTTCGAGCAGGTGAACTCGAACTTTGCGATGTTGTTCAAGCACCTCTTTGGCGGCGGCGAGGCCAATCTGGTCATGGTCGAAAGCGACGACCCGCTGGATGCGGGGCTGGAGATCATGTGCCAGCCGCCGGGCAAGAAGCTCTCGACCCTCAGCCTGTTGTCTGGCGGGGAACAGACCCTGACCGCAACCGCGTTGATCTTTGGCGTCTTCCTCGCCAACCCGGCTCCGATCTGTGTGCTGGACGAAGTCGATGCACCCTTGGACGACGCCAACGTCACAAGGTTCTGCGACCTGCTGGATGAGATGTGCCGCCAGACCGACACGCGGTTCTTGATCATCACCCACCACGCGGTGACCATGGCCCGGATGGACCGTCTGTTTGGCGTCACCATGCAGGAACAGGGCGTCAGTCAGTTGGTTTCGGTTGACCTCAAGAAGGCAGAGCAAATGGTGGCCTGATCCCTCACCGGATCGTTACGCGCAATCTGTGCCCGATGGGGTTAGAGTTCCTCATGATCCGTGTTCTGACCCTGACCCTGTTGACCGCAACGCCGCTTTGGGCCGCCGAGTGGCGAACCAAACCCGGGGATGTCCCGCTCTCTGCTGCAGAGTTGGAGGCATTGGCAGGGCGCACGCTGACCTTCTATGACGACGGCCAGTCCAGATTTTCCGCCGGTGGAGCCTATTCCTATACCTATGCCAGCGGAGATTCAGCCTTTGGTACCTATTCCATCGCCGAAGACGGCAGCGTCTGCATTGCCTACCGAAATGGTTTCAGTCGCTGTGATCTGTACGTCCGCAGTGGCGAGAGGTTGATCCTGATTGATCAGAAAGGTGACCGATATCCGGTACGACCGGAGTGAGGGATTGAATTGAACTGCACCTGTTTTCCGGGTGCTTTTCCTCAACCTCTGCTGGCGGGATGTTTCCTGTGGGCCCACCCGTAGTTATCCCCAAGCTGACGCGACGATCCCGTATCAGCCTTTGCGCAGCGCGTTCGATCGCTACCAGATCTGTCATATTGATTAGAAACAAGGCCCCAAGCAATATGCCCGGGACCAAGTTGGAGTGCATTTGATGACATGGATAAAAACCATCCCCTTCGAGCAGGCGACCGGAAAACTGAAGACCCTGTATCAGCGCGTGACCGGGCCGGACAACAATGTCGATAACATCATGATGGCCCATTCTCTGCGCCCCCACTCGATGGAAGGGCACATGGCGATGTACAAATATGTACTTCACCATTCGGGGAATACGGTGCCGAAGTGGTTTCTTGAGGTTCTGGGCGTTTGGGTGAGCGAGCTGAATAGATGCGACTATTGCGTGCAACATCACTTCGCAGGGATGAAACGCCTCTTGGGGGATCAAGAAAAGGCAGAAGCGATCGGCAAAGCCATTTCTTCTCATGACATCGATGCCGCACCGCTTGATCAGGCACAAAAACAGGCAATGCGCTATGCGCAAAAGCTGACGCAGACCCCAGCTGCGATTGCCGAGACTGATGTGCAGGCGCTGCGCGATGTCGGGTATGAGGATGGTGAGATTTTGGAGATCAACCAGGTAACGGCGTATTTTTGCTATGCCAACCGCACGGTTTTGGGCCTTGGATGCAACACCGAAGGCGATGTTCTGGGGCTAAGTCCGAACAATTCAGCGGATACCAATGATTGGAACCATTCCTAAGGCGCAAGCAGACAGATTTCTTCACAGAGACACAAGGTAGCCGATTGCCCGAAGTTGCAACGCCGCGCGGGCCCGCGCAATCGAGATGCCGAGTGAGCCCGTGACAGAGCTATTGCGCAAGTTGCCTGCAAAGTCGAAGGTGCGACCATGGCAACGGAATTAGACTTCTCCTTCGCTGCGCTGACCGTTCCGGCGCGGCGGCATATCCGGGTGTTTCAGATCCACCAGTTTCTCGACCGGTTCGCGATGGGTCTGACGGTTGCCGTTGTTGCTTTGGCATTGACCGACCGCGGGATGGACCTTTTTCAGATTTCGCTGCTGTTTGGGGTCTACTCGTTCACGACCATGGCGATGGAGCTTCCGTTCGGCGGGTTGGCCGACAACATCGGGCGCAAGCCGGTCTTTCTGGCTGCGGTCATTGCCAGTTTGGTCTCGCTCGCCCTCTTTCTTTCGACCAGCGATTTCTACGTACTCGCGCTTTCATTTGCGTTCATCGGTTTTGGCCGCGCATTGCGGTCAGGGACGCTCGACGCCTGGTTTGTTGAAACCTTCAAAGCAGTGGCCCCAAATGTGGATTTTCAACCCGCCCTTGCAAAAGCGCAGTGGGCCAATGCCATGGGTTTGGCGGCAGGGGCTGTTTTGGGGGGCCTTCTGCCCGATCTCTTTGGCCAGGCGGCAGAGAGATTGGGATTCAGTGTCTATGATGTGTCGTATGTGGCAAGTTTGGCGATGATGCTTGGGGTGTTCGTTTATACTGTTGTTTTCATTGTTGAAAAACCACGACCGCTGAACCCTCGCGCTCTGGTGCAAGGCTTCGCCTCGGTCCCTCTGGTGATCAAAGACGCAGGTCTTCTGGCGCTGAGGCATCCGGTATTGTCGGTGCTATTGGCCTCTCTGGCGTTCTTTCTGATGGCGACCAACCCGGTTGAGGTGATCTGGCCGACCCATGCAAAACCCATGTTGGACGACGATTATGCCAACACCGTCATTGGTATCCTGACCGCCGCTTATTTCTTCTCAATCGCGTTTGGTGCATGGCTGTCTACGCATATCAGCCGGATTTTCAAGCGTCGGCATGCAGTGACCCTTGCGGCGTCCTTTGCCTGTATGGCGGGCATTCAGGTCGCGTTGGCTGTGCAGGGCAATATCGCCGGGTTTGTGTTGGTTTTCGTCGTGTATTCTGTTGTCCTTGGCGTTTCCGAGACGCCAGCCAGCAGTATTCTTCATAGATGTGTAGAAGACTGCCAGCGATCCACAATGCTCTCTCTGAAATCGCTGATTCAGCAACTCGGAGCAGCCTTGGGCCTGATCTTGGCAGGTGCCATTGCCGAGGTCTATTCGACACCCACGGCGTGGATGGTGGGTGCCGTGTTTCTGGTCATTGCAGTGATCCTGATCAGCATCCTTGCCAAAAGGCTAGCCGTCGAAGCTGAATAGCGATCATTAGCGCGACACGCAGCTTTCTGAACCAAGGGCCTGGTGCAACCTAGCCCTTACAACCGTCCCAACAGCTCTGCCGTTGGCCAGGCATCTGCAGGAAGCCCCAGACGTGCTTGTTCTGCCTGCACTGCTGCCCGGGTGCCGGCACCGAGGATGCCGTCGATCTTGCCAACGTCATGACCGCGGTTCTGCAACTTGGTCTGTAGCTGTTTCATCTGGGCATCGGACAGCCCTGGTGCGGGGTTGCCCGCGTTGTAAATCTGGCCACCTTCAAGCCGGGTGCCGAAATAGGCGGCGGTCAGGACGTAAACGAAGCTTTGATTCCATTCGAAATACACGTCGAAATTGGGATAAGCCAGAAATGCAGGCCCTTTGTGGCCTTGTGGCAGGATCAATGACGCGGGCAGGTCGGTCAAAGACCCGTTGCGCGCCTGAACGCCCATGGATTGCCATTTGGCCACCGAGCGCGGCTTGCCGGGGCCAGACAGCGACCAGTCCATGTTTCCGGGCACCGTGACCTCTTGCAGCCAGGGCTGGCCCGGCTGCCAGCCCAGATGCGACAGCATCTTGCCGCCCGACATCAGCGCGTCAGGGGCCGAGGTCTTGAGCGAGACCTTGCCATCGCCATCGCCGTCCACGCCGTTTTCAAGGATGTCACGGGGCAGCATTTGCACCATCCCGATCTCTCCGGCCCAGGCCCCAGTGGTGCGGGCGGGATCGAAATCTCCATTTTGATAGAGCTCGACAGCTGCAAAGATCTGCGGGCGGAACAGTTCAGGTCGGCGGCAGTCATGGGCCAGCGTGACCAGAGCGTTGCGGGTATTGAAATCACCCTGAACGGCGCCGTAATCCGTCTCGAACGCCCAGAACGCCAGCAAAACACCGCGCGAAACACCGTATTCCCGCTCGATCCGGTCAAATACCGCATCATATTTGCGCGATATGGCCTGCCCGCGGTCGATCCGGTTTTGCGAGATCAGGCGGCGGGAGAAATCGATGAAGGGTTTCTGAAACACACCTTGCGCCCGGTCGGCACGCAACACGGCATTGTCCTGTTGGACACCCTGGAAAAACGCGTTGACGGTGGAGGGATCGAACCCCTTTTGCTCGGCCTCGGATTTGAGCCCTTTGACAAAGCTGTTAAAGCTGCCGCCACATTGGGACAGGGCAGGCGTGGCGAGCAGAGCAGCGGCGAACAGGCCGGAAAGAAAGCGCATGAGGAATGTCCCGTCAGAAAATCAGTTCGATCCCAACCCACACTGACAACAGCCCAAGTGCAAGCCCCCAAACTTTCCAAAGCATGTCACATGCGCGGAAAACCTCGTATGCGCCGATCTCGCGCTGGGCGTTGCCATTGACCCAGGCCAGGTCTCGCAACTGGCCGTCATAGCTTCGCGGGCCTGCCAATGCGATGTTCAGCGCGCGCGCCATGGCGGCCTCGGGCCAACCTGCGTTGGGTGATTTGTGGCGGCGGGCATCCGCCACAATGACGCGCCATTGGTTCCACCGCCCGGACCAAGCAACGATCATCAGACAGGTCAGCCGGGCGGGGATCAGGTTAAACAGGTCATCGAATCGGGCCGAAGCCCAGCCAAAGGCCAGATATTTCTGATTGCGATAGCCGATCATGCTGTCGGCGGTGTTCACGGCCTTGTAGATCAGCAGGCCGGGCAGGCCCGCGACAAGAAACCAAAACGCAGGTGCAATCACCCCGTCGCTAAGATTTTCCGCCGCGCTTTCAATAGCAGATCGCGCAACCTGCGCCTCGGTCATGTCGGCCGTGTCGCGTGACACGATCATGGCGACCTTGGCGCGCCCTTCGCTCAGCGAAGAGCGCAGGCCATCACCCACGGCGCGGACATGGGAAACCAGCGATTTTTGCGCCAGAAGGATCGCGCAGATCAGGATCTCGACCACCGGTCCAAGCCAGGCCAGCGCCCAACCGATCAGCGCCGCTGCCATGACCAGAAGGCCCAGCACAGCGACCCCTTTCAACTGCTGCAGATGGTTTCGGTTCAGGCGTTGATCCAGCCAGCCAATTGCGTTGCCGATTACCACGGCTGGATGCCGGATGCGCGACCATAGCCAGTCGGGTTCGCCCAAAGCCGCATCCAGGCAGAGGGCGCAGATCAGCAAAGCCGCGCTTGTCACAGCGCGGCCTCCAGGCGTTCCCAGCCGTCATGGGGCGGCATGCTAAGGCGCAGATAGGTTGCCGAATAGGGAAAAATCCGGCTCCAGATATGCGCCTGGGCCAATCGGGTCTGCCAGGTTGCGGCGTCGTCGACATGATACAGGCGAAACAGGCTGGTGCCGCCAACGACTTTGGCGCCTGATCCGGTGACCAATCCGTCAAGCCGTGCGGCCTCACCCGCCAGACGGGTGCGCGTCTGATCTGCCCATGCAGTATCGGTTAAAGCGGATTGCCCAATCCGCAGGGCAGGGCCGGATACGGCCCAGGGCCCTGTCAGATCGTTCAGCCGCGCGATCAAATCGGGATGCCCGATGGCAAATCCCAGCCGCAATCCGGCCAGTCCCCAGAATTTCCCGAAACTCTTCAAAACAATCACGCCGGGATTGCCCGCCAGATGGATCAATGAGGCCTCAGGGGTGACATCGCAGAAACTCTCGTCAATCACGGTCAGGGGCGCGTCGACGTCCGAGGCCTGCCAAATCCGCCCATCAGGATTATTGGGGTGCACGATGACACGTGCATCCGCAGAGGCGCTGTCCCCGACACGCCAGCCCTGTGCTGAAAAGGCAGCGGCATGTTCGTTATAGGTCGGCGTCGTGATGCGAACCTTGCCTGCAGCGGCCAGCGCAGGGATTCGCGCGATGATGGCGGACGCACCGGGTGCGGGCAGGATGTCGGCCTTGTCTGGAACCGACCAGAACGATCGTGCGGCATCTGAAAGCCGTTCGAACGCGCCATGGTCCGGCAACTCGGTCCAGTCTGAAGGGGACAGAGCGCCGATCTCATACGGATGCGGGTTGATCCCGGTCGACAGATCGATCCAGTTTTCGCGTTGCCCGCCAAATTGCCGAACCGCGCCATCCAGCCCGCCGCCATGGTCGCGGATCGCGCGCGGGTTCAAACGCGTTTCAGGGTTCGTCATGGGGGCCTCAGTCGAAAAATTGGCAGTTTCTCTCTGCTTCAAGCGGATTTTCGCCGTCCACACAAGCAATTCCGCGTGAGGAGCGCGAGGAACGGGCGGCGTTAACACTTTGTTAAGGAAATGGCGGGATCACGGACCATAGGGGTCGGCACCACTCACCTACCATGTGCCGAGGTTATTGCAAATGAAAGTACTGATTGTCGAGAGTAACCCCGATCTGGGTCGGGTGTGGCAACGCCATCTGCAAAGGCAGGGTGCCGAGGTGGCTTTGGTAGAATCCCAGGAAGCTGCGATCCTGGCGCTATACGGGACAGAGTTCGATATCATCGTCCTGGATCTGGTGCTGGAGACCGGCAGCGCATTGGCTGTGGCGGATTTCGCCAGTTACCGGCGGCCCGAGGCGCGCGTCATCTTTGTCACCAACACCACGTTCTTTTCGGACGGGTCAATCTTTGCCCACAGCTCGAACGCCTGCGCCTATGTGCAAAGCAATACACCGCCAGAGGATCTGGCGGCGATGGTCGAGCATTACGCGGCGGGGCGTTGATCCCTGCCGTGGGGTGCTGAATAGTCCAACTGAGGATTGATTGGCACGATCCGGTGCGGATTGATGCTTTCGTGGCTATAGTGATAGTGGCGCACGATGTGCGACATGTTCACGGTCTCGGCCACGCCCGGCCATTGATACAGCTCGCGCGTATAGGCCCAAAGGTTCGGATAATCGATCAGACGGCGCAGGTTGCATTTGAAATGCAGGTGATAGACCGGATCGAACCGGATCAACGTGGTGAAAAGGCGCCAATCCGCTTCGGTGATGCGATCCCCCATTAGATACCGACGAGAGGACAGGCGCTCTTCGAGCCAGTCCAGCGTGTCGAACAAGGGGCCAACAGCCGCGTCATAGGCCTGTTGGCTGGTGGCGAACCCGGATTTGTAGACGCCGTTGTTCACATCCGAATAGATTCGCGCGTTCACCTCTTCGATCTCGTCGCGCATCGCCTCGGGCCAGTAGTCGTCGGTGTTGCCGGTGATATCGTTGAACGCCGAGTTGAACATCCGGATTATTTCCGAGCTTTCGTTCGACACGATGGTGCCCTGGGCCTTGTCCCACAGGATCGGAACGGTCACCCGACCGGAATAGGACGGATCAGCACGGGTATAGATCTGATGGGCAAATTCGGAGCCAAACAAGGTATCACCCGTTGCGCCATCTTCGTCCGCATCGAATGTCCAACCCTTGTCCAGCATGTCCGGATGCACGACAGAGACCGAAATGTGCGGCGCAAGGCCTTTGAGTTCACGGAATATCAGAGTGCGGTGCGCCCAGGGGCAGGCATGGCTGACATAGAGGTGATAGCGGCCGGACTCTGCCGCGAACCCGCTTTTGCCCGAGGGGCCGGGGCTGCCGTCTTTGGTGATCCAGTTGCGGAACTGTGCGGCGGTGCGTTTGAACGCCCCGCCCGTTGATTTGGTGTCGTACCAGGTGTCGTGCCAGGTGCCGTCGACAAGCAGGCCCATCTTGCATCCTCCGGATTGTGTTCAGCGCAAAAGATAGTCCGGCACTGGGCCTCTTCCTACAGGTCCGCGCGCGCATGAGCCCTGCGCCGATGCACAACAGCTCTGAGATTTCCCGGCAACAATTCGCACGCAAACTGCGCCATGTGTCCTAGTTCACTGGATTTTTACAGTTTCATGCTCAAAAATAGGGACGTTCTGGGGGAAATTCGAATGAGTACGTATGTTTCTAAGGAAATGCATGCCGAGCTGGACGCTGCTCGAATCGCGACCTTGAAAAAGGCCAGCCGTTTGCGTGTGCAAATGGGCGACAATACCTACAAAGTTCTCAGATTGTGGAAAAACGGCTTTACCGTTGAGGCCGCGCAAACGCCACGTCTGCGAGGACTGGTCGACATCTTTGACGGTGCGAACCATTTGTACCAATGCCTGATCGTGGCCTCGCAAGAGGAAACGGGCGAGATGGAGTATGAATTCAAGCGCAGCACAGCCGCCGCGGACAAAGCCCCGCTTGATTTCTACCGCGCACCAGACGCCCCCATCGCCTTGCTTGGGCGCGACGACTAGAACCCGAATTTACAGAAGTCAGAAACCGAGCCTTTTTTCGACCCGTGGCAACAGTGCGGTAAGCGATCTGCTATTGCAGATCGCTGAAGGCGGATTTCAGGCGTGTACAGGCCTCTTCGACCCGCGACCGTTGTGTGGCAAGGTTGAAGCGCTCAAAGGTTTCGCCGCCCGTTCCGAATCCTGGCCCCGACGAGGTGGCGATTTTTGCCTCCTGGCGCAAACGGCGGATGACTTCGGAATGGTCCATTCCCGTGCCCGAAAAATCCACCCAGGCCAGATAGGTCGCCTGCAGGGGCATTGACCAGAGACCCGGTATCTGTGCGATGGTTTCGTCAAAAATCTGACGATTGTCCTGCAGATGCGCGATTTGCGCATCGACCCATGCAGCACCTTCCGGGCTGTAGGCAGCAGTGATCATCGCCACACCCAATGCACCGGGATCGTAGTCCAGTGCCAGCAAACGGTTGCGCATCTGCGCGCGCAGGTCAGGATCTGGAATGATCATGTTGCCGGTGCGCTGACCGGCGATGTTGAAGGTCTTGGAGGCCGCCGTCAAAGAGATGGTTCTGGCCCGCGCCTCGGGGGCGGCGACATCCATCGGGACAAACGTGTTCCCGGGATAAACCAGATCGTGGTGGATCTCGTCCGAGACAACAATCAACCCGTTGCGTTCTGCAAAATCAGCCACCGCGCGCAGCTCTTGCGGTGTCCAAACCCGCCCTGATGGGTTCTGCGGGGAACACCACAGTAGCAGTTTTTCGGTTCCATCCAGTCGGGATTGCGCGTCTTCAAGATCAAGCGCATAGCTGTCGCCGTCGCGGACCAGCGGGCATTCGACCAGACGCCGGCCGGCCTTGTTCACCTTGTGCGCGAATTCGTGGTAGACCGGTGAAAAGATGACAACTCCGTCGCCAGGATTGGTAAACACATCCAGACAGAGTGCAATCGCGTTGCCCAGGCCCTGGCTCGTCAGAATCCAGTCTGTGTCGATCTCCCACCCGTGCCGCGTTTTCATCCACCACTGAATCGCGTTCAGGTAATCGGGATGCATCCAGGAATACCCATAGACGCCATGTTCTGCGGCCGCGCGCACGGCTTCGATCACGCAGGGGGCGGTTTGATAGTCGGAATCCGCTGTCCACATGGCCAGCCCGTCCTCGGGTGAAACGCCGTATAGCCGCTCCATCTTGTCCCATTTTGAACTGTTTGTGCCCCGGCGGTCGATCAGGTCGTTGAAAGTCATGTCATCTCCATCTGTCGAGGCGAAAGCTAGTCACAATTCAGGCGGGCGCAAGGGGGGCGTTGCGGCTGGGCGCGGGATGACCTAAATCAGCCTCATGAAACGCAGTATCCTGATCCACCCTGATCCCCGCCTGAAAAAGGTCTGTGCGCCGGTTGCCGATATTACGGACGACCTGCGGAAGCTGGCCGATGACATGCTGGAGACGATGTACGACGCGCCCGGTATCGGGCTGGCGGCGCCCCAAATCGGTATTCTGGATCGCTTGATCGTGATCGACTGCGTCAAGGAAGAGGGCGAAACCCCGCGCCCACTTGTCATGTTCAACCCTGAAATCGTTGCGTCCTCGGACGAGACAAGTGTCTATGAAGAAGGCTGCCTGTCGATCCCAGAGCAATATGCCGAAGTGACCCGGCCCAAGGCAGTGGATGTCGCGTGGATGGACCGAGACGGAAACGCGCAGCAAGAGACATTTGACGACCTTTGGGCCACATGTGTGCAGCACGAGATCGACCATCTGAATGGCAAGCTCTTTATCGACTATCTCAAACCGCTCAAACGGCAGATGATCACGCGCAAGATGCAAAAGCTCAAGCGCGAAAAGGCCCGCTCATGACAGTGCGGACCTGCTTGCCTTGGCCGGACAAACGGCTTCGGACCAAGGCCGAGGACGTTGCCGAGATCACCGATGAGGTTCGTGAGATCTGGGACGATATGATCGACACGATGGAGGCGATGCCCGGCGTTGGTCTGGCCGCAACCCAGATCGGTGTGATGCTGCGTTTGGCCGTGGTTGACGGATCGACCGAGCGCGGCAAGGCCAAGAAACTGGCCAATCCGGAAATCCTGCACAGCTCGGTTGAACTGCGCGAGCATGAGGAGGCCAGCCCCAACCTGCCGGGTGTATCCGCCAAGGTGAAACGTCCGCGTGCCGTGACCGTAAAGTTTCTGAACGAACAGGGCATGATCGACCGCCGTGATTTTGTTGGGATCGAAGCAACCAGCGTACAGCATCAGATCGATCATCTGAATGGGCGGATGTATTTCGACCGGCTCAGCAAGGTCAAACGTGACATGCTGCTGCGCAAAGCGAAGAAACAGGGGTAGCAATGCGCGTCGTTTTCATGGGAACGCCGGGTTTTTCGGTGCCGGTTCTGGACGCGTTGGTTGAGGCTGGGCATGAGATTGCAGCCGTCTATTGCCAGCCTCCGCGCCCGGCTGGTCGGGGCAAGAAGGACAGGCCCACCCCGGTACAGGCGCGCGCCGATGCGTTGGGATTGCTGGTACGCCATCCAGTATCGCTGAAATCGTCCGAGGAACAGGCCAGTTTCGCCGATCTGAATGCTGATGTGGCGGTGGTGGTGGCTTATGGCCTGATCCTTCCGCAACCAATTTTGGACGCGCCGAAACATGGGTGCTTGAACATTCATGCCAGCTTGCTGCCGCGATGGCGCGGCGCGGCCCCGATCCATCGCGCGATCATGGCGGGGGATGCGCAATCCGGCGTCTGCATCATGCAGATGGAGGCTGGTCTGGACACAGGGCCTGTCTTGTTGCGCCAAGCGACCGACATAGGGGCTGAGGAAACCACCGCCCGGTTGCATGACCGCCTGTCAGCCATGGGTGCCGCTCTGATCGTCGAGGCTTTGGAGCAATTGCAGCAGTTGGTGCCCGACCCGCAGCCCAAAGAGGGCGTCACCTATGCCTCTAAAATCGATAAGGCCGAGGCGCGTGTGGATTGGATTCAGCCCGCTGTTCAGGTGGATCGGCAAATCCGTGCGCTGTCGCCATTTCCCGGCGCCTGGACCGAAATGGACGGCGACCGGATCAAACTGCTGGCTTCCCGCCTTGCCAAGGGGCAGGGCGCCCCGGGTGAGGTTCTGAATGCCGATTTGAACGTGGCTTGCGGCGAAGGGGCGGTCGAGCTGCTGCGCTTGCAAAGGGCAGGCAAAGGCGCGCAAGATAAAGAAACCTTTCTGCGGGGTCGGCCAATCCCGGTCGGCACGCGCCTGAATTCGGAGTAAAGCCAGATGGTCTTGGTCCTGATGGGCACTGTTGTGATCGCCGGGATCGTCGGGTTACTTTCAGAGCGTTCCGGCTTTACCCAAAACGGGTATTTGCCGTCGATCATCATCTGTGTCGGCGGTGCCTTTCTGTTTTACTTTGTGCGCATCATGTTTGGTATCAGCTTTGGCGCCCCGGGGGTGGACGCGGTCTTGTCGGCGATAGGGGCCCTGATCATCGTTCCAACCCATTGGAGGAAATGAGATGCCGATTGTCGCACTTATCATCATTGGCGCCGCGGCCGGGTTTCTGGCCACACGCCTGATGCGGATTGAGGCGGATATCCCGACCACGATGCTGATCGGTATCGTCGGCGCGTTGGTGGGCGGGTTGATCCTGCGCACGCTTGTGACCGTCATGGGGTGGCTATCGGGATTTATTGGTGCCGTCTTGGGCGCGCTGTTGGTTTTGTGGCTTTGGAAAACGTATTTCAAACGTTGAACGCGTCGGATGGCGCGCGCCGTCAGTTGCGCGGCGGGCGTGTTTTGTAAACCGGCAATTGCCAACCCAGCAGCAGGGAACCGGCCCGCAACGACCAGCAGATCAACGCGCACAGACTCAAAGCCGCCAGACTGCCCAGCCCGAATTCAGTCGCGATTTCAGCCGCCAGAGCCCCCGCAAAGGCGCAGGACACATACAACTGACCCTGTTTCAGCACCAGCGGCACCTCGTTACAGACCACGTCGCGCATCAACCCGCCGAGGCACCCGGTGGTGACACCCATCAGAACAACGATAACCCCGGGCTGATCCAGCGACAGCGCCGCGCCGGTGCCGGCGGCAACGGCGACCGGCAGGGCAAAGCTGTCGAGCCAAACAAGCCAGTTGTAACGGCTCTCCACCAGATGTGCGGTGAAAAAGACCAGCACGGCGGCTGCGGTGGCAATCAGGATGTAGGCCGGTTGCCCGACCCAGAAAATGGGGTGCCGGTCCAACAGCAAATCGCGCACTGTTCCACCCCCAACCGCCGTCAGGCACGCAACAAAGGCAAAGCCAACAAGGTCCAGTTGCGCCCGGCTGGCCACCAGCGCGCCGGTCAGCGCAAAGATCAGAACGGCCGCGTAGTCGAGCAGCGCCAGACCGCTCATGCTTGCGCCTTTTTTTTCGGTTTGAACGGAGCCATTCCCGCGCGTGCCAGCTCGTCCGCGCGTTCGTTTTCCGGATGGCCAGCGTGTCCCTTGACCCATTCCCAGGTCACATCGTGGCGTTCTTGCGCCTCATCAAGGCGCTGCCACAGATCGACATTCTTGACCGGCTTCTTGTTCGACGTTTTCCAGCCGTTGCGTTTCCAACCGAAAATCCATCCGGTAACACCGTTTTTCACATACGCGCTGTCGGTGACGATAGTGATAGTCGAGGCGCGCTCCAACGTCTCAAGCGCACTGATCGCGGCCAGCAATTCCATCCGGTTATTGGTGGTTTCGGCCTCGCCGCCATTAAGCTCACGTTCTTTCAGGACAGTCTCGCCATCCATCGCGCGCAGCAGGACGCCCCAGCCGCCTGGCCCCGGATTGCCTGAACATGCACCATCTGTATAGGCAAAAAGCTTAGGCATGGGTGGCTAGCCTGATCCAGTCGGAAATCGACCCGTCCAGCCCGATTCCGCTGCCTGTTTGCTGGCCCGTGACGGTAAAGCCTGCCATGTTCAGATAAGACTTCGATTCATCCTCTTCGTAGTAGGTGTAGAACCGGCCAATCCGATCGGGACCTTCGCCCTGACCCAGTTTGAGCGCGATATAGAACGCGCCACCGGGTTTCAGGGCCCGATGGATGGCCTTCAGATGTGTCGGAAGGTCCGCGCGTTTTGCATGCAACAGGCTGAAATTGGCCCAAACGCCGTCATAGACAGCCTGATCGCTCAGGTCTTCGAAACGAGACTGCGTGGCCGAGACACCGGGATGCGAGGCGGCAAGGTCAACCATTTCGGCAGAGGCATCGGTTGCATCGACCACGAGCCCGGCCCGTGCCATTTCGGCGGCGCTTGTTCCAGGGCCGCAACCCAGATCCAGAACGCGACCGCCCGCAGGAACGGCGTCAATGAAATCGATCAGGCCCCGATCAGCCTTGTTTTCGTTATCGGTCAATTCGGCGTAGCGTTTTGCTTGTGCGTCGTAGACAGAAATCGTTTTGGGATCGCTCACAGATAGACTCCTACAGACAGGCACAAGACGACGACGGCAGTCAGAAATACACGCAGTTTCATCCACCACCTGGGCGCTAATCCCCAATACCAGAATGCCGCGTCCAGCAGAAGTAGCCCGACAAACCCCATGATCAGGTTAAGGCCGGCACTGACCGGCCCTCCGCCTGTCATGAAAAACGCCCAAAGAGCGGGAAGGATGGACAGAACATACCCGGTGGCGGCTTTGCTGCCGGATGTCTTGGTGGCAAACCCCCACAGAATCCCGGACATGAAGCTAAGGATGACCGAACCGTAGAACAACTGAATGTAGGGCCCGACAAACCGAGGGCCCAATGCGCGGCTGCCCCAGGCTTGCAGGTCCGCATTCACATAGGTCAACGCGCCCCAGACAAACGGGACCAACCCGGCAAGGCCAAGAACCAGCGGGGCGGTGGGAACACCTTTCATGATGCGAAACCGCACGCTTGCATCAGCATTTCCGTGAATGTGCGTGAAACAGAAACAATTCCTGAGGCTTTGGTCATTTGTGTCTCCTTGGCGGAGACAGGTAAGGCTTTTGACACCAATGGTCCAGCCGAACGGGATTGTCATTTCCCTGATACAGAAAGCGGCTAGAAAGACCGTATTTCAGGACGAACAGATCGTTAAAGACACGCGGCCAGGTTCTCCCCGGAACCTGGCCGCATATTGTCCTGTCCGAGCTGTGATCGGTCAGCTGCCACCAGCGGCGGCGACGCTGCGCGGTTCTGCGGGCATCTCGCGGGGCGGACGGCCGATGACATCGCGCAGGTCCTCAAGCTCGATGAAATTGTCCGCTTGGCGACGCAACTCGTCCGAGATCATCGGCGGCTGACTGCGGATGGTCGATACGACCGAAACACGCACCCCCTGACGCTGCAGGCTGGCAATCAACGGACGAAAATCCCCATCGCCCGAGAACAGCACGATATGATCAACGCGCGGTGCCAGTTCCATTGCATCGACCGTCAGTTCGATGTCCATATTTCCTTTGACTTTCCGACGCCCCATGCTGTCGGTGTATTCCTTGGCCGGTTTAGTAACCATGGTGAAGCCGTTGTAATGCAGCCAATCAACCAATGGCCGGATCGGAGAATACTCGTCATTTTCCAGTAGCGCTGTGTAGTAAAAAGCCCTAAGGAGTTTGCCTCTGCGCATGAATTCCTGGCGCAGCAACTTGTAGTCTATGTCAAACCCCAGTGCTTTTGCGGCTGCGTAAAGATTCGAGCCGTCGATGAACAGCGCTAGCCGTTCGTCTTTATAAAACATAAATGGTCCCTTCCGGTATAAGCCAATGCGCCGGATATCCGTGAGCGTGAATAATTTGGTCAGCACAATGGTGTGCCTAAAATAAGTGATTTGGCTTTTATCGCAAGTATTCTCTGGACCGAATATGGGAGCAAATATGGTTAATAGTGGGTTAACGGCCGTAATTGCCCTAGGGGCAAATCTCAGTATGAGAGATAAGTCGCTCAAGGTGACACTCGAACAGGCACTAGACGCCATGGCCGATGCCGGGCTGGTGATTCGGTCCCGAAGCCGTCTTTATTCGACCCCGTGTTTTCCAGCTGGTGCCGGGCCTGACTATGTCAACGCAGCCGCCGAAATCGAAACAGATCTGACCCCGCACGAGGTTTTGACCATTCTGCACGGGATCGAGCATGACTTTGGTCGTAACCGCGTGCAGCGCTGGGGCATGCGCACCCTGGATCTGGATCTGATCTGTTGGGGCAGTCATGTGATGCCTGATCTGCCGGAATTTGAGCGCTGGCGGACGCTGCCAGCCGACCAGCAGGCGCAGATCGCTCCGGACAGGTTGATCTTGCCGCATCCAAGGCTGCAGGACCGCGCGTTTGTCCTTGTGCCGATGGCTGAAATCGTGCCCGATTGGTGCCATCCTGTGTTGAACCTTACGGTGAGCGAGATGCTGGATCAGTTGCCGGCCGGTGAAATCGCTTTGGTCCGGCCTCTGTGATCGCTGCAATTGCAGCATTTCCTGCTTGTCAATCGGGGGATTCGCGCTTAGATAAACCCCTTCCTGACATGGATTCATATACGGAGAGCGCCCCATGGCCCGCGTGACGGTCGAAGATTGCGTAGACAAGGTACAGAACCGGTTCGAACTGGTGATGCTTGCCGCCCATCGGGCGCGTGAGATTTCTGCCGGTGCGGCGATCACCGTGGATCGTGACAACGACAAGAACCCCGTCGTGTCCCTGCGCGAGATTGCAGACGAAACACAAAGCGCCGATGAGCTGCGCGAACGCCTGATCGAGGCCAACCAGACTCAGATCGAGGTGGACGAGCCCGAAGAAGATCAGATGGCATTGTTGATGGGCGCGGAATCCGACAAGCCCGCGGATGACGACATGTCCGAAGAAAAGCTTCTGCGCGCGCTGATGGAGGCCCAAGGCCAGGGGTAAGCCCCAAACTCGAAGGTGCGGACCGGATGATTTCTGCTGAAGACCTGATTGCGCTGGTCCGCAACTACAACCCCAAGACAAATGCCGACCGCATCACCCTGGCCTATGAGTTTGGCCAGCAGATGCATGAAGGTCAATTCCGCCATTCGGGCGAGCCCTATTTTACCCACCCTGTTGCCGTTGCCGCCATCCTGACCGAACAGCGTCTGGATGATGCGACCATTATTACCGCACTTCTGCACGATACGATCGAGGACACCAAGGCCAGCTATGGCAAGGTGGCCGAGCTGTTTGGGGAAGAGGTTGCCAAACTGGTGGATGGGGTCACCAAGCTGACCAACCTGCAGCTTTCCAGCCGGGAAACCAAGCAGGCCGAAAACTTCCGCAAGTTGTTCATGGCGATGTCCAAGGATCTTCGGGTGATCCTGGTCAAACTGGCCGACCGTCTGCACAACATGCGCACCATCAAGGCGATGCGCCCGGAAAAACAGGTGCAGAAGGCGCGCGAGACGATGGATATCTACGCGCCTCTGGCAGGGCGCATGGGTATGCAATGGATGCGAGAGGAGCTCGAAGACCTCGCGTTCCGCGTTCTCAACCCCGAGGGTCGCCAGTCGATCATCCGCCGCTTTATCACGCTTCAACGGGAAACCGGTGATGTGATCCATCGGATCACCGGAGATATGCGGCACGAACTGGAGAAAGCCGGGATTGAGGCCGAAGTATTTGGCCGTGCCAAGAAACCCTATTCGATCTGGCGTAAGATGCAGGAAAAGGATCAGGGGTTTTCGCGCCTCTCGGACATCTACGGGTTTCGCATCATCACCCGATCCGAGGAAGATTGTTACCGCACCCTTGGCGCTATTCACCAGCGCTGGCGCGCGGTGCCGGGGCGGTTCAAGGACTATATCAGCCAGCCGAAATCGAACGGCTATCGCTCGATCCACACCACGGTGTCTGGCCGGGATGGAAAACGGGTCGAGGTTCAGATCAGAACCCGGCAGATGCACGACGTGGCCGAAACCGGCGTCGCCGCGCATTGGTCCTATCGTGACGGTGTGCGAACCGAAAACCCCTTTGCGGTCGATCCCGCCAAGTGGATTTCGAACCTGACCGAACAGTTTGACAGCGAAGAAGATCACGAGGATTTCCTTGAAGCCGTCAAGCTTGAGATGTATTCCGACCAGGTGTTCTGCTTTACCCCCAAGGGCGACGTGGTCAAACTGCCTCGCGGCGCGACACCGATCGACTTTGCCTATGCCATCCACACCCGTATCGGACATGCCTGTGTCGGGGCGAAGATTGACGGCATACGTGTGCCTTTGTGGACCCGGATCAAGAACGGACAATCGGTTGATGTTATTACGGCCGACGGTCAGACGCCCCAGGTGTCCTGGCTTGAGATTGCGGTCACGGGCAAGGCACGCACCGCCATCCGCCGCGCCTTGCGAGAGGTTGATCGCGAACGGTTCATCAAGCTGGGCAAGGAACTGGCCCGCGCCGCGTTTGAACATGTGGGCCACAAGGCGACCGACAAGGCGCTGGACACCGCGGCAAAGCACCTGCGCCTCAAGGACCGCCACGAGTTGCTGGCCCGTTTGGGCAGCGCTGAACTGACAGCGCATGAGGTGGTCAGCGCGGTTTACCCCGAGTTGACTAAAGACGATGGCGACGCCGTTCCGCTGCGCCGTGCGGTGATTGGCCTGGAGCCAGGTCAAAGTTTTGAGCGCGCGCCTTGCTGTCAGCCTCTGCCTGGAGAACGCATCGTCGGGATCACCTATCGCGGGAAAGGCGTGGTGGTTCACGCCATCGATTGCGACCGCCTGTCCGAGTTCGAGGACGCACCGGATCGCTGGGTTGACCTGCATTGGCACACGGGCACGCATCCTGCAGTGCATGGCGCGACGCTGGATCTGACCATTGGCAATGATGCGGGCGTGCTGGGCCGTATCTGTACCTTGATCGGCGAGAAGAAGGCAAACATCTCGAACCTGGAATTTGTTGACCGCAAACCGGATTTTTACCGCCTTATGATCAGTGTTGAACTGCGCGATCTTGAACAGCTTCATTCCTTGATGTTGATGCTTGAGGCAGAAAGCGATGTCGCCGCGGTCGAGCGGTTCAGAGACCGGGCAGGCACCGGTGTCGCAGCAGGCTAGGAAGGGGTGATCAGGAGTGGTTTTCAAGCGCCGAGATCGACGCTCGCCTGTCCAGATCGCATCTGAATTCGTCTACCCGCGAGGTGGGTGGACGCGTGCATTTCTATACGTCAAACACCGTGTGCGCCGTTTGCCGGACACGCCCGAGCGTATTGCGCGCGGTATCGGCGCTGGTGTTTTTGCGGCATTCACTCCGTTTTATGGTCTGCATTTTCTAGTCGCTGCGGTTTTGGCCCGAATTCTCAACGGCAACATTTTGGCCGCTCTCAGTGGGACTTTCTTTGGAAACCCGCTGACTTATGTGCCGATTGGTGTGATTTGTCTGCAAACCGGTCACTTTCTATTGGGCACCGAGTTTGATGAAGACGACACAGTCGGTCTGATGGGCAAGTTTGCCGATGCGTTGGGTGATCTGAAAAACAACTTTTTTGCCATCTTTACGGACCGGGTTGCAGATTGGCGCGGGCTCGACAAATTCTACGACGAGGTGTTTCTGCCCTATCTGGTGGGTGGCATCATTCCAGGGGTCATCGCGGGTTTCGTCTGCTATTACCTCAGTTTGCCCCTGATCCGGACGTATCAGCAACGCAGGCGGTCGCGGATCAAGGCGAAATTCGAAGAAATCAAACGCTTGGCACAATCCAAGACTGCCGTTCCCGTGGCAAACGAACTAGGGTCGGCAGAAGAAGCGAAAAGGGATTCGACCGATGCCTGACACTCATTTGCGGCTGGGCGTGAATATCGATCACGTTGCAACAATTCGGAATGCGCGCGGTGGGGCGTACCCTGACCCCTTGCGCGCGGCAAAGCTGGCGGAAGAGGCCGGTGCAGATGGCATAACCGCGCATTTGCGCGAAGACCGTCGGCATATCGTCGACGAAGATATCGAAGCGCTGATGGACGCTCTGACCGTTCCGCTGAACTTTGAAATGGCAGCGACGCCCGAGATGCAGCAGATTGCCCTGCGCCACAAACCGCATGCGGTGTGCATCGTTCCGGAAAAACGCGAAGAGCGGACCACCGAAGGCGGCCTGGAAGTGGCGCGCGAAGAGAACAAGCTGGCCCATTTCATCGCGCCTTTGCGCGATGTTGGCTGCCGTGTGTCGATCTTCATCGCCGCCGATCAGCGCCAGATCGAGGCAGCCCACCGTATTGGCGCCGAAGTGATCGAGCTGCACACTGGCGCCTATTGTGACTTTCACGCCGAAGGCAAAATGGACGACGCTGCGCGCGAGCTTGAGGCGCTGCGCGATATGGCCGCGTTCGCACACTCACTGGGGTTGGAGGTTCACGCAGGCCACGGATTGACCTATGACACCGTTCAGCCGGTTGCAGCCTTTCCCGAGGTGCGCGAGCTGAACATCGGTCATTTTCTGATCGGCGAGGCCATATTCCGCGGCCTGACACCGGCCATCGCGGAAATGCGCCGGTTGATGGATGAGGTGCGATCCAAACCGATGGTCGATTCGGTGGGCTGAGGTTTGAAGCACATAGATCTATGGCAATACACGGTGTGGTTGGTCGCAATCAGATACCTGCTACCGGTCGCCGTGGTTGTATTGTTCTATCTGACCGGCATTGATCTGGCCAACATCGGGATCCCCTATTTGTCCGCGATCATTGCTGCCGCAATTGTAGGCCGCTGTACTGCACGTGCGAATGGATTCATGCCAGGACTGTTCGAAACGCTGATTTTCGCTTGCGTATCCAGCATGTTGTTTTGTGTTGTCAGCTATGTTGCCTACGTTCTGTTAGCGGTTTCCGGGATTGGGCCGGTGGATGTTCGTTTGTTGGAGTTTTGGCATCAAAGCGGGAGCATAGTAACCTTAATGGCATTGCAGCTCTCGTTTGCGCTGTTTGCCAATAGCGTGATTTTTTGGCTAGCTGCAAAAACCGAACTCAGGGCGATTGCTCGCCGGATAAACAAAGAACAAATGCAATGATCCTCGGCATCGGCACAGACCTCGCGAATATCGAACGCATTCAGGGTACGCTCGACCGGTTTGGGGATCGGTTCCGCAATCGCGTGTTCACCGAAACCGAACAGCGCAAAGCCGAACGGCGGCATGACACCGCCGGGACCTATGCCAAGCGTTGGGCCGCGAAAGAGGCGTGTTCCAAGGCGCTGGGCACCGGTCTGCGCATGGGCATCGCGTGGAAAGATATGGCTGTCACCAATCTGCGTACCGGGCAACCGGTGATGCATGTCACGGGCTGGGCTGCCGAACGTTTGAAGGAAATGACGCCCAAAGGGCATGAAGCCATCATTCACGTCACGCTGACCGATGATCACCCCTGGGCGCAGGCATTTGTGGTCATCGAGGCGCGTCCCGTTCACGAAGGCCGCGTGCAGCCTTGACTTGCCCCCACCCGGGCCGCATGTAGCACCGCAACGACCAGAAGGACCGGAGAGCAGTATGGCCGAGGAAGCCAAGTCAGGAAACGCCGTTTGGGAGACGATCAAAACCATCGTCTATGCCCTTTTGATCGCGGGCGTTTTTCGCACCCTGTTTTTTCAGCCGTTCTGGATTCCGTCGGGCTCGATGAAGCCGACGCTGCTGATCGGTGACTTTCTGTTCGTCAACAAGATGGCTTATGGCTATTCCTATGCCTCCTGCCCCAGCCTGATCATCCCCAGTGTCGGCTTGAACATCGATGCCGAGGATATCTGCGGCTGGATGCAGGGCGATGGCGACTCGCGTATTTTCGGCGGTGAGCCTGAGCGGGGCGACGTGATCGTCTTTCGTCACCCGGTCACTGGGCGGGACTATATCAAGCGTCTGATCGGCCTCCCGGGTGATCAGGTTCAGGTGCGCGATGGTATTGTGATCCTGAACGGTACTCCGGTGCCGCAGACCCCAGATGGCGTATTCACCGAAATCGCCGAACCGCAAGGCCCGCAGGGTCTGCGTCCGCGTTGCGAAAATGGTCCTGTGGGATTTGGTGGAACCTGCGAAAAGTCCCAAATGATCGAGACGCTGCCAAACGGCGTTTCCTATGACGTTCTCAACATCGGCAATCAGGGCGCCGACAATACCGGTGTCTATGTGGTGCCCGAGGGCGAGTATTTCTTCATGGGCGACAACCGCGACAATTCGGCTGACAGCCGCATACCGCAATCGGCCCAGGGTGTTGGTTTTGTTCCCTATGAGGACCTGATCGGTCGCGCGGATCGGATCATGTTCTCGTCAGCGGGCCGGTCGATGCTGTTCTTCTGGACATGGCGGAGCGACCGTTTCTTCAAGGCGGTGAATTGAAGCTTTCCGGTGAAATAAGGGCCTTTCAAAAGCGGTTGGGGTATGAGTTTCAGAACCCCGACCTGCTGGTGCGTGCCCTGACCCACGGGTCTGTTTCGTCACCGACCCGGCCCGATAACCAACGGCTGGAGTTTCTGGGCGACCGGGTGCTGGGGCTGGTGATGGCCACCGCGCTGCTTGAGGCGGACAGGGATGCCTCGGAAGGGCAGCTGGCCCCGCGTTTCAATGCTTTGGTGCGCAAAGAGGCCTGCGCCGATGTGGCGCGTCAGATTGAACTTGGCGCCGTTTTGAAACTTGGCCGGTCCGAAATGCTGTCGGGCGGGCGCCGCAAACAGGCGTTGCTGGGTGACGCGATGGAAGCGGTGATTGCCGCCATCTATCGCGATGCCGGGTTCGAAGCCGCGCGCGATATCATTTTGCGTCTTTGGGGGGATCGCATCCTCAAGGTTGAAGCGGATGCCCGCGACGCGAAAACCGCATTGCAGGAATGGGCGCAGGCGCGGGGGCAAAAACCTCCGTCCTATGTCGAGGTCAAGCGCAGCGGACCGGATCACGCGCCTGTCTTTACCATCGCCGCGCGCCTTCAGGATGGGGCCGAGGCGCAAGCAACCGCAGGGTCGAAGCGTCAGGCAGAACAAGCCGCCGCAAAGGCCTTGCTGGAGCAACTGACGTGATCGCACGCGCAGGGCCTGGGCCGTGAGGCTTAGGCCCGCAACCAAGACGGATGCGGCCAGTCTTGCCGCTTTGTCGATTGAGGTCTGGATCGGCACGTATCTGCGGCATGGCGTCAGTTCGTTCTTTGCCGAATTCGCGTTGTCCGAATTCACGATTGCCCGGTTTGAGGCCATTCTTGATGAGGATCGGGATTTCCTGGTCGTCTCGGAAAACCGGGATGGGATTGATGGCTTTATCCGGCTGGCGGAGGATCGCGTTGCGCCGAAAGAGGGGCTGTCGGATCTTGAGATCGTGACGTTTTATGTCCAGCCCCGCCATCACGGCAAGGGTATCGGATCAGCGTTGCTGGACGCTGCGATTGATCATTGCCGGGGCAAAGGGCGCGACACGATTTGGCTGACCACGAATTCAGAGAACGAACCCGCAATCAGTTTTTACCTTTCCAAAGGGTTC
The DNA here is from genome assembly GCF_056532975.1 of Ruegeria sp. H6. Taxonomy (NCBI): domain Bacteria; kingdom Pseudomonadati; phylum Pseudomonadota; class Alphaproteobacteria; order Rhodobacterales; family Roseobacteraceae; genus Ruegeria; species Ruegeria sp. H6. The sequence continues at coordinate 66,078 of NZ_JBQFOA010000016.1, forward strand.
AGGCAGGTTGGGGTGACCGATTTCTGTATCGGCGATCAGTCCTATCCCAATCACGTTCTGGCGCTCGATCTGCCGAAGGGGCCTTAGGATCAGGCCACTCGGATAAACCCGGTCAGGCCGGTTTTCTGATGCTCGATCACATGGCAATGAAAGGCCCAATCGCCGGGGTTGTCGGCCACCAATGCGATCTCGACCACTTCGTCCTTGAGCAGCAGCATTGTGTCCGTCATCAGCGGAGGCAGCGCGCGCTGGTTGGACCGCAAGGGTACAAAGGCCAGCCCGTGCAAATGGATTGGGTGCAGGTTCGGCGACTCGTTTCGAAGGCGCAGTATATAGCTTTTGCCCAGTTCCAGCGTTGCCAAGGGTCCCACGCCGGGCGCAGCATCGCCCGGCCATGGGGTTCGATTGATCGACCAAAAATTATATCCCAATGACCCGCAGAAGCCGTTGTTGGGCAGCGTGCCCTCGGGTGTCCAACCAAAGACGAAATCCATCACTTCGGCATCTGTCAGATCCGGTTTTGCCACCGGGTTCACCGGCAACGGCCGGATCTCACGCAGGTCTCGCCCTGTTGAGGGCCCGATGGCCCGCAAGGATGCCATTGCGCGTGGCGGTTGCCCGGGTAGTTTTGCCATCAGATCGACCTTCTGGCCTTCACTTGCTGGCATCGAAACCGCAAAATCTACTCGTTGACCGGGACCAACCAGCAGGGGTTCTTCCGGGCTTGGCATCGGCAGGCTGAGCGTCACCGGGTGACCGTCCCAGGCAATGATCCGCGCCGTGGGGGCGGTCAGGTGGAGCCGGTAGATGCGCGTTGTGTCCGTGTTGACGACGCGCAACCGGACCAGACCGCCCGTGGGTTGATCATAGACAGGCGCGCTCAGCCAGTTTGCGGTGTGGACATTGCCGAAAGTACCGGCGCGCGCCGCCCCGCGCTGGGTATAGGCAGGTAGGAAACCGTCCTCTTCATCCAGCCGAAAGTCGCGCAGGTTGACCACCTGATCCGCGTCAAACCCGGGATCCTCAGCTTCGGCGATCACCATCACGCCGGTCAGCCCATGGGCCATCTGTTCCATCGTCATGCAATGGGGATGATACCAATAGGTTCCGGCGTCGGGAGGTGTGAACTCATAGGAAAATACCTCTCCTTCACCAATTGGCATCTGAGTCAGGTAGGGCACGCCATCCATTTCATTTGCGATCCGTAGCCCGTGCCAGTGCATCGCGGTATAGTCCGGCAGCGTGTTCTGCACAGCCAGTCGCATGGGCTTGCCTTGCTGGCCAAAAAGAACCGGCGGCGGGCTATCAGCCGACAGGCTTACCATCCCGGTCGTGGGTTTGTTGCGCAAGGTATAGCTGGCAGGCTGTATCACCAAGGTGTCTGGGCCCTGAGCCCAGCCAAGCGAACCCGCACCCACTGCACCTGTGGAAGCCGCGCTGCCCAAAAGAAACTCGCGTCGTTTCATGATGTGCCCCGATCAAAGGAATGCGCCTGGCTGGCAATGGCGTGGCGATACCGGTTTGTTGCATCCTGATCGCAAAGCCGCAATGCGACAAATCCCTCTGGCCCGCAGGACCATTCTGCTATAGGGGTGCGCACTTGCAAACAGGATCGCCAGATACATGACCACACGCGCCGGATTTATCGCCCTGATCGGAGAGCCCAACGCAGGCAAATCCACCCTGCTGAATCGCATGGTGGGGGCCAAGGTCTCGATCGTTACGCATAAGGTGCAGACGACCCGCGCCCGCATTCGCGGCGTCGCGATTGAGGGCGACGCGCAACTGGTCTTTGTGGACACACCGGGCCTTTTCAAACCCCGCCGCCGGCTCGACCGCGCCATGGTCGCCGCCGCATGGGGCGGGGCGGCTGATGCCGACGTGGTCGTCCTGATGGTCGAGGCGCATCGCGGCATCACCGAAGGGGTCGAACGCATCCTTGAAGGTCTGGAAGAGATCGGGCAGGACCGCACCGTCGCGTTGGCCATCAACAAGATCGACAAGGTGCCATCCGAGAAACTGCTGGCCCTGACCAGCGATCTGAACGCGCGCTATCCGTTCGTCGAAACTTTCATGATCTCAGCCGAGAAAGGCCACGGTGTCGAAGACCTGCGCAAATGGCTGGCGGACGAACTGCCCGAAGGCCCTTGGCTTTATCCCGAAGATCAGATCGCCGATCTGCCTTTGCGCATGATCGCAGCCGAGATGACGCGCGAGAAACTGACCCTGCGCCTGCATCAGGAACTGCCCTATCAACTGACCGTTGAGACCGAAAACTGGGAAGAGCGCAAGGATGGTTCGGCCAAGATCGATCAAGTCATCTATGTCATGCGCGACGGCCACAAGGGCATTGTGCTGGGCAAACGCGGCGAGACGATCAAGGCCGTCAGTCAGGCGGCACGAGCCGAGTTGGAAGAGTTTCTGGACCGCAAGATCCACCTGTTCCTGCAGGTCAAAGTCCGCCCCAACTGGCTTGAAGAATCCGAGCGCTATTCAGAGATGGGTCTGGATTTCAAAGACGGAAACGCATGACCCGGCTGACGGCTGAATTCTGGGTCCACGCTTATCTGGCGCGGTTGCGGTTTCAGGAAATTCCGGCCTTTGTTGTTGCCCATGGCGACGACACGGCCGGCGCCGTGCTGGTCAAGCTGAATACTTTGGGCGGGCAGGCAGTGGCCTTTCAGCGCAGTTTTGATCTGATGAGCGGCGAAAGAAAATGGATCGAACTGTCCAGCGGCCCCGAGGCTGACGTGGACGATGCGATCACGCGGCAACGTGGTTTTGACCCCGACCTCTGGGTGATCGAGGTCGAAGACCGGCTAGGGCGACACCTTTTGGGTGATGAAGGCTTGGAATAGCATATCCGCCGAATCCGATCAGGGGTCTTGGTCACCTTGATCAAAACCGCTAATTTGAAGATCGTTGTCGCCGAAACAGGTTGATCTCCGTCGGCGTTACCAGAGGCAAATGAGGTAGTCCCTTGCGTCACACACTGAGTCAAAAGCTGCAAAATTCAGAATTCGGCCACTGGATGCAGCGTTTCGAAGGCTTTATGGTTTTTATCGGCGTCGTTGGCCCCTTTGCCACGCTGCCGCAGTTGATCAAACTCTATTTCACCCACAGCGATCACGCGTCAGGCCAATCGCTGCTGTCTTGGTCGCTTTACGCCGGGCTGTCCTTCCTCTGGTTCATCTACGGGATCCTGGTCAAGAAACTGCCGATTTATGTCGGCAACGGCATCTCTACCATCCTGGATTGCCTGATGGTCATCGGCATCCTGATCCACGCCGGGGTTACGTTCTGATCCGGACTATGTGCTGCAGGGGTAATCAATCCGGGTTGCTCAGGTAGATAAAACTCATTTTGTTTCCGTCGGGATCACGCGCATACCCGCCAAAAAAGTTCGGGCCATATTGCGGACGCTCACCGGGATCGCCTTCGTTTGTGCCGCCATGGGCCATCGCGGTTGCGTGTGCTGCGCGCACCTCGTCTTCGCTTTGGCAAAGCAGGCCCACCATGTTGCCGTTTCCGACAGTCGCCTCTTTCCGATCAAATGGTTTTGCCACCCATATGGACCCGCCATCGCGCAGTTCATAGCAGACGGCGTGGGGCATGTATTCGGCGATGACCTTGCCGCCGATTTCGGGCATCACCGCGTCGTAAAACTCGCGCGCTTTGGACACATCGTTTGAACCGATCATGACATAATTCAGCGACATCTTAGACTCCAATGAAAAGAACATATAGAGAACATTAGCAATCTAATATGTTTCATGCAAAGTGTTTTTCATCCCAGCAGTCGCCAGTTTTGACTTGTTTGTCGCTTGAATGCGTCACGGTCATGGGATTTGCTGAAAATACAACTGACGACAGGACGGAACCAAGCTTGGAATGGCGCGATCACGGCATACTTCTGACCTCTCGCCGTCATGGCGAAACGGCGGCGATTATCGAGGTGTTCACCGAAGAACACGGCCGTCACGCCGGTGTTGTACGCGGCGGCGCCAGCCGTAAGATCGCGCCCATTTTGCAGCCCGGCGCGCAGTTGGACGTTTTGTGGCGGGCGCGACTGGAGGAACATCTTGGTACGTTTCAGGTCGAACCCTTGCGGTCCCGAGCGGCCGCGGCGTTTTCCGGCAGGCTGGCCCTTTCAGGGTTGAATGCCGTTGTGGCACTGTTGTCGTTTTGCCTGCCCGAGCGTGAACCGCACCCGTCGATTTACCGGCAAACCGAACAGCTGATGGATCTGCTGGGGCAGGACGAGATCTGGCCGCTGGCGTATTTGCGCTGGGAGCTGGCTTTGTTGGAAGAGTTGGGATTCGGCCTTGATCTGAAGCGGTGTGCGGTGACCGGCGCAAGCGAGGGCTTGGCCTATGTCTCACCCAAGACGGGTCGTGCAGTCAGCGCAGAAGGCGCGGGGGAGTGGGCAGACAAGCTGCTGCCGTTGCCGCCGTGCCTGCGAGGCCAAGGAAGCGCGCCAGATGCCGAAATTGCGCAAGGGTTGCAGACCACAGGGTATTTTCTGGAACATCGCGTCGCGCCGTCGCTGGGGCATGTTCCGTTGCCCGACGCGCGCGCGCGCTTTGTCGGGCAGTTCACTCGACGGCTTTGAACACCATCTCATGCCCGTCATCATTGCGCAGGATCAGCACATCGCCTGACACTTCGGATTGCGTCATGGCCATAAGCGCTGCGAAATACATGCCCTCGGCCTCAAGCCAGGCACAAGCCGCGCGTGTCGCCGTCAGATCGGAGATTTCGAACCAGGGGTAGGGAGCGTTCAGCTTACCCTGGTAAGAATTGCAGGGGGCGTTGCCCGCGATCCGGCCGTCTTCGGGAAACCGGATCAGGGCGCTGGCCGCAAAGGGTTGCCCGTCAATCTCTTGCAACCGCCAGGTTTGATCCGCCGCACCGTAGGCCGCGACGGTTTCATCCTGGTCGCATTGAAACAGGGCCAGAAAACACAGCAGCAGGGTCAGGCGTATCATGAGGGTGTTCTATCCTTTGGCTGCCGCCGAGTGAACCACATCAATAGGGGTTCGTACCGGTCAGCAACTCTTCCCGCACGTCCAGACGGGGGCGCCAGTTGTATTTTGTATCCTCCCGCACAGGGGCCCAATGCAGCACGCCGCTGTTGCGCCAGGGGTCCAGAATAATGCCGTCATACATCAAGTCGCCCTTTGCACTGATCAGGGCGGAATGATGGATGATCCGAAACGCGGTTGGCGGCGACGTAGCCCAATGCAGGTCCAGCGTGCGGAAATTCTCTTGCTTCAGGCGTGTGGTCATGGCCTGTGCCCAGTCATTGCACAGGCCCTTTTCGCGAAGCCCGTTGATGACCTTGGCGTTGTGGATGATGGCCGGATCAGTGACGGTCCAATCCTGTCTGAGTTGGTTGGAATAGGCAAAAGAAATCTCGGCAGCACGCCGTGCCTCGGCCGGGTCGACTTTGGGGTCAAGCTGCTGGATCGCCTGCGTCAATTGTTCGACATCGTCAGGGCCGGTGACCGGGGCCATGGCGCATCCCGTTAGGACCAAACAGGTCGCCATGATTGAGATAATGAACTTCACGCGCGATTCTCCTTTGGCCAACACAAAGACGGGTGTTGGCAGAGGCCCTTTAACCGAATTCCAATCCCGATCCGAGGGGGAAGTTTCGCGATTTGAGCTGAAAAATGCCGGATAAGTGCCCCGAGATTTCGAATTGCACGGGTTGGGCAGGTTCAAAACAAAAGAAAACCCGGCGCAGGGCCGGGTTCAGTTGGGGAAACCGCGACAGGCCTGGCTTAGGCCAGCAACCGTCGCGCGATGACTTGCGCCTGAATTTCGGCGGCGCCTTCAAAGATGTTCAGAATACGCGCGTCACACAGAACGCGACTGATCTTGTATTCCAGGGCGAACCCGTTTCCACCGTGGATTTGCAGACCGTTATCCGCCGCTGCCCAGGCCACCCGAGCCCCCAACAGCTTGGCCATACCGGCCTCAAGATCGCAGCGGTGACCATTGTCTTTTTCCCAGGCCGAGAAATAGGTCAGCTGGCGGGCGATCATGATCTCAACCGCCATCATCGCCAGCTTGCCGGACACGCGGGGGAAATTGATCAGAGATTTGCCAAACTGCTTGCGGTCCTGCGCATACTGCATGGCAATGTCCAACGCACTTTGGGCAACGCCGATGGCGCGCGCGGCGGTTTGGATGCGGGCCGATTCAAACGTCTCCATCAGCTGCTTGAACCCTTTGCCTTCTTCGCCGCCAAGCAGGTTCTGACCCTTGACCTTGAAGCCGTCGAACCCCAGCTCGTATTCTTTCATGCCGCGATAGCCCAGAACCTCGATCTCGCCACCGGTCATGCCGGGCGTGGGAAATGGGTCCGTATCCGTGCCCGGAGTTTTTTCTGCCAGAAACATCGACAACCCGCGGTGATCGGTTGAATCTGGGTCGGTACGGGCCAGTAGGGTCATGACATGCGTGCGGGCCGCATGGGTGATCCATGTCTTGTTGCCCGTGACCTCATAATCACCGTCTGCATTCTTGACCGCGCGAGTGCGCAGGCTGCCCAGATCGGACCCTGTATTGGGTTCGGTAAAGACTGCGGTGGGCAGGATTTCGGCGCTGGCGAGTTTGGGCAGCCAATGCGCCCTTTGCTCATCCGTGCCACCCGCGATGATCAACTCGGCGGCGATTTCCGACCGGGTCCCCAGAGAGCCCACGCCGATATAACCGCGCGACAATTCCTCGGAAACCACGCACATTGAGGCCTTGGACAGGCCAAAACCACCATGTTCTTCGGGAATTGTCAGGCCAAAAACGCCCATTTCTGCCAGTTCATCGATGATTTCGATTGGAATCAGCTCATCCCGCAAATGCCATTCGTGCGCATTTGGTTCGACCTTTTCAACGGCATATCGGCGGAACTGGTCGCGGATCATCTCAAGCTCTTCGTCCAACCCGGACGCACCGAACATCGTGGCCCCGGACTGATCCTGCATCAACGCGACCAGACGGGTGCGCGCGGCCTGTGTGTTGGCCTGCGCCATGAGCGTTTGCACCTCGGCGCAGTGGAACCCCGACAGCGCATCCCAGCCCAGCCCCAGATCCTGAAGGCGCACGACCTCACCCTGGTTCATTGGAATACCACCGGCCACCTGATGCAGGTACTCGCCAAAGGCGATCTGGTGCAGCAACTGTTCGATTTCACCAAATTTGCCATCGGCGTCCAGGGCTTCGGCCCAACGCTGCATCTGCTGCAGCGATCGATGATAGGTCGCCAGCCAGGCCAACCCGTGCGCGGCGGTCTGATGCTGTTCGATCAAAACGCCCGAGACGCGCCCCTCGGATGTCACCATGTCCTGAACAGAGGCTTTGGCCCGTTCAAACACAGCTTGAACGGCAGGCACGGCGGCGCGGGTCAAAGCCAGCAGGTCCGGTAAGAGGGGCGCAGGTGTCATGTTGGTCACTTCCTGTCCGTCATGGGCCATGAATCACGTCCTTGTCTGAGTCATCTGGTCATATCATGCTGCACGTGCAGCGCAACAAAAATACCAAAGAAAGCTGAAAAGAGTTCAATAATTACCTTAAGGATTTTGCGGCGCAGAGAAATCCAACGACGTTGCAACGGCAAAGATCTTTGCTTTTGCCTGCCCCAGCGTTCGCGTTTTGTTATTAGCTCTGTTTGGACAGGGTGTTCGGCCCGACAGAAGTGTCCAAGGCAACTGGTATTAGCCTTTACGCCCTGCGGTCCATGTAGCGAAACGCGAAATGCAGGCCAAGCATGAGAAAGAACAGCCCCGAAATATCACCAATCAGGAAGGCGATGTATTCTTCGGTCGCGCTGCCAAAAGCCAGGTTGGTAAGCAATGAGACCAGAAACGAGGTAATCACCCCGACGCCCATGATGCAGATCCAGCAGGGCTTGCGGTCTGCTTTTGGAAACAGGTCCCAACCCATCCCTTTGAGCGCGTAGAACACGGCTGGCACGGTTGTGACGGCAATCGTCATGGCCAACAGGCGGCTGGGCAGGAATACATCTGTGCCGCCGATAACTGCGAACACGATGAAAACCCCAGGCAGCAAGGCAAATATCGCCCGCCAGCCAAGCAACCAGGCCGCCAGCACCCGCACCCCATGCGGTAGAAAAAGCAGGCTCGCGTGGCTTGGATATGCCGGGAAGAACAGGTTCTGCAATGGCATCAGAACCTGGAAGGTCAACAGGGACGCAACCACATAGGCCAGCGACGCAAAAAACGTTTCAGAGGCCCATCTTGGCACGTTCATCGCCGCTAACGTTAATTGGCTACTTCGGTGCGTGAACGACATATCGTCCACGGTTCGCATTTCCGCTTTGCGACAGGTAGCCCTTTTGCACCAGAGATTTCAGCGCGCGAAAAAACGTTGGGCGCGATACGCTTTGGACCAACGTGTGTTCGATCAGTCCAAAGGTGCGCACTTCTTGCTGGTCCTTGGAAAGCTCCTCGGCCGCGTAGTAGATGTCACGCTCGACCGGGGACAGTTCCTCCAGCCCCAATGTGCGCTCCATGCTCTGCATCAGTTTTCTCAGTTCGGTGAGTTTTGAGATCTCGGTCATGTCCATGTGGCCTGTTTTCAGAACCATCTGAAATAGATGGTCGGGATTTCCCCAAATCCGGAACAGGCGCTTTCCCCCATGTTCGTTTCAATACCTACATATCCGAACGGCCTGGATCTCGGGTGTGAGTGGTTCCGCGAAAGCCGCCCAAATTCAACGCCGCTGTAAACCTGTCGATTTTGGTTACACATAGGTCCACAGCGTGGATTGTAACTATCTGATGTTGGGGTTTGCTGCAATATTGGGCACTGTCGGATAAACCAACGGTGATAAATGCGTCACGCAGCACGGCAATAGACGAGATTTGGCGAAAAGGGGGCCGAAGCCCCCTTGGTCAACTCAGCCGATTGCGACGGCTTTGATGTCTTCGTCAATGAACGGAAGATACTGCTCGAAATTTTCTGCAAACATCTGCTGCAGTTTTTCAGCCTGCCTGTCAAAAGCGGCCTGATCGTCCCAGGTGCGGCGCGGATCAAGCAGCACCTCTGGTACGCCGGGTGCTGTTACCGGAACGTCGAAGCCAAAATTTGCATCCTTGCGGAATTCGGCGTCGGTCAGCGAGCCTTCAAGCGCTGCGGTCAGCAGGGCGCGGGTCGCCTTGATCGGCATCCGGCTGCCAACGCCATAGGCGCCGCCGGTCCAGCCTGTATTAACCAGCCAGCAGGTCGCACCGTGCTGAGCGATCTTGTCCCGCAGAAGATTGCCATAGGCTTCGGGGCGGCGGGGCATGAAGGGTGCTCCGAAACAGGTCGAAAACGTTGGCTGAGGCTCGGTCACACCACGCTCGGTCCCTGCGACCTTCGAGGTAAATCCGGACAGGAAGTGATACATGGCCTGCGCCGGCGTCAGCCGTGCGATCGGAGGCAGAACGCCAAAGGCATCACAGGTCAACATGATGATATTTTTGGGGTGTCCGCCCAATGCGCTTCTGGACGCGTTCGAGATATACTCCAGCGGATAGGCGCAGCGCATGTTGGCCGTCAGCGAGTCGTCATCGAAATCCAACTCGCGGGTTTCAGGGTCGAAAACCATGTTCTCGATCACCGTGCCGAACTTCGATGTGGTCGCGTAGATCTCGGGCTCAGCCTCTGCATTCAGGTTGATGGTCTTGGCATAGCACCCGCCTTCAAAGTTGAAGGTGCCGCGATCGGACCAGCCATGTTCGTCGTCGCCGATCAATACGCGCGAAGAATCTGCGGACAGGGTGGTTTTACCGGTTCCCGAAAGACCAAAGAAAACGGCTGTATCAACAGGGTTCCCGACGGCGTGGTTGGCCGAGCAGTGCATCGGCATCACGCCTTTTTCAGGCAGTAGGTAGTTGAGCAAGGTGAACACGGATTTTTTGTTTTCACCCGCATATTCCGTGCCACCGATCAGGATCAGCTTGCGATCAAAATTCATCGCAATCACGGTCTCGCTGCGGCAATTGTGCTTGGCCGGATCGGCCTGAAAGCTCGGGCAGTTGATAATGGTGAAGTCTGCGGAGAAATCATCCAGGTCTTCGCGGTCCGGGCGCCGCAGCAGGTGGCGGATGAACAGATTGTGCCAGGCCAGTTCGGTGACCATGCGCACATTGATCGAATGGGTGGGGTCCGCGCCGCCCACCAGATCCTGCACGAAATAGTCGCGGCCTTTCATGTGCTCAAGCATATCCTGGTAGAGCGTATCGAACCCTTCCGGCGACATCGCGGCGTTGTTGTCCCACCAGATCGTTTCGGCCACGCTGTCGGTTTTTACGACATGTTTATCCTTGGGTGAGCGCCCGGTGAATTTGCCAGTTGTCACCAGAAAAGCGCCGCCCTTGCCAAGGGTGCCTTCGCCACGTTTCAACGCCTCTTCGATCAGCGCGGGTTCCATGAAGTTGTAATAGACATTGCCCAGACCCTCGATGCCCTGATCTTCGAGGCGGAATTGCGGGTTAACCCGTCCAGATGTCATGTGTATCTTCTCCTGTGGCGGTGCGTGGGCTCATGGCCGGATGCACCTGGGCAAAATGCCGGACCTCCTCCGGCGTTGAAGGCGTCTTACCACGGGCATTTAGGGCATGAACAGAAGGCTTTGGCGGAGTTAGCGCAACCAATGGAAGGTTTAGCGCCACCACAAATTTCCTGTCGGAAAAACAGGCGCGTTTAGGTGAAATACTAAGGCTTTTTTGCCGCAGATATGTGGCAACAATCTTACGATTCGCAGATACGGATTGATTCGCGGCCTCAAAAAAGCCAAAAATAACCTAGAAATAGGCGAATAATTGCGTGAGTGAGCAGGAATAAGGGGCAAACCCGATGTCTAAGATTGCACTGGTGGATGACGACAGAAACATTCTGACGTCGGTGTCCATGACACTCGAAGCCGAAGGCTTCGAGGTTGAAACTTATAACGATGGCCAGGCGGCGCTGGACGCTTTTAATAAAAAGCTGCCGGACATGGCTGTGCTGGACATAAAGATGCCGCGTATGGACGGGATGGACCTGTTGCAGCGGTTGCGTCAGAAAACGCAGATGCCTGTTATCTTTCTGACGTCCAAGGATGACGAGATTGACGAGGTGTTGGGCCTGCGCATGGGCGCGGACGACTACGTCAAAAAACCGTTTTCGCAGCGTCTGCTGGTCGAACGCATCCGGGCACTATTGCGGCGGCAGGAAGCCAATGACGGCGATGTCACCAATGCGGCAAGCGGCGATACAAAGGTGATGGAGCGCGGCGATCTGCGCATGGACCCATTGCGCCATGCGGTCAGCTGGCGCGGCAACGATGTCTCTTTGACCGTGACCGAGTTTCTTCTGCTTCAGGCCCTGGCCCAGCGACCCGGTTTCGTCAAAAGCCGCGATCAGTTGATGGATGTTGCCTATGACGATCAGGTCTATGTGGATGACCGGACGATCGACAGCCACATCAAACGTCTGCGCAAGAAGATGCGCGCGGCGGATCCCGAATTCTCTGCCATCGAAACATTGTACGGTATTGGGTACCGTTACAACGAAGAATAGGCACGACCGTTCGAAGGGATAGGTTGGTCTGGTGCGGGACACAAAACACGAAATCGAACTGCGCGACGGTGACGTCGTTCTTGGGGATGATTGGGTCATCCCCCAGGACCCCGAGTCCGCCGAAGCGGGGGCGCAACGGCGGCACAGGAACCTCTTTTCGTTGCGCAGCTCACCCCTGGCGCGGCGGATCATCACCTTTAACATTGTCGCGCTGGTCATTCTTGTCGCTGGATTGCTGTACCTCGACGACACCCGCGCGCAGCGGGTGCAGCAAACCGCGCTGGACTTGATTGGCGACGCACAGCTTGTCAGCAACGTTTTTGAAACCCAGTTGCGGCAGCCCGGCGTTGGTGGGGCGGCGTCTCTGGATGTTCGTGACACTCTGGCGGGTCTCAGCTTGCCGGAAGGGGGCGAGGTCTTTGTCTATGACAGCACCGGCACGCTGATCGGTTGGACCCGTGGCGCGACAGCCACGGTCGATTTGCCTGGTCTGGTCTTGAATGATGCCGATGCCCCAACGGGCGGCACGCTGATCAGCGATGCACTGAACGCTGTCTGGAATGGCATATCCCTGATATTCAGTGACTCGGCGGGGGACGAAGCACCCACTCTGGCACAGCGCGTGCAAGAGCTTGTCCCCGTTGCGTTGTCGGGCAAGATGCAGGTGCAGGCCGTGGCGGACAGTGTTGGCGATACGGTCATTGTGGCCGCAGCGCCGATCGTGCTGGACGGCTCCAACGTGGGCGCCGTTGCCATGGCCGGTCCGGCGGGTGAGATTGATGCGCTCGCGCGTCAGGATCAGGAACGCATCCTTCAGATGTTTGTCGTGGCGCTGCTGGTTTCGATCGGCCTGAGCCTTGTTCTGGCATCGACAATTGCAAACCCGTTGGCCGATCTGGCCTCGGCTGCAGAGACGGGCAAGGACCGGGGAACAGGTGTTAATCCAGGGCGCATCCGCATCCCCGACCTCAGCGCCCGGCCCGATGAAATCGGCCGCCTCAGCCAGGCATTGCGGGGTATGGTGACTGCACTATACAACCGGATCGACGCCAACGAACAATTTGCGGCAGATGTCGCGCATGAGATCAAAAATCCGCTGGCCAGTTTGCAGTCGGCGGTCGGCACTCTGCGGATGGTCAAGCGCGATGATCAGCGGGACAAACTGCTGGGCGTGATCGAACACGATGTGCGTCGCCTGGACAGGCTGGTCAGCGACATCTCGAATGCGTCCCGTTTGGATGCGGAACTGGTCAAGGAAGAAGAGCAGGCCTTCGATCTGTTGAACCTGCTGACCAATATCGGTCAGTTTCTGGGAGAGGATGCGCGCAAGAAAGGGGTCGAATATATTACCGATCTGCCTGCCGGTCCGATTGTGATCAACGGGCTTGAAGCACGTCTGGCACAGGTATTTGTCAATCTGATCACCAATGCGACCTCGTTCTGTACCGAGGGTGACGCAATTCGCGTCTGGGTGCGTCGACGGGACAACCGGGTTCTGATCGTGGTCGAAGATACCGGACCGGGCATTCCCGATCAGGCCCTGACCAAAATCTTCAAACGCTTCTATTCAGAACGCCCGGAAGAGCATTTCGGCAATAACTCGGGCCTTGGACTGGCGATTTCCAAACAGATTGTCGAGGCCCATGGCGGCGTGATTTGGGCCGAAAACATCAGACCGACCGAAGACGACGTCACCTCGGACCCGCTTGGCGCGCGGTTCGTGGTGGGCCTTCCTGTCTGATCATATGTCCCGTTCCCCACTGTCAGATGTCGCAGGCCATGAAAGTGCCTGTGTCCATGCCTCATGCGTGGCTGTTGATGGTCGGGGGTTGCTTATTCTTGGGGGTCCAGGGGCGGGAAAGTCGGTGCTTGCTTTGCGGATGATGGCACTGGGCGCGCAGCTTGTGTCTGACGACAGGGTGGACTTGCAGATGCACGAGGGTCAGGTGCGCGCGCGATCTCCCGCCGCTATCCGAGGTTTGATTGAGGCGCGCGGCATTGGCCTTTTGCGCGCTGAGACTGTTGATCAGGCGCCGCTGGCCTATGTCATCGACCTAGACACCCCTCAGACAGACCGTCTGCCGTCAGAATCCCGGATTCAGGTGCTGAGGCAAACTGTTCCCTTGCTTCACGGCGGCGGTGTCGCCAATTTGCCAGCAGCACTGATTCAACTTCTCAAAATGGGACGCGTGAACCCGGAATGGCCGAACAACTGAATTCCCAGCGTCGCGTTGTGCTTGTGACGGGCCCGTCCGGTGCCGGACGTTCCACCGCAATTCACGTTCTCGAAGATCTTGGCTTTGAAGCCATCGACAACCTGCCCATGGGCCTGCTGACCCGCCTGCTGGATGGCCCCGAACCTACACGCCCGATGGCGCTGGGCATAGATGCCCGCAATCGTGAGTTTTCGACGATCGGATTTATCGAATTGATCGCCAGGCTGGGCCGGATGGAAAAGGTTGATCTGGCGACTTTATATCTGGACTGTAGCGACGACGTTCTGCTGCGCCGGTTTTCCGAAACGCGTCGCCGCCATCCGGTGGCCGCAGACGCGGGCCCAGAAACGGGGATTCACCAGGAAAAAGAGCTACTGCAGCCGATCCGCGAAATCGCGGACACGCTGATCGATACATCGGCGCTGAATGTTCATCAGTTGCGCGAAGAAGTCGAGCGCTGGTTTGCGCCGCGGGACGGACGGCATCTGGCGGTCTCAATCGAATCATTCTCCTACAAGAGGGGCCTGCCGCGCGGCCTGGATATGGTCTTTGATTGCCGGTTTCTGGCCAATCCTTACTGGCGCCCGGAATTGCGTGATGCGGATGGTCGCAATCCGGATGTGGCGTCCTATGTTCAGACCGATAAGTATTATGCACCGTTTGTGGATCGGGTCATTGATCTGCTGACGGTTCTGTTGCCTGCGTTTCGGGCCGAGGGCAAAGCGCACTTGTCTGTGGCCTTTGGGTGTACCGGCGGTCAGCACCGCTCGGTCGCTGTTGCCGAAGCCGTTGCAAAGGCCCTTGCGAAAGAGGGGCAGCAGGTGGCAATTAGGCATCGCGAGATGGAAAGACGTGCGTTGAATGTGAGGCCGGGTTGATCGGGATAGTAATCGTTGCTCATGGGGGTTTGGCACAGGAATACCTTGCGGCCACCCAGCATGTCGTCGGACAGCAGCAGGGGCTGGTCGCCGTTCCGATCGAAGCCGACCATAACCGCGATGAAAAGCAGGCGGAAATCTGTCGCGCCGCAGACAGTGTGGACATGGGCGACGGCGTGGTCGTGGTCACAGATCTGTTTGGCGGCAGCCCGTCGAATCTTAGCCTCAAGGCCTGTGCTCCGCAGGATCGGCGAATCCTTTACGGGGCCAATCTTCCTCTGCTGATAAAATTGGCCAAAAGTCGCCACTTGCCCTTGACCGAGGCCGTCCCTTTGGCGCTTGAGGCTGGACGAAAGTACATCAATGCGCAAAATGTGACGTTGGATCGGGACCGGAATGATTGAAGATGCCCAATAGAAGCTTGAAAATTATCAATGAAAAGGGCCTGCATGCCCGGGCTTCGGCAAAGCTGGTCGAGGTGGTCGAAGGGTTCGATGCGCGCGCCGAGGTGTCCAAAGACGGACTTTCTGCGTCAGGAGACAGCATTATGGGGCTTTTGATGTTGGCAGCGTCGCGCGGAACAACTATTGACGTCGAGACGTCCGGCCCGGATGCTGAGGCGTTGGCAGATGCTTTGGAAACCTTGGTAAACGACAGGTTCGGCGAAGGGTTCTAGCAAGCGGCCGCGACACGAAGGACGGGAAGACCAGGAATTGGCGGAAACCACGCACGATACCAAGACAGGCCCGGTTGTGGGCGAAAGCTCGGATCAGGGCGAGATCTACGACCGCAGAACACTGACCTACGCCAACTCGTTTGACGACGCCTGGACCTCGACGGCCATTCGCGCGATTGAATGGTGCACGGGCAAACTGACCATTCTGCGCATGGTCAACAAGTTCGAAAAACAAAACGAGCATTATCGTGGCCAGAAGTTTTGGGGCGGTGCGCTTAGGATCATGGGCATTGATCTGACGACGCCGCAGGAACAACTGGATCGCATCCCCAAGGATGGCCCGGTTGTGGTGGTCGCAAACCACCCGCACGGAATGGTCGACGGCATGATCCTGGCCGAGCTTATCGGACGCACCCGGATGGATTACCGCATTCTGACACGGTCGGTTCTGACCGGTTTGGATGAGGCAGCGACCTCGTTCATGATCCCGGTGCCGTTTCCACATGATCCCGAAGCGCAATCCAAAATGCTGGAGATGCGCAGCAAATCGATGCAACACCTTGCCGATGGCGGGGTCGTGGCGCTGTTTCCCTCGGGCGTTGTCATGTCATCGGATGACTGGTTCGGACCCGCGCAAGAGCAGGAATGGAACGTCTTTACCGCAAAGATGATCCGCCGCTCGGGCGCGCGCGTGGTACCGATTTTCTTCCCTGGCAGCAATTCACGCGCCTATCAGATCGCCAACAAGTTATCACCCATTCTGCGGCAAGGTCTTTTGCTGCACGAGATCGTCCGCTCGTGCAATAAACCCCAGTCGCCGGTAATTGGTGACCCGATCTCGGATGAGGACATGGAACTGCTGGAACGCGACCCGCGCGGTTTCATGGCATGGCTCAGACAGCACACGATGTCTCTGGGTCAGTAGACCTGATCCACCCGCCATTTGATATGGCAGGGGCTGGCCCCTGACTTATCTGGTCGGTACAGGAACCTCGCCGCGATAGTCATAGAACCCGCGCTGCGTCTTGCGACCCAGCCACCCTGCCTCGACATATTTGGTCAACAGCGGGCAGGGGCGATACTTGGTGTCTGCCAATCCATCATGCAGGACGTTCATGATGGCAAGACAGGTGTCCAGGCCAATAAAATCGGCAAGCTCCAGCGGCCCCATCGGGTGGTTTGCGCCCAGCTTCATCGACTGGTCAATGGACTGCACGCTGCCCACGCCTTCGTAAAGCGTGTAGACTGCTTCGTTGATCATCGGCATGAGGATACGGTTCACGATAAAGGCCGGAAAGTCTTCGGCACTGGCCGAGGTCTTGCCCAACCGATCCACTACGGCCTTGCAGGCGCTGAATGTGGGTTCATCCGTCGCAATCCCCCGGATCAGCTCAACCAATTGCATCACCGGCACCGGGTTCATGAAGTGAAACCCCATGAACCGTTCGGGCCGGTCTGTTCTGCTGGCCAGACGTGTGATCGAAATGGACGAGGTATTCGACGTCAGAATCGTATGCGGCTGAAGATGCGGCAGAAGATCTTCGAAGATGGCCTGTTTCACCGCCTCTTTCTCGGTCGCGGCTTCGATGACCAGATCGGTTTTGCCCAGATCTGACAGGTTCAATGTGGTCCTGATCCGCCCCAACGCGGCTTTGACGGCCTCGTCCGAGATCTTGCCGCGCGACGCCTGCCGCGACAGGTTGGCTTCGATTGTTGCCATGGCGCTGTTCAGCGCATCCTGGCTGATATCGTTCAGCAAGACATTGTAATCCGCCAGCGCCATGACATGCGCGATCCCGTTGCCCATCTGGCCAGCGCCGATCACTCCGACTGATTCAATTTCCATGCTCAAACGCCTCTCGTTGGTTTGGCGACATTATCGGCAGTTCTCTGCGTGCGGCAAGGGGATCAGACCGGGCAAATTTGTCTCAATTGCGATTATTAGGGGTTTGGCAAGACCTGCGGCGGCAAGATGGCAGTTGGGTGTAGAAACGTGGGTGTGAAAAATGAGCTATCAGTTTGCAGGAATCGCAGGATCAACCGATCAAACCTGCCAATATGAAGGGGTTAAAGGACGATTTCGCGCGCCAAAGCAACCTTTGGCGGACCCTTTTGTGGCCTGTTTGGGTGGGGATGAAACCTTTGGTCGATTCGTTGACCAGCCTTTTCCGGCTGTTCTGCAGGACCAGCTGAACAGGCGTTGCCTCAATCTGGGCAGCCTGTTTTGTGGCCTCGATGCCCTGACCCTGGATACCGGGGTGCAGACCATCCTTGCCAAGGCCGGGCTTTGTGTTCTTCAACTGCCGGATGTGACCGGGCAATCCAACGCGTTTTACAGGGTTCATCCGCAGCGAAACGACCGGTTTCTGAAACCGACGCAAAGGCTGATGGCGCTTTACCCGGATGTGGACTTTACCGAAATTCATTTTGTCCGCCATCTTCTTCGGGTTCTGCACGAGCGGTGCAGCCGCCGCTTCGAACAGGTGCTGGACGCCTTGCAGGCACAATGGGTGAACCGGTTGACGGCGTTCTTGTCGTCGGTTCATTGCCCCGTGGTGCTGCTGACCCTCAGCTATGCCCATCACGAGGAGGTCTTGAAAAACGCCTTGCCATTCATTCGACCTGACATGCTTGCGGCGCTGAAACCTCTAAGCGCAGCAATTGTAGAGGTGAGGGTGACGCCTTCGGCCCTGTCAGAGGATCTGGAGGATGTGATTTTTGGAACCCTGCAACAACCGATCGCCGAGCATGTTTTGGGCCCGGCAACGCATCGGCGCATCGCGGGTGACCTGGTGTCGGTGGTGCGGGATCTGGAATGAAAAACGGCCCGCTGATGCGGGCCGTTTCCTGCGTTCGTTTAGGGTTGATCAGCCCAGTTTTTCGGTCAGTTCCGGCACGGCCTGGAACAGGTCGGCGACCAGTCCGAAATCGGCGACCTGGAAGATCGGTGCTTCTTCGTCTTTGTTGATCGCAACAATGACTTTCGAGTCCTTCATACCCGCCAAGTGCTGGATCGCGCCCGAGATGCCGACTGCGACATAAAGGTCCGGTGCGACCACCTTACCGGTCTGACCCACCTGCCAATCGTTCGGGGCATAGCCCGAGTCGACCGCCGCACGCGACGCGCCAACAGCGGCACCCAGCTTGTCGGCCAGAGTTTCGATGAGTTTGAAGTCTTCTTCCGAGCCGACACCGCGGCCACCCGAGACAACAACGCCCGCCGAGGTCAGTTCCGGGCGGTCGCTTTCGGCAACCTTGTCCTCGACCCATTCGGACAGGCCGGGATTGTCGCCCACCGAGATCGTCTCGACCGAGGCCGAACCGCCTTCGCCTGCCGCATCAAAGGATGCGGTCCGGAAGGTGACGATCTTCTTGGCGTCGTTCGATTTCACGGTCTGGATCGCGTTGCCCGCATAGATCGGACGCTCGAAGGTTTGACCGTCAACCACACCGGAGGCATCCGAGATCACCATCGCATCAAGCAGGGCTGCAACGCGAGGCATCACGTTCTTCGCGTCGGTGGTCGCTGGGGCAACGATATGCTCGTACCCGTCGGCCAAACCCACGATCAACGCCGCGGTCGATTCCGCCAGGCGGTGACCCAGCGATGCGTCCTCGGCCACCAGGACCTTGGAGACACCGTCGATCTTGGCCGCGGCCTCACCGGCAGCAGCGGCAGAGCCACCCGCGGCCAGAACGGTCACGTCACCCAGAGATTTTGCGGCCGTGACGGCCTTGGCGGTCGCGTCCAGGGCCAGTTCGCCATTGTTGACTTCGGCAAGCAGAAGTACAGCCATTACACAGCCCCCGCTTCTTTGAGTTTCCCGACCAGCTCATCAACCGATCCCACGATGATACCCGCAGCACGTGCCGGCGGTTCGTCGGTCTTGACGACTTCCAGACGCGGGGTGACGTCGACGCCGTAATCGGCGGCGGTTTTCTCATCCAGCGGCTTTTTCTTCGCTTTCATGATGTTGGGCAGCGAGGCATAGCGCGGCTCGTTCAGGCGCAAGTCGACGGTCACGATGGTCGGCATCTTTACGCTGATGGTCTGCAGACCGCCATCCACCTCACGGGTGACCTTGGCAGTGTCGCCTTCGATGTCCAGCTCGGACGCAAACGTGCCCTGGCTCCAGCCCAGCAGGGCCGACAGCATTTGACCGGTTGCGTTCATGTCGTTGTCGATGGCCTGCTTGCCGCAGAGCACCAGACCGGGCTGTTCCTCTTCGACAACCTTGGCCAGAATCTTTGCCACGGCCAGCGGCTCGATGTCCTGATGTACATCATCTGCTGCAACGACCAGGATCGCACGATCCGCGCCCATCGCCAGTGCAGTGCGCAGCGTTTCCTGCGATTGCTTCACGCCGATCGAAACGGCAATGACCTCTTCGGCCTTTCCCGCTTCTTTCAGACGGATCGCCTCTTCCACGGCAATCTCGTCGAACGGGTTCATCGACATCTTCACATTGGCGAGATCAACACCGCTACCGTCCGCCTTGACGCGAACTTTCACATTATAGTCAATCACGCGTTTGACAGGCACGAGTACCTTCATTTTTGCGCTTTCTCCTTACAAAAACGGCAAGCCGCTGCGCGACTCCACCAATGCTCTCGCGAGCCTGAATAGCGTTTCGTGCCTGTCCGGAACAGAGCAAAATCGTCACGTCATGTTCTTTGGACGTCGCGTTTCTGCCTTTTTGCCTTTGGCGCGTGACAAACCCGTTACAGATCAGCGGTTTGCGCCGGGAACCCACAAGACGTCGTCGCGGCCATCATTGTTGGCGCAACGGGCGGCAACAAAAAACCAATCGCTCAGACGGTTGAGGTACTTCACAGCTGTTTCATTCACCGGTTCCATATTGGTCAGTTCGACCGCCAAACGTTCGGCCCGGCGCGACACGGTACGGCATACGTGCAGGTGGGCCGCCAACCGCGAGCCACCGGGCAGAATGAAGCTGCGCAACGGCTCAAGCGTTTCGTTCATCGCATCGATTTCTGCCTCAAGCCGATCAATCTGTGCGGGTACGATACGCAGAGGGGTATATTCGGCCTCGGCATCCTTATCCATGTCAGGTCGGCAGAAATCAGCGCCCAGATCGAACAGGTCGTTCTGGATGCGTGACAAGGCGGCCTCAACCTCGCCCTCGGCTTCGGTGCGGGCGACACCAACGAATGAGTTCAGCTCATCCACGGTGCCATAGGCAGCCACGCGGCCCGAATATTTCGCTACGCGTTCGCCGTTTCCAAGGGCGGTTTTGCCGTCATCGCCGGTGCGCGTGTAAATCTTGTTCAGAACGACCATTTACTGCCCTCCCTGTCCGCGCAGATAGACGTAAAGCACGATCAGAACGACGGCGATGAACTGAAACAGGATGCGCAACCGCATCATCTTGTTGCTTTTTAACGCTGCCTGCTGCCCGGCTTTGCCGAAATTTGAAATGCCTATCACCAGCACGACGACGACTGCCGCCATGGCCAATAACAAGACGACCATCAAAAGGTCCATGTCGCCACCGTCCGTGTTTTGATTTCGTTGCCGACCATCTAGCCTGTCGCAGGCAAAAAGCGAACGGGTTTTTGAACGCTCGCGGCTATATGTCCGAAAGGATGCGATCTATCGCCCAGGTCGGAAGAACGCGGCGCAGATACCCGGCGATATAGGTTGGCGTCGTCACGTAATACCGGGCGCGCGGGCGTTTGGATTCCACCGCATGGGCCAGCTTGGCCGTCACGGCCGATGCGGGCAGTTCAAACGAATCCTTGCCGGAGCCTTCATAAAGGCGTTTCAGCAGGGTCGCCTGATACCTTTGTTTCAGGGCCGAGTTTTCCCAATCGATGAACCGTTCGAACATGGGGATCGAGTTTACGCGGATCTTCGAGGTGATCGGCCCGGGCTCAATCAGAACGACCTTGATGTCGGTGTCCCGCAGTTCAAGCCGCAAGGTATCGCTCAGGCCTTCGATGGCGTATTTCGTGGCCACGTAAGCCCCACGCCAAGGGAACGCGACAAGACCAAGGACCGAGGAATTCTGGACAATGCGCCCGTGCCCCTGCGCCCGCATCACCGGAACAACCTGCCGCGTCAGTTCGTGCCAGCCAAAGACATTTGCCTCGAAAATTTGCCTTAACCCGTCAGTGGGTACATCTTCTACCGCGCCGGGCAGACCATGCGCGCCGTTGTTAAACAGCGCATCCAGCGTTCCGCCCGTGGCGTCGAGCACTTCGGCCAGGCCCGAGGCGATGCTCTGCGCGTCGGTGTAGTCGATGCGCGGGCTTTCAAAGCCCTGCGCCCGCAACCTGTCGCAATCGCGCTGTTGGCGGCATGAGGCGAAGACGCGCCAGCCTCGCGCGCGCATGCCATGCGCGGCGTCCAGCCCAATGCCGGACGAACAGCCCGTGATGAGTATGGATTTCTGCATTGCACCTTCGCACTTGAACCCGAGTTCTAGCTATTGCGCGGTTCATGTCAGGGCAATGTTACAGCGACGTCAACTTCGGATTTAACGGACAAGTGATGACGAAACCCATCCGATCTGTTGCTCTGGCAACACGCGCAGGCGCAGCCAGCCGGTGCCGGAGTCGCTGAGAACCTCGACCTTTTGGCCAATCGTCACCTTGCCGATGATCGGATAGATCGTCCCCGGCCCATCGCGCATGTTCACGCGTGTGCCCGAGATTTCGCGAATATCCTTTTCAGGTTCGGTCTGCGTGGGCGTTGGCGCGACGTCGTTCCGGACCACAACTGAGATCTGCTGCAGCCCAACCGCACCATCTTCGAGCGAGGCAAGGGTGAAATTACTGCCCGGATTTGCAAAGGCTGACAATTGGGGCAGGGCGGTGTCTTCGGGTTCATCGACCTGCGCAAACACCTCTTCGGCAACAGGGATCGGGGCGGGTTCGGGATCGGTCGAAACGGAACGCACGGCTACATTGGTCACCAGGTCCTCAGCCGTATTGGTGGTGACCTTGGGTTGGAAGTCCTGCGCCGGAACCGGGGCCGGTGCGGGTGGGTCGACTTTGGCCACCTGTTCGGGCGCAGCTCCGCGCAGTCCACGGGGTTCAAACTCCGTGCCTCCGCTCAGGACGAAAAAGGCCCAGCCAAGGGCAACGAACGTGATAACAATTAGGCGCGTCATGGCGCATCCCCCGGCAATCGCAACAAGAAAAAGGCAGCAGTCTAATTGCAGACAGCTTAGCATATTGAAGGGAGCGAGTCGAAAACCGGGGGAAATCCGTGACTTGCTTCCCCCTGTTGCAAAAAGCGCGACTTGTCCCCAGCAAAATACGCGCTGATTGCTTTACCAGCGGCGCCTTGCGTCGTATCACATCATATATGAACGACACGATCGACGACCCCAACATGGAGGCCCCCGAAGGTGGGGGCGAAGTGGCCGAACCACTGCGCCGCGCCATTGGTGAACGCTATTTGACCTATGCGCTCAGCACCATCATGCACCGCGCTTTGCCCGATGCGCGTGATGGATTGAAGCCTGTTCATCGGCGAATCCTCTACGCGATGCGTGAGCTGCGACTCAGCGCGACGGGGGGGTTTCGCAAGTCCGCCAAAATCTCCGGCGACGTGATGGGCAACTATCACCCCCATGGCGACGCCGCGATCTATGACGCGATGGCGCGTCTGGCGCAGGATTTCAACGTCCGCTATCCGCTGGTCGATGGGCAGGGGAATTTCGGCAATATCGACGGCGACAACCCCGCCGCCTCGCGATACACCGAGGCGCGGATGACCATTGTGGCCGAGGCGCTGCTTGAGGGTCTGAACGAGGACGCCGTTGATTTCCGCGACAACTATGATGGCACCCTGACCGAGCCGGTCGTGCTTCCTGCGCAGTTTCCGAACCTGCTGGCGAATGGAGCCAGCGGTATTGCGGTGGGGATGGCGACCAATATTCCGCCGCACAATATCGCGGAACTCTGCGATGCCTGTCTGCACCTTATCAAAACGCCGGACGCGCGCGATGACACGCTGCTCAACTACGTCCCCGGCCCGGATTTCCCGACCGGCGGAGTGATCGTTGAACCGCCCGAGAACATCGCGCAAGCCTATCGCACCGGGCGCGGGTCTTTCCGGCTGCGGTGTAAGTTCGAGGTCGAAGATCTTGGTCGCGGACAGTGGCAGATTGTCGTTACCGAAATCCCATATCAGGTTCAGAAATCCAAGCTGATCGAAAAGATAGCCGAGCTGATCCAGACCAAGAAAATCCCGATCCTCGCCGATGTCCGCGACGAATCCGCCGATGACATCCGCCTGATCCTTGAGCCGCGTTCCAAGAATGTGGACCCCGAGGTGTTGATGGGCATGCTCTACCGCAACTCGGATCTTGAGGTGCGGTTCAGCCTCAACATGAACGTGCTGATCGACGGCGTGACGCCCAAGGTCTGCTCGATGAAGGAGGTTCTGCGCGCTTTCCTCGATCATCGGCAAGAGGTTTTGCTGCGTCGCTCGCGCCACCGGATGGCCAAGATCGACCATCGGTTGGAGGTATTGGAGGGCTTTATCGCCGCCTTCCTGAACCTCGACCGTGTGATCGACATCATCCGCTATGACGACGATCCCAAAGCCGCGCTGATGCGCGAGGATTGGGGCATCGATCATGTCCGCGCCACAGATGAATCCGACTATGTCTCGCCCAAACCGGGCGAAGGTGAACTGTCCGAGGTTCAGGTCGACGCCATCCTCAACATGCGCCTGCGGTCCTTGCGCCGTCTGGAAGAGATGGAGCTGGTGCGCGAACGTGACGAGTTGATGCTGGAACGCGCCAACCTTGAAGACCTGCTGGCCGATCCAGCCCTGCAATGGGCCAAGATTGCCGAGCAATTGAAAGAGACCAAGAAGACCTTTGGCAAGGACTATGAAGGCGGCGCGCGGCGCAGCCAGTTCGCCGAGGCGGGGCAGGTCGAAGAGGTCCCGCTTGAGGCGATGATCGACAAGGAGCCGATCACGGTCGTCTGTTCCCAGATGGGTTGGATCCGCGCCATGACGGGCCATATCGACCTCAAGCGCGAGTTGAAGTTCAAGGATGGTGACGGCCCGCGGTTTATCTTCCACGCGGAAACCACCGACCGTCTGTTGGTCTTCGCCTCGAACGGGCGGTTCTATACGGTCAGCGCCGCCAACCTGCCCGGAGGCCGGGGCATGGGCGAACCGTTGCGCCTGATGGTTGACCTGCCGAATGAGGCGCAGATCATCGATATCCTTATACACACGCCGGGGCGCAAGCTGCTGGTGGCCTCGGATGCGGGCAACGGGTTCATGGTGCCAGAGGATGACGTGCTGGCCCAGACCCGCAATGGTAAGCAGGTGCTGAACGTTAAGGGCGACGAAACCGCGATGATCTGTAAACCGGTCGAAGGCGACCACGTGGCCGTTGTGTCTCAGAACGGCAAGTTTCTTGTCTTCCCGGTGGAAGAGCTTCCGGAAATGGGCCGGGGCAAAGGTGTGCGATTGCAGAAATACAACATGGCGCGGGGCCGGCAGGGAACACTGGAGCTGGATGGCGGGCTGTCCGACATCACCACGTTCAACTGGGAAGAGGGCCTGAAATGGTCCATGGGCGGCGACAAAACCCGGCACGAGGCCGATATGTCGCAATGGCTGGCCAAACGTGCGGGCGTTGGGAAAAAGGCCCCCTATGGCTTCCCGAGGGACTATAAGTTCTCGTGAATGGGGCGCAACGCAGGTGATTTTCTGCCGATACTGCTTGGCACAGACGTTGTCGGTGCGCTAGATCAGATGAAAACAGGCCTATCGAGATAAGAGACATGTTGCGCATTCTGACCCTGATCACCGGATTGGCCCTGATGGGCGCCTGCACGCAGACCCAGGTTTATGAAGAACCCGAGTCGCTGGGTGAATTCAAGCTTCGCGTGAACTATGCCTTTGCTGACAAGGCTGTTCAGGGCCCCGTTTCGCGCGATGCAACGCCGCAGGAATGGACAGACGCGATCCAGAATGCGGTTGATATCCGCCTGGGCCGGTATGAGGGCGCGCAGGAATATGACATCGGGATCAGCCTCGAAGGTTACATGCTGGCACCTCCGGGCGTTCCAGTGATCTACAATCCCAAAAGCACGGCGATTGTACTGGTCAATGTCTATGACGTTGGCAAAAAGGAATTCGTCGCCAAGGCTAAAAAGTTTCAAGTGCTCGAAGATACGACCGGTGAAAGCGTGCTGGCCGGGTCGGGTCATACCCGCACAAAAGAAGAGCAAATGAGCGGTCTGGCCCTCAAAGTCGCCGACCGGGTCGAGGAATGGCTGGCCGAAGAACATCAGGACAATGGCTGGTTCAACAAGCGCCCGGATTTGATCCAACCACTGGAAACCGAACAGGTTACCCAAAATCCTGCCTGAATGCCGCTTTTCCGTCAGGATGTGCTTGATTTTCCGCTTTGAACCAAAT
This sequence comes from Ruegeria sp. H6, assembly GCF_056532975.1. Lineage (NCBI taxonomy): Bacteria > Pseudomonadati > Pseudomonadota > Alphaproteobacteria > Rhodobacterales > Roseobacteraceae > Ruegeria > Ruegeria sp. H6. The sequence goes on from NZ_JBQFOA010000016.1 coordinate 91,839, forward strand.
ATCTCGCGCGCGCAGATGTAACCACGGGACCACGGGTCCCCCAAATCGCAAAAGGGCGCCTGAGGAATGGCAAAGGAAAAGTTTGAGCGTACAAAGCCGCACGTTAACATTGGCACGATTGGCCACGTTGACCACGGGAAGACGACGCTGACGGCAG
>NZ_JBQFOA010000017.1:0-64537 GCF_056532975.1 Ruegeria sp. H6
CCCTCATCGCCTTCCTGCAAAAAAACCGCGCAGCCCGCACAAATGAACAAGAGGTAACACCATGATAAAATCCGTCCTCTGTGCCGTGGATATCAGCAATGATGATCTGGATGCGGGCGTTCTGAAACGTGCCGCCGTGCTCGCCGATCTGGATGGCGCACAACTGGATGTGGTGACGGTTCTGCCGGACTTTGGGGAAAGCTGGGTGTCGGGCTTTTTCGACACCAGTTTCCATGAAAAGGCATTTGCCGCTGCCCATGACAAGCTGATCGCGACTTGCGCAGCGACCCTGGGGGAAGAGCGGAATGCCAAGGTTCGGCACATCGTCGCAACGGGCACCGCCTATCAGGAAATTCTGCGCACGGCGAACGAGGCCAACAGCGATCTCATCGTCATTGGTGCACATAAACCGGACCTGAAAGATTATCTTCTGGGCCCAAATGCGGCGCGGGTTATCAGGCATTCCACCGCTTCGGTCTATGTGGTGCGATAGCCGCGTCAGTACCCGGTCATTTCAAGATAACCGCGCCCGGCGTGGCTGCCGCTGACGCGCACCGGGCCTTCCCAATATTCGAAACGTGTGCCCATCCACGCGTCTGGCGTCAGGGCCTGGATTTCGACATCCAGATCCCGTTCAGGCAATTCGATACGCCATTGCGTTGGAACATCCCGCCCGGTCACGCGGTCGGTGGCCTGCGGGGTCAGCCGGATGGCCCCGTTCGGGATCGACTGTGACTGTCCGTCCGCATGGATCCATGTCGCCGAGGTGAAATCGCCACGATCTCCGCGCAGCTTGAACGCCATCAGTTTTTGCCCGTCTTCAAAGCTGAGTGAAAACCAATCCCAACCGCTTTGATCCGCAGCCAGCGGTTGCGAAGACCATTCCCGGTCCAGCCAACCCTGTCCGGTGACCGCGATTTCCGTTCCCTCCACGATCAGGGTCCCTTCGATCGCGTAGAACGGCTGCGAATAGTAGTAACTGGCCTGGCCGTCCTGTGACTTGACGGAAAATCCCGCGTCCCCGTGAAAAACCAAGGGCCCTTGTGCGCTGAGCGAGAGATCATAGCCAAAATCCGGCCCAGAGGCGGCAAGTGACAATTCGTCAAAGCTGTCGCCGCGCATGTGCCAATCGTCGATCCAGGCCTCGAACGGTTCAGCTGTCACGCCTGCCTGACCGATCCCGCCGCGCGACAATCGTTCCGAAAAATAGTGCTTTTGCGGCGTGGTCACTGCCGCATGGCCCATCCAGATCTGGGGGCTTTGCCAGCCCTCAACCTCAAACGGTTTCAGCGCCGAGCGGAACAGGGTCCACTGGATGCCGTAATCCTGACCGTCTGCGCCTTGCAGATTGGCCGTCAGGTACCACCATTCGATGCGATAGGCGGGGTGGGGTCCGTGATCCCTGGGGAACTCGAACGTGTATCCGGCACGGGGTACGTCGAACCCTTCTGCATCACCGCCCAATCCGGCATAGCCCTGCGCCATTGCCGCAAAGGGTGTGATCAGACATATCAGCAGCGCCTTAACGTTCATTGGCAAAAACCCTCAGCAGATCGGCAGGCGGCACCTTCCTGAGGCGCAGGGCGGGCAGGGCAGCAGCCAGCGCGGCGGCCAAAATCGTCAGAGCAAAAAGGCCAGCCCAGGCGCCGGGAAACAGATACATCGGAAGCTGCCAACCAAATGCTTCGACATTGACGACGGCCAGCAACACCCAGGCCAAACTGAGGCCCAGTGGCAAGGCAAGGCAGGCCGTCAATGCTGCCAGCAGGACGCTGCGCAGCAGCTCCAGCCAGGCCAGGCGGGCACGGGTCATCCCAAGCGCCCAGACAGGGGCAATCTGCGGCAGGCGTTGTGTCCAGAGAGTCAAAAGACTGGTCAGGATCGCGAACCCGGCAACGCCCAGTGTCAGGACGTTCAGGGCCGAGGTTACGACAAATGTGTTCTCAAAGATCGCTATGGACTGTGCCTTCATCGCGTCTTGGCGGATCACGCCGGAAGGTGGCAAGTCGAAACGGTCCCGCAGCGCCTGCGTCATGGCTGCGGTCTGCGCCGGGTCCATCCGGATGCCAAACCGGCGCGTGCCGACATCGGGTGCGATGTCATCAAACAGCGGCATCGCGACAATGGCCTGCCCGGTCGGGTTGCCATAATCGGAATAGACTCCTGCGATCTCAAGCACTCTGTCAGGTGCAAGTTCCAGCACCTGTCCGGGCCACAGATCGGCGCGGCGGGCCAGTTGTTCGTTGATCAAAACGGCTCCGTTTTGCATGACGTCCGACCAGACGTTTGAACTCTTTGCGATCAAGGGCCAATGGTCGCGATAGGTGTCGTGATCGACAATGCCATACAGGAACAATGGGCCGGTTTCATGCGACAACTCGGTCCGGCGGATCGGCAAAATGGCGTCCACTTGCGGCGCCAGCCAGGTTGTCAGGTCCCGCATCTGGTCTTCATCTTGGGCGGTCACGTAAAGCTCAGAGGTCAGGCGTTGGTCAAGCCAGCCGATAAAGGTCAACCGAAAGCTCGACACCATCGTGCCGACGCCGATATTGGCCGCCAGCGCCAGCAAAAGCGCCATAAGCGCGAGGTTCAGGCCCGGCAGTTGAGCCTGCATATCCGCCCATATCCACTGCGCAACGGGGCCTTTGGCCGTTCCGGCGCAGGTGTTCAGAACGCGCGACAGCAGTAAGGGCAGCAGCAAGGCCGACCCGGTCAGCAGGCCCGCCAGCAGGGCAAAGCCGCCGATCAGGCCACCTATTGTGGCGTAGAGCGTCAGTCCAACCGCGCCCAAAGCCAGACCAATCCCTGCGGACAGGTGACGACCGGACTCAGTGCCGCGCCATGCACGCAATCCGGGGCCTTGCAGCAGGGGTAGGCGGGACAGGCGCAGCAGGGCCTGGCTGCTGGCCACCAGGGTACCGCCAAGTGCCATGAAAAGCCCGGCAGCGGCCCATTGGGGGCGCAGCGACAACTGCCCATCCACCGGCGCGCCATAGAGCCCGCGCAATGTAGCCGATACATCCGGCAGCAGTGCACCCGCCAGGAAAAAGCCTAAGGTCAGACCCAACAGCCCACCGATACAGGCCAGGAAGACAAGCTCGGACAGGAGCAACGTGATCAGCCGCCGCATCGGCATACCCAGCGCGCGCAGTGTTCGGATCATGCCGCGCCGCTGCGCAAAGGCCAGGCCGACGGTTCCGTGCACGATGAACAGGCCGACGGCAAAAGACAGCAGCCCAAACGCGGACAGGTTCAGGTGAAAGCTGTCGGTCAACTGTGCGGTATCAAGCTGGTCCGAGGCAGGCACCCGCTGCAGGTTCGGGGCCAGATCCGACAGCGGCGTGAGCCCTGCAGGTTGGTCCGCAAGGATCATCAAGCGTGAAATCTGTCCCTGCCGGTCCAACAGCTGTTCAGCAACGCCAATGTCGGTCAGGACAAATCCCGGAGGCAGAGACGCGCTGGCGAATGCGGGTGGGAAAGATGGGGTGTCGTCGAACAGATGCGCCACGTCATTGGAAACCAACAGTCGCCCGGGCGCTGTCAGAATGTCGGCAGGTTCAATGGGATCATCGCCTTGTTCCGCCTGCGTGACAGCCGGTACCGCAGGATAGGACACCATATCCACGCCCATCAAACGGACGCTCTGATCGTTGACCAAAAGCGAGCCCTCCAACACGGCGGCCAGTTGCCAACCCGCTCGGCGCAGCGCGACATATTGCGAGACCGGGATGAAACCGGACGGTGCCTGCAAGGCGTCGAATTGGCCCAGCGCCAGCTGACCACTGGCACGGGCATAGCTGGCCCGGGCCTCGGCATTGATCGCCTGTACGGCAGACCACAGCCCCGTTGCCAGCGCGATCCCGGTCAGCAGCGTGATCAGCTGCAATTTGTGGCGCCGCCAATGGGACCACAGGAACTGAATGGCGGCGGCTGTCATGTGATCTGCCCGCCAGACAAGTGGAGACGCCGATCCAGCCGCGCGGCGATGTCCGATGAATGAGTGACCAGAAGCAGCGCCGTCCCCGTTTCTGCAACCAGTGTCAGCATCAGGTCCAAAACCACTCGACTGGCCGTTTCATCCAGGTTCCCCGTTGGCTCATCTGCTAGCAATAGCATGGGTTTGGTCGCCATAGCTCGACCAATCGCCACCCGCTGCTGCTGCCCGCCCGACAGCTGCTCGGGGTAGCGGTCCAGCAGGTCGGACAGACCCAGAGTCTCGGCCAGATGTGTGGTCCAGGCGGGGTCCTCACGATCCGCAAGGCGCGCGTGAATGGACAGGTTCTGTGCAACGCTAAGCGACGGGATCAGGTTGAATTGCTGAAAGACCAAAGACAGATCGCACCGCCGGATAGCGGCCCGCCCGGCATCGTCCAGCGGCGAATAAGCCGTGTCGTTCAGCCAAATCTCGCCCCCATCAAACCCATCGAGCGCCGCCGCCAAATGCAGCAACGTACTTTTGCCGCTACCGCTTTCGCCGGTCAAAGCAAGGGTTTGACCCTGGTCGAGGGTGAGGGAAACATCCAAAAGGACAGGGCGCCCGCCCGAATAGGTTTTTTGCAGGTGTTTAATTTTTAGCAGCATCAGTTGATCCCATTCGCGCCTGTCACAATGTGCAACGCCGAAGTCGGATGTCCATAGAGGACAAGCCGCGCGCAGAAAATGTCGCGGCAAATGGTACCATGATCTTGTTCAATCTTGCGTTACGGCGCATTCTGATTAGGCGTTTGACGCAAAAAACAAGGGCTTAGTTCATGACCTTATCGCAACAGATTTTTTGGGGCAGCCTGTATCTGGGCCTGTGCTTTCTGATCGAGATCCTGCTGCTGACCTGGTGCGTGCTGGTCATTCGCAAGCTCATGGATCGTTGGGAAAACACCAACGCCATTCTGGCAACCGCCGGTCCGATCAGCGTCGCACTAGTATTTATCATCTTCACGCATACGGTGCAGGTCTGGATCTGGGCGATCGTCTGGGTTTTGGGCGATGTGTTACCGGATTGGAATTCGGCGCTTTATTTCTCGCTCGTGACCTTTACGACGCTGGGCTATGGCGACATCGTTTTGGGCGAACAGTTGCGTATCTTTGGGGCCTTTGCCTCGGTCACCGGGTTGCTGGCGTTTGGCCTATCGACGGCCTTCCTGGTCGCGCTGATGACGCGTGTGTTTCAAGAGAAATTCCTGAATTAGAGGATCGGCGCGAACAGCCGTGCCAACGGCGCGCCGTATCGGATATAGGCTGGCTGCTGCGGCAGCTTGCGCGTCAGCTCATAGCTGGAGTCGAAATCTGTCAGCAGCATATTCGCTGCTGCCTGTGCTGCGCGGGGGTCGAAAAACAGGGCCATGGCCTCGAAATTCAGGCGGAAAGAGCGGTTGTCCAGATTGGTCGTCCCAACCGCCGCCAGACTGTCATCCACGACAAAAGCCTTTTGATGCAGGAACCCGTCGGTATAGCGAAACACCCGGGCGCCGCAGTCGCGGATCTCGTCAAAATAGGCAAAGGCCGCCAGCCAGGGCAGACGATGGTCAATCACCTCGGGCACCAGAATGCGCACGTCGACGCCGCGAAGTGCGGCATGTTGCAGCGCTGTCATGATGTCGATATCCGGCACGAAATAGGGCGAGGCAATCCAGACTCGCTCTTGCGCCGCTGCGATGGCAGAGAAAAACATCATCGCGCCGGTTTCTGTCTCATCGCCGGGACCCGTGGCGACGATCAGGGCGTTCATATCCTGCTCGGATTCGCTGCCGGCCCAATCCAGATCGTCGATCAGATCCTCGCCATGCGCCCAGTGCCAGTCCTCGACAAAGATCAGCTGCAATTGCCGGACGATATGGCCGGTCATCTTCAGATGCGTGTCGCGCCAGCGCCCGAACTTGGGGCTTTGGCCCAGATACTCGACCCCCACATTGTGCCCGCCGATATAACCGATCTCGCCATCGATGATCACGGTTTTCCGGTGATTGCGGTAGTTGAGTTGAAATCGGTGATTGGGCCCGCGTTGTTCACGCGGGTCGGCAACATCAATCCCGGCATCTCTTAACCTGTCCAGATAGGCGGTGGGCAGACCATAGCTGCCGACGGCATCGGTCATGAACCGCACATGCACACCACGTTTCGCTGCATGGATCAGTTTGTCCTGCAACTCTTGCCCCAACGCGTCATCGCGTACGATATAGAACTGGATCAGGATATAGTTCTTTGCGGTCTCGATGGCGTCGAAGATGGATTGAAACGTGGCCTCGCCGTCGATCAGCAACTCTGCTCCGTTCCCTCGGGAAACGGGTAAATGCGCAAGCGCCTCGAAGGGTTTCGTATTGATGCGAAGGCTGTCGACGTCCGGCTTGGAGAAGTCCGCGAAGGTTTTGATCCCTTCAACCACACGCTCGCTTTCCTGTCGCGCGATGCGGTAGCCGCGAAAACGGTGGTGACCCAGAAACAGATAGAGCGGCACGCCCAGAAAAGGAGCGGTCAGCAGGAAGACCACCCAGCCAACCGCCCCCTGAGGGGTGCGCGCGGTCTGAGCGGCACGCACAGCAAACACCGTCGCCGTGCAGTACATGGCGAACACGATCAAAGAAAGCAGTAGTGTCCACATAAGGCGGCCTTTTTTGGGGTCAGTTGGCCCCAGTGTAGATGCGCGACCAGTCATTCGCCATATCCACAATGACCCACCCCATATCCGGGCCCTTGTCCAACCCGTCGACTAGTTTGCCGATGGCGCTTTCGCGGTCATAAGCCCATTCCCGCTCGGCATCCGTGTGGTGGATCAGAACTCCAAGGCGCGGACCTTCGCCCGCAGTGGTCCATTCGATCATCGCGAAATCCCCGTCCGAGTTACCGCCCGCCAGAATTGGGCGCCGTCCGATGGTGCGTTCGATATTGATGGGCTTGCCTTCCTTGTCGTCGATGAATGCGATCCCGGCGGCCTTGGTGATCGTCGGGCTGTCGCCCGAGGTGTCATAGGTGGTCTCACCATATGTCCCCAACACCTGTTCGGGCGGAATGCCATAGGCCTCTTGCGCGAAGACACGCATGAAATGCAGACCACCGCCCGAGACGATGAATGTCTTGAACTCTTCATCCCTGAGGTAGCGCAGCAATTCGACCATAGGCTGATAGGTCATCTGGTCATAGGGCAACCCGGTATCGGGATGGCGTGCGCTGTTCAGCCAATCGGCAACGGCCGCCTGGAACGCGTCCACACTGACGCCGGAATGGGACGCGTTCACAACCTCGATCAGGGCCTTATGACCGCCCTCAAGAACTGTTGCCAAATCGCCTTGCGCGGCGGCCTCAAGCGTCGGAGAGCTCAGGACTGAGGCGTCCTGTTCCGCCATGGCCGCAAGCCGATCCATTGCGAAGATGAACTGGAAATAGACGGGCTGCTCGGCCCACAAGGTGCCGTCATTGTCAAAAACGGCGATGCGTTCTGACGGGGTCACATAGTCGGCGTTTTGCGGGTCGGTAACAGCGTCGACAAAAGAAATGATCCGCTGCTTTGACGCCGAGTCGGTCCAGCTTGGCAGTGGATCGGACAGCGCAGCCAGCGGAAGGACGGCAATAAGGGCAGACAGGGCCAATGATTTCATGAGAATGCTCCGGTTCAAGGTGACAGGGGCCGCGCGTTGGCGGCCCCTGATCCTGTTCAAAAAGGCCAGATCCTAGTTCGAGGTCGGCGTGTTCAGCTTTTCCATAACCTGTTCAAGGTTAAAGCTGGCGGCCTTTTGGCGTGGGGGATATTCTTGGAATGTGGCCAGGAAGTTCCCCACATATTGCTGCGCAGGCACCAGGAAATAGGCGCGGTCCAACAGCCAGTCGTAATAGGTGTTCGACGTGCGGTAAGCGCGCTCGTAAGGATCGCGGCGTAGGTTGACGATCAGTGGGATGCGAAGCTCGGTCCAGGGTTCGATCCAGGCGCGCAGCGTTGCCCAGGCCTTCTGCTCAAGGAAGATCAGCTTCCAGTCGTCATAGCGCAGCGCCGTCAGGTCTCCGTCATCAGAGAAATAGAAGATCTCCGACCGTGGGCTCTCGGTCGTCTCACCGGTCAACAAAGGCAGGATGTTGTAGCCATCCAGATGCACCTTGTAGTCGCGGCCCATTCCTGATGAGCTATAACCTGCTTTCAGCTTTTCCTTGATGTCGGGATCTCCGGCAACCGCCAGATAGGTGGGCAGCCAGTCCATGTGGTGCACGATTTCGTTGGTGATCGATCCGGGCTCGATCTGACCAGGCCAGCGGACCATGGACGGAACGCGCCAGCCGCCTTCCCAGTTGGTGTTCTTTTCGCCCCAGAACGGCGTCGCAGCAGCATCAGGCCAGGTGTTCATATGCGGGCCGTTGTCGGTCGAATAGTGAACGATCGTGTTGTCGGCGATGCCCAACTCGTCCAGCAGGTCCAGCAGCTGACCCACATGCATATCATGTTCGATCATACCGGCGCTGTACTCATCCATCACACGTCCGGCGATTTCGTTCGCCTGCGCGCGCATCTCGTCCTTGACGTGGGTGCGGAAATGCATCCGTGTGCCGTTCCACCAGACATAGAAGGGCTGGCCCTGTTCATGCGCGCGTTTGATGAAGTCGATCGCCGCAGCGACGGTTTCATCATCTACGGTTTCCATGCGTTTTTTGTTCAGTGGGCCGGTGTCCTCGATTTGGCCATCCGCAGAGGATTTGATCACACCGCGCGGGCCATAAGCCTCACGGAAGGTGCGGCCATCGGCCAGAACCATGTCGCCGGGATAATCTTCGTTCTCGGGCTCTTCTTCGGCGTTCAGATGATACAGGTTTCCGAAAAACTCATCAAATCCGTGGTTTGTCGGAAGATGTTCATCTTTGTCGCCCAGATGGTTTTTGCCGAACTGACCGGTGACATAGCCGTGGTCTTTCAGCAATCCGGCAATGGTTGGGTCTTCGGTCTGCATTCCAAGATCGGCACCGGGCAGCCCCACTTTGGACAGGCCGGTACGATAGACCGACTGGCCCATGATATAGGACGAACGACCGGCGGTGCAGGATTGCTCGCCATAATAGTCGGTGAAGATCATGCCTTCTTTGGCGACCCGGTCGATATTGGGCGTCTGATAACCCATCAAACCCATTGTGTAAGCCGAGATGTTGGACTGGCCGATATCGTCACCCCAGATGACCAGGATGTTCGGCTTTTGATCCTGTGCCCAGGCCGGCAATGCCAATGCGACGGCAACAGTGGCCACAGCAAGCTTTTTCAGTTTGCCGTGCCAATGACCGGTAAAACTGCGTGGTGGTGACATGATGATCTCCTGAACTGAGCGAACCAAAAGGTCCCGGGATATAATCTGTTTGCGGGCGGCGTGTTTCACTGAAACGAGCGCCACCAAGGGTTTGATTCTCGGAAAAAAATGGACCGTCTATTTGGAATCAAACAAGAATAGTCTATGCGATGATGAGGTGTCGAAATTCCTCATATGATCAATTTGAGATATTCTAATGCGTGACCGATCCGTTATTCATCAAAGACTTGCCGCCTCAAGCTGGTTCTCCGGGCGCACAAAGGCGTTTCAGAATGATCTGCTGGATTGCGCGGTTCCAAAATCATTTTCCGAAGATGAGATGCTGTATCACCATGGCGATCCCGCCAACGGGATTTACGCCATTCTGCAAGGAGGTGTTCAGATCACAGCACCCGCTGATGACGGGCAGGAGTTTGTTTTGCACCGCGAAGGATCGGGTTTCTGGATCGGTGATCTAGCCCTTTTTGCCGGAACATCGCGCCTTGTCAGTGTTGGGGCCACGCAGGATACCGAGACGCTGTTCTTTCCCAACACGCGCATAGGTCGTCTTGCGCGCAACAAACCGGAATATGTTCTGGAGTTCTATGCGCTTACGCATGAGAACATGCAAACCGCGCTGCGCATTATGGCCAATATGGCGGTGACCGGGACGGAAAAGCGTCTTGTTTTGCGCCTGCTGCATTTGGACGAAAGCACTGCTAAATCCGACGGATGGATCGTTGTGTCGCAAGAAGATCTGGCGCAGATGATCGCCGTCTCTCAGCCAACGTTGCACCGCAGTTTGCACAAGCTCTCGGATCAGGGGCTGATCGAGATCGGTTATGGCCGCGTGCGTCTGACCGACCGCAGCGCCTTGATTGCGAGTTGCCAAAGCTGAGGTTCAGGGATTCAACGGCGGCAGAGGCGATGTCTCTCGCGCATGTCTGTGATCAAGCGATCTGAGCGCTGCTTGGGCCGCTTTCCAATCCTCGGGGTGTTGGGGGGTATCATTCGAATACCGTGCCGCGCCGATCTGGGTGAGGCAGTCTTCCAACCCACGCGCATGAGATGCGTCGCCACGGGCTTTCCACATCTCTAACGCTGCATATGCGCTCGTTAAATCACAGTCTTTCAACGCCTGTTCCAATTGGTCCAACGCGTATTGCAGAGACGCCTGATACCGGTGCATTCGATCCTGTTTCCAGTTGGAATAGCGCGGCGCAAACCATTTCCACAAAGCCCATGCAGCAAGGGTAAGAATCACCGCCCAAAGTACTAACCTAAAAACACTTTCCAAAGATGGGGGTTCCCGCGGTGGCGCGGCAAGGTTTAGATCAACGGACGGAATCTCTATTGTCTCAACCTTGTTGCTATCCAGGTTGAACCAACTGATAGAAATCGCAGGCAATTGCGCCTGACCGCCATCCTGGGCCAGATAGACGACCTCATCTATGCGCTGGCCGGACAGGATACCGCGCTCTTCCGCCTCGGTTACCTTGGCTTCCTTGGGATAGGCGCGCAACAGCGGATCCTGCGCAGCCGGGATCAGGTCAGGGATCAATAGCGGGGTTGTCCCTGTGATGCTGGCCGTCAACCGGCGCGTCACGGCCCCTCCTGACGCTACATCGGGCCCGCCATCGACAAAATGCTCGACCTTGAAATCCGTCGCTAAGATGAGCGGATCAAGAGACTGCGCACCGTCAGGGATTGTTGCATTCAAGGTAACAGGGGGCAAGGAAACCGAGGCTTGAACAGGATCGTTGGATTCGGGATCGGCAAAGGTGACAGCGACGTTTTGTGCGCTGAAATCAAACGCACCGGTTTGCAAAGGGTACACGCGATAACTGCGCTGAACGCCGGACCAAGTCTCACCCTCCACCGCTTCGCTGATCGGGCCCGAGGCGCGTTCGGGCAGGCGGACCAGCAGGTTTTCCTGTTCCAGCGAGGGGAAAACCGGTGGTGATGGCAAATAAGTCGGCACCAGAACCTTGATCCGCACGATAGCAGGTTGGCCAACTGTCACCGCCTCGGTCGGGGCCTCAATGGTCACCTTGGGCTGCACATGGGATTGCGCCGTAGCAAGTGACGGCAGCAACAAGAACATGAGGATCAGGATGTACCTCATTGGCTTTGCTCCTGATTTTCCAGAAGAAAGCGGTTTTTAAGAAAATCCTGCATATCGGTGTCGATCGAGCTGATCCATTGATCTGCCGACAGCGCACCAGCACCGTCTTCGGGCGCGGTCACCGTCGTATCCGCACCGCGACTGTCGTCGTTGTCGAACACGGTGTCGTCCGCGCCGATACCTGCCTCTTCACCCGTATCCGATTGTTCGCGCGTGGTTTCGACATAGTCGAGTACGGCCTTTGAAACCTCAAGATTGTGCTGCGCTTCGGGCCAATCGGGCCGTCGTTGCAGCGCTGTTTCAAAGGCGGTTATGGCCGGGCGATATTCGCGGTTGCGGATGCGGGCCATGCCTTCGGCAAATGCGGCTTCGGCCGAGTTCTGTTCGGCAAAGATCGCCGCCGCCTCGGGGTATTTCCCTGCACGCAGCAATGCGTATCCCTTGTGGTACGGGTCTTGGAACAGCGTGGCCGCATCGGCATAGCGCTTTTGGTTCATCGCGATTTGCCCCTGTTGATCCGGGGTCAGGAACCAATCCCGCCACCCATCGGCCTGGGCGGGACCAGCGGGCTGGACAGCAAACAGCGCAACCGCCGCCATCCGGATCACCCAGCCACGCCTGAACCAAAGCAAACACAGCAAGGCTGCTGGCCATGCAAATATCCAACCCTGATCCCGCCATTCCAGTCGATCATCGTCGTCCAACGCGTTGATATAGCTGGATTGAACCTCTCGCTGCAGGCGCGTGATGTCGCGGTCATCGTTGGAAAACGGGATGACGGTCGCGCCCGGAATACGGTCCAACTGGGTCAGTCGACCCCCGTCCGGCAGCATGGTCAGGAAGAAGACCGGCGTCTTTTGGCTGTCGAATTCCGAGGCCTGGGCAGGGTCCATATCGTCCAGCACAAACAGGATCGCGCCGGGCGTGTCGCTGGTGTCCAGGATCTCGTTAGCCACGGACAACGCGTCGGAGGCCGCGTCGCCGGGCTCGGGCATGACGGCAGGCGTTAACCCTTCGAGCAAAGGACGAAGCACATTTGCGTCCTCGGTCAGCGGCGCAACCCGATGTGGCGTGCCGGCATAGGCGATCAAGGCGGTTCTGGCCCCGGCGCGGGCGTTGATCAGGTCGGTGATCTTGTATTTGGCGCGGTCCAGCCGAGAGGGCGCGATGTCGCTTTCCTCCATGCTTTCGGTGACCTTCAATGCGACCACCAAGGGCGCGGTGTCAGCGACCAACGGGTTTGGTGCGCGAGACCATGTGGGGCCGGACACCGCAAATGTCACCAGCACGGCAATCAACAGGGCGACATCGATGGGGTGGATGCGTTGTCTCTCATCCGTGCCCAGTTGCAGTGCTGCGGCAAGGTGAGGTGCGATGCCGTTGGGAAGCTCCAATTCTTCTGCGCGGCGGGGTCGCACCCACCACCAAAGCAGAAGGGATGGGATCAGGAAGGTCAGGTAATACGCTCGGATAAAATGAAATTCCGCGATGATACTCATAGCACACCTGCGGTTTTCCGGGTGACGCGCGGCAGCGCCATACCTGCCAATACCAAGATCAGCGCCGCAGCAAGCGGGATATGCGCAAGGCTTTCATGTGGGCGGTAGCTTTGTGTTTCGACCACCCGGGGGTTCAATTGGTCGATCTGCTGGTAGGTCTCTGCCAGCGCAGCTTCGTCATCGGCAAAGAAATAGGCCCCTCCGGTCCGGTTGGCGATATCCTGCAAGGCCCCCAGATCCACCCGATCCTCGCCCGACGCCTCCGGGTCGCCGACGCCGACAGTATAGATGGTAACGCCTTTGTCAGCGGCAATCGCGGCGGCATTTATCGGCGTCATACGGCTTGAGGTGTCGGCCCCATCGCTGAGGACAATCATCAGGCGCTGATCCGCTTCCGAGGTTTCGAACAATCGAATGCCCAACCCGATCGCGTCGCCCAAAGCGGTGTTTGGTCCGGCCATACCAACTTGAGTTTGATCGAGGAAGCCATTCAAGCTCGGCAGATCTTCGGTGAATGGTGCCTGAACAAAGGCGCGGGTTCCAAAGATGACCAATGCGATACGGTCACCCTGGCGTGCGGCGATAAAGTCTCGCAGAACATCCTTGACCGCGGCCAACCTTTGCTGAGGCGCGCCGTCCGTCGTAGTAAAGTCCCGCTGATCCATGGAACCCGAGATATCGAGCGCCAGAACAACATCGCGCGCCGATTTTTCAACCACGACAGGCTCCCCCAGTCTTTCGGGGCGGGCCAGAGCCAAAACGATGAGCAGCCAGATCAACGCGGTCAGCCCGGTCGCAAGTCGCGTTCTGCGGCGCGTGATCGACCCGGATTGAGGATCGACCCTGGCGGCAGCAGCGACATGCCGGAAGAAGGGGATGCGGATCGAGCGGACCGTTTCCTGATAAGCCGGCACGAAGAAGTAAACCGCCAATGGCAGAGGCAGCAATAACAGGGCATACGGGCTGGCGAGGGACAGCATCAGCGGTCACCTCCGACTTTGTGTGTTTTGATCCAGTGGCAGGCAAACTGGGTCAGATCTGGATCAGTGCATGGCCCGGCATATGGCGCGGTCAGCAACGCGTCACGCGATTTCTCTGATAACTTATATTTTACAACACGTTCGGATAGGAAGTTTATCCAATCTTGACCATATAATCCTGCGACTTGGGCACGTGGAAACGCAACCAGCGCTGTTCGGCGCAAGATCGCCGCAATTTTGGCCGCGTCATCAGCTGCCAGTGACACCTCGGCCAAAGCGATGCGCCGGTACGCGTTGGCGCGGTGCTTTTTGAGTACCCACAGAACAATCGCATGCACGAAGGCAAACACGACAATCCCCAGCACCGCCCAACCCCAGGTCTGCGGAACCATCGAAACGGGCAGAGGCGCCGGGGCGGGTTCCAGCATGTCGAGCAGGTCGACCAGCGATTTTCCTTTTGTCTCGATGCTCATCTGTGCGGTCCTGAATGGCCAAACAGCCGCAGCAGCTGGTCCAGCGCCGGCACATCGGTCGTCAGTGGCACAACCGGGAAACCATAGCGCTTGGACCAGCTTTGCAGCTGTGCCAGCCGGTCCTGCATCGCCATGCGAATACGCTTTGAAAGTGCTGGGTCGGTGCTGTTGATTTCAAGCTGCTTGTCGCCGTCGGATACGGTGAGTTTCAGATTGGGTGAAAGAGATTGCGAGGACGGATCAGAAATGTTGAACACTATCAGATCATTGGAGTTTGAAAGCTCCGCCAGATACTTTTCGGACTGATCGTCCAGCCCGTCAAAATCTGAAAACAGGCAAACAAGCCCGTTTGTGCGTGCAATGCGGGTGGCTTGTTTCAGCACGTCGTTCAGCCTGACAGTACCGGTGCGCTGGTCCGCGCGCAGGCTGCAATTCAAAGCGCCAAGCGAGGACAGATAGCGGGTCAGGGCCGCCGGACGGCGTTGTGGCGGATGTTCCGCCAGATCGGTATCGCCGAACACGATCCCACCAATCCTGTCACCCTGCGCCAGAACACGGTGTGCGACAATGGCGGCCGCTTCGGCCGCGATGACCGATTTCATGAACACGCGGGTGCCAAAGAACATCGACACTCGTTGGTCGGTCAAAAGCAGGGCAGGGCGGTCTTTTTCCTCGGTATAGACCCTGATGTGTGGTTCGCCGGTGCGGGCGGTCACCTTCCAGTCGATGGTGCGGATGTCGTCGCCAGGCAGGTAGCCGCGGAGCTCTTCAAAATTCAATCCGCGACCGCGCAGCCGCGACGCGTGCCGACCGCTCAGGATCGACCGCGCCGGCTGCCGCGGCAACAGGCTGATCAGTCGTGCCCGAGCACCTAGGCCTGTCAGATGCCGCGCATCCACGTGGATGCGGGTGTCTTTCGGATCTGAGGCTGATGCGGACATGCGCGGAACAGTCCTTTCTGATCAGGGCAGGGCGACAAGGCGCAGGATTTCGTCGGTCACGTCATTGGTGGATTTCGCATCCCCCTGTGCCTCGAAACTCAGCGAGATGCGGTGGCGGAAGACGTCATGTGCAATGGCGCGGATGTCCGCCGGGTCGACATAATCGCGACCATTCAGCCAGGCGTGCGCGCGTCCGCATTTATCCAGCGCCAGCGAGGCGCGGGGGCTTGCGCCAACCTCGATCCAGCTTGCGAGTTGATCGCTCAGGGCTGCCGGAGTACGCGTAGCCTGCACAAGATCGGCCATGTAGCGGTCCATTGCGTCCGAGACTTGGATCTGGCCAATCTCCGCCCGCGCGGCGAAAACAGCCTCTTGCGGGATGGCCTCTGGTCTTTCCTTGGTCGTGGATTTGCCAGCGGCATTATCTTCGCCACGGACCAGGCGGATCACCTCGACCTCGTCTTCGACCGGCGGATAGGTGATCTGCACATGCATCAGGAACCGGTCCATTTGCGCCTCGGGCAGTGGATAGGTGCCCTCTTGTTCGATCGGGTTCTGAGTGGCCATGACAATGAACAGCGGCTCCATCTTGTGAGTGGTGCCGGATACCGTGACCTGTCGTTCCTCCATCGCTTCCAACAAGGCGGCCTGAACCTTGGCCGGTGCCCGGTTGATCTCATCCGCCAACACGATGTTGGCAAAGATCGGGCCCGGTTCGAACCGAAATGTGCCGCCTTGGTCGGTTTGCTGAAACACCTCTGTACCCGTCACATCCGATGGCAGTAGATCGGGGGTGAACTGGATACGGCTAAAGCGGGCATCCAGATTGCGCGCCATTGCTTTGACGGCCCGGGTCTTGGCCAGACCCGGCAGTCCTTCGATCAGCAGATTGCCATTGGCCAGAAGGCCGATGATCAACCGGTCAATGACATCGGCTTGCCCGATGATCGATTGCCCCATGCGGGATTTAAGATCATTTATCTGATTAAGTGCATTCATTTGGTAATCCCAATCGGCGCCGTAGCGAATGATGGTTCGTACGGAGGAAAACTGATCCGTAATATTGCGCAATACCGGGATGTTAGCAGCCTGACCGCTTTCAATCCAGCACGAGTTCAGATGGCCTCACTAGGCGGAGCGGCGTGGCTCATCCTCTTCGCCCAATCGGCCATCCAGCGACATCATGATCGCCACCGGTCGCAGTGCCGGGATATGGCTGAAGATGATCAGGATACAGACCGTCAGCGGGACGCTGAGGAACGCGCCGATCAGGCCCCAGACGGTTGTCCAGAATGTCAGCGCCAGAATGACCAGAAAGGTCGACATATTCAGCGACCGGCCCAGCATAGCGGGGTCGAGGAAGTTGCCTATCAGGAATTGTATGGTGCCACAGCCCAACACGATCACCAGAAACGGAACGATGCTGTCGAATTGCACCAGCGCGATCAGGGCCGGAAACACCACAGCGATGATCGACCCGATTGAAGGGATGAAGTTCAGCGCGAAGGTCAGCACGGCCCATGTCTCGGCATATTCCAGGTTCAAAACGCGGAAGACGGTATAGCTGATACCGGCGGTGATCAGGCTGATGAGGGTCTTGACCCCGACATAGCGTTGCAGGCTGAAAGATATCGCATCCAGGACCGAGGCAAACTCGGAGCCCAATTGCGGGTTGCCTGCCGCAAGTTGGATCTTTTTGCGAAAGGCCAGACGCTCGGCCATCAGAAAGGCGACATAGAGGCTGATCAGGAAGAACTGGTTAAGCAACGAGGTCGCGCTGCCCAGCAAGACGCGGGCAACATAGGTCATATCCAGACTGATCAGGTTGTCGCGAATAAAGGCGGTCACGTCATTGCCGACCAATCCGGCAATTCGGTTCACGGCCCCGTCAAATTGGGATTCGTAGGTGCCGATCGTGCGGGCAAATTGTGTTGCCTGACTGCCGAGGACATACATGATCATGAACAATCCGGCCAGAACCACGGTGACACCGGCAATATTTGCCAGCCAGATCGGAACCCGTGCAATCGCCATCAGCCGGTCCGCCAGCGCGATGATCAACACGTTGACCAGCAGCGCCATGGTCAGTGGCACCAGAAAGGCCGCGCCCGCGTATAGCCCCAGTACAACCAGCGTTGCCACGATCGAAATGTCCCGGACAACGGGCAATTTCGATCGCGGATGGCTGAGTGTGTCTTTGGGCTCTGGGGTCATTCACCTGCCTTGACTGAGTGTTTCGGAACCGCGGTTCCGGCGTCTTGGGCACAATCCTGCACATGGCTGCGCGTTTATGCAATCCGCTCAGGCGGTTATGGGGCCAAATTTGTGGTCCGTGTCGTTTATACGGTTCCGAAGACGGACGATTGCACTGTAGGGTCGTGATATGAAGTCTTTGCCGATTCACATGCGCAATCCTTATGTGCGGGCCCTCGGGCTGGCCTTGGGCCGGTTTGATAAGAAAAACGGTTTCGTCATGAGCAGCCATGTCGCCATGTCCCTGATGTTGGCCGTTTTTCCTTTTGCGCTGTTCACCGTGGCATTGGCAGGGGCGTTGTCACAGGATTACGTCACCGACGAATTGATCGAGCTGATTTTTGGCGCGTGGCCAAAGGATGTGGCCCAGCCAATCGTATCAGAGCTGCGCGCGGTGTTGGACGGATCCGGGACCGGTGTGATCACCCTGGGTGGTTTGCTGGCAATCTTCTTTGCCTCGAACGGGGTGGTCGCTGTGCGCAAGGCCATGACCCAGGCCTATCATGACACTGACAGCTGGCCGTTCTGGAAAACGCGTCTGATGTGTTTTGTCATCGTCATCATCGGCGGCGCGGCCATTCTGGTCATCGCCGCGGTCGAGGTGGTGCTGCCGGTCTATACGCGCCTCGTTTCAGAAAAAACGGCTGTAAATCTGGATGGGTGGTTTTCGGTGGATCGGCTGCGCTGGACGTTCACGGTGGCACTGCCCGCGATCATCGTGATCTTGGCGCATCTGATTTTGCCGACACGCAGGCACAAGCTGTCCCAGATACTGCCGGGTGTGATTCTGACCCTTGGCCTGTGGGCCGCCGGCGGATGGGGTTTTTCGGTCTATATCTCGAAATTCGCAGAATACAGCGCAACCTATGCCGGGTTGGCCGGCGCCATGGCCGCCCTGATTTTTCTGTATCTGTGTTCCGCGATCTTGATCCTGGGTGCTGAATATAACGGTGCGTTGATGGACCTTCGCGACGAGGATGGCACGGAATGAGGTTCACAGGCGCCGCGTTCGCAGCTTTGTTGGTTTGCGCCGGAACAGTTGCTGCGCAGGATTACGTGGGGTCCGAGGCATGTGTTGAATGCCATCAGGATGAGGTCGCAGCCTGGGAAACCTCGCACCACGCGTTGGCTTGGACCAATGTTGAAAGCGGTTCGGTCGTGGCGGATTTCAACGGCACCGTGTTTGATCATGACGGCATGTCCGTCTCGTTTCGCTTGGCCGCTGGACTGCCATTGGCAGAGGTGACGGAAAAGGATGGGTCTGTCACTGAATACCCGGTTCATTCCGTCGTCGGGATCGAACCCTTGCAGCAATACCTGTTCGAGACCGAGCCCGGTAGATTGCAGAGCTTTGACGTTGTTTGGGACACAGAGAACCAGCGCTGGTTTCACCTCTATCCCGATCAGGATTTGCCGCCGGATGATGGGCTGCATTGGACCGGTCCCTACAAGAACTGGAACGCCAGATGCGCCGAATGCCATGCCACAGGGTTTGTTAAGGACTATGACGGTTCAACGCGGCAATATGCATCTTCGCAGGCCGAAATCGGTGTCGGGTGCGAGGCCTGCCATGGACCGGCCTCGGCCCATTTGGACTGGGTGACCGGTAAGTCGCTGGCGGACGGCTTGAACGAGTACGGTTTTCCGATGAGCTGGGGCAGGGGCCAGACCGAGGCCGAAATCCAGCAATGCGCTGGCTGCCATTCCCGACGCGAGGCGTTGGCGGATGGCAATCCGCTACCGGGCACCGCCTATCACGATGCTTATAATCTGGCGGTGCTGAGACCGGGTCTTTATCACCCTGACGGTCAGATACTGGATGAGGTCTATGTTTACGGCTCGTTCCTGCAATCGAAGATGTACAACAAGGGTGTGGGGTGCATGGACTGTCACGACGCCCACCGGGCCGAGTTGATTGCGGATGGAAATGGCGTCTGCACACAGTGTCATTCGCCCGCAGGCAACCCCGAGTTTCCCTCGCTTGCCTTGCAGAACTATGACACGCCCGAACATCACCACCACCCCGAGGGCTCCGAAGGCGCGCAATGCAAAAGCTGCCATATGATCGAACGGACCTATATGGGCGTGGACGGGCGGCGGGATCACAGCTTTCGAATACCCCGTCCGGATCTTGCATTGGGCGGCGACGCCTGCACGGAATGCCACCGCGACAAAACTCAGATCTGGGCGGCCGCAAAGGTGTCGGATTGGTATCCGAATTCAAACCGACGTGGGCCTCACTATGGTACGGTGTTTGAGGCCTCGGCCCTGGGGCGGCTGGATGATCCGGAAAGCTTGCTGACGATTGCGCAGGACGAGGGTCAGCCAGGCATCGTGCGTGCCACAGCCTTGTTTTTGCTGCAACCTTTTGCGGATGAGGAACTGGCCACACAAACCGCCGATACTTTGAAGGACCCAAATCCTTTGGTGCGCGCGAACGCGGTCCCTCTGCAACGCCCGGCACCCTTGCCAAACCGGGTCGCGCGGCTTGAGCCGTTGCTGTCCGATCCCATGCGTAATGTGCGGATTTCAACCGCCAAACTGTTTCTGGACATCCCCCCTCAAGCCCTGTCTGACGACCAGCGCGCGGCCTCTCAGGCCGGGATGGCCGATTGGCAGGCCAGTATAGCCAACAGGTTGGATTTCCCCGAAACGCATCTGGTTCTTGGCGGGCTGGCCCTGACCATGCGCAATGCGCCCGCCGCCGAAAATGCGTTCCGCGAAGTTGTGACACTGGACCCTCAGCGGGCAGAGGCCTGGCCGATGTTGGTGCAATTGGCGCATATCAATCGTGGACCAGAGGCCGCGATTTCCACCTTGGAAGAAGGGCTTGAAATCCTGCCGCAGGATCCGGCCCTTTTGCAGCTGGCTTTGCAGTTCGGGCGCTGAAAAGGCACCGAACGGGCCGAATTGCGCCACGTTCCCGGCAAATTTCACCCGTAGACGAAAGGTAAGTTACACGTCGTTAAAAGGTGAAACATGTCCGGTCGCTCTGCTACTTTTGTACATCCCGTCGCTGGCCCCCGAAAAGAGAGGCTGGATCAACGCATTGATGAGCTGCGCGCGCGCAAGCCAGCAGATGTGAACCACGGGGATGCGTTGTTGCTGCAAGGGATCGCCGCAGCGTCGCTGCGCGAGCAGCGCCTTGTCGCCGGTCAGATCGATCTGGACTAAGACATTCAGCCGCGAAACCCGGTTGCAACCACGAACTTCTCGGAACTGTCCGAGCGGGACGCGGGCGGTTTCACATTCGCGACCTTGGTGAATTTCTGTTTGAGCAGTTTTTGCAGGTCGCCCTCTGCGCCTCCGGCCAGAACCTTGGCAACAAAAGTGCCGCCTTCTTCCAGCACGTCAAACGCAAAATACGCCGCCGTTTCGCACAACGCCATGATGCGCAGGTGGTCGGTCTGTTTGTGGCCCGAAGATGCAGCCGCCATATCCGACATCACCACATCAGCCTTGCCACCCAGCCATTCCTTTACCTTCTGGTCGGCGTCATCTTCCATGAAGTCCAGAACATGGGTTTCGGCCCCGGCCACCGGCTCAACCTCTTGCAGGTCGATGCCCAGAACCGTGCCGATCCGCTTGCCGGATTTCTCGCCCAACGCGTTCACACGTTTCACTGCAACCTGACACCACCCGCCGGGTGCGCAACCCAGATCAACAATCCGCGCGCCGGGCACAAGAAACCGGAACTTGTCGTCTAACTCCAGTATCTTATAGGCTGCCCGTCCGCGATACCCATCGGCCTGAGCCCGTTTGACATAAGGGTCGTTCAACTGCCGTTCGAGCCATCGCGTCGAACTCAGCTTGCGCCCCCGCGCGGTCTTGACCTTGACCTTCAGATCACGCTGTCCGCGACCTGAGCTGTTTTTTCCACTCGGCGATTTTGCCATCAAAACGGTCCGTCTTCCAATACGCCATCCGCGCTCATCTGCGCATAGAGCAGACCCTCGCGCAGCCCCCGGTCCGCCACGGAAAGGCGGTCGGTGGGCCAGCAGCGCAAGAGGGCCTGCAAAATCGCCGAGCCGGACATGATCAGGGCCTGCCGGTCGTCACCGATACGCGGATCGTGACGGCGGCCATGAGGCCCGAGTTCTAGATAGCCGCGGATGACTTTGTCAATCTGATCGCTGGTCATGCGCAGCCCGTCCACCTTGGTGCGGTCATAGCGTTTGAGCCCCAGATGCGAGGCGGCAACCGTGGTTACCGTTCCGCTGGTGCCAACGATCTGAAAACCTTCGCGCGCTTGTTCGTCCTTGTAGGGCGCGAAATCGGCCAGATGTTCTTCGAAAAACCAGCTCATGAGGGCAAAGCGGGCCGAGTCGTTTTCGACATCGTTGAACTGATCGCGCAGCGTGGCGACGCCCAGCGGAACGCTGATCCAATCCACGACTTTTGCGGCGGGAAACGGGCTTTCGGCCGCATGAAAACCGTTGTGCAGCCGCATGATCGCGGCAGGACGATCGCGGCGCGGGACCGAGGAAATGTCGATCCACACCAGCTCGGTCGAGCCGCCGCCAATGTCCACGACCAACAGCTGTTCTGTTTTGGTCGAAACAAGCGGCGCGCAAGAGATAACAGCCAGACGCGCTTCCTCTTCGGCCTGGATGAT
This sequence comes from Ruegeria sp. H6, assembly GCF_056532975.1. NCBI lineage: Bacteria > Pseudomonadati > Pseudomonadota > Alphaproteobacteria > Rhodobacterales > Roseobacteraceae > Ruegeria > Ruegeria sp. H6. The sequence continues at coordinate 22,138 of NZ_JBQFOA010000017.1, forward strand.
CTCAAGCGTCAGACCGGTCTCGCGTTTGACCTGGCGAATGAAATCGCGCGAGTTCTTGGCGCGCCGACAGGCCTCGGTCGCGATCAGGCGCATCCGCTTGACCTTGTTGCGTTTGAGTTTCTGCTGGCAAATGCGCAGGGCTTGCACGGTACGCGCCATGGACGCCCGCGACAGCCGTCCGGTGCGTTCCAGACCCGCGCCCAGTTGCACGGATTTGGAGAAGCTGTCGACCACATGGAACCCGCTGCCCTTGGGCTGGGCGATCAACATGCGGCAACTATTTGTCCCCAGATCCAGTGCCGCATAGAGTGCATCCGGATCGGGTCTTGCCGGCGCGGGGCTTTCGACCGCTTTCGGGAACGCGCCCGCACCTTTGGGACGCTTGGGCGCCATCTTCACGCCCTCCGATTTTCGAGTTGTTTTGACCCTAGGCGGGGTATAGCCGACGTGCAAGCAAATTCAATTTTTGCAATTCGCAGCTTTGTCACATGGCGTTCATAGTCAGGTGCGATGTGAGTGCCGAATCTGCGTTATCGGATTCTCTTGTAGCAAGCAGCCAGACAACGGAGCACGCCATGAAAGATAACCGCCCCCTTTCCTTTGATGATTATGATGAAGTGGTAAACCCGCGCCCGGAAGAGTGCGATTTTGATCGTATTGTCGAAAGCGCTTTGTCGCGCCGTGGATTCATGGGCGGCGTTCTTGCCCTTGGCAGTTTTGCCGCTTTGGGCGGGTCGCTGGTTCCCTCGGCTGCGCGTGCGGCCTCGGATCGCTTTGCCTTTACCGCGATCCCGACCTCAACCGCCGATACGGTTGTCGTGCCCGAAGGGTACAAGGCCGAGGTCATGGTGCGCTGGGGGGATCCGCTGTGGTCCGATGCGCCAGAGTTCGATCCGGCCACGCGCGGAACAGCCGCCAGCCAGGAACGCGCCTTTGGCGACAACACCGACGGACAGGACGTCTTTTTTCATGACGGCCATGTTCTGCTGGTTGTGAACAACGAATATACCAACCGTGATATTCTGTGGGGCAACAACCCGGATGCCAAGGCAGCCTCGGATGATGATGTTGCGAAGGGCATGATGGCGCATGGTGTGTCGGTTGTTGAGATTGCCAATACCGACGGCAAATGGGCCATTGTCAAAGACAGCCCTTATAACCGCCGGATCACGCCGCAGACCGATATGACCATTACCGGCCCGGCTGCGGGCCATGACCTGATGAAAACGGCGGCGGATGCGACCGGCACCATGACAAAAGGGACCTGGAACAACTGCGGCAACGGCATGACTCCTTGGGGCACGTATCTGGCCTGTGAGGAAAACTTCAACGGCTATTTCTCTGCCGAGGATGAAAACCACGAGGTCAGCCCGGAACTCAAGCGCTATGGCGTGTCTGCCAGTGATTGGGGCTATGGCTGGGCCAAGATCGATGACCGGTTTGATGTCTCGAAAAACCCGAACGAGCCAAACCGCGCGGGATACATCGTCGAAATCGACCCGACCGATCCGAACTCAACCCCACGCAAACTGACCGCTCTGGGCCGATTCAAGCACGAAAACGCCGAAGCGGTCGTGAACAGCGATGGTCGTGTCGTTGTCTATATGGGCGATGATGAGCGTGGCGAGTTCATGTATCGCTTTGTCTCCGACGGCGTTTTCGCGCCGGGTGCAGACACCAACGCGCTGCTGGAAAACGGCACTCTGTCAGTTGCCAAGTTCAACGATGACGGCACCGGTGAATGGCTGGAGCTGACGCCCGCGACAACCGGCATGGGATCGGCCGCGGAAATCTGCATTCACACCCGTCAGGCCGGATCGGCGGTGGGTGCAACCACCATGGATCGCCCCGAATGGATCACCGCCAACCCCAACAAGGCCGAGGTTTATTGCGCCCTGACCAACAACAAGAACCGGGGCGTCAAACCGAATGCCGGTGGCGACGACACGTCGGTCAACGGTCCGAACCCGCGCGAGAAAAACAACTATGGTCAGATTGTGCGCTGGTGGCCAAATGACGCGGATCACACCGCGCCGGGCTTTGCCTGGGATCTCTATGTGCTGGCGGGCAACCCGACCGTGCACAGCGACGCCTATGCAGGGTCAGAGAACGTCAACCAGGACAACATGTTCAACTCGCCCGACGGTATCAAGTTCGACAGCAATGGCCTGCTGTGGATCCAGACTGACGGTAATTATGGCAACGAAGGCGATTTCGAAGGGCAGGGCAACAACCAGATGCTGGCCGGTGACCCGGTGACCGGAGAAATCCGCCGCTTTCTAGTTGGCCCAAACGAATGCGAGATCACTGGCCTCAGCTGGTCGCCGGATCGCCGCACCATGTTTGTGGGCATTCAGCATCCGGGTGAGGACGGCAACAGTCACTGGCCGGAAGGCGGTGATGCGGTGCCACGTTCGGCCATCATCGCCGTGACCCGCGAAGACGGCGGCCTGGTCGGCTAACATCTTCCAAAGGTCCAGAAAATTGGCCCCGGGCGAGCTGTCTTGCCCGGGGTTTTTGCGCTTTTATGCATCGCATTCATCACCAAGCTGAGAATTTTGCGCTGTGGGGTTCCGGCGCACCCGTGTATGAGCGCTCTATCCGCTGGCGGGGCAAAAACGTCGCTGTGAAAACGCCGTGTGTCGAAATTCGACCGACTTGCCCCGATATTGAAGTTTAGAACCGAGCCATCGGGTAAGGAGGAATCACAGCAATGCCTGACGTCACCATCGTATACTGGCGCGACATTCCCGCTCAGGTCATCGTCGGCAAAGGCCGTCGTGGGGCCAAGCGGCAGTTGGAGGAACGGTTCGAGCAAGCCATCGACCGCGCGGCCATGAAGGTGAATGCCAAGGACAGCGATGCCTACCTGGCCGAATGGCGCAAGGCCGAGCCTTTTGCAGTCGATGGCGACCCGTCCGAGATTGCCGAGGCGCAGGCCGTGCGTTTGGAAACGGAGTACGATCAGGACCGCATCAAAGCGCTGATCGCCAATGACGGTTGGGCATGAGCCCCAGATCTTTATGGGAGGCCGCGATGGCTTTGCTGAACTTCAAGAAACGTGATGCCGTTGAAAACGGCCCGGTGAACCCGACCGTCGAAGCCTTTTTGCAGGGCTATTCGATCGAGGTGATGCCGCGCACCGCCGAAAAGGTCGACGATTTCCGCGCGCTGCTGCCTGAAGGTACTCGCGTCTATATCGCCCATATCGAAGGCACGCCCATCGAGGACATGGTCAAGACCGCTAAGCGTATCGCAGCCGAGGGTTATCCGGTCATGCCGCATTTCCCGGCGCGCGTCATCAAGGATGCCGCGACACTGGAAAACTGGATCTCCATGTATCAGGGCGAAGCGGGTGTTGATCAGGCGCTGTTGCTGGCCGGTGGCGTGACCACGCCGCATGGGGATTTCGACAGCTCGATGCAGCTGCTGGAATCCGGTCTGTTCGACAAGGCGGGCTTCAAGCGTCTACATGTGGCGGGCCACCCGGAAGGGAACAAGGACATTGACCCGGATGGTTCGACCAAGAACGTCGACGATGCATTGCGCTGGAAACAGAAATTCAGCGAAACCACCGATGCGGAAATGGCGCTGGCGACGCAATTTGCCTTTGACGCCAAGCCGATCATCGCATGGGCGGACAGCCTGAAAGAGGCGGGCATCGACATCCCCGTCCATATCGGGATCGCCGGTCCGGCCAAGCTACAGACCCTGATCAAATTCGCCATCGCTTGTGGCGTTGGCCCGTCGCTGAAAGTGCTGCAAAAGCGCGCTATGGATGTCTCCAAGCTGCTGCTGCCCTATGAGCCCACGGATGTTCTGACCGAACTGGCCAATCACAAGGCAGCCAACCCGGATTTCAACATCACCAATGTGCATTTCTTCCCGCTTGGTGGCATCAAAACCAACGCCAATTGGGCGATCAACAACGGCGGCGCTTCGGCAAAGCCAGTAAACTCCTAAGGAACGGACATGACGCGTACAGTCGTAGAATCAAAAACAAAAACAGCCGTTCTGGGCTTTGACGAGCCGTTCTGTGTAATTGGTGAGCGGATCAACCCGACAGGCCGCAAGAAACTGGCGGCTGAGTTGGAGGCAGGCGATTTCTCGACTGTCGAAAAAGACGCTTTGGCACAAGTCGCTGCGGGCGCGACCGTTCTGGATATCAATGCGGGCGTTGTCTACAACTCGAACCCCAACCCGAACGAAACCGAACCGCCGCTGATGCGCAAGATCGTCGAACTGGTCCAAGGTCTGGTTGAGGTGCCTTTGTGCATCGACTCGTCGGTTCCCGGTGCTCTGGAGGCCGGTCTTGAGGCAGCCGAGGGCCGTCCGCTGCTGAACTCGGTCACCGGTGAGGAAGAACGTCTGGAGCTGGTTCTGCCGCTGGTCAAGAAATACAACGTCCCGGTGGTGGCGATCTCGAACGACGATACCGGAATTTCCGAAGATCCTGACGTGCGCTTTGCGGTTGCAAAGACCATCGTCGAACGCGCCGCCGACCACGGCATCCCGGCCCATGACATCGTGGTCGACCCGCTGGTTATGCCCATCGGCGCCATGGCGACTGCCGGCCAGCAGGTGTTCGCGCTGGTGCGTCGTTTGCGTGAGGAACTGGGTGTGAACACCACGTGTGGCGCGTCCAACATCTCGTTCGGTCTGCCGAACCGTCATGGCATCAACAACGCGTTCCTGCCGATGGCGATGGGGGCCGGTATGACCTCGGCGATCATGAACCCGGTGGCTCTGCCAGTGACGCAAAAGCGTATTGCCGAGAAAAAAGAACAGGTTGCTGCCGCAGGCATCATCCTGCCCGAAGGCATGGATGACGAAACCTTCGTTCAGATGTTCGGTCTGGGCTCGACCCTGCCACGCGCGGGCAAAGAGATGGAGGCCATTCGCGCCGCCAACCTGCTGACCAACAACGACGCGCATGGCGGTGAATGGATCCGGTTCAACAAGTCGCCCGAAGAAGCCGCCGCTGGCGGAGCGGGCGGTCGCCGCGGTGGCGGACGCCGCCGTCGCGCCTGATCCGAATTGAAACCAACACAAGGCCGGGCCCAGCGCCCGGCTTTTTTGTTTGACACGGATCAAGGAAACACATCGCCGCTGCCCGCAAAATCGCACAAAGGAAGCGTAAAGATTTGCAGGAGCTTTGATGTCCCACACACCTCCGAAACTCGCCGACGCGGATTTGTCGTGCAAACTGCCCAAGGGCGAATACCTGGAACAATTGGTCGCGCTACAGGCGCAGCTTGCGCTTATTCAACAGGCCTTTTTGTTTCACGGCCTCAAGGGTGTCCTAGTGTTCGAAGGGTGGGATGCGGCCGGCAAGGGCGGCACGATCCGCCGGATCAGCCAAGCGCTGGACCCGCGCAGCTTTAAGGTGTGGCCCATCGGAGCGCCGCGCAACTATTACCTCAATCGTCACTATTTACTGCGGTTCTGGGAGCGTCTGCCACCCGAAGGTGCCATCTCCGCTTTTGACCGCAGCTGGTATGGCCGTGTGCTGGTCGAGCGGATCGAGAAGTTCACGCCGGAAGAGCGCTGGCGGGCCGCTTATCGCGAGATCAATGATTTCGAACGCATGTTGGTCGATGACAATACGCGGATCGTCAAACTCTTCTTCCACATTTCACCTGAAGAGCAAGCCGCGCGTTTCGCCGAACGGCTGCGGAACCCTCTGAAACGCTGGAAGCTGACCTATGAGGATTTTCGCAATCGTGAAAAATGGCAGGACACCGAAGTGGCGGTGAACGAGATGCTTGCCCGGACTTCAACAGAAATTGCCCCATGGCATGTGATACCGGCCAACAACAAAAAATATGCACGGATCAAGGCGATGACAGCCGTTGTTGAGGCATTTTCTAAGGATGTTGACCTGAACCCGCAACATCTGGATCACAAGACTTTAGAAGCCGCCGGTCAGGTCCTTGATGTGGACAAGGAGTTGATCGACAGCTTGCGTGCGAGAACGGATTGAGCGGCCAATTGGCTTGAACCCAGCAGCGTCGCAGGGCATCCAATCCACCGCGGCGGGTATGATGTAATGGTAGCCTGTCAGTCGGCAACCGTTTTCAGTCTTTGGTGAGAAGATGCCATTATCAACGGCTCGACGGTACGGGATGGTTTGCAGATTTTCGCGACTTGCGCACCCAACCCTGCAACAACGACGACACATCGAAAATGGTAGGATCGATGAACTACGATCGGTCGAGTTAGGCTTGGGGATATCGGGACATTGGGCAAGGGGTGAAATCGGGTGGATTTCAAATTCTCAAGAACAAAAACAAATTTGCAAATGACAAGTCAAATATTACCACTGTTCTGAATGTCCGTACCAGCGTAAATTGTCTGCCAGTGTTTGGCTGGATGAACCCAAATTATTGTCAACAATAGAAAAGAATATAGAATCGCCACCGACTCATGCGCCCGGGCGCGCGAGCGGGGTAATCTGAATGGCTTGATCAAAACAACACCCAAAAGTGGCAGACCTGAATGACAGCTGAAAACGAAGTAGTGGCCACTTTTCATGGCGTAGAGGTGCTTAAGGCACCATGGTTTCGGCGATCGCATTACAAATGTATCCGAAGTCATGATTATGAGCGTCCAAAGGTCGAGGCCGGACTGGCAAACCTCAGGGCTACCGATCGAGTGGTCGAGTTGGGGACGGGTGTGGGTTTGGTAAGTGCTGCATTCTCAAAGAATGTTCCGACTCTTAAAATATTGAGTTTTGAAGGCAATGCTCTCCTCTTGCCGCACATAGCGAAGCTGCATACGCACAATGGAATTTCGGACCGTATTTCGGTGCGCAATCAGATTGTTGTCGCGGACCCGACCGAAGTAGGCGGCGCATTGCTTCCGCTTTCTATCAACCCATGGTTCATGAGTTCTGCCAATGCAAACAATGAGCAAGAGACAGCAGAAGAAGAAACGTTCGAAGTTCCGACAATTCACTACGATGATGTCAGGGCCGCATTTCCACACAATGTACTGGTTATGGACATTGAAGGCTCGGAACTTGATCTTCTCACTAAGATGAATCTCGAACACATTGACTTAATTTTGGTCGAGTTTCACCCGAAGATTTATGGCGCAAAACGAGTTCATGATTGCAAGGAGGTATTGGCACGCAAAGGGTTTGTCATTGACGAGTATAGTAGCGCTGAGCAAGTGATCACGTTCAAGACACCCGATCGCGCGAAAACGCCATTTGACCAAGCAGCCATCACGTCCAGATATGAGCAACCTAGACGCTATAGTCTGGAGCCAGACAAACCAATTGCATCCAAAATCTCCCACTACGACAAAGCGGTTTTGGCGCAGCAACCGAAAGCAAAGGGGTGGCAAATCCGTGCTTCTGTCTATGATTCAGAGCGTCAGGTGATTGATCAGGCGATTTGCTGGTTGTCCCACAATCGGTCTGCCACAGTATTGCGGTCGCATCCGCGCCGAAAACGGATTGTTGACTTAGCTGGTCGATGGCTTTTCGGTGGTCGTATTCACGAACATTTTGGGCATACGCTAACCGAGTCAATCGGTCGAATCTGGGCACTGGATCACATCGATGATCCAATCGATGGAGTGTTGTTTTTTACTGCCGATCCCGGAACTGGTCAGGGTGGCGTCGATAAGGTGCACGCAAGGCTGAGGGAAGTCATGGATTTGCCGGACATTCCTTGGAAACTGGCGGACACCTTTTATCGAGCAGAGCATCTTATCGTCCCACCACAGGCCTGTGGTATTAACCGCCTCATGTTCGGTGCCCCTGAATTTCGCGATTTCGTGTCAAAGAGAATCCGACGTGACGTCGAGGGCACTGGTGCACGCAAGCTTTATATCTCACGCTCCGGTACTTTCGGAAAACATGGGCGCATTTTTTTGGGTGAACGTTTGATCGAAAACTATTTGGTCGAGGAAGGTTACAAGATTTTTCACCCTGAACGGCACTCATGGAGTGAGCAATTGGCGCATTATGTAAGCGCTGACAGTATCCTTGGACCCGATGGCAGCCCATTCCACCTAGTAACATACTCTAATTCAAGGGACAGCAAGGTTGGAATCATCAAGCGCCGCCCTGGGACTGAGGCGAAACAGATGGTCAGGCAGGCGCAATACTTTGGCCGCAAAAACTGCCATGAACTGGAGCATCTCGGGAGGTTTTGGTCTACCGCAGGTAGTCGCCGGTCAGGCCATGATTTGTCTGCTGAGATAAAATTGGGCTCACTTAGCCGCGAGCTTCGCGAGCTTGGTTTTATCAGCGGCGCAGCTGATTGGCCGGACCTTACAGACCACCACATCGAGGAAGAATTGGCCGCCATGGCACAATCCGCTAATCGCGATGTAATCCCAGTCAGTTCCGGCAGTGAGGATATTAGCCATTTTCCCAAAATGCGCGGTTCGTCTCCAAGTGTTGTCATGGTCCGACGTGACTGAGTTCCCATTTTCTTTCTGCGGATCGGTTCGCGATTGCTGACTCTGGCATTGTCCCGCGCGCGTTCACCGCGACCTATACAAACACACTTTGAGACATTGGCTCCACTACAGTTGAATACCGAGCGCACTGCGCTATCCCCGAGGTGCGTTGAGATGGCAAATCAGATCTGGCGGAATCTTCCAAGGCCATTTGCGCATGTGGTGTCAAAGATGACAGGTTGCTGATCTGCGAGGAAGACGCCGTCATCCCAAACACAGCATTCGACGCAACACTGCATATCCGTGAACCGGCAGTCGAATCTTGCGTCTCACAACGATTGGTCGCGTCGGCGGAATTATTTGATGACATTTAGAAACGCGAACATCGCGAAGGACCTCAAGTGCAATATTGTATAGATGCAGAGGAAACCTGGATACGATTGCCGCTTGCTTTCAATGGCGACGAGGGCTAACCAAACTATAGTTGCGGGTATGGTGAAAAGGTATCACACGAGCTTCCCAAGCTCTTGTTACGGGTTCGATTCCCGTTACCCGCTCCAGTCATTCAGGGTGTCTGGCCTGATACAGGTTGATCGTCGCCGGGATCAGGACATCAGACCCAGATTGATACTGGCGAAACTCTTCCGCGACCGTGGCTTGAATGGCGTTCGTATCGGTCTCATCCCCTTCGAAATGCGCGACAACGCGGCCCGCAGGGCCAACGCGTGTCACCAAGTGAGCAGTGGTTTCGACGCCGCCAAAACCCGTCAGATTCACTTGCACCGCTTCGCCGGTCACGTCGGACAGCCCGGCCTGTGTCATCAGGCTTTTGACGTGGTCCAGATCGTGGAACGCCAGCGGTCCGGGTGCATAGCGGTCCACGCGGGGCGGTTGGCCCATTCGCTGAACGGCGGCGACATGAGGGATCTTGAACCAGGGGTTGTCGGCCAGCGGCCCCCAGGCGGCGAAGGTCATTTGCGCGCCGGGTTTCAGGGCAGATGCGATGTTTCGGAAAGCCGCGACCGAGTCGTTGAAGAACATCACCCCGAACCGCGAAATTGCGGCATCCATCAGACCCTGCTCAAATGCATAGGTCTGAGCGTCCGCGTGCTGAAACGTGATTGTCCGCAACCCGCCGCTTTCAGCACGTTTGGCCGCGCGGTCCAGAAAAGGCTGCGAAATGTCAGCGGCCAAAACGTGACCGTCTGCACCAACCGCGCGGGCCGCAGCGATTGAGCTGACCCCGGTGCCGCTGCCGATATCCAGAACGCGCATGCCCGACGACAGCGCGGCCCGGTTCAGAACCAGATCGAGAACAGGTGCAAAGGCATGATCAAGCTGATCTTCAAAGGTCAACCATTTGGCGCCTTGCGCGGACCTGCCCCAGAATTCCGCCTGTTCCTCGTTCTCTGCCATGTTCGCCTCCTTTGGTTGAGGCGACTATGACCTTCTGCGGCGACGTCGGCCAGAGTTTTCCGAGTCGCTGCCGCCGGTGTTGAAGGACGGCGCGGGCAGGGTGACGACCTGCGCAAGTTCCGGGAAGGGATCGGTTTTATGCGGGATCGCATTCGCAGCGACGAAATGGTCCTGGAACTTCGGCTCAATCGCGGTTTCGACCTTGGTGATTTCGCGTACGACCCGTTCGATCTCGGCCCGCGATCCGATGTTGCACAGCGCAATCCGCGCGCCGGTGCCTGCGGCGTTGCCTGCGCTGGAGACCTTGTCCAGCGGTGCATCCGGGATCATGCCCAGAACCATTGCGTGTTTGGTCGAGATATGTGCCCCGAACGCCCCGGCCAGAACCACGCGGTCGACGGTATCGACCTGCATCTCATCCATCAGCAGGCGAGCCCCCGCGTAAAGCGCGGATTTGGCCAGTTGGATGGCGCGAATATCGCCTTGGGTCACGGTGATGCGCGGACCGCCTTCGGCGCTGGCATCGTGGATCAGATAGGAATGGGTGCGGCCCTCAGGGATGCAGCGCGCGGTGCCGGTCTGCTCGGCCGATCCGATCAGGCCGCTTTCGTCCAGCAGACCCGCGATGCGCATCTCGGCCACCGCCTCGATAATACCCGAACCGCAGATGCCGGTTATGCCGGTGGTGGCGATGTCGACGTCAAACCCGTCCTCATCCGACCACTTGTCGGACCCGATGACGCGGAATCTGGGCTCTTTGGTGATGGGATCGATTTCGATCCGTTCAATGGCGCCGGGCGCGGCGCGCTGTCCGGAGCTGATCTGCGCGCCCTCGAATGCCGGGCCGGTGGGCGAGGAACAGGCCAGAACGCGGGTGGTGTTGCCCAGCAGGATTTCCGCGTTGGTGCCCACATCGACGATCAACACAAGGTCTTCGGATTTGCCGGGTTCTTCCGACAGCGCCACGGCGGCGCAATCGGCCCCCACATGGCCCGCGATACAGGGCAGGATATAGACCTGCGCGCGCGGGTTCATATTGGTTAGGTCCATTTCGCGGGCGGGCAGGGCCATCGCCTCGGACGTGGCCAGCGCGAACGGGGCCTGTCCCAGTTCTACCGGGTCTAGGCCCAGCAACAGGTGGTGCATTACGGGGTTGCACACGAACACTGTTTCCACGATCAGCGCGGCGTCGATCCCGGCTTCCTCGGCGATTGAGGTGGTCAGATCATTGATCGCCTCGCGCACTGCCTTGGTCATTTCGGCATCGCCGCCGGGGTTCATCATGGCGTAGGACACACGGCTCATCAGGTCTTCGCCGAACCGGATCTGCGGGTTCATCAGACCCGAGGACGCCTTGACCTCACCGGTTTCCAGATCGGTCAGGTGCGCGGCGATGGTGGTCGAGCCGAGGTCGATGGCCAGACCATAGAGGCCCTGTTCATGCAGACCGGGCCAGATTTCGACAACACGCGCAACCTCATCCTTGTGGCCTTTGTGGACCGCGACGGTCACTTCCCATTTGCCTTTGCGCAACACAGGCTGCAGCTTGGACATCAGCGACAGATCAGCGGTAACGGCGTCGATCTTCCACTGCTCTCGCAGGGCGCGTTCCAGCCGCTCCAGATCGCCGGTGGGGGAGTGCATGTCGGGCTCTTCCACCACGACAAAATATAGCCGCGTGGCTGGGTCCATGGTGATGGCACGCGCCGCAGCCGCCTTGCGCACGACCTGACGGTGGACCTGAGATTCAGGCGGTACATCGATCACCACATCGCCCTGCACGGATGCCTGACAGCCCAGACGCCTCCCCGGTTTCAGGCCTCGCTTATCGTCATAGCGCTGCTCGACCGCGTTCCATTCGCTCAGCGCATCCTCGGAGACGGTTACGCCATGCTTGGGGAACTCGCCATAACTGGGCGTGATCTGACATTTGGAACAAATTCCACGCCCGCCGCAGACCGAATCCAGATCGACGCCAAGCTGACGGGCAGCGGTCAAAATCGGAGTGCCCACCGGAAAATGCCCGCGTTTGCCGGATGGGGTGAAGACGACAAGTGGATCGGTGGTCATGGATGGCCTGCCTTTGTATTCGCGCGTATGCCGGGGAACATATGGGTTTGAACGCGAAGGGAAAGGGCATTCAGCGGCACGTTTTGCACCGCTTGCGTCGTTTTCTGCCGCGGCAACACCGCGCGGGTTACAACAACTTGGTCGCAAGGGCTTTTCCTTGGCTGCAATCCATGCAATAGGGTCGCCGTCAAACGGGCTTTTGCATGGGGTTTTCAAATGCAGATTCGTGAGGCACTTACCTTCGACGACGTTCTTCTGGTTCCGGGCGCATCTTCCGTGCTGCCTGCAACGGCGAATACGGCAACGCGCGTGACGCGAGAAATCACCATGAACATACCTTTGCTCAGCTCGGCCATGGACACGGTGACCGAGGCGCGCATGGCAATCGCGATGGCGCAGGCCGGCGGGATCGGGGTGGTGCACAAGAACCTTTCGGTCGAAGAGCAGGCCCGGGAGGTGCGCCGTGTCAAACGGTTCGAATCCGGCATCGTCTACAATCCCGTGACCCTGCGCGCCGATCAGACGCTTGCTGATGCGCAGGCGCTGGTTGAACGTTATAACTTCACCGGGTTCCCGGTTGTGGAAGAAGATGGCCGCGTTGTCGGTATCGTCACCAACCGCGACATGCGTTTTGCAACCTCTGACGATACGCCGATCAAGGCGATGATGACCTCAGACAATCTCGCGATGCTGCAAGAGCCTGCGGATCTGGAAGAGGCCAAAAGCCTGATGCGGGCCCGCCGCATCGAAAAGCTGCTGGTTGTGGATGGCGCGGGTAAGCTGACCGGTCTGCTGACTTTGAAAGATACAGAACAAGCCGTGTTGAACCCCACTGCGTGCAAGGACCGGTTGGGTCGCTTGCGGGTCGCCGCTGCAACCTCGGTCGGGGACGCGGGTTTTGAGCGGTCCGAACAGTTGGTGGATTCCGGTGTTGATATCATTGTGGTGGATACCGCACATGGGCATTCTCAGGGCGTTCTGGATGCGGTGAAGCGTGTTAAAACCCTGTCGAACGAAGTACAGATCATCGCCGGAAACGTGGCAACATCCGAGGCGACCAAAGCGCTGATCGATGCAGGCGCGGATGCGATCAAGGTGGGCATCGGCCCGGGCTCAATCTGTACGACGCGGATGGTGGCCGGTGTCGGCGTTCCTCAGCTGACGGCAATCATGGATTGCGCATCTGCTGCCGGCGATGTGCCGGTGATCGCGGATGGAGGCATTAAGTTTTCGGGTGATTTCGCCAAGGCCATCGCGGCAGGCGCGTCCTGTGCCATGGTCGGGTCGATGATCGCGGGCACGGATGAAAGCCCCGGAGAAGTGATCCTGTATCAGGGCCGGTCTTTCAAATCCTATCGCGGCATGGGCAGCTTGGGGGCAATGGCGCGCGGTTCGGCAGATCGTTATTTCCAGAAGGACGCGGCCAACGACAAGCTGGTGCCCGAAGGGATCGAAGGGCAGGTGCCTTACAAGGGCTCGGCCAGCGCGGTTATTCACCAATTGGTCGGGGGCCTGCGCGCTGCCATGGGCTATACCGGATGTTCAACCGTCGACGAGATGCGCAAGAACTGCAATTTCGTCAAGATCACGGGTGCTGGCCTGAAGGAAAGCCATGTGCATGACGTACAGATCACCCGTGAAAGCCCCAACTACCGCGTGATGTAGAGGGCTCGACCCAAAGGACCCATCAGACGATGACACCCGCGGCCCGTGTTCAGGCATCGATTGAAATCCTCGATGACATTCTTGCCGGAAGCCCGGTTGAGAAAGCGCTGACCGGCTGGGCGCGGCGCAGTCGTTTTGCGGGGTCCAAAGACCGGGCAGCGATCCGTGATCATGTATTTGATGCGTTGCGTTGCAAGCGGTCCTTTGCGGCGCTTGGTGGGTCTGGCACCGGGCGGGGTTTGATGATCGGTGCATTGCGAGCGCAAGCGCGCGACCCATCCGATCTGTTCACGGGCGAGCGATATGCGCCGGACGCTCTGACCGTTCACGATGACATGCGTGACTTTGAATCAGAGGCCGAGCGTCTGGATATTCCCGATTGGCTGTGGCCCGAATTTTCGCGGTCTCTTGCAGGTGAAACCGAAGTCGCCGCCCAAGCGTTGCAAACCAGGGCACCGGTTCACCTACGTGTCAATCTGGCGAAATCCGACTTGAACCGCGCCACTGAAAGCTTGGCAGCCGATGGGATCGAAACCCGGTCCCATGCCCTATGCGACACCGCGCTTGAGGTTACGGCAGGCGCCCGGAAAATCGCCCAGAGTGCGGCCTATCAGAACGGGCTCGTCGAGTTACAGGACGCGGCCAGTCAGGCTGTTGTCGCGGAATTGCCGTTACGCCCGGGCATGCGGGTGCTGGATTATTGCGCTGGCGGGGGCGGCAAGGCCCTTGCGCTGGCGGCTCGACCCGAGGGGGTCGAGGTTTTTGCCCATGACAAATCCCCAAACCGCATGAAAGATCTGCCTGCGCGCGCTGAACGCGCGGGGGCGCAGATCAAGCTTCTGTCTTCGGAAAAGCTGACAGAGGCGGCGCCTTTTGACATCGTGCTGACAGATGCGCCTTGCTCTGGCAGCGGGTCCTGGCGTCGGGCACCGGCCGGGAAATGGGCGCTCACATCTGAGCGTTTGGTCGAGCTGACGCGCATACAAGGTGAGATTTTGCGCGATGCTCAGTCTTTGGTCAGTGTAGATGGCATTCTGGCTTACGCCACATGTTCGGTTCTGCACGCCGAGAATGCCGCGGCCGTCGCGCAGTTTTTGTCCGAGATGCCGTTATGGGAAGCATGCTTCCAGAAAACCTGGACGGTTTCGCCTTCGTCAGACGGGTTCTTTTCGTCACACTTAAGGCGAAAGCTGTAGTTTAGTCATCAACTCTTGATTGTGTGATCTTCTTGCTCGCTGTTAAGTCGAGGTTAACCACTTCGAGTCTTTCATATCAAAAACAGTTTCGAGCCCTTTATGTCGAATACCGCAGAGTCCTCCCCGTGGGTCGGGGGCCCCTTCCTGTCGACAATCCCGCGCTGCCTGACTTTGTCGGTTTTTGCGGTCATACTTTGCTTGCTCTCACTGGTCGGTTCCTTTCCTCAATATCTGAATGCGACGTTCCTTGTAGTGGGGCTTTCTCTGATTTTGACCGCGGTTGGCGTCAAAGCCAGGTATTGGTTTAACCGCGCTACTCGGTCAAAGGTGCGCGCGGCATTGGCTTCGATGATCGAACCGGATGACCATCCCAGCGTTGTCGCTGACTTGCGAGGGGTGGTACAGGTTTCGAATTCTCACGCACAAATCCGTTTTCGCGCTTTTCCGGGGGAAAGCCTTGAACATAGCCTGCGTGCGCTTTTGCCTGTTCCGGCATCTGTTCTGTTGCGACTGCAATCACGACTGGATCAACATGACAAGGCCGAGGACCGGATCGCCATGCGTGACGGAACAATCGCTGTTACCGCTACGCGGCTGAACAAGGACCTTGTTCATTGGCGGTTTCAGACCCTTTCGGACGACCGCTGGCAAACGGCGGATTTCCCCGTTGTGACCCTTGCGAAATGCGGAACCGTACAAAGCACCAATCCGGCCGCGGCTGACTTGTTGGGTCTGAGACCGCAGATGGTTCAGGCCGGATTGCCCTGGAACGGTGGTATCGGGCAAGTCAAAACTGCGGATCGTGCGATACCTGTTCACGCCGCCGCGTTGGATCAGGGCAGCGCGGTGCGGCATTTTCTGTTGGCTGAGTTGGACGGCAGCGTTCTGCATCAGGGGTTCACCTCTCTGGCTGATTTGCCGGTGCCCGTAATGCGTCTATCCTTGAACGGGGACATTCTTGAAACCAACCGGCTCGCCGTTCGTCTGGTTGGCGAGCACTTGTCCAGTCAGGTGAATATTCGCGACATCATGCAGCCACTTGGACACCCGGTGGATGACTGGCTGGAACGGTCAAATGAGAAAGACGTTGTTCCGCGGGCCGAGTTTCTGCGCCTTAATCGCCGGGATCAGGAGGTGTTTGTTCAGGTCACGCTGTCTCGCTACACCCAGGGGGCCGAGGACTGCCTGATTGCCATTCTGAACGACGCGACCGAGCTCAAGACGATGGAGGCTCAGTTTGTCCAGGGCCAGAAGATGCAAGCCGTTGGGCAGTTGGCGGGTGGTGTGGCGCATGATTTCAACAACTTGTTGACTGCGATTTCGGGACATTGCGATCTGTTGCTGTTGCGTCATGATCAAAACGACCTCGACTATGGTGACCTTATCCAGATCAACCAGAATGCAAATCGCGCGGCTGCGCTGGTCAGCCAATTGCTCGCGTTTTCCCGGAAACAGACCCTGCGCCCCGAGGTTCTGGACCTGCGCGACACGATATCGGATCTGATCCATTTGCTGAACCGGTTGGTTGGCGAAAAAGTCAGGCTGACACTCAGCCACGACCCGGTTCTAAAGTCGGTCAGGGCCGACAAGCGCCAATTGGAACAGGTTTTGATGAACCTTGTGGTCAACGCGCGCGATGCGATGCCCGAGGGCGGAGAGATCAGGATCGAGACCGAAGTGCTGACGCTTGAACAACCGCTGACCCGGGATCGCGCTACGGTGCCGTCCGGCGAATATGTGACGGTCAAAGTGGTGGACAGTGGCGTCGGTATCCCGGCCGACAAACTGCAAAAGATATTCGAGCCATTCTTTACGACCAAGCGAACGGGCGAGGGGACCGGGCTGGGGCTTTCGACCGTTTATGGCATCGTCAAACAGACCGGTGGGTTCATCTTTGTGGACAGCATTCAGGGGCGCGGCACCGAGTTTTCGATCTTTCTGCCTGTCTGCAGCGCTGCTCAGACGCTAGAGCCGGAAGTCGCGCAGAAACCCGAAGAACAACCGGCACGTCAGGGTGAAGGTGTTGTCTTGCTGGTCGAAGACGAAGCCCCGGTGCGCGCTTTCGCAACCCGAGCGCTGCGCCTGAAAGGCTTCACTGTGCTTGAGGCGGAATCAGCAGAAGAGGCACTACGGCTGTTGGAGGATGCGGATCTCAATGTCGATCTCTTCGTCACCGATGTCGTGATGCCGGGAATGGACGGACCCACCTGGGTGCGCCAGGCCAAGGAAACCCGGCCCGAGGTAAAGGTCGTCTTTATGTCGGGCTATACCGAAGGTGCGTTTGGCGCGTCCGGCCCCGAGATCCCGGACGCGGCGTTTCTGCCCAAACCGTTTTCCCTGACCCAGTTGACCGAAGCCGTGTTCCAGCAGTTGAACTAGGGGGCTTATTGCGCCGCGGCGTGCAGGTCGAACTCGACCGCACATGTGTTGCGGTATCGCTGCAATGTCTCATCGCTCAGGGCAAGCGGGCGGTCGGGTGAAACATTCAGCCTGGGCAGGTCGATGCGATAGCTCAGGCGGCTCTGCAAGAAATTCAGGATTTTGTCCTGACTCTCATAGCGAAAGACATGTGTTTCACCCGCATCATTGCTGCGTGTTTCGAAAAAGGTGCTTTGGCTGCCGACATCGGCAAAGGACGGGCGCGGAGATTGCAGGTATCCACGCACAAAGTCATCAAAGCTTAGATCATGGGTGCCATTGGGATGACCGGCCAGATCCGGACGGCTGCGATATCTGTACCAGCTGCCCAACCAGTCAATCGGGTCACGCACAACGCCCATGATCTCCATCTCGGTATGGCAGACCTTGCGGAACATGGTCTGAAAGAATCTGTCAAATCTGCGCACAGTCGCATGCTTGAGGTCGGGCGGGTTGCTGACAACCAGATCGGCCCGATCGCGCAACGCAGCCTGATAGGCGGTACTGCCGGTCTTGGGAACGGACAAAAGCGCGAGTCGCTCTTTGTAAAAAATCAGCATTTTGCCCTTTGCTATCAACGCTCTTGTTCTTTCTGAGTGTTGTAAACGAGTCTTTAATACAATTGAAGAACAGTTGGTTCTGTAAGTTTTTATTGAAATGTTCTCTTTTTGGTCCCATAAGGAACAAGAGGCGAACAAAGCAGCGATTGCCGCCCGTTCAAGGGTGTGACAAAAGGGAAAGCGACAGGACAATGGCGGATCTTCTGACGATGAGCGACAAGAAAAACGCAGACAAGCAAAAGGCGCTCGACAGCGCGCTGGCACAGATCGAACGGCAGTTCGGCAAGGGCTCGATCATGAAGCTGGGCGAAGATGCCAAACAGGATATCGAGGCCAGCTCGACCGGTTCTCTGGGCCTGGATATTGCGCTAGGTATCGGCGGTTTGCCGATGGGCCGGATTGTCGAGATTTACGGGCCGGAAAGCTCCGGCAAAACCACGCTGACGCTTCATTGTATCGCGGAACAGCAGAAACGCGGAGGGGTTTGTGCCTTTGTCGATGCCGAACACGCGCTGGACCCGCAATATGCTCGCAAACTAGGTGTCGATCTGGATGAGCTGCTGATCTCGCAACCCGATACCGGCGAACAGGCGCTTGAGATCACCGATACGCTGGTACGCTCGGGAGCGGTGAACATGGTTGTGGTCGACTCGGTTGCGGCACTGACGCCGAAATCCGAGCTGGAAGGCGACATGGGCGACAGCAACGTGGGCGTTCAGGCCCGCTTGATGAGCCAGGCGATGCGTAAGCTGACCGGATCAATCAGTCGCTCGAACTGCATGGTGATCTTCATCAACCAAATCAGGATGAAAATCGGCGTGATGTTCGGCAGCCCGGAAACCACAACTGGTGGGAACGCGCTGAAGTTCTACAGCTCGGTCCGTCTGGACATTCGCCGCATTGGCGCGATAAAGGATCGTGACGAAGTTGTTGGCAACCAGACCCGCGTCAAGGTTGTTAAGAACAAGGTGGCGCCGCCGTTCAAGCAGGTGGAATTCGACATCATGTATGGCGAAGGCATCAGCAAGATGGGTGAGTTGTTGGATCTGGGCGTCAAGGCCGGTGTGGTCGAAAAGTCGGGATCATGGTTCAGCTATGGCGACGAACGGATCGGGCAGGGGCGTGAGAACGCCAAGCAATACCTGCGGGACAATGACCGCATAGCCTTTGAGATCGAAGACAAAATCCGCGCGGCCCATGGTCTGGACTTTGACATGCCACCCGGTGCCGCGGCTGAGGATGACGATATATTAGAGGCTTGAACAGTCGCTGATGGGAACAGCAGAAATCCCCCGGCACCCCAAAAGTGCTGAGAATACGTTGAGCAGGGCGGTCCGGTCGGGCCGCCTTGTTTCGTTCCAGGATGGCGCGGCGCGGGGCATTCGCAGTTTCTAAGCATAGTTGGCCATCTGTGAAGATACCGGATTAGTCCTTCAAAGCACGGGTCTATCCTGTGGACACTCCGCAGGGACGGGGATAAACCGAGGTTCGAACAACAGATTGCCCGCCGAGAGAGCCCAGATGCCCACGCTGAACGATATCCGATCGACCTTTCTGAACTATTTTGACAAGCAGGGGCACGAGGTGGTTGCGTCCAGCCCTCTGGTCCCGCGAAATGACCCGACCTTGATGTTCGTCAACTCGGGCATGGTTCAGTTCAAGAACCTGTTTACCGGCGTCGAAACACGCGACTACAAGCGCGCGACCACCGCGCAGAAATGTGTGCGCGCCGGTGGTAAACACAATGACCTGGACAATGTCGGCTATACCGCCCGGCACCATACCTTCTTTGAGATGCTGGGGAATTTCTCGTTCGGTGATTATTTCAAGCCCGAGGCGATCCCGTTTGCCTGGAACCTGATCACAAAGGAATTCGGCATCGACAAGAACCGCCTGCTGGCCACGGTGTATCACACCGATGACGAGGCATTTGATATCTGGAAAAAGGTCGGCGTGCCCGAAGACCGGATCATACGTATCGCCACCAGTGACAATTTCTGGCAGATGGGGCCGACGGGCCCGTGCGGACCTTGCACCGAGATTTTCTATGACCACGGCGACCATATCTGGGGTGGCCCTCCGGGATCGGCCGAAGAAGACGGTGACCGGTTCATCGAAATCTGGAACATCGTTTTCATGCAGAACGAACAGTTCGAAGACGGTTCGATGGTCGAGCTGGATATGCAATCAATCGACACCGGCATGGGGCTGGAACGGATCGGTGCACTGTTGCAGGGCAGCCATGACAATTATGACACCGATCTGTTCAAAACGCTGATCGAGGCGTCGGCGGACGTGACGGGCGTTGACCCTTATGGTGATCAGAACGTGCATCACCGTGTGATTGCCGATCACCTGCGGTCGACCTCTTTCCTGATTGCCGATGGGGTCATGCCGTCGAATGACGGGCGTGGATATGTGCTGCGGCGGATCATGCGACGCGCGATGCGCCATGCACATCTGCTTGGGGCGAAAGACCCGGTGATGCACCGCCTTGTCCCGACCCTCGTGCAATTGATGGGCGCTCATTATTCTGAGCTCGGACAGGCGCAGGCGCTGATCGAAGAAACGCTGCTGCTGGAAGAGACCCGGTTTAAACAGACCCTGGATCGGGGTCTGAAACTGCTGGACGACGAGGTTGCGGGCCTGGCCGAGGATGCCCCTTTGCCGGGTGAGGCTGCCTTCAAACTCTATGACACCTATGGTTTCCCGCTGGACCTGACGCAGGACGCGCTGCGGGAAAAAGGGCGCACGGTCGATACGGATGGGTTTGATGCCGCCATGGCCGAGCAAAAGGCTAAGGCACGCGCGGCCTGGGCCGGTTCGGGTGAATCTGCCGACCTTGCGGTTTGGTTTGATGTGCTGGACAGCGCCGGGGCGACAGACTTCCTGGGTTATGAGACCGAGAAGGCCGAAGGACAGGTTGCCGCGCTGGTGATTGACGGCGCTTTGGTGGATGAGATCAAGCAGGGCGACAGCGGTTGGGTGGTTGTGAACCAGACCCCGTTTTACGGCGAAGCCGGCGGTCAGGTCGGCGACTCGGGCGAGATCCGCCGCCTTGATGACCGCAACGATGTGGCCAAAGTGGAAGACACCAAGAAGTTCGCCGAAGGCAAAATCTATGCCCATCGCGTGAGTGTCGATCATGGGGCGATCACAAAAGGCGACTCGGTCGAGCTTGAGGTGGATCATGCGCGGCGCACTGCGATCCGGGCCAACCACTCGGCCACGCATTTGCTGCACGAGGCGCTGCGCGAAACGCTGGGCGATCACGTCGCGCAGCGTGGGTCACTGAACGCCTCGGACCGGCTGCGGTTTGATTTCAGCCACTCCAAAGCTTTGACCTCGGAAGAAGTCAAAAAGGTCGAGCGCGAGGTGAATGATTTCATCCGTCAGAACTCGACCGTTGAAACGCGTATCATGACGCCGGACGATGCGCGCGAGCTCGGCGCGCAAGCGTTGTTCGGCGAGAAATACGGCGATGAGGTGCGCGTCGTGTCGATGGGCAAGGCCCCGACCGGCAAAGGGCAGGACGGCGAAACCTGGTCGATCGAGCTCTGCGGTGGCACCCATGTGCGCCAGACCGGCGACATTGGCACGTTCGTTGTGCTGGGTGACAGCGCCAGCAGCGCGGGTGTGCGCCGGATTGAGGCCCTGACCGGGGACAGAGCGTTTGAATATCTGTCGGCCCAGGATCACCGCCTGGCCCAGATCGCAACTGAATTGAAGGCGCAGCCCGATGATGTGGTTTCGCGTGTCAAAAGTCTGCTGGACGAACGCAAGGCATTGCAGAACGAAGTCGCGCAATTGCGCCGGGACTTGGCCATGGCAGGCGGTGCCGGGCAGGGAGTTTCCGAGGCCCGCGATGTGAATGGTGTTGCGTTCTTTGCGCAGGCACTGAGCGGGGTTTCCGGCAAGGATTTGCCTGCTTTGATCGATGAACACAAAAGCCGGCTTGGGTCTGGCGCGGTGCTCTTGATCGCGGATACCGGTGGCAAGGCCGCTGTTGCCGCGGGAGTTACTCCGGACCTGACCGACACGCTGTCTGCGGTGGATCTGGTGCGCGCGGCGGTTGCTGAACTGGGCGGTAAGGGCGGCGGAGGCCGGCCCGACATGGCCCAGGGCGGTGGCAAGGATGCTTCGAACGCCGATGCGGCGATCAAGGCGGCAGAACACGTTTTGGGAGGATAAAGTGGCGGCACTCTGGATCGCGCATGTTACGGTTACCGACACGGATGCGTATGGGAAATATGCGGAATTGGCCGGTCCGGCCATCGCCGCGCATGGCGGTACTTTCATCGCGCGCGCTGCACGGTATGTGCAGCTTGAGGGCAAAGAACGGCCCCGAAATGTCGTCGCGCGTTTTCCGTCGGTTGAGGCCGCGGTCGATTGCTATCATTCGCCCGAGTACCAGAAAGCCCTAGATCATGCGCGCGGCGCGAGCGAGCGTGAACTTGTCGTGGTTGAGATCACTGATTGAGAATCACCCAAGGGTCGGGCATCGCCTGATCGCGATAATTCAAAATTGACACGTATATGACCCCGCCGAGCCTTCGCTTGGTGGGGTTTTGTTTATTTTCAATACGTTAAATCTTGTGCCTTGTTGCTCAGGCATTGTGGACAACAACATTGTGACGCGGTTTGCCATTTTGTTGCGCGGAAATGGTCATCAAAAATGACGAAATTCCGCCGTTTTTCCCACTCAGCTTGACGGAGGATTGCTCAGGGTGTCAGGTTTACGGATACTTTCCAAAAGCCGAATAAAATCCTGCGGTACTCTGCTCGAACGGAAAAACAGGATTGAGGGACAGGCATGACAACCGTGGAAGTTGATCGAGACGGCGTCTCAGAGCACGCTGCTGGGTTTTCAGGACGCGCAATTTGCGCCGCCGCAGTGCTGTGTGCATCGCTCTTCACAGGCACTGTCGCATCGGCCACCGGGTCAGCCTTTATTCAAAGTGCGGTCGCCTCGCCACCGCCATCTGGCGCGCGCCAGCTTTGCTATCAGTATGACTGGGCCTGCGCCAAGACAACTTCGGTCCGCATGTCCAGCCATCATGAGCTGCAGTTGGTCAAACAGATCAACCGGCGGGTAAATGCCTCGACGCGCGAAATTACGGATCAGTCTCAATATAAACGGCGCGAACATTGGGCGTTACCGACCTCGCTGGGCGGTGACTGCGAAGATTTCGCGCTCTTGAAGAAACGGGATCTGATCAAGGCCGGGATCGACCCCAGCAAACTACTACTGGCCACCGTATTGGACACGCGGCGCAACGCACATGCGGTGTTGGTCTATCGATCCAGCCAAGGTGACCTCGTCCTGGACAATCTGACCAACCGCATCAAACCCTGGGCCGCGACCCGATATCTGTTCCTGCGGATGCAGGACCCCAATCAGCCGCGCAACTGGGTTGGCGTTTACGGCCGCAGCTGATCACATAGCAAATTGAAGACGAGAAAAGGCGACCCGAGGGCCGCCTTTTTTAGTGGAAAGTCAGAGTATTAAGACTTGTTCTTTTTACTCTTGGCCGCTGCGCGGTGTTCACGTGCCTTTTGCCGATGAGCTTTGGCCTTGTCCCGCTGCCGCTTGGCCTTGCTGGAGTTTTTCTTGGCGTCCTTGCGGGAGGCTTTAGCTTCTTCTCTCAGCTCCTTGGCCTTTTCACGGTAACGAACCAAATCATCTTTCAGATTTTTGGCACTTTCCTTGTCACCGTGCGAACGCAGGAAGTCTATGTCAGCCTTCTTCCGTTTCGCCTTGTCGCGTTGTTCCTTGGCTTGGTCCGCCAGGTCCTTGGCTTTCGACCGATTGTCCTGGGCCTCTTTTCTGTAGCCGTCAGCCTTGTCTCTGTGCTTGTCAGCGCGTCTTTTGTTCTTTTTGGCTTCTTTCTTGTGCTTCTTTACATCATCATCTTTGGTCGGCGGCTTTGGGTTTGCTGGAGGATCTTCCGGCGGATCCTGCGGCGGGTTGCTTGGCGGATCTTGCGGCGGATCGCTTGGTGGGTTGTCCGACGGCGGATTGTTATTCGGACCACCGCTTGTGACTGTTGTCGAAAGCTCGGAAACTTCGCTTTCGTCAGCCGGACCGTCGCCGGAACGCTGAGCGTTGGCGTTGGTGCTGGCTGTCGGGAAATCCGTCAGGACCGAAGCAAAGGCGGGACAATCAATCAGCGTCCTTTCCAGAATGCTCTCGAAATCGGCACGGCGCTGAATGTATTTCAGCATTCGCGAGCTGACCACGTCACATGCGCACAAAGTCTTCGACGAAACCGATTGTTTCGCGGTGCGCACGGTACACATTTCCGAAGCTTGGGCCGGAAGGGATGACAGCACCGGGAAGGCTGCTGTCGCAACTGCAATAGTAAATACACGAGGCAGAAAACGCATCTCGCTACTCCTTGGAACTCGTTAAAAACTCGATGTCGCTTAAGCCACGACGCCATATTATTAACACACATTCATCTTGCTTTGGCCCGAAACACAAGGGGAAAAAGCTTAAGGAAGCATCAAATGTGACTCTACCTATGGGGGAGTAGTGTGATTAATCAGTACCTAAGCCCCCACTGCGCTGAGGCTTAGGTTTTGACGGAATTCTCCTAAGGTAAGCAAAAATGTCACAGAGCTTCGATTGTTGCCGTTCCGTGGACGATATCAGGACGCTTTGGCCATGCGTTTGCGCACATGCGGGTCAAGGTGTCGCTTACGCAAACGGATCGCGTTCGGCGTCACTTCGACCAGTTCGTCGTAATCAATGTACGCGATAGCTTCTTCCAACGAAAACTGTACATGCGGCGTCAGGCGCACAGCGTCGTCCGAACCGCTTGCCCGCACATTTGTCAGTTTCTTGCCTTTGAGGGGGTTCACCTCAAGATCGTTATCGCGCGAGTGTTCGCCGATCACCATGCCCTGATAAACGTCTGTCTGGGGGCCAACAAACATGCGACCACGCTCTTCGAGGTTCCAAAGCGCATAAGCCACGGCCTGACCGTTCTCCATCGATATCAGCACACCGGCGCGGCGACCCGGGATCTGCCCTTTGTGTGGGGCCCAGTCGTGGAAGACGCGGTTCAGAACGCCAGTTCCCCGCGTGTCGGTGAGAAATTCGCCGTGATAGCCGATCAGACCCCGAGAGGGCACATGAGCGATGATGCGTGTCTTGCCGGCGCCTGCGGGGCGCATTTCGACAAGCTCACCTTTGCGCGCGCCTGTGACCTTCTCGATCACCGAACCGGAGTATTCATCATCCACGTCGATGGTGACTTCTTCGATAGGCTCCAGCCGCTGACCGTTCTCTTCGCGGAACAGAACCTGTGGGCGCGAGATGCTGAGTTCGAACCCCTCACGGCGCATGTTCTCGATCAGAACGCCCATCTGCAGCTCGCCACGACCGGCAACCTCAAAGGCTTCGCCGCCCGGAGTGTCTGTAATGCGGATGGCCACATTCGATTCCGCCTCTTTCATCAGGCGATCACGGATCACACGGGATTGCACCTTTTTACCGTCACGACCTGCCAGCGGTGAATCGTTGATACCGAAAGTGACCGTGATGGTGGGCGGATCGATGGGCTGTGCGGGCAGGGCCTCTTCAACCTGCGGGGCCACAAGCGAATCCGCCACGGTGGCTTTGCTCATGCCCGCAATCGTGACGATGTCACCCGCTTCGGCCTGATCAATCGGCTGCTGTGCCAGGCCGCGGAAGGCCAGAATTTTCGACGCGCGGAAGCTTTCAATCACCGTGCCGTCACGGCTTAGCGCCTTGAGGCTGTCGCCTGCTTTCAGCGTACCGCTTTCAACGCGACCAGTCAGAATACGGCCGATGAACGGGTCACTGCCCAAGGTTGTGGCCAGCATGCGGAACGGTTCGTCTTTTTTCTCGACCTGGCTGGGGGCGGGGACGTGATCAACGATCAGATCGAACAGGGCGCTCAGGTCCTTGCGCGGTCCGTCCAGCTCCATATCGGCCCAACCCGAACGGCCCGAGGCATACATGGCCGGGAAATCAAGCTGGTCGTCATCTGCGCCCAAGTTGGCAAACAGGTCAAAGCATTCGTCCAGAGCGCGGTCTGGCTCGGCGTCGGGTTTGTCGACCTTGTTCAGAACCACGATCGGGCGCAAGCCAAGCGCCAGCGCTTTGGAGGTCACGAACTTGGTCTGTGGCATCGGGCCTTCGGCGGCATCCACCAACAGGACAACGCCATCGACCATGCTGAGAATACGCTCAACCTCGCCACCGAAATCGGCGTGGCCCGGGGTGTCAACGATGTTGACCCGGGTGCCATTCCATTCGACCGACGTAGCCTTGGCAAGGATGGTGATGCCGCGTTCGCGCTCCAGATCATTGCTGTCCATGGCGCGCTCAGCCACGGCCTGATTTTCCCGGAATGCACCGGATTGTTTAAGCAGCTCATCCACCAGGGTCGTCTTGCCGTGGTCCACGTGAGCGATAATGGCGATATTGCGCAGGTCCATGAGAGGTCAGCCTTTGAACGGGAAGTTGGCCCGGCGCATATCGCGGCTTGCTCAAAGTTACCAGCCCTAACCCGTGTTCAATGCCCTGCGGTCTTGGAAAAAACATGGATGATGAGAATGCCGGACAGGATCAGCGCCAGACCCAACACTCCGGGCCAATCCAGTTTCTGGCCAAACACGACGAATCCGATCAGCGCGATCAGCACGATCCCAAGCCCGGACCATATCGCGTAAACGATACCAACAGGCATGTGTTTCAAGGTCAGACCCAAAAGATAGAAAGATATGCCATATGCCACGACAACAACAGCCGACGGCAGCAACCGCGTAAATTGCTGGCTCGCCTGCAAGGCGGTGGTTCCGATGGTTTCAGCGGCAACAGCCAGCAAAAGGATCAGATAGATTTTGGGCATTCTCAATGTCCTCAGCGCGCATTGGCGACATGGTTTAAACAAGATCCCGAAGGCTCGGCAGATGAAGTCCTGGCATGCGTGGCAGGGGTAAGGTTGACCAAAGGTCAGGTAATCCCGACTTCGCACGTGTGTAAGTCTGTGATAAGGAAGGGGCAGTTTTTAGTAAACATTGTAACGAGTTTGATAAAATGACGACTTTTGCAAAGTCGATCATCATCGTTTCGGTTTTGATCGCGGCGTTAGGGTGGCTTGCAGACGGGGGGTCCGTCGACATAGATGCAGCCCAAAGTGTTGAACGGTTGATAGAGTTTCCTGTGTAGCGCCGGCCGAGCGACACTAATAAGGAGCACGTGTGCTCCTTATTATTTCTTCTCAGTGGGTTACGGAAGTATTCTGAGGCTATTTCTTTTCGATCGCCTTGAGCTTTGATCGATGATCCGTCAGCTTTTTGACAACGTATTGACGTGCGGTACGTTCGGCCAAACGGACCCGGATTTCAGTCAAAAACGCCTCTTCCAGAGATTGCGAGGCTGCGCCCAGCACTTCGCCGACTTCGACGTAGAATCGATCTTCGCCGGTTTCGTCCATGACTTTCATTGTGTCTTCGGCCAGCTTTGCGGCCAGCGTTCCGATCGTATCCGACATCAGCGCGTATTCTCGGTGAGCCTGCGTTTGACGTAGTCGGTCACATCGGTCATCAGCGTGTCCATGTGCCGATCCTGAAAGAAGTGGTCCGCGCCTTCGACTTCGTTGTGGGTAATGGTGATGCCCTTTTGTTCGTGCAGCTTGTTGACCAAAGCCGCTGTGTCCGAGGGCGGCGCGACACGGTCAGACATTCCGTTGATGATCAGGCCCGACGAAGGGCAGGGCGCAAGGAACGAAAAGTCATACATGTTGGCGGGGGGCGATACGCTGATAAAGCCCGTGATCTCGGGCCGCCGCATCAGCAGTTGCATACCGATCCACGCGCCGAACGAGAACCCGGCAACCCAGCAATGCTTGGAGTTGTTGTTCATGGATTGCAGATAATCCAGCGCTGACGCGGCATCGCTCAGCTCGCCCACGCCCTGGTCATATTCACCCTGGCTGCGGCCCACGCCGCGGAAATTGAACCGCAACACGGTGAAGCCCATATTGTAGAACGCGTAGTGCAGATTATAGACCACCTTGTTGTTCATGGTCCCGCCGAATTGGGGGTGCGGGTGCAGCACGATGGCGATCGGCGCGTCTTTTTCCTTTTGCGGGTGGTAGCGGCCTTCCAGACGGCCTTCGGGTCCGGGAAAAATCACCTCGGGCATGTGTGCTTTGGTCCTGTTTTTTGCCGTATCGGACCCGAGACTATCTTGACGGTAATCATCGGGTACTTTAGAACGGTTCTAATTACATCTATGTTGCGCAAATACGCTGTCAGTGGGAGATACGCACTGGCTGCGGCGGCGTCAATGTTTTCGCGCTGTTCTTGCCGAAGGGGAATGAAATGAAGCTGTCGACGAAAGGCCGTTATGCCATGGTTGCGCTGGCTGACATCGCGCTGCAGCCGTCGGACAAGCTGGTGACCCTGGGTGAAATCTCGGACCGTCAGGATATCTCGTTGCCCTATCTTGAGCAGTTGTTCGTCAAGCTGCGCAGGGCCGAACTGGTATCTTCAGTGCGCGGCCCGGGCGGTGGCTACAGGCTGGCGCGTCCGGTTGAAGATATCCGCGTGGTCGACATTCTGGCCGCTGTGGACGAGACGGTGGACGCGATGCACAAAGGGGCAGGTGCCTCTGGCGGTTCCTCCGGCAGCCGTGCGCAATCCCTGACGAATCGTCTGTGGGAGAGCCTGAGCGCAAATGTGTACGTATTCCTGCATCAGACCCGGTTGTCTGACGTGATCGACAACGGCCTTGCCCCGTGTCCTGCGGTGCCCAACCTGTTTGCCGTCGTGGACGACTAGCCTCGTGACCCGAGCGGTTTTTGAAACTGGGCCCGGATGCCCGTCGAAAAAGATATATCTATGAAGCGTGTTTACTTGGATCATAATGCGACCACCCCGCTTCGCCCCGAAGCGCGCGAAGCCATGATCGCAGCGATGGAGCAGTGCGGGAATCCGTCCTCGGTCCATGCCGAAGGTCGCGCTGCCAAGGCGGTAATCGAACGTGCGCGGGCGCAGGTCGCTGCGGCTTTTGGGGCGGATGGTGCAGATATCGTCTTTACCTCGGGTTCGACGGAAGGCGCAGCGCTGTCACTGGCTGGGCAGGGATTGCACGGCGCTGCAGTCGAGCATGATGCCGTAAGATCCTGGATTATTGAAGATTTACCCGTTTCTAAAGATGGCACCGTGTCGGTGCTCGAGCCGACGCAGGCGACCTTGCAACTGGCCAATTCCGAAACCGGTATTGTCCAGCAGCTACCCGAAGGTCTTGCCGTCACCGATACTACGCAGGCCTTTGGCAAGCTGCCCGTGGCCTTCAACTGGCTTGGTGTGCGGATGGCTCTGGTCTCGGCCCATAAACTGGGCGGGCCAAAAGGGATCGGTGCGGTTGTGATGAAACGCGGCACGGATCTGCCCGCACAAATCAAAGGCGGTGGTCAGGAAATGGGTCGGCGCTCGGGCACGGAAAATGTCATTGGAATAGCGGGGTTCGGGGCCGCAGCTGAAGCTGCGTCCAAAGACTTGGCAAATGGTGTTTGGGAAAAGGTTGCGGAGTTTAGAAATATTCTAGAAAAGGCCCTTGAGGCTGGATCACAAGCGACTATTTTTGTCGGGAAAGGTCAGGATCGGCTGCCGAACACGCTGTGTTTTGCGACACCGGGCTGGAAGGGCGAAACACAGGTCATGCAGATGGACCTGGCAGGATTTGCGATCAGCGCTGGTTCTGCCTGCTCAAGCGGGAAAGTGCGCGCAAGCGCCGTTCTGACCGCGATGGGATACGACGAGGTGACAGCGGCCAGCGCAATACGCGTGTCGCTGGGGCCGGAGACGACGGAAGAAGACGTGCTGCGTTTCGCCGAAACGTGGCTGGAAAAAGAGAAAAAGCATCGCGCGCGCGCCGCGTGATCTGACGGAGGGTAACTTATGGCCGCTTTGGACCAGACCCAGGTGAAAGAGGGTGTCGATCAGGAAACCGTGGATGCGGTGCGCGAGGTCAGCACATATAAATACGGCTGGGAAACCGATATCGAAATGGAATACGCGCCCAAGGGCGTGAACCCCGATATCGTCCGTCTGATCTCGGAAAAGAACGAAGAGCCCGAGTGGATGACCGAATGGCGTCTGGCCGCGTTTGAACGCTGGACTCAGATGGATGAGCCGAACTGGGCGATGGTCAGCTATCCCAAGATCGACTTTCAGGATCAGTATTACTATGCCCGTCCGAAATCGATGGAGGAAAAGCCCAAATCCTTGGACGAGGTCGATCCCAAACTGTTGGCGACTTATGAAAAGCTGGGTATCCCGCTGAAAGAACAGATGATTCTGGCCGGTGTCGAAGGCGCCGAGGACGCGCCGGCGGAAGGCCGCAAGGTGGCTGTCGATGCCGTGTTTGACTCGGTGTCGGTCGGCACGACCTTTCAAGCCGAATTGAAAAAGGCCGGGGTCATTTTCTGTTCAATCTCTGAGGCCATTCGCGAGCATCCCGAACTGGTCAAGAAATACCTCGGGTCTGTTGTGCCGGTTTCCGACAATTTCTATGCGACTCTGAACTCGGCCGTGTTCTCGGACGGGTCTTTCGTTTACGTGCCGCCGGGTGTGCGCTGCCCGATGGAGCTGAGCACCTATTTCCGGATCAATGCGGAGAACACCGGCCAGTTCGAGCGGACACTGATCATCGCCGACAAGGGCTCTTACGTGTCCTATCTGGAAGGCTGCACCGCACCGCAGCGTGATACCGCACAGCTGCACGCCGCGGTGGTCGAGATCATCATCGAAGAAGACGCCGAGGTGAAATACTCAACCGTTCAGAACTGGTTCCCCGGGGATGAGAACGGCAAGGGCGGCATCTATAACTTCGTGACCAAACGCGCCGATTGCCGGGGCGACCGGTCCAAGGTGATGTGGACGCAGGTCGAAACCGGCTCGGCCGTGACCTGGAAATACCCATCCTGCATCCTGCGCGGCGATGACAGCCAGGGTGAGTTCTATTCGATCGCCATCGCCAACAACTATCAGCAGGCTGATACCGGCACCAAGATGGTTCATCTGGGCAAGAACACCAAGTCGCGGATCGTGTCGAAAGGGATCAGTGCCGGCAAGGCGCAAAACACCTATCGCGGGCTTGTGTCGATGCATCCCAAGGCGAAGGACAGCCGCAACTATACCCAGTGCGACAGTTTGCTGATCGGGGATAAATGCGGGGCGCATACGGTCCCGTATATCGAGGTCAAGAACAACTCATCGCGCGTGGAGCATGAGGCGACGACATCCAAGGTGGATGACGATCAACTGTTCTACTGCCGTCAGCGTGGCATGGACGAAGAAGAGGCCGTGGCGCTGGTCGTCAACGGGTTCTGCAAGGACGTCCTGCAAGCGCTGCCGATGGAGTTCGCCATGGAAGCGCAGCAACTGGTAGCGATCTCGCTTGAAGGGTCGGTTGGCTGAACATGCCCAATGAGAATTTTCAGGCGCGTCTGGAAAGAATTGGCGCAAGCAACACATCGGCAACTGAACTAGTAAGGCCTGCGAGTAATATCCGGACGATTAATGCCGGTATGTTTAGCTGGGGATTGGTCGCATCATTTGGCGTCTGCTGGTTGTTCAACAACATCCAACGGATTTCGGATATGGCACCCGAGAGCATTCGAAATAGCGATACACCGGGCCTGTATGGAGCCCCAGTGGCGCTTTTGTCGATAGCATGGTTCGTGGTTATTCCGATTTGGTTTGTTTTGACCGCGCGACACTTAATCTCGGCAAATGGAAAGACCCCTAGCAGTTTCGCACTTGGAGCTTTTGCTGGCATGGCAGTTGGGCTTGGAGCGATCAAACTTCTTGGTTGAAGACTGACCAAGATCGTCAACAAATACCGTCCGCAAAAGAGCGGCGCTTATGAGATAGAGAGAAAAACATGCTGGAAATCAAAAACCTGCACGTGAAACTTGAGGAAGAAGACAAAGAGATCCTCAAAGGTGTGGACCTGACGGTCGAGGCTGGCAAGGTACATGCGATCATGGGGCCGAACGGGTCGGGCAAGTCGACGCTCAGCTATGTGCTTTCTGGCCGCGATGGGTATGAAGTCACCGATGGGTCGGCCACTCTGGCCGGAGAAGACCTGTTGGAGATGGAGCCGGAAGAGCGCGCGGCAGCGGGTGTATTCCTGGCGTTCCAATACCCGGTCGAGATCCCAGGTGTGGGTAACATGACGTTCCTGCGCACCGCGGTAAATGCGCAGCGCAAGGCGCGTGGAGAAGAGGAATTGTCGGCGGCGGACTTCCTGAAGCTGGTGCGCGAGAAAGCCAAGGCGCTGAAGATCGATGCCGATATGCTGAAACGGCCGGTGAATGTCGGCTTTTCGGGCGGTGAGAAAAAGCGCAACGAAATCCTTCAGATGGCCATGCTGGAACCTAAAATGTGCATTCTGGACGAGACCGACTCGGGCCTCGACGTGGACGCGATGAAACTGGTGTCGGAAGGCGTGAATGCTTTGCGCGATGAAGGGCGTGGGTTCCTGGTGATCACGCATTATCAGCGTCTTCTGGACCACATCAAACCGGATGTCGTTCACATCATGGCTGACGGTCGGATCGTGAAATCCGGTGGCCCCGAACTGGCACTGGAAGTTGAAAACAACGGTTATGCAGATATTCTGGCCGAGGTGAACTGATGGCCCTGCCGCAAGCAAAACAGACCGCCACCGAAGAGCGTCTGGCCGCTCTGACCATACCTGACGCCGGGTGCACGCGCAAAGCGCGCGAAGCGGCATTGGAGCGGGTTCGGGCCATGGGCCTGCCGGGCCGTCGGGACGAATACTGGAAATACACGCGCCCGGACACTCTGGTGTCTGCCGAGGCACCTTCGGCAGCCGTTTTTTCAAACGACGAAAGCCCGATGTTCGATGAATTTGATCGCCTCAAGATCGTGTTTGTCGATGGCGTGTTCAATCCCGATCTATCTGACGACCTGACCCTGGAAGGCGTGACCATCGACCGGCTTGAGGATGTGTGCTGCAAGGACATCCATTGGGCCAAGGACCTGTATGGCACGCTAGAAGCGAACGGGCAGGTGCCGGTTCAACGGCCATTGGCGGCCCTGAACACGGCCTTTGCCTCGGATGGCGTGGTCATTCACGTAACCGGCAAGCCGTCCAAGCCGATCAGCTTGATCTACCGTCATGAATCGGAAACCTCGGACGCAATCCTGCACCATGTCATTCGCGTGGAGACCGGGGCCGAGGCGACAATCCTCGAAAATGGGCCTGCAGCGTCGCGGTTCAACAAGTGTATGGAGATCGATATCGCAGATGGCGGAACGCTCCACCATGTGCGCGCGCAAGGGCGGGATCACGAACGTCGCGCGGCGACTCATATGTTCACCCGTTTGGGGGCAGAGTCCGTTTACAAATCGTTCACACTGACGGTGAATGGTGTTCTGACCCGAAATGAACAGGTGATTGAACTGACCGGTGACGATGCCGTGGCGCATGTGGCCGGGGCCTGTGTCGGCGATGGCGAGTTTCACCATGATGACACGGTCTTTGTTACCCATGACGCGGTGAATTGCGAAAGCCGCCAGGTTTTCAAGAAAGTGCTGCGCAACGGCGCCACCGGCGTGTTTCAGGGCAAGATTCTGGTCAAGGAAGGCGCTCAGAAAACAGATGGCTATCAGATCAGCCAGTCGCTGTTGCTGGATGACGATAGCCAGTTTCTGGCCAAGCCCGAGCTTGAGATCTATGCCGATGACGTTGCCTGTTCGCACGGGTCGACCTCGGGCGCAATCGACGAGACCGCCTTGTTCTACCTCCGCTCGCGCGGCGTGCCGGTGCAGGATGCAACCGATATGCTGACCCTGGCGTTTTTGGCCGAAGCGGTAGAAGAGATCGAAGATGAGGGGCTTGCCGAGGCCATCGTGACGCGGTTGCAAGGCTGGTTGGCCCGCCGCCGCTGATGCCGCTGACGTCTGACATAGTGGCAACCTATCTGGGGCCGGGGCGTGTTGTGCGCCGGCTTCTGGATATGGGGCAACGCGAAGATCGGGCTTTGGCTTTTGTGATGGCCTTCTGTGTGATCGCCTTTGTCGCACAGCTGCCCGGTTTGGCGCGCAAAGCGCATCTTGAGGGGTTGGATCTGAGCGCTCAGATGGGTGGCGCACTTTTGGGAACCGTGATCATTCTGCCCTTGGTCTTCTATCTGATCGCCTGGATCTCGCATCTGATTGCACGCTTGTTCGGCGGCTCCGGCACCTCATTTGGTGCACGGCTGGCGCTGTTCTGGGCGCTTTTGGCCACTGCACCCTTGATCCTGCTGAACGGCTTGGTGGCCGGATTCATTGGCCCCAGCCCAGCCCTTTCCATCGTGGGCTTTTTGTGGTTTGCGGTGTTCGTGTGGTTTTGGATATCCGGACTGATCCGGGCGGAGGGCCGCAAGGCATGACACCGATTTCTCTGCGCACGCTTGTTACCACGACAGTCACTAACCCCGCCGAAGCCGCCCGGTGGCTGTTGGGTCTCAACCTGGCGCGCGAAACGCTTTGGATCGCTATGGCATTGGCCGTCGTTTTGAATGCGATCTTGCATCTTTTGTCAAATTTCCTGTTTCCCTTGCCGGACCCCGAACTTCAGGCCATAGCCGGTTCGTTGGTATTTTATGTGATTGCTGTGGTCGGCAGCCTGCTGCTGAGCATTGGCGCGTTCTACCTGGTCGGCAAGAAACTTGGCGGGGTCGGGACGTTCAACGACATCATGACCTTGATGGTCTGGCTGCAATACTTGCGGGTCATCGTGCAGGCCGCAGGTTTGGTCGTGACCATGCTTGTCCCAGGTCTTTTGCCGTTGTTGGCCATTCCGATGTTCCTGCTTGGGCTCTTCATCACTGTCCACTTCATCGATCAGGCCCATCGTTTCGGATCGCCTTTGAAGGCGCTGGGGGTTCTGATCTTGTCCGCGATTGCCATCGCCGTCGCATTCACTGTTCTATTGTCCCTTGTCGGGGGACCAATGATGGGTGTGCCTGCACATGTATGACGTTCAAAAAGTCCGATCTGACTTTCCCATTCTCTCACGAGAAGTGAATGGCAAGCCGCTGACATATCTGGATAATGGGGCCTCTGCGCAAAAGCCTCAGGTCGTGATTGATGCGGTGACCAATGCCTATGCGCATGAATATTCGAACGTCCATCGGGGGCTTCATTATCTGTCCAACCTCGCGACCGAGAAATACGAGTCCGTGCGCGGCACCGTCGCCCGTTTTCTGGGTGTTACAAATGAGGATGAGATCGTCCTGAACTCGGGCACGACCGAGGGGATCAATCTTGTCGCCTATGGCTGGGCCATGCCGCGCCTGGATGCCGGGGATGAGATCGTTCTGAGCGTGATGGAGCATCATGCCAATATCGTGCCCTGGCACTTTCTGCGCGAGCGACAGGGTGTAGTGCTGAAATGGGTGGATGTCGGTGCCACCGGCCATTTGGATCCGCAGGCTGTCATCGACGCGATTGGTCCGAAAACCAAGCTGGTTGCAGTGACCCATTGCTCAAATGTTCTGGGCACGGTTGTGGACGTAAAGGCGATTACACAGGGCGCCCATGCCAAAGGTGTGCCGGTTCTGGTCGATGGCAGTCAGGGTGCCGTGCATATGCCGGTCGATGTGCCGGATATCGGCTGCGATTTTTACGCCATCACCGGGCACAAGCTTTACGGTCCATCCGGTTCGGGTGCGATCTACATCAAATCCGAACGCATGGCCGAGATGCGCCCCTTCATCGGCGGCGGTGACATGATCAAGGAAGTGTCCAAGGATCAGGTGATTTACAACGATCCGCCGATGAAGTTCGAGGCCGGAACACCGGGCATTGTTCAGACCATCGGATTGGGTGTTGCGCTGGACTACATGATGGATCTTGGAATGGACGCCATCGCCGCGCATGAAGCTGATCTGCGAAACTATGCCATGCAGCGCCTGACCGGACTGAACTGGCTGCAGGTGCAAGGCACCGTGCCCGACAAGGCCGCGATTTTCAGCTTTACGCTGGACGGGGCAGGGCACGCGCATGACGTCTCGACCATCCTCGACAAAAAGGGCGTTGCCGTGCGCGCCGGACATCACTGTGCCGGGCCTTTGATGGATCATCTAGGCGTAACGGCGACCTGCCGCGCCAGCTTTGGCCTCTATAATACGGTGGATGAGGTCGATACGCTGATCGATGCCCTGGAACTGGCTCACGACCTCTTCGCCTGACCCAACGCAAATTCGCCACGCGGTGCGCGCATTTGCAGTTGCACACGGATCAGATCAAAGGTAGCTAACAGCCAAGGCACCTGTAGCTCAGCTGGATAGAGCGCTGCCCTCCGAAGGCAGAGGCCAGAGGTTCGAATCCTCTCAGGTGCGCCAATTCTTTCCATTAAGTGTAGAAATACAGAAGATTTGATTGCCCTTAAGGTCGGCTAGGAGACACATTAGCTGGCACCTGGCAGCAAGTTTGTTCAAAACCGGCCCAATAATATGAATGTGAAGCATTTAGAATGGCGTAGAGAAATAACCTGCTATCGCCGACAAATTGCGTCTGCCCTAAAGACCAGAGAGGCGGGCATTGCGATGCAGCGAAAGATTTGCTGCGGGCCGGTATAGATTTTCCAATAGTCTTTGGCAAAAAATTAAAATGTAGAAACAGTGACATTCTTCGCAATCGAATCTGCGCCTCATTCTTCCCCCAAACGGCAAAATCATATTTTCTGTAATTAATTGAATCGCAAAAAAATCAGTTGATGCAGTGAAAGCAGTTTAAGCGGAGATCGAACAAATTGCCGCAATAACTCCTATTTTTCTTAATCCATATTCGGCGGCTCGGAGGTAAAAAAGGTCTTTGATCAGTTTTGAAGCCCGTCACTGGAACTATCGCTATCCTTGCGAAATTTGCTTTACTTGCTGACGGTTCTAATCAACCCCAGTAGTTCTCCGATTGGGTCGACTGAATCCACATGTTGCTTGGCGTACTCTACCGCTCTTTGAGAACTGTTTTCGAATTGTGCCCAAGCGTCGAGAATGTACTGTGCAATTTCTTCCGGAGTATCAAAGCTGCTAATTCCAGGAAACACTGATG
Organism: Ruegeria sp. H6; assembly: GCF_056532975.1. Lineage (NCBI taxonomy): Bacteria > Pseudomonadati > Pseudomonadota > Alphaproteobacteria > Rhodobacterales > Roseobacteraceae > Ruegeria > Ruegeria sp. H6. The sequence goes on from NZ_JBQFOA010000017.1 coordinate 58,991, forward strand.
CTGGGCCGCCGAAAGGATGCATCATTGGCCAGGCTCTTAAGGCAGGAACCGCGCCGGTCAGCATGCCTTCGACAAGGCTTTCATGGCTGCCTTCCCGTTTGCTGGCAGATAAAACAAAACCAACTGAGCGATACCAACTGGCAATGTCGTTGGTATATCCCTCTATCAATACGTTGTCGCCAAACTCGGCCACGCGTTCAGTAAAACGATGTCGATATTCGTCTTCCTTGTCCGTTAGCAGATTGGGCCAGGGATTCCCAACGAAACGTAGGCGCCAACGGGGGTCAGCAGCTTTCAATTTTTGAAGGATATCCAGAGCAAAAATGGGATCTTTATTTGACGAAGCATACTGTGTCATTCCAACTGTCATTTGCGCTTGGGTATCCCGTTTTGCGAATGACAAATTTGGAAGGTCGCGCGCGTTGGGAACGACTGACATAGTGCAGTTGGCAAGGTTCTCGTGACCGACGAGCGAAGTGAAAATTTCGCGTATGTGTGATGCAATGAACACCAACCCGTCGAACCTGCACAAGTTTGCTAATAAGGGAAAATTCGAAAAGGCTTCGTAGCTGTGAAGGCGTGCAATGAGTGTTTTGCCTTCAGGTAAATAGCGGCTCAACCAGACTGCATTGTCGGTAAACCACTCGCAAAAAACAACATCCGACCATTCGATCAGATCGCTCGCCACCTGGTTTGTTTTTGCCAACTCATTCAGAACCTCTTCAGGTTTGGGTTTTGCGATCAAATTCCGAGTTTGTCGATTTATTTCAAGAGAAGAATCCGATTGCGCAAAGGCAGATCTTATGATTTCAAAATCCAAATAGCGGACTACGTATTCGCTATCTTCGAGTTCTTCGGCAATCGGAGAAAAGAAATTCCAGTTATCGGACACAATAAGAAGATTTTTTTTAGCGCGCCGACCGTTTTTTCGCTTGGATGCGACCTGTCTTGAAGCGACTGCTGTCTGCAGTTGTGGGGGAAATGAGGCGACGGCTGGCTTGCCGGTTTTTACAATTTTGGTAAATTCGCCAAATGTTTCTGGATCCTGAAGTGGATGAACGCGTTCGACCGACGTTCCAAATTTCATTGATAACGTCAGCATTCCTCTAAGCGCCGCGTCTCGCATATCGTCGTCATGTGAAACCCCAAACTGATCTAAAAGCGCCCAAAGTTGATGGAATAAATCGACTTCGTCTATCTCTTTGACCAGAAGTCCGATTAGCCGAGTGGAAAGGACAGAGTCACTATTTATGTTTGGCAATTGATTGAGAGTTTCTATCGCTTTCGTTGGGTTCCCTAACAAGGCGTACACCACTGCTAACGCTTCGGTTTTCGAAGCGGAAGTCAGGCGAAGTTTTTGTAGCGTGACCAATAGTTCCGGCAGGCCTGTGATGTGAAATTCTTCTACTTGCCCGTCTCGCGCCAATTTCGCTGAGCGGTTTTGCACTCTCAAGAGAAGGTTTATTCCTTCTCGAGACGTGGGATCTCGTTTGATCGATTCGATTGCAGCATTTGAAGCTGCAGAAAAGTCATTTGCTTTCAGTGCCGCTCTAGCTTGCTTTCGAAGCGTTGCAGCCTCTTGGCGATCCTTTTTGGACAAGCGACGCAAGATGGTTTCATGCAAGTTTGCGTTCAGCTTTAGCCAAGCCATTTGGTTATCCATAAATTCTAAGTGCAAGTCTGATCACTAGGTATCCAGATCGAAGTACTTGCGCAACTTGGTTTTTGGAACGTCAATCGCGCACCACAACTGAGACTACCAATGGCACTCTACCTAGATCAGTTTTGGCTTTTGAGATCCTTGCTATGCATGATTTATCGCAGGATTCTGAACTCGTTTCGGAAACGGTCCATATAGTCTTTCGATCGACTTTCGGCGAAATTGTTTAACAGATCGACCGCGGTTTCGCCTTTGACATCAACCCACCAAATCGGATGGGTCAGGAGCTGAAAAGACTTGCCTTGTTTGACTGCAGAATGTTCAAGTGGATGACCATGGTACCACCCACCTCTGGAGTCGCTCACAAATCCGATATCTCTGAACAGGCTAGGTTCGTAAAGATTGACAAAACCTGGTAGTTTTATGTGCTCGTAAGCAATGTTTCGCATCAATGTAGTCGGGCGATGGAAGCTCACAAGATAGATTGGGACTTCAACCAATTCACTCAACATGCGCGCTTCGTTGACAACGTGGCCATGGATTTCATCCGGGCGACAGTTGTAGACCGATAAATCGATATGCAGGCCAATATCGTGCCCTAGGTCGATAATTTCACGCAGCTTTTGTGTATGGTTGCCAGAAAACGGATTATAAAAATTTGACCTTAAAAGAACGAAATAGGCTGAACTCACACCTATCTCATGCTCAATCAGCGCAAGCTGGTGGGCGCAATCGATCGATATATCCACGTCGTGACGCAGCAGTACATGCTTCTTGCTAGCGTCAAAGTCCAGGAACTTCGGAAACTGATAACCTTCGGCGGCTATGTCGGAGATCAGGTTTTTGTAGTCACCTGGTAAAGGAAGCAGCGCATCTTGATTGGACGAGTTAGTCACTGGTTTTTCCTGTTATAGCGTGTTGGGTCGCTTTGTCTCAATTCACGTGCCGGATTACCAACAACGAATTTTCCAGCGTCGATGTTTTTGCTAACCACGGACCCAAGACCTATGATTGCTTCGTCTCCGATCTTTGTTTTGTTTAGGATAGTCGCGCCTGGGCCGACCCACACATCATTTCCCATATCCACACTGCCTGCCAGAGTCGCATTTGCAGAGACAAAACAATCATCACCAATGCAACAATTGTGTCCTACGCTTACTCTGTGTCCGATGGTGCACCTGTCACCAATAACTGTATCCTGTAGGGATCCACGCACAACAACACTGTTGGCACCAATTCTTGTCTCCGCACCGATGACGACACTTCCGAAGTGATAGAGCCCGATATGACGCCCATTTTCGTCTTTTTCACTGGCCTGCCCACTGACGCCGAGCGTGGTATTCGGGCCAATGCGTACACCGCTCTTCAACGTTACGCGGTCATCGACGAACGCACCCGCACTGATAACGCAATTATCCCCGATTTGAGCATTTGCGCCAATAGTGACGAAAGGCGCTATTGAAACGTTGTTGCCGATATATGCAGTTGCGTCCACAGCCGCGAGAGGAGAGACTTCTTCGGGAGCTGAAACATGCCCACTCATAATGATGTCGACTAACCGGATAAATGCAAATCGCGGATGCGGATCGACAAGAAAACCAATGTCGCGTCTCAGGACTTTTTGGCGGGCGTCCGGAGAAATGCACACGACACACCCCGATGACACACCACCCAACGCTTCTTCCGCGTTTTCAGGTGACCCCGAGTAAAAAGTTAAGCTTCCTTCTGCAGTGTCGCCGAGCGGAGCCACCGAAGACAGTGGGAAATCAACAGGCGAATCCAGATCGACTTTCCCCTGATGTGCCAACTTTGATGAAAACCAAGAATGCGGCAAGTCGTATGGCATCAATCCAACTTTGCAGAAATAAAGCTGACAAACTGATTTAGCGTAGCTAAATTCTCAAGTTCCTCATCCGAGATTGAAATCGTGAATGCCTCTTCGATTCCTAGAACAAAGCTACTTTGATCTAAGCTGTCATAACCGACATCGCCAAGGTTTTCATCCGATTTGTCCGCCGTCATCTCCACCGAAGGTGCCACATCATCCAAGATGGACAGGAGATTATTGCGAATTTCGTTTTCAGTCATCGGATTTCCACTCCATTATTGCCGACGCATAAGATAAACCCACGCCGAAACCTGACATCAGAAACCTGTTAGCTGCCACGTCTTTTTGGATCAAACTCTCAAACAGAATAGGAATACTTGACGACACAGTGTTTCCGGTTTCAGCCAAAGTCGTCACTATCTTGTCTTCTGGCAAGTTCAAGCGCTTTTTGAGTGTATCGAGAATGTACTTACTGCCCTGGTGGAACAGAAAATAGTCGATATCTTCGAACGTCATACCGCTCTGTTTTATAAGGTCGCGGACCTGATCCGGCACCGTTGTGGCGGAAAAGTTGAATACAGCACGACCGTTCATCTCAAGTTGACCGTCATCTCGAACCCGAAGAGCCGACCCGGCGGCACCATCCGTTCCAAAGAGGGCCTTTCGAATGACCAACCGCTTATGGCCATTTGAGAATAGTGTCGCTGTTGCGGCGTCTCCAAAAAGCAATCGCGTGTTTTTGTCATTGGCTGACACAACTTTAGAGTAGGGATCGCTGGTGACCAGAACCACATTTTGCAACCCATGCGCCTCGGCGAACGCTGATATCACGCTCGCGCTGTAAACAAAACCCGAACATCCCAACGATATATCGAATGCAGCGCATTGCTTTTCCAAACCCAGCTTGCCGTGAACGATCGCGGAAGTGTGCGGCAAACCGTAACTGTCAGGGTTTTGAGTGCAAACGACCAGACCATCGATATCGCTCTTTTCAAGCCGAGAGTTGCCGATGAGGCTCTCGACCGCTTTGACGGCTAAATCAGAGGTATCTTCGGTTTCAGCCTTAACGGGAAGCGAGCGTGTGCCGATCTTGCTGTCAAGAAAATCCTCAGTAATCCCAAACTCTTCACATTTGTCGACGTTGCTGAGTCTTTGCTTGGGCACGTAACTTGATATTGCTTCTATTCCGAACACATCACTAACCTTTCAATGGCACCGCATTGAACATTACGCTGCCCACAGGTTTTCCATCACATGACACCGCCGAATGCGTAGCTTTATCGTTGGCGTTGCGCTCGATTTTTACAGTCATTGTCTGAAATCGCGATCCGGAAAATCCGATGGGGAACTGCAGGCGAGTTGCTAGCCATTTGACTTGGTTGCTGACTATCGAGGTGTGCAAAAGTTTGGTTAGCGCTACGGCTGTCTCAATCGGAGTCAGTTTCGCATTGCGCTGAGCAAGAACAATGCTCTTGCCGCAGATAGTGGCCTCGCCCTTCAGTTCGCCCTCAAAATCTTGCTTTCGTTGTCGGGCTTCACGTTCGTCCCTGACCATATAGCCGATATACCGACCCTCGCTGCTCTTAAGGACGATTTCCCCAAACACATCTGCACCCAAATTTACTGGGTTTGTTTCGATGTTACCCGTCTCGGGAAGAAGCAGCCTCATGCGTGTTGAGAGAAGCGACCGGAATACAAAGGAAGCGTCCAAGTCCCTTGGAAGCCCTGAAGAACTGATAATTTCTGCTGCACACGCATCGAAAATGTCCGCGCTCTGAATATAGCCACGGTTTCCCTTGAACGGGAGGTCGAGTTCGCACTCCAAAGTTCTCACAATCATCCTTGGTCCATAGTTCGCGCTCACTAATGGCTCTTATGTCGAGGCGGTTCAAGAAGAAACTGATTTAGCTAACAGAGCAGTTCTTTGCTCAACGGAGGGTAGGGAAACAGTTAGTTCGCATGGGCAAGTGAGCCTCCCCAACTGAACTGGTCCACCGTTATGTTTAGGAAACGGAGGACCACGAATGGCAAACAAGAGACCGAAGCCCGAAGAGATTGT
>NZ_JBQFOA010000018.1:0-55954 GCF_056532975.1 Ruegeria sp. H6
TCCACATCCGCAGTGCTCATGGCAAACCGATGGTATACCCAAACCGCGTAGGCAATGACCTCACGAGGGTAGCGAAAGCCCTTCAGGCGCGGCATGCGGGATGAAATGTTCATTCATCGCCTTTAGTCGTCGTCGAAACGCCAGGCAACTTGGCAATACCCCCACCAGCAATTGCGCAGGTCGTGTTTGGCGCCTTCGAGAAGCGCCTCATAGATATTGCCTTCGTCCAGCTCAGCATCGCCAACCAACGCAACCATTCGGCCTTTGGGCTCGTTGATCCATCCATGGCTGCCCAGATAGTCCTGCGTCAGGCTGGCGAACGCCGTCATCGCAACACCCATCCCGACCGACCCGGTCGAGAAGTCGACATCATCCTTGTCCTTGGTGCGCGATGGATAGGGTTGTGCGCCTCCAAGGCCGCGGAAATCCTGCAACTGCTGCAGGCTCTGGTTTCCAAGAAGATACTGGATCGCATGGAAGACCGGGCTCGCGTGCGGTTTGACTGCAACGCGATCCTCGGGGCGCAGCACATCGAAATATAGCGCGTTCAGTATCGCATTCATCGAGGCTGATGACGCCTGATGACCACCCACCTTGATCCTGCCTTTGGCGCGAATGTTGTTGGCATTGTGGATCATCCACGATGACAGCCAGAGCGTCTTTTTCTCAAGCGCTGCCCGAACTTCCAATTCGTTCGTCATCTCAGGCGATCCGCCGCAAAGCTGTGCCGTCATTGGCAAAAAGATGAGCGTTTTCTGTCTGAATGCGCAGACCAAGCTGTTCGCCAGACTTTACGGGGATATTGCCATGCTTGCGCACCATCATTGACCCGATGCCTTCGACGTTGACATAGATGTTCGTGTCCGAGCCCAGATGTTCAACAACATCAGCCACGGCCGAAAGATCACCTGTGCCATTGTCCACGACATCAATATGCTCTGGTCTTACGCCCAGCTCTTTCGCCTGTGCGGTAAGAGGTTGATCAGGAAGCTCGATTTCGGCTCCATTTCCGGCGGTCACACCTGTATCGGTTCCAGTGACAGGCACGACATTCATGGTGGGTGAGCCGATGAACTGCGCAACAAACTTGTTGGCCGGACGTTCGTAAAGTTCCAACGGGCTGCCGACCTGTTGGATATCACCACCGTTCAGAACAACGATCCTGTCTGCCAGCGTCAATGCTTCGACCTGATCATGTGTCACGTAGATCATGGTTGCGCTGAGTTTTTGATGTAGCCGCGCTATCTCCAACCGCATCTCGACACGCAGCGCCGCGTCGAGATTTGACAGGGGCTCGTCAAACAGGAAGGCCTGCGGATCACGGATGATGGCTCTGCCCATGGCAACCCGCTGACGTTGTCCGCCCGAAAGGGCCTTGGGCAAGCGATCCGTCAGGTTGGATAGGCCCAAAGTTTCCGCCGCCTGGGCGACCTTTGATTTGCGTTCCGCTGCCGGATCTTTGCGGATTTCCATCGAGAAACCCATATTCCGCGCGACATCCATATGCGGATAGAGAGCGTAGGATTGGAACACCATCGCGATGTCCCGATCCCTTGGTCTCACATCGTTCATACGCTCGCCATCAATCAGGAAATCGCCGTTTGATATCGGCTCAAGACCGGCAATCATGCGTAGCAGAGTGGACTTGCCGCAGCCCGAAGGACCCACCAGAACGATGAACTCACCATCCTGGATCTCAAGGTCGATGTTGCGCAGGACCTCAACGGATCCATATCGTTTTGCAACGTCACGAAGTTCGATACGTGCCATGATCTGGCCTCCTATCCTTTGACCGCGCCGGACGTGAGGCCCTGCACGAGATAGCGTTGAATGAAGATGAAGAAGAGACAGCTTGGGATCAGCGCCAGCACGCCGGCTGCCATCATTTGCCCCCAATCGACCGAGAACTTGGAAACAAACGTCAACAGGCCAACCGGGAAGGTCATTGCGTCGTTCTTCGAAATCAGCATCAGCGCAAACAGCAACTCTGACCATGCTGCAGTAAAGACAAATCCAAGCGTCGCCCCGAGACCGGGCAATGTCAGTGGAAACACGACTTTGCACAGCGCCTGAAATCGCGAACAGCCATCCATCATTGCCGCGTCTTCCAGATCTTTGGGAATGCCGTCAAAGAATGACTGCATCAGGAAAGTTGCAAAGGGGATGTTGAACGCAGTGTAGACAACAATCAGGCTTGTCAGCGAATTCAGCAGACCGAGGTCGGCGACGATCTTGTAGATTGGGGCAATGATCATCAGTAGCGGGAACATCTGGGTGATCAACATCAATGCTATGATGATCCGTTTGCCCGCAAATACGAAGCGCGAAAACGCATAGCCCGCCCCGGCTGCAAACAGCGTTGTAAAGAAAGCCGCCCCAAGGGATACAACCAACGAGTTCCGAAAGTAGGCCACAAAATCAGTCTGGAAAATGACCGTCGTGAAGTTCGAGAACGTGACCTCGCTTGGAAACAGCCTGGTGCCTTCCGAGTAGATCAACTCATCCGGTGTAAGCCCGATCTTGAGCAGCCAATAGAGCGGGAACAGCGCAAAGATCAAATAGAATGCGAGCGCTGCATACTTCCCTAAGACCATTGCAGGGTTGTGTTTTTGGATGACTGACATGGCTAACTCCTCAGATCTTGACCAGCTTCTTACGAAGCCAGAGCAGGATGACAGCGTAGATCAGAAGGATTACCAGAAGTGCCACGGCGATGGTCGACGCATAGCCAAAATCCAGTTTGCGGAAGGCCGTGGTGAAGATGTAGGTCGACAGAATTTGTGTCGAATTAGCAGGCCCACCGCCGGTCATCACGTAGATCAGATCAGCAAAGTTGGCGATCCAGATTGTTCGCAGCATCACGGTGATCGCGATCATCGGAGCAAGGAACGGCAAAGTGATCTTGGTGAAAGTCTGCCATGGGCTCGCGCCATCAACTTCCGCTGCTTCGTAAAGCTCACCGGGTATCGATTGCAAAGCTGCCAGCAGCGTGATGGCAAAAAACGGCACGCCGAACCAGATATTCGCAGTGATCGGGCCCCACATCGCAAGCTTAGGATCACCAAGGATGTTGTAAGGCTCTGACAGAATGCCAAGTGCTGCCAGCCAATGCGGTAACGGACCGATGACCGGGTTGAACAGCCACGCCCATGTCAGCGCGGACAGAAATGTTGGGACGGCCCATGGTAGGAAAACGAGGGCCTGAAACAGCTTTTTGCCAAAGAACTGTGTGTTCAAAAGCATCGCAAGGCCAAGGCCAAGCAGGAATTGGAACGTAATCGACCAGAAAGTCCAGAACAGCGTGTTCTCCATCGCGATCCAGAACTTGCGATCACTCCAGAGATCGACATAGTTTTCGAACCCGATCCAGCCGGAGGCAAAAGGCTTCAACAGCTCAATGGATTGGAATGAGTAAGAGATTCCGATGATCAGCGGGATCATGATCACCGCACCGATCAGAAGGATCGCGGGTGACAGATAGAAGAACGGCTCGACCATATATTGCAGGTAAAGCGAGCGTCGTGCCCGGGTTTCCCCGGGCCTGACAGTTTTTTGAGCGCGAGCAATCACTGGTTCGCCTTCCACTTGGCGTGCTCGTCGGTGAGGAACTCAGCCCACTCGTCCGCGACGTCCTGAGCGCTGCGCTGACCCAGCAAAGCTTCCTGGCTGGTTTCCAGCAGAAGCGTGCTGCCAAAATAACCCCACTGCTCAAGGTTGGTTGGCATTGTGGTCGGCACATATTGCTCGCCATTTAGCTCCTCGAACCAGCCTTTGAACTGCTCGGTCTGGAAATGCGGATCCTGATCAGCACCTTTGTGGATTGGAATAACGCCTACCCGTTTGGCCCATGTGGCATTGGCCTCTGGCGAGGACAGAGCCGCGACCAGATCAAAGGCTTCGTCTTCGTGCTCGGTCGCGTTGAAGATCGACCAGCCTGCAAAACCAATGGTCGGGAACGCTTTGCCCGAAGGTCCGACCGGCATCGGAATAACTGCAAAGTCTTCTGCGGGCATCCGCTCGGCAATGGCGATCAGAGCGTCGGGGTCTTGATCAAGGAATGCACAGGTGCCGGAATAGAAACCAGCCACGATTTCGTTGAATCCCCAGCTGACGCTGTCCTTGGGTGCATATCCGTTCTGATACATGTCGATCATGAACTGGATGCCTTCGACCGAGCCGGGCTCATTGATGCGGCTGACGCCATCTTCAGTGAAGAATTCGTTGGTGCCGTTCATAGCTGCGGCGAACATGATCCAGCCATTGGTGCCGCCGGGACCACCGCGCAAACAATACCCGTATTTACCATCAAGCTCGGATACCGCCGACGAAGCTGCCTTGAACTCTTCCATCGTTGCCGGAGGAGCATCGACACCCGCTTCGGCCAGCAATTTCTTGTTGTAGAACATCGCCCGCAGGTAGAAACCATACGGGATCATGTAGAGATCACCTGCCTGGCTGCCCATCGCGACAGTCTTATCGGTCAGCGTTGCCCCATGGTCCCATCCGGCTACATGGTCTTTGAGGCTGACCAGTTGGTCGGACCCTGCATAGAGTGCCTGCCATGTATCGGGCATTTCAACCACATCGGGGATGTCCCCGCCCGCGACCATTGTGGCCAGTTTTTCGAATGCGCTGCCCCATGGCAGCGACACGATCTCGACAGTGACGTCAGGGTTGGCGGCCTCAAACTCATCAACGATGCCCTGAAGCACTTCGGTACGCTCTGGGCTTGTGATCACCTCAACCAGTTTCAGTGTGGTTTCGGCATACGAGGCCGATCCCATCAGCGCGGCAGCAGCTGTCAGTCCTGCTAGTAGTTTTTTCATGTTTTCCTCCTGTTGGTTTTAATTTCTGCTTGGGGTCGAATTTTTTTAATCGGTGCTTTTTGCGAGTGCTGATGTGAAATCGGCCCAGAGATCGTCGGCTGACTCGAGCCCAAGATTCAGGCGCACAAGATTGGGCGAGACGCCAAACTTCTGCATCGAGTTCTGTTTACCGGCTTGAGCAAGTCCGACACGCGCCGGCAGGATCAGGCTTTCGAAGCCACCCCAACTCACGCCGAGGCGGAAAAGGTTCAACGCATCGGAGAACTTTGCGATGTCGACACTGTCATCGAACTCGATCGACATAAGCCCAGACCGCCCCGTCAATCCGGGAGTGTCGTTTGCACCGGGTGAATTGACCTGCCGAACCTGTGGAATTGCGGCCAGGCGATCAACGAACATGTTGGCCGCCGCCTGATGCTGCATCATGCGCGCATGCAAAGTACGCAGGCCTCGCGTCAGCAGGAACGCCTCAAAGGGCGCCAGTTTCGCGCCGAGCAAAGGAAGGGTCAGATCACGGATGCGAGCGATATGGTCCAGGGAGGCGACCACCACGCCCGCAACCGTGTCCGAGTGCCCCGAGATGTATTTCGAGGCTGAGTGGATGACGATGTCGATGCCCAGTGTGAGGGGGCGTTGGAATACCGGGCTTGCCCAGGAATTATCGATCATCGTCAAAACATTGTGACGTTTGGCATGTTCAGCGACACGACGCAGATCCATGGCTTCAAAGACGACCGATCCAGGGCTTTCCAGATAAGCCAGTGTCACATTCGCAAGCAGATCCGGATCATTCTCAAAACGTTCCGGCGCATAGTATTCAATATGGACCCCGAGCGGGCGCAACATGCGTTCCAGAAACCGGAAAGTATCCGGATAGACATGCTCGACACAGGCGATCCGGTCTCCGGGTTTGACAAATGCCAATAGTGTTGAGGAAATGGCTGCCATCCCGGAAGCAAAACCGACCGCGGCTTCGCCTTGCTCGGCTTCAGCCACGAGCTTTTCAAACGCAGCGACAGTTGGGTTTTCCACGCGGGTGTAGATTGCAGAATCCGATCGGCCTGCCATCCTGTCTTCGAAACTTTGATAGCTATCGAAGGTAAACAGTGAGGTTTGGACGATCGGAGGTGTCACTGCCCCATCAGAGTCGGGCAGTACCGCTGCTAGCAGGGTCGCGATGTCTCTATGATCAGACATTCTGGTTCTCCATGATCTGGCGAATTTCTGCTTCGACCATGTCCATGATTTCACCGACTATCCGCCCGGCTTCGTCGGCATTACCCAAGACAACCGCCTCGGCAAGTTTTGTGTGAATTGGGATTGTCGCCTGACCCAGATGCGGCTGACCGAACGGCGCTTCGTAAACCTCATTGAAGCCTTGCTGGATCTGACGGATCAATTGCCCGAACAGAGGGTTCCCACAAGCGTCGTGCAGTGATGAATGGAACCGGTAGTCAGCCTGACGCCAGTCTTCACCAGCGGCGTGAGTGGCTATGAGCTCGGCAACACGGGCAGTAATCAACAGTCCTTGCGCCTCAGTGCAATTCAGTGCCGCCATCCTTGCCGCTTCGATTTCCAAGGGCCTGCGTACTGCGTGGGTTCGCAACAGGCTCTCTGCTTCAAGCTTCAGTGTCAGAGGAAGATGAATCGCATTTGCCGACACTTCAGCCGCCAATCGAGTCCCCGCTTTTTTATTGCGTACAACGATGCCCATGTTCTGCCAACTCGTCAGGGCCTCGCGAACCTTCGCCCGACCAATTCCAAGGCGGCGTGCGATTTCTACTTCCGGCGGCAGACGGTCACCAACTTTCAAACCTTCCGCATCAATCATCTCGGAAAGCGCATCCAGAACATCCCGGCTGGTGCTGCCGGGAGGTAACTCTTTTAGCGAGTTCCCTGCCTCTTCGCTCTGTTCCTGGGGCGGTAAATTTTCTGTCACGTGCGGTGGCTCCGAATCAGGTTAATTACAACAATACATTTAATGTCAGACAAAATATACTATAATGTCGGACATTATTTTACCAATGCGATCTACGAGGTATTGCTTGGATCGGAACTGAGACAGAATGCCCCTTATTGTAGGCTGTTGTCATTTTGCGGCCGACGGTGTGTAAAAACTCCGGCTCACGAGCTCAATCGTCGCGCTCGTTTTTGGCGCCTGTGCAAAAACTCTCTCAGTAGCGCGAGAGAGTGAACGTAGAGAGTGTTTTCGGCTTATTTCACCAGACCGCCAGAGTCTTCACACAGCCGGTCCAAAGGAGACATACAGGGTACCGTTCGAATGCCGCATCGGCAGCCCGCATTGCTGCCGTTCGCTGCGCCGCCAGAATCCGTGATTGGACGAACTCACACAGTTTTGCGGACTTTGATGCCATCCACCCTAAAAACTAGAACGACTGCTTCCGAAAATCTGCATCAATTACTTCTTAATGAGGGACGACCGAAGGTAAGCCATAATCTTGTCGCGAGCCGCCAGCGTTGGTTCGCCTTCGCTATCAATCAGATGCTGCGTCACAACGCTATGTGGTGACTGAATACACTGAGCGAAGAACGGCGATGTGTTCGGATTTGCCGCACTGTCTGGCAAAACGGTGTCGTCGAAGTGATCTCCGAACGTTTTTGCGTAGGTCTTGAACCGCGCGGCCATACAAAACTTGTCGCCGTCGAAACGGTAGGCCTTTACGGTCAAATCATCCCGTTGAAGGCGCTGAGCGACAGCTTCAGCTTCATCGTCAGACATTTCGATTGCGGCCGGGTTATCTAGAGGTAGTGAAGGCTGACAGGCCACTGCCGCCTTCATCGCAGGCTCGATCATCATCGAAATCGCGAAATTTCCGCTAAAGCACATGCCGACTGCACCCACTCCTACTCCGCCGCACTCCTGATGGGCTTGCGTTGCAAGGGCCCTCAGCCAGGCGACAACGGGGCTAGTCCCACCTCCAGCCATAACGCGAAACTCGCGCGATACGCAGACGCGTTGGAAAATCTGCCTACCCTCGTCCGCCAGCGGAACAGCACCGTCCCGCCCAAAAAGGGATGGCATGTAGACGGTAAAGCCCGCGTCTCGCACCCAACGGGCGAACCGTGCAACCTGTGGCGAAATACCCGGTATCTCATGCATGACGATGACAGCGGGTCCTGACCCGGCGAGATACACAACCTTCGTGGCATCTAGCAGCTTCAATTTGCGTTGCGCGAAATCGGTTAGCGGATCATCTGTGGTCAAGGAGGGGCGACCGGAGTCGTTGTTGGACATATGCGAATCCTCAGTCTAGATGTTGAACTCAACCCGAAACGATCAAACCTAAGTCCATATGTCAAACTCAGACAACAACACCCAGCGAATCCGTGCTCGTGCTCCGGTACCATTGGACCGCTGCGGAATGGCGAAAGCGTCAGACATTCTAGGCGACCGCTGGTCGCTTCTGATCCTGCGCGAGGCTTTCTACGGGGTCATGCGGTTCGCCGATATTCAAGCGGACATTGGCGCACCACGCTCAATTCTGACGGCCCGGCTCACCAAACTCGTGGATCTCTGCTTGCTGGAGCGATTTGAATATCAAGAAGACGGCTCCCGCACGCGACAGGCCTATAGACTGACCGATCGTGGTCGAGAGCTCGGCGTCATCTTTCTGGCCATGAAGCAATGGTGGGACGATGGTGATGATCAGAGTTCAACTGTCAGATTTGTTCCTGATGGTTCCGGGCAACCGGTTAGAGTGGTTTTACAGGATGACAACGGACAAGAGGTTGACCTATCTGACATTAGAGTCCGCATTGACTGAAGACTTGCTCCTTCAGACCCACTTTTAGATCTGACAATAATTTCTCTTGCTTTGCGTCACCCTGAGTGCGGCCCTTCGACCAATGCGCCGCATCTGCTTTAGTAGGCTCGAAGCCTACCTCGAAAGCGGAGCAACCCCGTCTTTAGCGCTCCGGGGTAAAGCCTCCACAGGCGGCCCAAAGCGGTTATGCATCAATTGATTTGAATGCTGCGTCGCAGCCCGTCAAAGCTGCCGTTCGCTGCGTGCGCAATAATCGAGCATTGGCGAAGGAAGTCACACTTGAAATCAATGGAATGAGGTTTTCCTTCAGGAAACGTTTACCACTCTGCTATCCTAAAGGGCAAAGCTGACGTTCCATGTGCAGTTTCGATTAACCACCTTGCTTGTCTTTTTGCAATTTCAATAATTCTGGTTAATTCTTTAAGAATTGTCTTTGGGCGTCAGCTCTTTCTCCGCTTCTATAGATACTATCCGAAGCTGCCATTCCTGCGTCCAGTACCAAGTACCTTAACTTCTAACCAGTGGAAGCCCAACGCGATCACACCCGCCACGAGAATGTAAAAAACCGCCAACAGTAGAAGCGGTTCATAGATTATGAACGTGTCTGAACGCACCCGAGAAGATACTGCGTAGATATCGACAACGGTGATGGTCGCAACCAGTGGGGTTGCCTTCAATTGCAGGATGGTTTCACCACCCAGCGTTGGCAATACATTTCGAACTGCCTGCGGCAACCAGATGCGTCGAAACATCGTCAGCCTTGGCATTCCAAATGATTTGGCTGCCTCAAGTTGCCCCTTGGCAACCCCCTTGAAGGCGCCACGCATGACCTCACCCTCGTAGCCGGCATAAGACAGCGTCAGAGCCAGCACCGCATAGGGCCAAGCCTGACGAAGGTAGGGCCAGAGCTCGGATGAGCGTATCCACGGGAATTGGGGGAAGAGCGATCCAAGCCCATAATACAACAACCAAAGTTGCAGCAGCAGCGGCGTGCCACGGATGATGGTACAAAATGCTTTTGCAGGTGCGGCAAGATACCAGGGACCGACCGCCTGTGCCAATCCAAGCGGTACTGCGAGAAGGAAACCGAGAACGACTGTGACGACAAGCAGCCAGATTGTCGTCCAGATGCCCCGAAGGGCCAGCGGGGCGTATTTCGGTATCCAGTCCCACTGCAGCGATACTGCACACCAGATAACGATCCCGGTGAAGATCAGTATCATCACGATGCGATGAGGCTGCATCAATGATTTGAAATCGTTCATCTGCTCCCTCCCTTCAGAGAGGGTTGGCCGCGACGGGCCCATTTCTCAATCCGTGCGAAGATACCGCCAGAAAAGAGCGTGACCATGAGATAGAGAAAACCCGCCGCCAGAAAGAAAGTGAAATAGGCGCGCGTACTACTGGCGGCCTGTCGCGTTTCCAATGTCAGCTCGTTGAAACCCACGACCGCAAGCAGTGCCGTGTCTTTGGTCGCAATCAGCCACAGGTTCGCCAAACCGGGTACGGCGAAGCTCATCATGGCCGGAATTGTGACACGCCGCATGGTCATAAAGGCGGGCATCCCAAAAGATTTGGCGGCCTCGATTTGACCGGGCGGAACCGCCTGAATGGCACCGCGAAGAATCTCGGTTGCATATGCGCCCTGAACGATGCCCAGCACCCATATGCCTGCGCCAACGCCACTAACCTCGACGCGACCACCACCCATGGCGGCAGAAATTTTGTTGATGATATCCGATCCCACGTAATACAGGATCAGGATCAGGACCAGTTCCGGCACGGCCCGGATCACCGTCGTATAAATGGCGAGAAGATCGCGCGTGACCTTCCCGCCATAAAGTTTGCCATAGGCTCCGAACAGTCCGATCACCAGACCGAGCGCATAAGCGCCAAAGGCGATCTGCAGCGAGTGGGACAATCCGCGCAGCAGATTGCCCCCCCATCCCGGTGGCGAGAGAGACAGAAGCTCTGCGCTCTGCGCCAGCCCAAGTGAATCCAAAAGTCCGGTCACAGCAGCGGCTTAGTAGATGCTGGCCGAGAAATAGTTCGAAGTGATTTCCTCGTGCGTGCCATCGGCGAGAATTGCAGCGATGCCCTTGTTCAGCGCCTCGCGCAAATCATCCTGCCCTTTGCGGACACCAGCACCAACACCACGCCCCAGAATGGCGGGGTCATCTGCAACGGCACCTTTGATCTCGCAGCACGCACCAGCATCCGAGTTCACAAAGTCAGCCATGGCGATGCTGTCGGCCTGTGTGGCATCAATGCGGCCTGCGAACAGGTCCTGATTTGCCTCATCCTGGGTTTGGTAGACACGCAGTTCGGAATCCTTGAAGTATTCCTGCGCATAGGCCTGGTGGATGGTCGAAGCCTGAATGCCAACAACTTTACCCGCCAGCGACTCTGGGGTCGCTTCGATATCCATCGACTTATCCGCGACGATGACGGCAGGGGTATTGTAGTAAGGATCGCTGAAATCAATAGTTTTCAGCCGCTCTTCGGTGATCGACATCGAGGCCATGATCGCGTCGATCTGCTGCCCGGTCAGCGACGGGATGATACCGTCCCAGGCCACCGGCGTGATAACGCAGTCAAGTTCCGCAGCGGCGCATACGGCATTGATGACATCGATCTCCCAGCCAACCCAGGTGCCTGAACTGTCCAGCGAAGCGAATGGCGGATAGGGCTCGGCAGCGATGCCGATCTTGACCTCTTCGGCACTGGCGACACCAGCCGAAAAGATGGCGGCGGCAAGCCCCGATGCGAGTAGTTTCTTGACGTTCATTTTGTTACTCCCTTTTGGTTCATTCGTTTGTTTTGACTGAATCAAGCGACCGAGCTGAGGAATTGCTTCAGCCGTTCTGATTTTGGATTACCGAAGACCTCGGCAGGTGGACCCTGCTCTTCAATTCGGCCCTCGAAGAGATAGACAACGTGGTTGGCAACTTCGCGCGCAAATTTCATTTCATGGGTGACAAGCAGCATGGTGCGCCCTTCTGCAGCAAGATCGCGGATCACGGTCAAAACTTCGCCAACCAATTCGGGATCAAGCGCCGAGGTGGGTTCATCAAAAAGCATGACGGATGGATCTACCGCAAGCGCGCGCGCAATGGCCGCGCGCTGTTGCTGGCCACCTGACAGATAGGCCGGAAAGGTATCGGCCTTATCGCCGAGCCCTACCCTTTCCAGCAGTTCATGTGCCCGCGCGATGGCCTCTGCCTTCGGCACCTTCAAGACATACACCGGCACTTCGATCACGTTCTCTAAAAGCGTGCGGTGTGTCCACAGATTGAACTGCTGAAACACCATGGCCAACCGTGTCCGGATACGCTCGATCTGGCGGCGGTTGGACGGGCTGCCATCTACGTTCATTTCAACAAGTTCGCCACCGATGGTGATCTTTCCCGAACTCGGCGTTTCCAAGAAATTGATGCAGCGCAACATGGTGGACTTACCAGAACCCGACCCCCCGATGATGGCAACCACGTCTCCTTTGTTGGCTGTCAGGGAAACACCTTTCAGAACCTCAAGCGTACCGAAAGATTTGTGAAGGTCTTCAACCTTTATCGCCTCATTGGGCGTGGTTGCGTCGAGTGTGGGAGATACTGTTTTGGCTGTGTCCATATCCAAGAATCTTCTGATTTCAGCTTGCAGTAAGACCCGAATCTCGCAATTATGCAAGTGTATAATAATTCCGTGCCATGGATGACATTGACGTGCAGGACGACAGCCGCAAATTCAAACGTGAGTCTGCCGAGTTTCGCCGCGAGGCGCTGATACTGGCAACTTTGGACCTGATCGCCGAGATGGGCGTTCGGGGTGCCACGGTGCGAGAGATCGCTGCCCGCGCGAACGTGACACAAGGGTTGATCCGGCACTACTTCTCATCGAAGGAGAAGTTGGTGCAGGCCGCGTATGAATACCACATGAATACGCTGACAGATCAGACAGCTGCTTCGTCAGGACAGGGAAGCGCAGTTTCTCAATTGACAAACTTTGTTGACGCATCGCTGCGGCCACCAATCGTTGATCCAAGCGCTGTGGCCTTGTGGGCCGGCTTCCTGAACAAGGTGCAGCAAGATGCGAAAATGCAGCGAATCCACCAGCGAACCTATAACTATTTCCGGGGTCACCTCGAGAAGTTGATCGTCGCCGCATTGCAGGAGACCGGGCATCCAATCGAAGCGCCGAAAGCAACACAACTGGCAATTGCCTGCAACGCGGTGATCGATGGCCTTTGGCTCGAAGGAGGTGCGCTCCCGGATGCATTTTCCGAAGGCCAACTTGCGCAGATCGGATTGGATTCTGTCAGCGCTATCGTCCGGATTCCATTGACCAAAGAAGTGGAGCAACCATGAAGACCACATCCGTGACAGAACGGTTATCGGGCTTGGGCGGCGCCAAATGGGGCGTACACCTGAAAGCGCGCGACCTTATCAAGGCCGGAGCGGACATCGTCGAAATGACGATTGGAGAACCGGACGTGCCCGTGCCGGAAGCGTTGGTCGAAGCCACCGTTACCTCACTGCGGGCGGGGCGGACGGGGTACTCCAATGGGCGTGGAGAAGCCGGACTGCTTGACGCACTGGCTGCAAGCTATTCTACCTCTCGCGGGCGGGATTTCGGGCCTGAGAATTTTCTGTGCTTTCCTGGGACGCAAACTGCCCTGTTTGCAGCCATGGCCGGTGTTGCAGAGGCAGGTGATGAAGTTCTGGTCGGCGATCCGATGTACGCGACCTATGAAGGTGTCGTTCGAGCTTCCGGGGCAGAGATGGTGCCTGTACCCCTGCGACCAGAGAACGAGTTTCGCATGCAAGCGAAAGATATCGCTGCACGCATCACCCCGCGCAGCCGCGCCATTCTTCTGACAACGCCACATAACCCGACGGGCGCGATCCTGGGCGCTGCGGAAATTGCCGAGATCGGGCAACTGGCGATTGCGCGTGACTTGTGGATCATCTCGGACGAGGTTTATGAAGAACTGATCTTTGACGGTGCCCGATTTGTTTCACCATTGGCAGATCCGGAACTGGCGGATCGTGTTATTGGCGTTTCATCCATCTCGAAATCTCATGCCGCTCCGGGGTTCCGCAGTGGCTGGTGTGTCGGGCCCGCCGCGTTCTGCGAAGCGCTGCTGCCCTATTCCGAGACCATGCTTTTTGGCAATCAACCGTTCATCGCGGACATGACCGAAAAGGCGATTCGTAACGGGTCCGAGGTTGCCCCCGGGATGGCCGCCCGATTCTCTGGTCGCGCGACCCTGTTGGCCGATCGTCTTGAAGCCGAAACGGATCTGAAAGTTCACCGGCCCGAGGCGGGAATGTTCGCACTCATCAATGTCTCTGCCACCGGGCTGGATGGCGAAGCCTATGCCTGGGATCTGCTCCAGGCCGGGGTGGCCGTCATGCCTGGATCCGCTTTTGGTGAGAGCTTGAAAAACTGGGTCCGCGTTGCGCTCACGATCAGCGATACAGACTTTGCCACCGCTGTCTCGCGCATCATTGATCACGCCAACAGAAAAATACGCGAGGTTGCATGAGCGGAATGACAATCGGCGAAGCTCTGGTTTCGAAACTTCGCCAAAGGGATGTGACCTGCGTCTTCGGAATTCCGGGCGTTCACACGGTTGAGCTGTATCGCGGGCTTGCGGCCTCGGGCATTCGTCATGTTACGCCCAGGCACGAGCAGGGTGCAGGATTTATGGCCGATGGCTATGCACGCGTGTCGGGCAAACCGGGTGTGGCCTTTGTGATTACCGGCCCCGGGTTGACCAATACGCTGACGCCCATGGCGCAAGCGCGCGCCGATTCAGTGCCAATGTTGGTGGTGTCCGGTGTCAACAAAACCGCATCGCTCGGCAAGGGCTTGGGACATCTGCATGAATTGCCTGACCAACTGGGGCTGTCCAAAACAGTTGCGCTGGTGTCGGAACAAGTTGCTGACACCCAAGCGCTGGACCCGGTTTTGAACCGTGTTTTTCACAGCCTCACAAATGGTCGCCCCGGGCCGGTGCATATCGAGGTTCCGTTGGATATCGCAGCGGCTGAATATCAGGAAACACCCGCTGCGACGCGCGATCCAGAACCACCTGTTGACCCGGTACTGATCACACAAGCCGCCAAGCAACTGACTGAAGCAAAAAATGTTGTCATTTTGGCAGGTGGTGGCGCAAAACGAGTTGAGGCCGGACTGCGAGCTCTGGCCGCAGCGCTGGATGCGCCGGTGGTGCAAACCGTCAATGCGCGCGGCCTGATGCACGGGCATCCTCTGACGGTACCGGCCAGCCCAAGCCTGAATGCAGTACGTGCGCTGATAGAAGGTGCCGATTGCATACTGGCCTTGGGAACCGAGCTGGGGCCCACCGACTATGATATGTATGCGACCGGCCAAATTGCGGAAATGTCGAACATGATCCGAGTGGATAGGTGCAGCGATCAACTGACACGACATAAGGTAGCGCACACCATTCAAGGTGACGCTAACGTGGTTGTGCGGGCGCTGATTGAGGCTTTGCCGCATGAGGCAAAGCAAAGCGGTGGTGCGATACGTGCCAGCAAAACGTGCGCCGCCGTCTGGGAGGAAATTGGTCCCGACTATCGCCATCAAGTAGAAATCCTGAATGCAATACGCGCGGCGGCCCCGAATGCGCTGGTGGTCGGAGACTCCACCCAACCAATTTATGCTGGCAATCTTTTCTACGACCACGACCGGGCCGGAGGTTGGTTCAACGCAGCAACGGGCTATGGCGCGCTCGGCTATGGGATTCCTGCAGCCATCGGCGCATCGATCGCCGATCCAACCGCACGGGTGATATGTATTACCGGCGACGGAGGCGCGCAGTTTTCATCGCCTGAGATCATGGCGGCGGTAGACGAAAAACTGCCGATTACCTTCGTGATCTGGAACAATCACGGGTACCGGGAAATTGCCACGTCGATGCAGGATGTGGGCGTGGCCGTCATCGGATGTGATCCTTCGCCCCCCGATTTTGCTTCATTGGCAAAGTCCTTTGATATTCCATTCACCACGGTTCCACCCGAACCGCAGACCATCGCGCAGGCGTTGCGCAATACTGTCGCCCGGGGCGGGCCGGCAATGATCGAAGTCTCCGCTTCGCCATTCGAACCTCAGAAAGATTGAAACATGTCAGACCCAACCTTTGAATTTTCCCGCGCCATCACCCGACGCCCGGCCCCAACCATTGCCAGCGGATTGCGCGCAGAAGATATCGGCAACCCAGATTTCGACGGGATGGTGGCGGCGCATAAAGCTTACGTAGCAGCACTAAAAAGCACCGGAGCTGAGGTTATTGAACTTGAGCCCCTCGACGCATTCCCTGACGCGCAGTTTGTCGAAGATACGGCCCTTTGCCTTCCGCAAGGTGCTGTGCTGTTGCGGCCCGGTGCACCTTCGCGAATGGGTGAAGTGGCCGAAATGGCACCGACACTTCAAGCACGCTATGAAACGGTCCTCGAAATCAAAGGTCCGGGCCATATTGAAGGCGGAGATATCCTTGTGACTGGTCGCGAGATTCTCGTGGGTCGGTCTGACCGCACGGATGCAAATGGTGTCGCCGAACTCGCTAAGATCACCTCGGACTGGGGCCATAACTTGCGCGAAGTGTTCACCCCTGAAGGTGTATTGCACTTCAAGACAGATTGTTCCTTGATGGATGCCGAGACAATCCTGTCGACCCGTCGATTGGATGCATCGGGTTGCTTTGAAGGCTACCGGGTATTGTATGTAGCCGACGGCGAAGAAGCAGCCGCCAACGCAATCCGCTTCAACAATTTGGTGTTGATGGCCGCTGGCTTCCCGCGCACAGCAGAGATGTTGGATCAGGAAGGGTACTCGGTCGTTGAAATCGACAATACCGACTGTGCAAAGCTGGACGGTGGCATGTCATGTCTTTCGTTAAGGTTTTGAAGCGTTTGTCGCAGATTTTTGGCCATTGGGGTTCTTGAAGCTAATAAACAATTGAACCGTCCAAATTAGTTCCACTGACCAGACATCTGTTGATCACGCGGCAATCGACATATTGGGCTCATTCCGGACCTCGGTGCCATTGCAGCACAGTTCCCTGCTCCGCTGTCAGCTCATTGGGTAGAACCGGCCCAGAGCTGCCATTCATCTAACGGTCAAGATGCTGCGGTCGCACCCGCTTTCCCGACATTCGCTGCAGGTGCAAAAAAACCACTACATGGGGTCGGTTCCAACTGGAACGTCCCACACGTGTGTATCCGGGTTAGTAAACTCACTTTGGGAAAGAATCGCCACGCCTCAAGCGTGAGTTTCGAGATCAAGTTGATGTATGGTGAAACGATGCAGTAAACGTCAAAGCAAACTTTGATTTGCATTGGTGTTGCACAATAGAATTCATCGGCGAGGCCTACCGAAGTTTGCGTCGCGACGGTTGCTTGCTAGGAGGGGTAATGCAGGTTTCAAGGCGACAGATGTTGGCTATGGCGGGTGCCCGGTTGGTTTGCCCGTCGGAGTCATCTGCGCAGGAATTGCCTTCATTTATGCCGATATCGGTGATTGATGCAGCGTTTGATGTGACCCGTCGCGCGGGCATGGTTGAAATGCTTGTGACGCGGAACGTGCGGACGGTGTTCCGGTACTACGCTTACAAAAATCAGCCAGAGCGGAACCTGCCACACAAAGTGCTGCGCAAACCCGAAGCGCAGGCGTTGTGGGAAGCCGGGATAAATATCGGTGCGGTTTTTCAGTACAACAATGACAAGTTGGAAAGCATCACAGCTGAGCGTGGGAAAGCAGATGCCGAACATGCGTTGGAATATGCGGAAATTACAATTGGGCAACCTAGAGGATCAGCCATCTATTTTGGAATTGATGGCAGTTGGAGTGAGTCTAAACAAATAGCTGGGGTCATGGCGTATTTTAAAGCTGTGCGTTCGGCGTTTCAGCAGAGTGGCAACCGGTACCGCGTTGGGGCCTACGGTTCCGGGTTGGTTTTGGGAAGATTGCTAGACAATGGACTGGTAGATTTGAGTTGGCTAGCATTGTCGCGCGGGTGGCCGGGCACGCGGAAATTCTACAATTCCAATCAGTGGAACCTGTTCCAGTTTTCACATCATCTGTGGTTTGGGGATAATCAGGTCGATGGGAATATCATCAATCCGATGGCTACTGATATTGGCGATTTCGGGCACAAAACGGCGGCAGAACCGCAGGATTTCGCGACGTCTTTTTTGCTGAAGGATCAATTTTATTTTTCGAAAGTACGAAAGGCGGAAGTTTTTGAGAAACCCAGCAACAAATCCGAAGTCGTGAAGACGCTAACTCTGGCTCATAACCCAATCGTATTGCGATCTGAAGACGGTTGGCACGCAGTATCGCTGGATGGCACAGATCAGATTTTGGGGTATGTGAAATCGGATATTCTGGTGCCGTCTGATCAGATGCCATCTTATGATTGATTTGTAAGCGGTAGATTGCAAATTTCCAGATTGATGAATTGCGCCGCTTGCGAACTGCGTTCAGTACGCTTTTCGACCCTTTTTGAACCACGGCCTCTATAAATTCTGCGGTCGGCTTCTTTGAACACTTCGCAATAAAGGAAACGGACTGGTCAAGTTTGTTTCGAACAGCGGTATCAGCCCCCAGCTTAATCAATAATGTAGCTGAATCCACACGCCCGGCTCTAGGCTTCTCACGGAGGGTCAAAAAATTAAACGTTGCAAAAACCAACGACAGTGCTCTGGAGGCGTCTTATCCGGCCCGTTTTCCAGATGGCCAAACTGTACAAATCCCCAACGAAGATAGACCTGTCGAGCCTCAGGGTTTGAGGTATCGAGCCAGACGCTATGACAGCCTCTTGCCCTGGCCAAAGTACATCCTTGGGAAAATGACAGCCCTTCAATGAGATCATGCTCAAACAACCTCTTCGAAAACTACTCGACGAGTACAAACCTAAGATCACGCATGCTCGTCAACTAGACCCCAGAGTTTGCGACACATCCGTCCGCATTGCCAATGACACGCCTTATGGGCTGGCAGCAGGCATCTGGAGCAATGACTTAACTGCCACACACCGGATCGCGCGCGATCTTCAATGCGGGATGGTTTGGATCAACGGGTATATGAACGGCGACATGACCATGCCCTAGGGCGGATGGAAGGAATCTGGTGAAGGGCGCGACAAATGTCTGGATGCGCTACTCGAAAACACCCAAACCAAGTCCGTCTGGGTCACACTCGACGCCTGATCTACAAAAAGGAAGCCATTTTGAATTGCAATACCTTCGTGCGGAGGTGGGCTGGGATTAACGCAAATTTCTGACATCCTGATGCAGCAATACGAGTGGTGACGCTCACTCCCTGCTCATTCTCTATCTGGGTCTAAGCTTCGGCAGAGTGATGTTTGTGTTTATTTTGATATCTTCGATAGAAGCAATGTCCAGATAATCAGCCTTATGGTATCGCTTTTGTCCGTCCGAAGCGCACAGTGTGGCAGAAGTTGTTTCGCCGACCGTCTCAGGAGACACTCCTATGCCGATTCAGATTTGCCAACTTTTCTCGGTCATCATCGCATTGATTTCATCTAAATTTGATCGTGGCACTATAGGTGAAATTGCAGCGGTAGGCGCTAGCAGTAAATGCAGCGCCTAGATGGTGATTAACCTCGCATATAGGGGATGCGCCCAAGTATATCAGTACCCTGCTGGTTCCAAAAATGCAGCAAATCGATAAAAATCCAGTTTTCTGTCAGTTTGTCACCGGACCGGCGGTACATGTCTATCACGCGCATGTCGCTGAGCTTATCGGATGCAGGCATTCCCATGAATCCACCTGACGGTCTTAGCGTCAGGTTTGGCCAACCAAAGAAGCCTCCAAATTCACCCTCTGCAATGCGGGCGATGTGGCCGTTGAACGTGCGATCGGCCAACCCGTCGCGGAAGGGGCCGGCGTGCTGTTTGATGTAACGCTCGATTGTATAAGCGGCACCGATCCCCGTCGGGCCCCACCAGATCATATCGTCGTTCCAGCTACGCGGCAGCTCTACATCCAGGCCCAGCTCTTCGCGCCCTGTCCAGTCGCGAATGTCGTTGATCATGAAATCGATTGCGGCCTTAGTTCTAAGCCCTTCTTCAGGGTTCTGGGCATCGAACATAACGCCGGTATGGGTCATTGGGCCGGGTTGAACCAATTGCGCTCCGGTTTGTGACGCGAATAGGCGCAAACCAGCCTGCGCTGCAAGATGGGGGATATCAAAGAACATTGCCGTGTCGGTTATCTTATCCCCTTCAACTCGGTGGAACTCTGCATAACGCAGCATTGCAATCTTGTTGGTGGGTGGAATGTTCAACCAGGGCTCGTCGAACAACCCCATCAGGTGTCCCATTGACGCAACCCAGATACCTCCATCCTCAAGTTGGTTCTCACCAGCCATGAATATATCCAAACGGCGCTGCATCCGACGCAGCGAGTTTTGGAGGGGCTTCCAGAACCGTTCGGCAACTTCAACCGGATCATGAATTTCATGAAACGGGTGATAACCGCGCCAGATCGCGTCAGGTGAAAAGTAGGTTTTGGCCGCAGCCACGGCATCCTCGCCCAGCGACGCAAAATAGCGCCGAACGAGATCTTTAGCAGATTGTAAATCAGACATATTCACCTCTCGGTTCTTAAGGGTGTCTGGCGGAAAATCCGTCAGACTGTACAGCGGCTCAGGCCGCATATTGGTTCGCCTAGGCGCTTCTCTTCTCAGGTCCAAATCGATGAAGACGTGCAATTCCTGCTCGATAGGTCGATCTGAAAAAGTAATTCGGTTGTCTGTTGCGCGCTTGGAATTCAGGGATTTGGCCGTCTTAGCTGCCTCATCCGTGCAAGGACGTCTACTCCGAGCTGTTGGTAAATGTGCAGCAAGTCTACCATTACCCAGTTTTCGCGAATGCGCTTGCCCTCCACACGCCAAAAATCCAATCCTCGAATGTCCAGGTTTTGTCCCGTCGGTGGAATGCCAAGGAATCCGTCGCCGACCAATGTTTGCCTCATGGCGGGCCATCCTGTTTCTCCCACATATGCGCCATCACCAAAGAAGTGGCAAAGGTCATGGAATCTCTGATCACTCCAACTGGGCATCCCGGCGACCCATGGCTTCATGTGCCAATCTGTGAATCCATCGAACCCGCGCGAAGACCCAATACCTGCCGGGCCATACCAACCCATCCGCGGATGCCAGAATTGCTCAAGCTGCATCTTTTCGGGCCCGCCTTTCGCGGGATAATCCTTCATTTGTTCGAGCATCTGTTCGACAATTTGCAATGATTTTGTCGAGTGCTCGGGATCGGTGTCGCCGCAATTGATCCCGTCATGGGTGGCTGGACCTGGGGCGCACCATTCTCGACCAAGACTGGGTGCCATCGGCCAGACACTTGCCTGCATCATCAACTCGGGTAAGTCCCAGATCGCGTGCATTTCAACGATCTGATCCTCCTCAAACCGATAAAACTCGTGATATCGCATGTGCACGATGTGGCCAGTAGGTGGTATGTCCAAAAACGGCTTCTCGAAGACGCCGTGGATGTTACCCATGATCCCGACCCAAGATTGACCTGATTGACTTTTGCCGGAGATACGGATTTGGTCGCGGCATTCTATGTCGGGTAAAGCCACGGCCAGTGGCCCGTAAGTGGCATCAAACAATTCACCAACTGACCAACTGGCTTCAAATGGGGTGCACATCCGGAACACCGCCGATGGGCTGGCGAGTGCACTTAGCTCATTCTGGGCTTGGTTGAGGTCAAAGTCGTAGAGCGCATTACGGTACTCGGCCATACGAGTTGAAAGTCTGGCGGGGGTTGGCTTCATAGTTTTGTCACCCACGAATTTCTTCAACTGGCGCAGTCATTGCACGGCGATGACTGATCAAACCGATCCCCAGCTGTCTCGAAAACCAAAAGTGATCAATGAAGACCCAATACCCGGCCAGTTTGTCATTACCCTTTCCAATTAGATCAACGATACTCTTGTGCGCCGTACTATTGCTGCTGGCGGAGAGCCCGATATATCCGCCTTTTGGCCCCATCTTCAGGTTAGGGCAGGCAGAAGAACCATCAAAGTCGCCCTCACAAAGGCAATCCTGATGGCTCAAAAAGCGAACTAGTGATTTTGCATCTTGAAGCTTGGGCACACCGAAAATCCTGCAGAAATAGGCATAGGTATGCGCACAATCTTTAGATTCGAGTGAGAAATCAAGCGACAAAATGCTGCGAATTTAGCGAATTCATGAGCTTTCACCTTGCAGACCCTTGACAGAATCGGGGTTTGTTTGAATTTTATAAGCATACGTATGCGATATAAAATCGATGAGGTCGACGTGACACAAAAAGCAAAAATTCCTGAAGATACTTCAGTCGCGTCCGCGACATCGTCGATGCGCAGCGATGCAAAAAATTCAAAACCGGGAACTCATATCCGCTTCAGCCCTTTGAAGGACGAACATATGCCGGTGGATTATTCGATCTCGCTGGAAGAGTACCGTCGCGGCGGAACAAAGGAGTTCCTGGGTAAAGAGCCTGATCATTTGGCGACGCATTCGATGAACGGGTTTGATGGCAAGTATAAGAACATTGTCGATTACATTGTCCGAATAACGCATCAAATCTGGGAAGAAAAAGACATTGGCTGTATCTATGACACTTACAGCCATGACTGCCGCGTTTGGGACGATGTCGGGCTGCAATACGGCCGCGACAAGATCGTCGCAGATACTGTTCATACCAACAATGCGATTCCAGACATACGCCTTGTCGCGGATGAGGTGATTTGGGCTGGAAACGACGACGTAAGTTTTCATACCTCACATCGCACAATGATCATGGGAAACAACACAGGTTACTCCCGTTTCGGCCCCCCCACCAATCGGCCCCTTCGGCTGTTCTGCATCGCCAATTGCGTTGCGCGCGACAATGAGATCTACGACGAACACGTTGCCTATGATACTGCGGCACTGATCCAGCAAATGGGCTTTGACGTGGGCGAAATGGCCAGACAAGTTGCCTCTCAACGCCCGCAAGGTCCATTCGCACCGAATTTTTCTGCAAGCGAGCCGAAGCGTTTAGCTGGCCAGGCGTTCCCAAAGCGTTATCCGATCCCAGATGTGGTTGATGGAAACGTGCGAGACTTCGTTCACGCGGCTTTCGAAAGTATTTGGAACCGGCGAAATTTTAGTGCGATGGATCAAGTCTATGCACCGGACATCGTTTTCGAAGGCTCTACCAGTAGGGTTTACCGAGGGGTGGGCCAGATGCGCTCGCATGTAATGTCGATGGTCGCAATGTTCCCGAACATTCGTATTGCCGTCGATGATCTCTATTGGATGGGCAATGCCAAAGACGGGTATCTCGTATCAATTCGTTGGGGTGGTGTTGGCGCGCACCGAGGAAACGGCCCATACGGTGAACCTACCGGGAAGGAAGCTCATATCTGGGGTATCACTCAGTGGCATATTCATAACAACAAGGTCCAGAAAGAATGGACTGTTTTCAATGAGTTCGGAATCTTGATGCAGATTTTTGGCGACACCTAACCGCGGTAGCGGCAACAAGGAGGTTGATATGAAACTGAAACACATACTGCCAGCATTGGCCATCGGGCTAAGCCCGGTTGCAGCTTCGGCCGAATGTACGATCGAAGGTACGGGCGAAGTAAATGTCTTGTCCAACTTCTTCGAAGCGCTGGAAGTCCTGGCGGCTGAAATGGAAACTTGTGAGCGGGACGGTCTTGTCGTCGAAACCAAGCTAACCACGGATCACAAAGAAGAAACGAACAAAGCGTTTGAGTCCTCAACATCTCCCTGGGATGCAGCCGCTGTTGCAAATAGCTCGATAACTCTGCTTCAGGCCAAGGGTCAACTTCGCCCTTTGAATGACCTGGTCGAGAAGTATCGGGACAAATACGACATTGAAGACGGGATGCTGATCCGTTTTGGTGACGACATTATGGCGATTGCCTTTATGGTCAACGCTCAACACCTGTTCTACCGCAAGGACATCTTTGAAGAGAACAACATCGCTGTTCCCACGACTTGGGATGAGGTTCTGGAGGCGTCCGAAAAACTCAAGGCAGCAGGGATTGAGCACCCATATGGTGCGGCCTTTGGCAATAGCTGGGAATTGGCGAATGAGTACGTCAATATGCTGCTGGCCAATGGTGGCACGCTGTTTGACCCAGAAACATCCGACTCTACTTTCGAAACGCCCGAGGCAATCGCTGCGCTGGAAAAAATGGGCGAACTGTACAAATACATGTCGCCAAATTCGATGTCGATGGACTTCGGTGACGTGAAGCGCCAATTGCAGCAAGGTGATGTGGCGATGGCTGTTATGTGGGGCAATGAGGCCTCGGGTATGGACAATCCCGACGAAAGCACCGTGGTTGGTAAGATTGGGTTTGCTCCGTCGCCCGTCATGGTCGAAGGCGGGGTCCCTGCATCGACATTCTGGTGGGACGGCTATGTTATGCCAAAGAACCTCGATGGTGATCCAGATCTGACATTCCAAGTTCTGATGCACGCGATGCGGGCTGAGACGGTCAAGGAGAACAATGACGTAACCCTCTGGATTCGTTCGGCGTATGAACCAGGCCAATACACTACGGCCATCACTGACACGGTTGTTGCTGGCGCACCTCCTTATCCGATGAACCCGCAAGCGGCATTGGCGCATTCAGCCCTGGGTGAGAACATCGCGGACTTTATTGTTGGAAAAGAAAGCGCCGAAGACTCTTTGGCCGATGCAACAAAGACGTATCGCGCCGCTGCGCGTGATCAGGGCCTATTGAAATAGGCCAACTCCCTGGTGCCAGCTACGTCGACAAATTTTGGCTGGCACCAAACTTCTGACGGGATAGTTCAGTGAAGCGTTCTACTTTCTTTTCGTTCGTTGCGCCGTCGTTGGTGTCCATGCTGCTGCTTATCGCACTTCCCCTGGTCGCGATTGTCTATCTCGCAGTGTATCAATCCTTTACTCAAACTGAATTGAAAGAGGTGAAGACAGAGGTACCTCTGTTCGGTGGACAAACCCGGGAAGTCACCCGAATGGTTCCACAATCGGTACTGGATGCTGACGGCAATCCAGTACAAGTCTGGAAATATGTCGGTGGGCAAAACCTGGAGAATGCTATCGATGTGGAGGGTCTTAAGGCGTCTGTCGATAGGACCAAAGTAGAAAACCCCAGAGAGTTCATCAAAGCGCTTTATCGAGAAATCAGTGATGTAGATTTCTGGTCCGCGCTGGAATTCACGCTTCTTTATACGTTTGTGACGACACCGATCATACTGATCCTAGGGTTCGGTCTCGCCCTTGCAACCAATCGAGTGACGGTGCAACTGCGCGGCTCGGTTGTGTTTGTGACGCTTCTGCCAATGATCGTAACTCCGGTAGTTTCGTCCCTCGCGGTCTATTGGTTGTTCATTGATGGCGGTGTCATCGCAGCGACCTTAGAAGCCATGGGCCTCGGCAAATTCTACTTTCTTGCCGATCAGGTCACGATACGGCTGGTGATCATCGCCTACGGGGTCTGGTTTGCTGCACCCTTCGCATTCATCATACTATATGCGGGGTTGCAAACGGTACCGGAAGAGCCGCTTGAAGCGGCGATCATAGACGGCGCAACGCCATGGCAACGCGTTCGATACATCGTAATTCCTTACCTGTCTCCATTGTTCGCCGTGATCACCTTGATCCATGTGATGGATAGTTACCGGGTGTTTGAGCCCGTTCTGGTGTTCGGTTCGCGAGTCTTCGCAAATTCAGTTCAGTATCTGACCTACTACACGCTTGTTTTTGAGGGAAATATCCACAAGGCCGCGGCGTACGCCGTGCTGACAGTGGCTGGGGTCGTTGTGTTGCTGATACCGATCATGATCCGGACCTACAAAGATCAGAAAGCCGGAAAATGAGACCAGCGAAACTTAATCTTGCTTCTCGAGTATCGATCAACTTTGGACTTTGGTTCTGGTTCTTTGCCGCGCTTCTGCCGTTCTTTTGGATGTTCATCATCTCATTGCGCAAACCCGTAGACGCGTTTGCGACGCCGCCAAAACTGCTGGCCCCAATGACCTTGGAGAATTTCAGATATATTTGGGTTGAAGACGGATTCTGGCAGTATGCGATAAACACGACAATCGTAACTGCTTCGACCGTTGTAGTTTCGCTCACGATCGCCTGCTTGGCGGCATATGCGTTATCGCGTTACCGAGGCTCACTTGGATTTTGGCTGCTGATGGCAGCTATGGTGTTTCGCGCGATGCCGCATGTTGTGTTGCTGACAGCCTATCGACCGGCTTTCTTTGAGCTGGGAATCTGGAGTCGATACGAGACACTTATTATCGTTCTTGTCGCTATAAACCAACCGTTTACAATCTGGATGCTGCGCGCCTTTTTCATGAATATACCACAAGAACTGGACGAGGCTGCGTTGGTTGATGGCTGCAATCGGTGGCAGGCATTCTTTCGTGTGATTGTCCCTGTCATGTGGCCAGGCATCGTGACTGCTGGTTTGTTCTCATTCTTGTTGGCTTACAACGATTTCATTATCTCCAGCCAACTCATGAACGGTGATATGGCCACCATGACCGCATCTCTTGGTAGCTACATGGGCCAGAACCAAAGCCTTGCACGGCTGATGCACGGGATCGCCGGGGCCGTCTCGATCACCATTCCAATCATTATTTTGGTTTTCGTTTTCCAGAAACAGATCGTGTCTGGGATGACCGCAGGTGCAGTGAAAGGATGAAACATGACTGCCGAATCCAACCTCAAACTAATTCAGGATATGTATGTCGCGTTGAACGCACAGGATCTTGATGCGCATGACCAGTATTGGCATGAGGACATGGTCTGGCACGGACCACCGGGTTTTGGCGATATTCACGGCCGCGAGCGCTTCAAGTACGATGTTCTTGCCGAATTCTACAAGGCATTTCCCGACTATCATGTCAGCCACGAGATCGAGTTCGCCAACGAGACATGGATTGCTGGTACCGGATACCTGACCGGCCACCAAAATGGTGAATATTTGGGTCTGCCCCCCACAGGTCTACCGGTGAATATGCGCTTCTCAGATTTCTGGCTGGTGGTCGATGGTAAATTGAAAGAAAACTGGGTAATGGTTGACCACGTCGATACGTTCAAACAATTGGGCATTGATCTGATGGCAGCTGTCAAGAAAAGCTAATGCAAAACAGGTTGGCGTGAGTTCCATTGAAAAAATCCAAGGTCACTTCAATTGATGTTGCGCGCCATGCCGGCGTCTCTCAATCTGCGGTGAGCCGTGCTTTTTCCCGCACGCCAACCCAGTCGGGCGTTTCCCCTGAAACAAAAAAACGCATCCTCAAATCCGCGGATGAGCTGGGGTACCGACCCAATGCGATCGCGAGATCACTCATTACACAAAGATCAAATATCGTCGCGCTGTTGTTTAGTTATTTGGACAATCAATTCTACGCGCTCGCGCTCGAGAAACTCTGCATCGAGCTTCAAAAAACGGGGTTCCATGCGCTTGTGTTCATGATGCCCAGCACAGATGAGGGCGTCGAAGAGACCGTATCACAATTGTTGGAGTATCAGGTCGACGGGATCATAACAGCATCTGTCGAGCTTTCTTCAACCCTGGTAAAATTTTGTTCTCAGCGCGATATCCCTGTTGTGATGTTCAATCGTTTTCAAGAACATGATGGCATTGCCAGCGTTACAACCGACAACGTTGCGGGTGGACGCGTGGCCGCGCGGCACCTGCTAAAAACGGGGCATCAACGTATTGCACTTCTGTCCGGATGGGAACGATCATCTACAAGCCGAGACCGAAAATTTGGTTTTGAGGCAGAGCTTCGGGAAAGTGACCGAAGTCTTTTTGCTCATGAAGTCGGTCACTTTGATCTCGACAGAACGGGAACGGCAATTCGAAAGATGTTTGGCGGCCCGAAAGAAACGCATCCCGATGCCCTTTTTGCGGCAAACGACTATATGGCGATCGAAGCTGTCAGCATTTTGCGGAGTGAGCTTGACATCAGCATTCCTGACGATCTCTCGGTTATCGGGTTCGATGATATCCCCATGGCCTCCATGCCAGAGTTTTCTCTGACGACGCTGAGGCAGCCCGTCAACAACATGGTTGCCAACGCGGTTCGTCAGATTAACGAGTTGGTGAGGGATAAAACCATCGAGGTTGAGAACATCGCGTTGGCACCAAAGCTGGTTGAAAGACAGACGGTCAAGCCGCGCGGCTGAAATGATTTGGAGTTGGTGTATAGAGATTTGATGCAACTTTTTTGAGGCTAGCCTGAGTACCTGCGCAGCGCTTCCTCGGTGGCGCCATCTGTCCCAAAATCCCTAGCGACGGACAATGGCCCATGCGCAGCCCAAATTCGTCATTGCGCGATATGACAACTCGGGAAAACTGCTACAATCGACCAGCAGGCCCAAAACAATCCTGTGATCAGGGGACGGACCAAAACCGACCCGCAAAGGTTGGCATCGGCGCTACGCATCGCGCAAGGAAAAGCGTTCTGGTCGGCTTTGAATATCGCCGAGACACATATGACACTTCAGGTGAAGACATCACAGCTGACTCCGCTGCACTTTGAGTGTCTTACAAGTATAGGCAGAAATCACTTGGACTCTGAAAGCAGCGGGGAAAATTCAATGGTTTTGATGCAGCTTTTTGGAACAGTTTCGGTGGCATGTCCACTGAGACGGTAGTGCTATGAAACTTCATTGGGAAGCCAACTGTGCGGGTTTCTAGTGGTACTCCGCACAATTAGTTGGCTTTCAATCTCGATGCGTCTGGCTGCCGCTTCAGGGCTTTCGATCATCGAAAGCAAAATCTTGACCGTAGCTTCGGCCATTCGGTTTGTTGGTTGGCGGAGCGTGGTCAAGTCAAATGTCTTCCACGCAGCCATCGCAACGTCGTCATATCCAATGACAGAGACATCACCCGGGACATTGAGGTCAAGTTCGTGCTTCAGAGCTTCGAGGACCGCAAACGCCATGTGGTCGTTGCCGGCGAATATTGCATCTGGCCCGGTGCCATTTCGAAACAGAGCAAGAGTTTCTTTGTATGCAATAGCACGGCTGTATTCGCAATCGACAACTTGAAACGGTCCGATCCCCTGCCGGGTCATTTCTGCCAGAAATCCCGCTTTGCGCTCGCGGCCATTCAGGGATTTTTGCCAACCCGCGATATGCGCGATTCGTGTGTGGCCACCCGCCAGAAGAAATCTCGCAGCAAGACGTCCGCCTTCGAAATTTGCCGCTGTAACCGAAGCAATGTCAGTGTCCTCTTGCCCGCGATTGAACAAAACAAACGGAATGCCGTGATCCTGTAGCCGTTCGGTCAGTTCGTTGGAAACGCTTACCGACGCCAAGATGATGCCATCGACCTGATGCGCAAGAAGGTCCTCAACCACTCCGTCGACTTCATCGGTTAGGTTGGACGCGAAGAAGGTCATGATATGATAGCCGTGTTCGTGGAACTCGGCAGACAGCTTCTCAAGCGCTTCTGCGTAGAAGGGGTTTTTGAGATAGGCCAACACGATCCCTATGGTGCGGGACCGCCCTGTATTCAGCGACCGCGCCAGTGTGTTGGGTCGATATCCAAGCTTTAGCGCCGCCTCGCGGACACGCCGCTGTTTGTCGGCGGATACTTTCGAGCCTGGCATGAAGACGCGACTTACCGTTGGCTGGCTTACCCCTGCCAGTTTTGCCACCTCGGCCGCTGTTGTTCGGTTCATCCGCATCCATTGCCCACCGACTAAACAATACCCGTTGTTTTAGCACAGGCGTTGTTGACGCCGCCAGAGCGGCTCACACAAAGTTTGCCTGGCAAGTCATTGTCCATGAATTGACCTGCGACGGCTCAAGATTCTGCTAGCATTTCAGTCGCTTCGAATTCGGTTTCCGGATTCCGGGTCGAACAGATACAGATGCTCGGGCGAGAGCGAAATACCAACAATGTCATCCTGATTTTTCCGCATGTGTCGATTGCCTCGTGCGATGACGCGCTGATTGCCCCATTGAACTGTCAGCAATGTGCTTTCACCTGTGTTTTCAAAAGCATAGATTGTGACGTCTATATCACCTTCTCCAGGCTCGAATACAGACATGTCGTCCGCACGAACACCCAGGATTACAGCGGGGCGATCCGATATGGTCACCTCAACCAGACGCGTTCCACCGGTTGTCACGAACGTGCCGCCCTGGACGGACCCTTTGATCAGATTCATGGCCGGCGACCCAATAAATCCGGCAACAAACAGGTTGGCCGGATCATTGTAGATCTCGTCTGGTGTGCCGAGTTGCTGGATCACACCGTGTTTCATCACCGCCACCCGATCCGCCAGTGTCATAGCCTCAATCTGGTCATGCGTGACGTAGACTGTTGTGATCTTCATTTCGCGGCTGAGATGTTTGAGTTCGGCGCGCATGGTCACACGCAGCTTTGCGTCGAGGTTTGAAAGCGGCTCATCCATCAGGAAGACTTTTGGCGTCCGCACAATCGCCCGAGCCAACGCTACCCGCTGCCTTTGTCCCCCCGAAAGGGCCTTGGGTTTTCGGCCCAGAAACTGCGTCAGCTCAACTTTCTCTGCAGCTTCACGAACTTTCGGCGCTATTTCTTGCTTTGGTGTGCCCCGCACTTTGAGCGGGTAAGCGATGTTGTCAAAGATCGTCATATGGGGATACAGACCGTAGTTCTGGAACACCATCGCCACATCCCGGTCTTTCGGCAGATCGTCATTGACCATGCGATCACCGATCCAGATCTCGCCGTCCGTTGGATCTTCCAGCCCTGCGATCATCCGCATAGTCGTGGTTTTGCCACAGCCAGAGGGGCCGAGTAGCACCAGAAACTCCCGATTTTGGATTTCAAGCGATTGGTTGTCGACGCCGACGAAGTCGCCCCAGCGTTTGGTCAGGTTCTTGAGACGGACTTCAGCCATCAGCGTACGGCTCCCATGGTCATGCCTTGCACAAAATACTTTCGAATGATCAGGGCGAGAACGAACATCGGCAGCATGATGATAATGCCCGCAGCGCTGAGCAGGTTCCACAGGTCGCCCTCCTCGCCTTTGAAAAGGGCCAGCCCGATGGGCAGTGTGACCGCATCTTTGTTTGTCAGGATCAGCGCGAACAGGAACTCATTCCAGGCGATGATGAAGCAGAAAATTCCCGCCGTCAGCAAACCGGGTGCCGCCATTGGCAGGACGATATTGAGGATCACTTGTATCCGCGACGAACCATCCACCATTGCGGCCTCTTCGGTGTCCAGCGGAATGCCATCGATGAACCCTTTGATCATCCAGATGGCAAACGGCATCACAATCGCGAGATTTACAAGTATCAACCCGACCCTTGTATCAAGCAGCCCTATATCGCGAAACATGACAAAGAACGGGAGTATGATCACAACGGCCGGAACGAACTGTGTGGCCAGTATCATCACCAACATCGCCGTTTCGCCCGTCAGACGAAACCGCGAAAAGGAGTAGGCCGCCATCGTCGCAATGGGGATCGCTATGACAACCGTGACCAGCGCCACAATGCTCGAATTGAGCAGCTTGTCCCCCAAATAATAGGGTGCATCAAAGACAACCCCGAAATTCTCCAGCGTCGGAGTGAACAGCAGCTTGAGCTGGTAGACATCGACATGGTTCTTGAACGCGGCAAGAAAGATCCAGATGATCGGGATCAGCATGATGAAGATAGCAATCAGGATCAGAACGATCTGGACCACGTTGATGATCTGTTTTTTCTGCCGCCCGGTCATGATGCTTTCCTGAACACAAACTTGGCATAGGCATAGGTGAGGAAGATCATCGGAATGACCATCAGCCAGGCAACCGAGGCCGAGTAGCCAATCTGCCCGTATTTCATTCCGTTGAAATAGATATAGTGGCTGAGCGTTTGCGTTGCGGTCCCCGGTCCACCGTTTGTCAGCATGAAAATCTGGTCGAACGTCTTAAGGCTGAAAATTGACTTGAGGATGATCACAACAGCCAAAACCGGCGCGAGCTGAGGCAGCGTCACGTCGCGAAACACCCGCCAGCCCGAGGCTCCATCAACCTGCGCGGCCTCGATCGTTTCGGGCGGTACTGATGCAAGCCCACCGATCAGCACAAGCGTCAGAAATGGTATCCAACCCCAGACATCAGCCATCACGCATACTGCAAAGGCAAGCTGCGGATGTGCCAGCCAGCTAATATCGGCCAGCGGCGGAAACACGGCTCCGAAAAAAGCATCAAATAGCCCAAACTCGGGGTTGAACATAAAGCGAAACGAAACGCCAATCAGAGCAGGCGACATTGCGAAAGGCAGGATGAGCAATGTCTGCACTCCCGACCTGAGCCGTCCACCCGGTGCCAAAAGCATAGCCAAACCCAGTGCAAGCAGCGTCGTCAACACGACCGTCAGCACGGTATAGATTCCCGTCACCCAGACGGAGTTCCAAAATGCCGGCTCTTCCAGAAAGGCCCAGGTGTAGTTTTCAAAACCAAAATAGCCCTGCGGGAAATTGGGCTTGTTGAGCCGCCCAACCGTAAAGGACAGGCGCAGCGATTCAACGAGGGGCCAGATCGCTGTGGCAAAAACCACCAGCACCGCTGGCAACACCAGCAGGTATTTTAGCGTATTGTCACGCATGTCACGTCCAATCCGATAGCTGGGGGTGTGACCGATCGGGTCACACCCTGCAAAGCATCACTCAATACGTCCGGCACGCTTGAGTACGCGGTTCGATTGCTCGGCTGCTTCGGTCATCAATTCACGGACATCACCTCCAGCCGCGGCCTTGGCGATAGCGGCGGACAGAATATCTCCCACCTCTGGCCATTCCGGGATTTGTGGCATGATGTCAGATTCCTTCAGCGAGTCCCACGCGGCCGCCTGAATCCCGTCATTGGCCGCATTCACATCCGCATCCTGCAGCGAAGTGATATGAGTGACGACGTTGTTCACAATTGGTTTGCCCGCCACTTCGCGTTCGATGGCGTTGGCTTTGTCCATTTCAGGATTGGAAAGCCATTTCATGAATTCCCACGCCGCTTCCTTGTTCTCGGAATAGTCGGAAATCGAAAACGGCATAGAAATCGCATAGGTCTTTGTACGCCCATCATAAGACGGCATCCCAATAAACCCGACCTGGTCCTTGGTCAGCGTCGAAGATTCTGGATTGTAAAACCCGGAATATGCCCACCACCAGACGGGGATCATAGCGGATTTGCCCTGCATGAATGACTGGCGCGCATCCTGCTCTACAAAGGCCAGACTGTTGGGGTTAGTGACACCGTGCACGGTGTGTAACGCGATGTAATCTTCGGTGGCCTTGATCGCCTCGTCGCTGGTCCAGGCTGCGGTCCAGTCGTCATTGAAGATATCCGCACCGGCGGCCCAAAGGAAATTAATCCAGATGAACAGATTCTGACGGTTGCCATCGTTGTTGTAGTACAACGCCAGAGGAGCGATGTCGGGGTTGGACTCCTTCAGCTCTTTGCCGATTTCGATCACCTCCTCCCACGATGTCGGGGGTTCAGGGATCAGGTCCTTGCGATAGAACATCAACTGCGGATGCGCGCGGAGTGGAAAACCAAGCGTTTTGCCATCATATTGGGCCGATCGTGCAAACGCGGCCGGGTAGCGGTCCATCGAAATACCATCTTGCGCCATCATGTCATCAATTGGCATCAACCAATGCGCATTGGGTGGCCCCCAACTGTCGAGATAGTTCACCACATCGAAGGTCCCGTTGGCGGCAATCCCTTCAGCGTTGATCTTTTCCTGCAAAGATCCAAAGGGAATAAAGGTCCACTCGGTTTCGATCCCGGTCAACTCGGTGAATTCATCATCACGCAGCATGAGGCCATCGAATTGGGGCGTTACGACGCTCAGGATATTCAATTTTGTACCGGCATACGGCTGACCTTCCTTCAGATTGTAAGGAATGTCCTGGGCGCTTGCGCTGAGCGTAATCAGCGACAATACCGTCACCGCGACACCCGCCTTCAAAAGAGTCCGTTTGCGCATTCTTTCCTCCCTTGCGAATCGAAACACTAAGTGACTTAGGGTAAAGTTATCATGAATACGTATTCATAGCTTAACTTTTCTGACTTAGCTGGTCTCGCATACGCTAATCAACCCAGCTGCAGTTCTTATATAAAATGAAGAAAATGCATTGGAGATCGATATCAGAGGAAAAGCGGCCCATAAGAGACATTCACCACCCACCTGAATTTCTGCGGTCGCAGCCCGCTTACCAGCCATTCGCTGCAGGCGCAAATCGCAAACAAAGTTCAAGTCCCAGATGCGCGACCTAGCTGCCTATGGATACTACTCCATCAATTGCTTGGTTTTGTTGTGTGGATGTTGCCTCGATGCCGTTTCCAGTTCGTCACCTAAACTTGAGGCCAAGTCAAAAAACTGTCGGCGCACGGTCTCAGCGTAAGGATTGGCCTTCTCAATCGCTTCGAAGACTTCCGGCGCATCGTACTGAACCATAGAAATAGCCTCGGATAACAAGTCAAAACTTTTTGTTGTCATGCGCGTCGGCAGCGGTCCCATCCCAAATAGCACTTTGGCGATGAGGTGCGTGAGGCCTTGGACAACGGCTGCTTCCTTGTCGTGATCTTCCGGTGTCGTCATGATGACCGTCAGACCGAGCGCTTTGCGTAAAAACGCCGCCAGCCTTGTGTGTCGTATTCCCTGAATGGGACAGACCGCAATCTTTAGACACTTAATACCTTTCGTAGCACTCTGAGGACCAAACAAGGGGTGAGTAGCGACGATGTCAACATGGTTTGGTAGCAGTCGCCGCATGATTTCAGAGGGAACGACTTTGACTGAGCCAACATCGACAATCAGCGCGCCGGGTTTGCAAGCACCCGCGATCTCGCCGACAACCTGCTCGAATGAGGACACCGGTGCCGCAACAAGGATCACATCGGTTTGCGAGACTGCGTGCAAGGATGCGAGCGTCACTCGGAGCTGCTTCGCGGCTTTGGTGACGTCCGGGGAGGGGTCGTAAGCCAATATCTCAAAATGCGGGCCGAGATGAAGCGCAGCCAGTTGTCCGAATGCACCAAATCCCACGATGCCCAGCGAGGTAGGTTGGTTTTTAGTGATGTTGTTCATTTCTCGACCTTTGAATTTGCCGCCCGGCACAAGGTCGATTGACTGTTGACCGCTGTCAGGGGCAGCGGAATACAAATGATGAATTGCCCGCAGCTATGAAAGCTGAGGATAATAGTCCTGCGATGCGAAGACTGATTTCATCATATTTTAAGTCGTAATGCACCCAAGAGAGTTAAGTCAATGACAGCGCGACGGAGCGCCCATTAACAACTTGGCATAAATCGGGAGGCACACGCTCTTAAGGAATTCCACCGGAAGGCGCGCG
Source organism: Ruegeria sp. H6 (assembly GCF_056532975.1). NCBI lineage: Bacteria > Pseudomonadati > Pseudomonadota > Alphaproteobacteria > Rhodobacterales > Roseobacteraceae > Ruegeria > Ruegeria sp. H6. The sequence continues at coordinate 35,027 of NZ_JBQFOA010000018.1, forward strand.
AAAGGCAGTTGAACTGAATCTGCTGCAGTAGCGCATAGGTCGCTTATCTCTCCTGTAGTGCAAGCCGAACGCCCAATGCGCAGTAGATACTACCAACAACCTTGCCCTGCCACCTGATGACAGTCGGATTGCGGCGAAGGAAGTTGCCCAGGCCACCTGCTGCAACGGAATAGACGATAGTACTGAAGAAGCCGATCAGCGCGAATACGATCCCAAGAATGGTAAGTTGCGCGACAACAAGACCTCTTTCTGGCGCGACAAACTGAGGCAGAAAAGCAAGGAAGAACAGCGCGGTCTTTGGGTTCAGTACTTCAGCAAGGATCGCCTGTCTGAAAGCTTGAGGTGCAGTGATTGGGACGCGGCCCTGGCCAAGATCAACCGAAGCCTTCTCGAATATCGCCTTCAATCCAAGGTAAACAAGATACGCCGCCCCAATGTATTTCACTATGGTGAATAGCGTAGCAGAAGCTGCAATGACGGCAGAGATACCTACTACAGCCATGATCGTGTGAATGAAGTCGCCTGCTGTGATACCAGCACCCGTGGCAATCCCGACTTTCGTTCCAGACGTTGTGGCTCGCGCAACCGTCAAGATAGTCGCAGGTCCTGGAATGAACACAAAGCCAAGAACGATCAAAGAATACGTCAGCAGTACGGCGGGGTCGATCATTCTGTTTTCTCCATGAACTCTTGAGATTTTAGCAATCCACAGGCTTCGAAGAATGACAAGCCCCGGAACAAGACGTGCGCTGTCCTCCGACCAATGAGCAAGTTGGGCTCGACGCGAACTTCAGATGCAGCACGGCATCCGCCTGGGTCTGAGCGAATTGCTCCGCAACGACGGCCCGAACCGTCCTTAGTCCGAAGAGGATAGATGCGACAATTGCTACCGGCATAGCAGCCGTCGATAAACGCTCATCATCTGCCTGCGCTGAATCTCAGACGATCCACCCAAAGACATACCCCGCCCCGAGTGACCCCAGAACTGCAAGCAGCAGATAGAGAATGAACGGTTGCAATTTGAGCACCGGTGCGATGGCCATAGCACCCCAGATGCTAACCGCGCCGCCCGAAACAAGGAACGCCATCGCTGCGCCTTCGGACATGCCGTTGTCGATCAACCCGCGTGTCAGCGGGAGCGCTGCGTAACCGTCAATATAGGCCGGGGCACCGACGAAGACAGCGGCGGGTATGGCCCACCATTTGTCTTCGCCAACATATGCTGCCAGTGCACCCGGTGTAAGGGCCGCGTTCAAGGCATACTCCGCGGCAAATGCCGGGATCAGGCAAATCAGGATAAGCCGCGCGGTTGCCCAGACCTGTTTGCCGAAAGAATGACGGCGCGCCTCGGACCGCCAGACCCAAGGATCAAAGGGCCGATCTTCGCCGCATCTTGCAGCACTTAGCTGGCGCGCCAGGCCATTGACCCGAAGCGCATTCATGGCCCAGGGCGTCTTGGCGAACATGCCGGTGATCGCGCCGCCCAACAGACCTAATCCGAAGGCGGCAAGCGTCTTGCCAATCGCAAAGCTCAGACCAAGGGTTGCCGCGGTTGTCGCGAGCATTGCGGGATCCGTTATCGGAGAGGATAGCCAGAAGGCCATGATCGGAGCGAGCGGTACGCCAGCAGCCAGCAATCCGGCCATCAAAGGCAGCACGGTCACACCGCATACGGGCGTGATGGCTCCAATGAGCGAGGCCGCCAAAACCGTTCTCAGTGTCCTGCCCTCGAAGGCACCAGCGATGTGGGTATCCGCGCCGCTTGCGATGATCCAGGCTGCAAGCACGATGCCCGGAATGACGATGGGGGCCACGACAATCAGGCCCCATAGGACAAACTTTGCTGCGTTTGCGGCGTGTTCCGGCCAGGCAAGACAGACGCCTGCCAGCAGCAGCAAAGACACGCCCCACACCAGAGGTTTCCGGCTAGATGGTTGGTGGGAAGCTGTCTGATCTGACATGGGTTACTCCTTTGAACTTGAAAAATAGTGCGGCACACGGCATCTGTGAAACGCATAGTTTCAATTTCCGGTATTGGAAAAACAGATGGAAAATCTAGATAGTGATCTTCTGCGAACCTTCGTCGCCGTGGCTGATGCCGGAAGTTTTACGGACGGTGCTGCCCGCATCCACCGGTCGCAATCTGCGACAAGCCTTCAGATCAAGCGCCTCGAAGCGATCCTGGGTCAGCCGGTCTTTGACAGGCATGGTCGCGGGGTAGTCCTGAGCGACACGGGACGAAAACTATTTCCAGTCGCGCATGAGGTTACGGCACGTCTCGACGCGGCACTACGAGAGATTTCACAGAACACAGTAAGCGGCAAACTGCGTTTGGGCATACCCGACGATCACGGGCGCGCCAGACTTGCGGCGATCATCGCGACCTTTGCCCGCCAACATCCGAAAGTCGAACTGGATGTCACCTGCGCCTTGAGCACAAGTTTTCCAGAGGCCCTCGATAAGGGGGCGCTGGATCTTGCAGTCTATGAGGTCGAAAGCCCGTCCAGCCACGAGGAGGTTGTTTATGAAGACCCTACATGTTGGGTGTCGTCGGCGCACCGGCACTTTCGGGCCGATGAAAGCCTTTCAGTGGCCTTGTTCGATCATGCGTGTTGGTGGCGCGACGCGGCGGTCATTTCATTGCAAGCCCGTGGAAAGCCATATCGAGTTGTCTACTCCAGCCAAAGCGTCTCTGGTGTGATTGCAGCAGTAGAAGCCGGGATCGCAGTGGGTCTGCTTGGTCGCTCCTCTTTGCACGGAGGTCTATCGGTGGTGAACGATGCATTGGGCCTTGGAAACACGCCTGCTTCCAAGCTGGTGATGGCATCCAGCAAGCCGAAAGAACAAGGGCCTCAGGACGCTATGAAAGCCGCGATCCGAGCCGCATTTATTACCAACCCTTGAAAAGCTGAACTGCGCTGCGCTCTGTCGAATGAGCAGGTCGGGCTCTAAACCCACCTCGGAACGACTGCAGCATAGGCGAGAAAAGTCCTCCGCATACGGATGGGGACGGCCCAATGCAGACCTTGATCATTGTCAGTCTCGTTTCATGCGGTCCAAAACACCGCTAGGCTGCCCGCTCCACATATTCTTGGTTCAAGGCTGGACAGGGATGATGCCGAAGAAAACCCAGATTGAGCATTTCCTTATGTCTCATTCAGTCGACTTTGATCAGCTTTCTCCGGTTGAAAGTGAGCAGGTAAAAGCCGACTGGCTTGCGACATATGCATTGCGAGTAAAGAAAAACACAGGCGCCTGGATTCACAATGGTTTTCGATGGCACGGATTTAGCTACGGACTTCAAACTGCCATCACGGGTTCAGATGCTTTGATTGGGTATCAGGAGCAATGGCCGGCCCCTTATGTAGTTTTCGACGAGAGCAATGACTGGGCTTACTCGTGCACCTCCAATCGATATCCCGACTTCACTTCATTTCAAGCAGACATTTACGTAGCCCATCACAACATGAAATGGACAATGGTTTTCACGCATGAACAGCCGGATTTAGGGCCCTATCTCGCATTCAAATCGGAAAACGTGAATTGATGGAATTTACCAAGCGTTGAACAGAGTTTGGTATCGCGTCAGGTTAAACTGTCTAAATCTCCGCCCGCTCTGCCTTTCGCGTATTCAGGATTAAAGGTATGGCCAACAATATCGAATGCACCAATAGTGGCGTAGATTGCGCGACACAGGTCGGCCGCGCAATCATCATCAAACTGAAGGTTCTTAGGGCACTCTCAATCACGACGGTACTGCGTCGGCTGCATATTGAGACAGGAATTCCTCTGAGGGTGGGATCTGAGTGATAACATCAATCAGTACCCCGTTTGGATCGCGATATATCGCATGGCGTTGGCCAAACGGCTCGCTCACAAGTGACTTTGCCACCGGAACTCCTTCCGACCGAAGTCGTTCATCCACTTTGTCGACATCCTCGACTTCAAAGTTGAGGATCATGCCCTTAGACGCACCGCGGGAAACCTCTGGGATCGTCTCGTGGTCCGACTGCACGACCGCGAGATTGACCGACGGATCCGCTTCACTCTGCAGATGCACATACCAATCCGCCTCGAATGCTGCGCGGAAGCCAAAGTGACGTTTGTAGAACTCTGCCGTCTCAGAAACCGTTTCAGACTGAATGACCGGGTAATATTGAGTAACACGCATTTTTGATCTCCTTAACTTACATGCGCAGTGTATGTATCATCAATTTGCAAATACATGCAATATGTATGTAAGGTGCTTGAAGTGATATTCGGAGCCGTTAATCTTGCCCCCAGAAAAACCCGCTCGACGCAGCCAGGCAAACCGACGCGCCGAAACGCGTGCCAAACTCATAGAGGCTGCCCGAGAACTGTTTGTGAATTCGGGATTTGCCGATACTGCAACCCCAGACATCGTACGTAAGGCCAGCGTAACTCGAGGCGCGCTGTATCATCATTTCAAGGACAAGGCTGACCTCTTCCGCGCCGTCGCAGAAGAGGAGGCCAAAGCAATCTCACACCATATTGACCAAGAAACCCGCAATGTGGCCGATCCCGAACAGGCCATGGTGACAGGATCAAGTGCCTTTTTTGATGCGATGTTGGTTTCAGGTCGGGTGCGCCTCCTGATGGAAGAGGCACCAGCGGTATTAGGGCATAGCGCTGCTGTCGCGTTGACTCGAGCCAATGGAACAGAAGAACTTCGTGAAGGGCTTTCGCGAGCTCTTCCTGAACATTCATCAAAGCAGGTCGATGCTTTGACTAATCTGTTGTCGGCCGCGTTTGATCGCGCTGCCCTTGAGATCACCTATGGTGGCGATCCGAACGTCTACAAAGAGGTTATGAACCATTTGATTTGTGAAGTGCTTAAAGGCAACTAGCAGACCTCAGAAGCCGCGCAGTAAAGATCCCTGCCCTTTCTTCCGTGACCTACTCGGCCCTAAGCCGACACTGACCATCATTCGCCATTGCTGCGTCACAACCCGCATTCCGGCCATTCGCTGCAAGCGCGAAATCTAAAAGGACCGCCGTTGAGGATCGCGTGAGAAAGGCGACAATTGGCTCCTGATCGTGAATGTCGATTTCATTTCTACATTCTGAGTCAGTTGTCGAATTTGACTATCCCGCGAAATATTGAAAACGCTCACAAGAGAGCTCTTTCATTTAGTCAGAACGACGAAGGAGTGCAGGCGCTGATCACTTTGCAAGGCGTATCGCCGGCATTCCGAAACCTGTGTGGCAATATGCTTGAGAAGTAGTATGCGTCCCCGGGGCCCAGAACCCTGGACTGCCCATCTACCGTCACTTCAAGACGGCCCTCTATCACAACCGCACATTCCTCTCCTTCGTGCGACAGTTCAGATCGACCCGAGTCGGCACCGACATCGTACTCTTCTATGAGCATCTGGAGTTTTCTGTCTCGGCGTTCTCCTGCGACAAGCAAATATGAAACACCTGGGGATCCAAGGTCGCGCATTCTTTCATGCGGGTAAAAAAACGTCTCCTCGTTTTGCAATTCAAAACTGAAGAAAAAACCCAAATTTACGTCTACTGCAGCAAGGATCTTTTTGAGCAGCGCCACGGAAGGCTGAGTTGAACCACTTTCGATTTGAGAAATCGTTCCGCTACCCACTCCCGCGCGTTTGGCCATTTCACGTTGACTGAGGCCTTTGGTCGTCCGAATCAACTTTAGACGACGGGCTGTTTCGAGATCTGATGACAAAACCGTTACTCTGGTGCTTTCTTGCTTTGGATCGAAAGCATTCTAGGGGTGCAATGATTTTTTTCAATAACTTACAGATTAAAATAAAACCGGATGTGCGGAAGGTCTGAACTCTGCAAGGATTTGTCATCAAATGAAAATCTTCTTCACGAGGAATGAACGTGCTCGATCAACCCAACACAATGTCATCGTTTTGGATGCCGTTTTCGGCCAATCGTGATTTCCTTCGCGAGCCCCGAATGATCCAAGCAGCCGAGGGGATGTACTACACCAGTTCTGATGGTCGGAAGGTCATGGATGGCACCGCCGGACTGTGGTGCGTCAACGCGGGTCACCGTGATCCGCTGATCGTTGAATCGGTACAGAAACAGGTGCACGAGCTGGATTACGCACCAAACTTCCAGTTCTCCCACCCTCAGGCGTTTGAGTTGTCAGCAAAGCTGACCGCGATGATGCCTGAGGGAATGAACCACGCATTCTTCACTAACTCTGGCTCCGAGTCCGTCGATACGGCGCTAAAGATAGCGCTGCATTACCATCGAATGCGCGGCGATGGGGCGCGTACGCGCTTGATCGGGCGCGAGCGTGGTTATCACGGCACAGGGTTTGGTGGCATCTCGGTTGGCGGTATCGTCAAGAACCGCATGCATTTCGGCGCGCTTCTGACCGGCGTTGATCACCTGCGTCACACGCATGATCTGGACAAGAACGCATTTTCCCGCGGTTGCCCACAACACGGGGCAGAGCTGGCAGACGATCTGGAGCGTTTGGTTGCTTTACATGACGCCTCGACAATTGCGGCTGTGATCGTCGAACCAATGGCCGGTTCGACCGGTGTTCTCCTGCCGCCGAAAGGATACCTAAAACGACTGCGTGAGATCTGCGACCGCCATGGCATTCTGCTGATCTTCGACGAGGTTATCACTGCATTCGGTCGCTTGGGGGCAGCGACGGCGTCAGAGTATTTTGATGTAAGGCCAGACATCATCACGACCGCCAAAGGCCTGACCAACGGCGTCATCCCGATGGGTGCGGTCATCGTATCCGACAAGATTTACGAGTCGGCTATGGAAAATGCCGATGCGCCGATTGAGCTATTCCACGGCTACACCTATTCCGCCAACCCTGTATCGTGCGCCGCCGCGCTGGCAACGCTGGAGAGTTACAGTGAGAACGATCTGTTCCGCCGCGCTGCATTGCTGTCGCAGCCCTGGGAGGATCAGCTTCACAGCCTCAAAGGTCTGCCGAACGTCATCGATATCCGCAATCTGGGATTGGTGGGCGCGGTCGAGCTTGCACCACGAGAGGGCGCGCCTGGGGCACGGGGTTATGATGCAATGAAACTTGCCTGGGACGCCGGAATAATGATCCGTGTCACAGGTGACATCATCGCCTTGTCTCCACCTCTGATCATCTCGGAACCCGAAATAACAAAACTTTGTCTGACACTTGGAGAGGTATTGGCGGATCTGCCATAACCCCTGACTTCTAACCCCAAAAAGGACTGACATCATGAAAGATGCATCCCCGATCGCTTTGATCGGCCACTACATTAATGGCCAAATCACTGCTCCATCCGGTGAGAATACTCAGCCGGTTTTCAATCCCGCAACCGGTGCGAAAACCGGCGAGGTGTCACTGGCGAACGTCCAGACTGTCGACGACGCAGTGGCCGCTGCCAAAGCCGCGTTCCCGAAGTGGTCAAACACACCGCCAATCCGCCGCGCCCGCCTTATGAACAACTTTCTGGCCCTGGTGCGCGAGCATAAGGACGATCTGGCACGCGCCATCACGGTTGAGCATGGCAAAGTGTTCACCGACGCCCAAGGCGAAGTTGAGCGTGGTATTGATATCATCGAGTTTGCCTGCGGTATCCCGCAACTCCTCAAAGGCGATTACACCGAGCAGGTCTCCACCGGAATGGACAACTGGACAACGCGTCAGGCGTTGGGCGTTGTGGCTGGGATCACTCCCTTCAACTTCCCGGTCATGGTGCCGATGTGGATGTTCCCGATCGCCATCGCCGCAGGCAATACCTTTATCCTGAAGCCGTCGCCGACCGATCCGTCCGCAGCGCTGCTGTACGCGGATCTGATGCAGAAAGCCGGTTTCCCCGATGGTGTGTTCAACGTTGTACAAGGTGACAAGGTCGCAGTGGATGCGTTGTTGGAGAACGACGATGTCAAGGCCGTGTCCTTCGTCGGTTCGACCCCGATTGCGAACTACATCTATGAAGTTGGCGCGCGGCACGGCAAACGCGTTCAGGCTCTGGGTGGCGCAAAGAACCACATGCTGGTTATGCCCGATGCCGACATGAACAAGGCAGCCGACGCCCTGATCGGCGCAGCCTTTGGCTCGGCAGGCGAACGCTGCATGGCTATCTCGGTTGCTCTGCTGGTTGGTGATGCTGCCGAAAAACTCATGCCAGTTCTGAAAGAGCGCGCCGAAACTCTGAAGGTCAAGAATGGCCTAGAGCTGGACGCCGAGATGGGTCCGATCGTGACAGCTGCTGCGCGCGACCGGATCAAGGGCTACATCGACTCTGGCGTTGCAGAAGGTGCTGACCTGCTGGTCGATGGCCGCGACTATACCGTCGAAGGGCATGAGCAAGGCTTCTTCCTGGGCGGCAGTCTGTTCGACAACGTCACACCCGACATGAAGATCTACAAGGAAGAGATCTTTGGCCCCGTCTTGTCCTGCGTCCGCGTCTCGAACTTTGCCGAAGGCCTGCAACTGATCAACGACCACGAGTTTGGCAACGGCGTGTCGTTGTTCACCCGCGACGGCAATGCTGCACGTGAGTTTGGCAAGCAGGTTCAGGTCGGCATGGTCGGCGTGAACGTTCCGATCCCGGTTCCGATGGCCTGGCACGGCTTTGGCGGCTGGAAGAAGAGCCTGTTCGGAGACATGCACGCCTATGGCGAAGAGGGTGTGCGTTTCTACACCAAGCAGAAATCCATCATGCAGCGCTGGCCCGAAAGCATCTCGGAAGGTGCCGAGTTCGTCATGCCAACCGCAAAATGATCATCCGTTCCAAGGAGTGAAAAATATGTTCATTGGTGTTCCCAAGGAAATCAAGAACCACGAATACCGTGTTGGCCTGACCCCTGAAAGCGTCGCAGAACTAGTCTCCAACGGCCACAACGTCGTCGTAGAAACCAATGCCGGTGTTGGCATTGGCGCGGATGACGACGCCTATCGCGCAGCGGGTGCTGAAATTACCGAAACCGCCGCCGATATTTTTGCCAATGCCGAAATGATCGTGAAGGTGAAGGAACCTCAGGCCGTTGAGCGCGCCATGCTGCGTGAAGGTCAGATCCTTTATACCTATTTGCATCTGGCCCCCGACCCGGAACAGACCAAAGATCTGGTCGACTCGGGCGCTGTCTGCATCGCTTATGAGACCGTCACCGATGACAATGGCGGTCTGCCCCTGCTGAAACCGATGAGCCAGGTTGCCGGTCGCATGTCAATCCAGGCCGGTGCAAGTGCTTTGGAAAAGGCAAAGGGCGGTCTGGGTGTCTTGCTGGGTGGGGTGCCCGGCGTGAAGCCCGGCAAGGTCGTGGTTATCGGCGGTGGTGTCGTTGGCTTCAACGCGGCCCAGATGGCCGTCGGCCTGCACGCGGACGTCACCATTCTGGACCGCAACCCTGCGGTTCTGGAAAAGTTGGAGAACCATTTCGAGGCATCGGCCAAGGTTGTCTATTCGACCAAGGCTGCACTGGAAGAAGAGGTCACCAACGCCGATCTGGTTGTGGGTGCGGTTCTGATCCCGGGTGCTGCTGCACCCAAGTTGGTCACACGTGAGTTGATTTCGAAAATGAAACCCGGTGCGGTCGTCGTGGACGTGGCGATCGACCAGGGCGGCTGCTTTGAAACGTCCAAAGCCACCACTCACGCTGAGCCCACTTATGTTGTCGACGATGTTGTTCATTACTGCGTCGCCAACATGCCGGGCGCAGTCGCCCGAACTTCGACCTACGCACTGAACAACGTCACGCTGCCGCACGCTCTGGCTATTGCCAACAATGGCTGGAAGCAGGCGCTTGCAGACAATCGTCACCTGATGAATGGCCTGAACGTGGCCCACGGAAAGGTGACGTACAAGGCTGTGGCCGATGACCTTGGATACGAGTTCATCGCCCCGGAACTTTGCTGAAATCAGCAAATCAACGCCCGCTCCAGCACGCCGCTGGGCGGGCGTTACTCGTCAACCAGGAGGAGATAACCGATGAGTTTTAATAAGTTTACCACAGGTATGGCAGCAGGAGCACTGAGCGCCCTGATGTCGACTGCTGCATTCGCGGAAGACATGACTCTGCGTTTTGCCGGCGTATTCCCGATCGATCATCAGGGCACGAAGATGATGGAACAGGTCGCAGCGGATGTTGCAGCTGCGAATGTCGGCCTGAAGGTCGAGGTTTTCCCGGCAAACCAGTTGGGCTCCGGTGAGGCGCTGTTCGAAGATGTTGCACGTGGCAATATCGATCTGGCCTCGGCGTTTATCTATGCCGACACGGATCCGCGCCTTGAGTTTCTATCCATGCCGTTCCTGCTTGGGGGTTGGGATGACATGGAGAATACCCTGCTCAACATGGATTCCGAATTCAACACCATCCTGCAAGAGATCACCGACGAATACGGTGTCCGCGTGATGGCGCAAAACCCTGAAGGCTTCATTGGGATTGTCTCGTCGCAAGAGCCCGAGAACTGGAACACATTTGACGACAAGGGCATGAACATTCGTGTCTGGTCGTCCAGCGTCGTGAAGTCGATGGTCGAAGAACTGGGTTACCAGGCAACAACCATGGCATGGGGCGACATCTTTCCCGCACTTCAGGCCGGTATCGTCGATGGGGCGATCTGCTGCACCAAGACCGCGACCTACTCGATCTTCGCCAAGTCGGATGTTGGCACCCATTTTGTCGAATACAACTCGATCTCAGAGCTGACTACATTCTACGCGTCGCAGCGGACACTCGACAAACTGAACGACGAACAGCGTGCCGCGCTGCAAGCTGCGATGACCAAAGCCTCGGAAGACTTCTTTGCATACAACCGTGAGAATGACGAAGTCTTCGGTCAGAAATTGCTCGACAAAGGCTACACCATCCTGCGCCTGAGCGACGAAGAACAGGCTGCGATGGCCGCTCATGTTCAGGAAACGGTCTGGCCCGCGATGGCACAAAACGTCGGTCAGGACATCATCGACCGCCTGCTGGCAGCTAAAGAACAGCAATAAACATAAAGAAAAGGGCCAGCAAATCAGTTGGCCCTTTTTTGGTCTTTAGCTCAACAAAGGGAGGGAGAAAGATGTCTAGTACAGAAGCTGAACGTCCATTGGTCGTTGAAAGTGCAGAAAAGAAGAGCTCGCAAAAAATCACTGACGAGTTGCCAGTCATTATTGGGTATCCGCTGAAAGCAGTGGCGTTCGTCATGAGACAGATCGTTATGTTTTCCGGTTTCCTGATGGCTTTTACATTTGGGGCAGTTGTTGTCATCCGGTATGGATTTGGTGGCGATCTTTTTGCCTATGAAGAATGGCTTCTGGGCATCAGCATCATAGGCTTTTTTGCAGGTGCTGTTCTGGCTTCTGCCCGCAACCTGCATATCAACGCGGACATTCTTGGCATTGTGATCCAAAACCCTCGGTTGATTTGGTGGCGCGGCTTTGTCGTCCTGACAGTCGAGGTGCTGGTGATCCTATTCCTCATGTACGCCTGCTATGTCTCGCTGCTTGATGACTTCTCATTCCCGCGACTGCGTGCAACCCCGGTGCTACGCATTCCGTTTGTGACCTGGCGGATTGCGATCATGATTGCCTTTGGCCTCATGGCGACGTTCACGGCGGCATATCTGTACGTGCATATCCGCAAGGGGCTCGGGCTTCCCTTGAGATCAGAAATGCAAAAAGGAGAAACCCAATGATCATCGGAGGAAGTCTCCTAATCGTCTGCTTTATGCTGCTGTTGGGCGTCAGCGTTTATGTAGCATTCGGATCGGTTTTGATTTTCATCGCCCTTGTCGGAGATCAATCCATCACCGGCTACTTGCCCACCGGCTCTACAGGTATCCGCTCACTTGTACTTCTGGCGATCCCACTCTTCATGATCGCCGGAGGCATCATGGAGAAAGGTAAAATCGCGGCCCCTCTTGTCTCTCTGGCTGAAATGTTCATTGGCCATATCAAAGGAGGATTAAGCGCGGCTGGGGTGTTGGCCTGCGGTGTGTTTGGCTCCATTTCCGGTAGTGCCAATGCAACGCTGACCTGTATCGGAGGCATCATGATGCCCCATCTGAAAAAGGCCAACTATCCGGGTGGGCAATCTGCGGCTTTGATCGTTGCGGCCAGCCCCTTGGGTCTGTTGATCCCACCGAGTTCGTCGCACATCCTTTATGGTTGGGTTGCACAGCAGCATGTACTGAAGTGCTTCTTGTCCACGGTCATTCCGGCGATCATCCTGATCACCCTTTTGATCGTCGTAAATCAGTTCATGCTTCGGAAGTATGACGACATAAACCTGACGGAACGTCCTAAACCATTTCTGCCGACATTCGGAGTACAGGCGCGCCTGGCCGGGCCTGCGCTTATGATGCCACTGATCATTCTGGGCGGAATCTATGGCGGCATAATGACGCCAACCGAGGCTGCGGGCATCGCAGTGGTCTACTCGATCCCGATCGCGATCTACTTCTACCGTGGACTGACCTGGAAAACACTGGCTCAGACCATCCAGAATTCCGGTGTTACGATTGGCGTGGTCATGGTCATGATCTTCATGGTTCTGATCGTGTCGGACAACCTGATCTCACAGGGTGCACCTCAGTTGGCCAAAGATCTGGTTTATTCCGTTTCGGACAATCCAGTTGTGATCCTTCTGATGATCAACGTCGTGATGATCCTGATCGGAATGCTCATGGACGATATCTCCGGTCTGCTTTTGGCAACACCAATCCTACTGCCCATCGCGCAGAGCACCGGCATGGATCCTATCCATTTTGCGGCCGTGATTGGCGTAAACTTAGGTATGGCGAACATCACCCCTCCGACTGCACCTCTGCTCTATCTTGGTGCGCAGGTCTGTGATGAACCGGTTTCGCGCATGCTATGGCCGACTTTGATCTTCATAGTCTTTGCCTGGCTCCCAACGCTGATGTTGACAACTTTTGTACCAGAGTTGGCCCTGTTCCTGCCGGACCTCCTGCTCAGCAGGTAGCGACGGGAAAGCGCAAATAAGCCCAAGACGAAAATGCACGCACCCCAATCTTACGGCTGGGGTGCCTGAGCGCCCTCCCGAAGATGAAGTAGGAGCGGCGAGTTAGCAGCAGATAACTGAAGACCTGAATACGGAGGTTTGAAATGTACAAAAATATTCTAGTCGCTCTGTCTCTGGAGCATGGCATCAGTGAACACGCACTTGCGGCGGCACATGCCCTTGTATCCGAAGGTGGAAAAATCACTGCCGCGCATATTCATGAGCCCCCAAACAGACAGATAATGTACTATATGGACGAAGGGATTGCAGAAAAATCTCTCCAAAAAGCAAAGGCGCGCTTAGCCGAGCGCTTGGAAAACGAAGCCGAGGTCTCTTCTGTGCTAATCGAGAGCCAATCGGCCGGGCGAGCAATCACCGAATACGCCAACAAACATGGCATCGACTGTATCGTCCTCGCTTCACATAAACCTGGGATGAAAGAGTTCTTTTTGGGTTCCACGGCTGCTCTCGTTGTTCGCCATGCTCGGTGCTCGGTGCATGTACTACGTCTGTGACGCTGGCACCCACAACATGTTAGCAACTTTGCCCTGCGAAATCTGCGGCGATAAGCACGTCTGACGGCGACCTAGGTCTAGTTTTGGCGTACCTAAAAGAGTTTCACTTTGCGGCGTTTGGGAGGTAGGATTCGCAGTCGACCTCGGCGGCAACGCGACAACCTGTGATATCCTCTCTCGTCAACGTCGGGTTGTCGTTGTGGGCGGGAATGGCGGAAAGGAGGATCAGTTATGGATACACCAAACTTACCTGCCATTCGCGCACTTCGCCCAGCTTGGAACAAGGGACGCATCGTCGGTCAAAAACGCCCGTTAAAACCCAAACACGTCTGGGCAATTCGAGTAAGATTGGAGCTTGCAGAGAACCATCGCGACCTCGCTCTCTTCAATATGGCCATCGACAGCAAGTTGCGCGGCTGTGACTTGGTGAAGATGAAAGTCGTTGACATCATGGCCTCTGGTCAGATCAAGGAGCGGGCTTCGGTGCTGCAAAGTAAAACTCAGAAACCGGTCCGCTTCGAAATTTCTGAAGGAACTCGGACGTCCGTCGAGAAGTGGATGGAAGACGAACTCATGGTTGGGTCGGAATACCTTTGGCCAGGGCGTTTCCATGAGCGTTTGCACATTTCAACGCGCCAGTATGCGCGGATCGTGCGTGATTGGGTCACGTCTATTGGTTTGGAAGCAAGCGCATATGGCACGCATTCAATGCGGCGGACAAAGGTCACTCAAATTTACAAGAAGACAGGCAATCTGCGCGCGGTACAACTCTTGCTTGGGCATACTAAGATGGACAGTACCGTTCGGTATCTCGGTGTTGAGCTTGAGGATGCACTTGCCATAGCAGAGGCCATTGAAATCTGACTACTATGGGCCGCTTTCGTTAGCGGCCCATACCGGCCGTTCAAGAATGTCCGACTCTGCACTACAGCATTCCCCGAAGAAGACATTGCCGGACTGCCCCGCACTTTGGGTGTTCTTGGTCGGTCCAGGTTTAATGTTAGAGTATCATCGGCCCTTGTCCCTAAAGCGGACCTGCATCCAAATCCCAATAGGGTGCGTCGTGCCCGATGCGTTCCACGACGAAATCCAAAAACGCGCGAACTTTCGCTGGCATGTGCTTTCGTTCAGGGAAGACTGCGTACAGCGCCTGTTCAGGCAGGCGATACTCGGGCAGCACCCTGACCAGACGGCCACTGGTCAAGTGGGCTCCGGCAATAAAGGTCGGCAGGCGGCCGATACCAAGACCGTCAAGCAGCACGGTGCACAGGGCTTCACTGTTGTTCACGCGCAGAACACCAGATGTCTGAACGCGCATGTCACCCGCGGGCCCGGCTAAGCGCCATTCCGAAGGGTCGCGCGAATAGGCGTAGTGAAGGCAGGAATGCGCCAGAAGATCCTCAGGTGTTTCTGGCGTTCCGGACTGCGCAAGATAGTCCGGCGCAGCGACAATCACGCTGTGGATCGGGGCGAGTTTGCGTGCGATCAGGGCCGAGTTCGGCAACGTTCCGGCGCGTAAGGCCACGTCGATGCCCCCTTCGACGAGATCGACAAATTTGTCATCCATCGTCAGGTCAATTCTGATCCCCGGATATTGCCTGAGGAATGCAGCAATCATAGGCGCAACATGCAGTTGTCCAAAGGACATGGGTGTACTGAGCCTTAGTAATCCAACCGGTTGCCCCTGCAACGCCGCAACTGCGTCTTCGGCGTCCTGCGCTGCGTCAAGCGCCTGCGCCGCGTGGGCCAGATAGATTTCGCCCGCCTCGGTAAGGGAAATGGACCGTGTCGACCGATGAAAGAGCTGCGTTCCCAGATGGGCCTCCAGCACGCCGATCCGCTTGCTGACCGCTGATTTTGTAAGACCCAGATGCCGGGCGGCGGCTGCGAAACCGCCATGGTCCGCCACGGCCACAAACACAGGGATAGCGCCAATTTCAGTCATGTTTTGCGATCCTTTGGGCGAATTATTCTCACCTATAAGTTTCAAATTCACACGATTATCATCAAATAGAAAGCCTAATAGGTATCTGCATGTCCTGTTAACGCCGGAGGCTGCCATGCCCAAGATGCTTATCAACGGAGTTCTGCGTGACAGACCGCTCGCCTCGGACGGTCGTTTTCACCGCCTGCAAAGCCCATTCACGAGCCACATTAGCGTGCAACCAGGCGCCCCGTTTCCGAACACGCCCGGCCGATACCACCTTTACCTGTCCAAAGCCTGCCCCTGGTGTCATGGCGTCGATCTGATTCTAACTTTGAAAGGCTTACGCAATGCGATCAGCATCACATGGATGGACCCGGTCATGTCGGAAAACGGCTGGGTCATCGACCAGACGCTGTTCAACGATCAAAGCGGTGTAGAACGCACCCGCTTCCTTTACGAAGTCTATCAGCACGCCAAGCCGGATTACACGGGTCCGATCAGCGTGCCTGTGCTACTGGACACGGATACAGGCCGGATCGTCAGCACCGAATCGGCCGAGATCATGCGCATGCTTCAGACGGCGTTTCCCGATACCGCGGGACCCGATCTTCGCCCGTCCCATCTTTGCGACGAAATCGACCGGATCGCCGAACAAATTCAGTCACCGATCCGCGAAGGCGTCTATCGCGCCGGGTTTGCAACCAGCCAGATCGCGTATGGCGAGGCCGTAACGGCGCTCTTTGCCTGCCTCGACGCGATTGAAGAAACGCTTGGCCAACGCCGGTTCCTAGCCGGAGACGTGCTGACAGAGGTTGACCTGAAGCTGTTTCCGACACTTCTGCGGTTTGACCCGGTCTATGTGACCCACTTCAAGACCGACTACAAACGCATCAGCGACTATGTTGCCCTGTCCCGCTATCTGGCCGACATCATGCGGTTGCCGGGCGTGGCTGAC
The DNA here is from genome assembly GCF_056532975.1 of Ruegeria sp. H6. Lineage (NCBI taxonomy): Bacteria > Pseudomonadati > Pseudomonadota > Alphaproteobacteria > Rhodobacterales > Roseobacteraceae > Ruegeria > Ruegeria sp. H6. The sequence continues at coordinate 51,390 of NZ_JBQFOA010000018.1, forward strand.
ACTGTGGACATGGCCCATATCCGTCAGCACTACTTCCTCAGCCATCGGCACATCAACCCCAGCGGAATTATCCCGATCGGCCCGGCTTCTCTGCGCTTAACCGATGTGCCGGAAATGGGGGCCGCGTGATGCCTGATATTGTCAGAAGATCCCCTGTATCCGCGCTGATCATCGCCATCGGTGTCCTGGTGGGGGTCAGTTTCACTTTGTCCAAATTCGTCTCGATGGCAGGAATATCAGCTCTGACCGCTTTGTTCTGGCAGGTTTTGCTGGCCAGCATCGCGCTGTTGGCGTTGTGTTTGCTGTCGCAGAAGCGCGTGGCGCTCAACGCGCGGCACATTCCCTATTATGTCGGCGCCGGAGTTTTCGGTGTCAGCGGCCCCGCTGTGATCGGGTTTCTGGTGCTGGAGCATGTGAGCCTTGGGTTCTATTCCGCCCTCGTCACGCTGTCACCGCTGTTTACCTTTGCGATAACGGCACTGATCGCGCGCAGGATGCTGCCGTTGCACCGCCTGGTTGGTATTCTGATCGGCCTTGCCGGGGTCAGCCTTGCCACCATGGGTGGGTTTGACCTGTCGGGTGTTGAGCCGGCGTGGATTGCCCTGTCGCTTTTGGGGCCCTTGTTTCTGGCCTACGGCAACGTCTTTCGCAGCTATGCCTACCCGCCCGGCGGCGATCCGTTGGGGCTGGCGACCGGAACGCTTCTGTCACAGCTGTTGCTGATTTCCGCCCTGATACTGGGACGCGGCACCACAATCAGCGACGTCTCGGTGCCCCCTGCCCTGCTTGGCGCAATCTTCGGCATCGGATCCATCACTGCGCTCAGCTATGCGCTGACCTTCGAAGTACAGCGGCGCACGGATGGCGTTGGGTTCGCCCAGGTCGGCTATTTTGCCACGCTTTCCGGCATCGCAATCGGGGCAATTGTCTTTCGGGAACCTCTTGGCCTTGGGCTGCTGGGGTCCCTCGCAATCCTGTTCCTTGGGCTAGCCGTCACCAACGGTCACCTGAAACTCCCGCCGGTCCTGCACCGACGGTCACAGGCCAACCAGACTTAGACCCACCGATAACTTTCAAACAGAAAAGGAAACCAAAACATGCAAATCACTGCCCCCACCACAGCGGCCCACGCGCCCCGGATCGCATCCCTTTACACCGCTGTTGACGCGCTGGACGAAGCCGGCGTTGTCGAGCATGTCACCGAAGACGTGCAGTTCCAGCTTGGCAATTTCGAACAGATTGACGGGCGCACAGCCGTGCAAGCCGCGAACGCAGGGTTCTTTGCCACGATCCAGGGTATGCAACATACCATCACCGGCATCTGGTCCAGCGGCGATACTGCGTTCTGCGACGGCACCGTTCACTATACGCGCAAGGACCAAAGCACGCACGACGTGCGCTTTGCTGCACGGTTCAACTTTCGCGAGGACAGGATCGCGGATTACCGGGTGTATGTGGATATCTCCGGTCTTTGATGCCTTTGGCCAGGGCTGCGCGCGTTGCCTGCCGCTCTGGCCGACACGGGCAGAAACGGCCATAATTGCGATCCAGCTTCGGAAGAGGGTTCGATGACCGATCGCAGCATTCTGGAACAGCTCATGACGATGTCCGACGACGTCTGGGACCGGCACACCAACCCGTGGAGCGGCTGGAGCCGCCTGAGCATCCCGCCCCTGTTCGTTCTGGCCGTCTGGAGCCGGGTTTGGCTGGGCTGGTGGTGCCTTGTTCCGGTCGTTGTTGTTGTATTCTGGACATGGTGGAACCCCCGCGCCTTCCGCAAAACGGGCAATCCGGAAAACTGGATGTCCAAAGGTGTACTTGGGGAACGGATCTGGCTTGCGCGCGCGAAATCGCCGATCCCTGCAAGGCACCGCCGGATGCCTCTTATTCTGGCCGCAGTCAGCGCGGTCGGAATCGGCCCCTTGGTCTGGGGGCTTTGGCAGCTTCAATTCTGGCCGACGCTTCTGGGGTTGCTGCTGGTTATGGGTGGGAAGCTGTGGTTTCTGGACCGCATGGTCTGGCTGTTTGAAGACACTCGGGCAGCAAGCACCTGGCAAGGAAAATAGCGGCGCTGTGAAAACGGAAAGCAGGAGCATCAGATGCCCCTGCCATTCCGGGTCTGCCAGGACACGCTTAAGCTTGTGGACCCCCATGCGCCGAGGGCCGCTGCGACAGCCCCAAATACATCAGGGACACACCGGCGAAAATCAGGTTCAGGCCGGCAAGAACCCCCAGCAGAACAAGGGACGCGCCATTGACGATACCGGTCAGGATCAGGCCGCCAAGCAGGATGGCCATCGCGCCGGACGCAATCATCAGCGCCATGGGCCGCTCCTGACGCGACCGAATGGCAATTACGATCCGCAACACACCTTCGGCCAGAAAAACCGCGCCAAGCGCAAGGGTCAGTGCCAGAACGCCGCCGAACGGATCAAGCAACAGAACAAGCCCCGCAAGCGCGTTCAGAACACCGATGGCCAACAGCCAGAAGAACCCTTTCCACGCCTTTTCCGCAAATGCCTGAATCGCTGTGACGATGCCTCCGCCCAGCAGGGCCACGCCGACAAAGGCTTCGACAGCGAGCGTGGACATCAGCGGGAAGGCTACGGCGCACAGCCCTACACAGAGCATGGCGACGCCGAGCACAATCAGCCAGACCGGTCGAGGCTGCCAACCGGCGACCTCTTCCATGAGCGCGGGTTTCGGCACGGTTTCATTAACTGAATCAGTCATGTCGACCTCCAGGATCAGGGTCAGGCGACCGACTTGTCGAGATGATCGCGATAGGCGGCAACGGCGGCGTGCAAGGCTTCCCAATGGTTCTTCGCCTGATCATGCGCGTCCGTCACAGCGTCTTCGCCTTCTTTCTGGATGCGATCGGCAAGGTCAGTGACCTTGTCTTTTGCTTCCTGCAGATCGGATTGCAGCTTTGTCACCTGCTCCTGGGTCCACTTGTCGGTCGCGTCGCCCGCGTCCTTGACCTTCTGTTCGAACGATTTCAGCTCGTCCTCGACACGGGTATAGTCGTCTTTGGCTTTCTGTACGAATTCGGAAAATGTTGTCATGGTTCAGTCCTTTCATGGGTCATATGTTTGCTGGGCTCTTTTGAGCGCCATGGCCCAGACCCTCGCAGATCCACGGCCCGCATCCGAGTGAGTCACGGTTAAACCGTCGCGCTGTCTTGTGGCGCTGCTCGTCATCGGACAAAGTTGAGCGACGGAGGGAAACATGCTTGCCGAAGTAAGCTATGCCATCGATCCAAGCGCTATTCAGGAACAGTTGAAGCGCGTCCTCGTCAGTCCGCATTTCGCGGATACCACGCGCCTGAACCGCTTTCTGTCGCATATTGTCGGCGAAGCGCTGGCGGGTCGGTCCGAGACGCTGAAAGGCTATGCAATCGGCATTGACGTTTTCGACAAGCCCGAGGATTTCGACCCCACCATCGACACGATCGTTCGGGTTCAGGCCAATAAAATGCGCAGCCGGCTGGATCTCTATTACGCTCAGGAAGGGCGCGAAGACCCGGTTCGAATACATATTCCCAAGGGGTCCTACGCCCCGGTTTTTGAGATCGCGTTTGACCCCGAACGCCGGACCGATGCCGAAACGCCCCCGGCGCCAACCGGACGGGTCGCGGTGGCCGTGATGCCCTTTGACAACTTGAGCGGAGACCCGTCGCAGGAATATCTGGCCGATGGGTTTACCGAGGAAATCATCTCGGCCATCGCCCGGTTTCGCGAGGTGAGCGTGCTGTCCCGGCACGTCACCTTTCGCTTTCGCGGCCGCGGCCGCGATCCGCGCGCGGTCGGAAGCGAACTCGACGTCCAATATCTGGTCGAAGGCAGCGTGCGACATTGGGACAACAAGCTGCGCGTCACCGCCCAGCTTATTGACGCGGAAACCGGCCAACAGGTTTCCGCGGACACTTATGACCGCGACCTGAGCGCGGACAGCCTATTTGAAATTCAGGACGATATCGCCGCCCGGATCGCCACGGAAATCGCGGAACCCCACGGAGTGATCCATCGAACAGGTGCAGTGCAGCGCAGGGCACAGACGCACACGCTGGATGCCTATCAGTGCAGGTTGCTGGCCACCGAATACTGGCGTGAACCCACGGTTAAAAAACACAAGAAGGTCCGCGACCTGCTGGAGCGCGCCGTTGAGATTGATCCCGAATATGCCGGCGCCTGGGGGATGCTCGCGATTGTCTACGGCGACGAACTGCGCGGCGGGTTCAATTTTCGCAAGTCCCCCCCGCCCTTTGATCGCGCGCTGGAGGCCGCACAGCGGTCGGTCGCTCTGGATCCGCTGAACGCAACCGGCCAGCACGCATTGTTTTTGACCCATTTTCATCGTGGAGAGTTCGAAAGCTTTGAAGACGCGGCTGATAAAGCCTTGCGGGCCAATCCGAATTATCCAGACATGTTGGCCGATCTGGCGGCCTGCTTTGCGTTGCGCGGCGATCTTGAACTGTGAAACGGCATGCAAAATTGACCCCTGTATTGGGGTAATCGGCGTCCAAAAGTGACCCCCCTGATATTTCTGTTCAGAAGCTTCCTCAA
>NZ_JBQFOA010000019.1:0-55313 GCF_056532975.1 Ruegeria sp. H6
TAGCGAAAGCCCTTCAGGCGCGGCATGCGGGATGAAATGTTCATTCATCGCCTTTAGTCGTCGTCGAAACGCCAGGCAACTTGGCAATACCTTCTGTTCACAGTCGGGCTTTTTCGAAGGTAGCGACAGAATTCATCCATTGTTTTTGGATTGTGCCCTTCGATTGAAAGCAGGACTACAATGACCAGGGGGCGATCTTCTAGCTTTGGCGAAACAATTGCAACTTCGCGCTCGATCGCGCCAATTTTCCGCAACCGCTGCACCCGACGCAGACAAGCGGCCGGAGATAAGCCGACATCGCCGGAAAGCTGATCGCCAGTCCGACGACTGTCCACCTTCATAAGCGCAAGAATGCGCCTGTCGAATTCATCAACTTCTTCCATAGTCCGACACCCAATAAACAGCTCTACTGCGGAAATCTCGCAGAGATCGCGAGTGGATGCGAGATTTTAGTGCGACGGCAGCGCGTTTTACGAGTTCGCCGCTTGGGCAATTGTTAGGTCTTGTTTGCGAAAACGAAGGAGGCAAACCGGATGAGTGTTGGAACAAAATGCAATCCGCCCAAAGTTCGAGACCGGGATAAACGGACTTTTTTTGTACTTTTGCGGCTATGGCTCACCAAGCTTTGCGCCGTTGCAGGCGTTCGCACATGATACGCGGCGCGATTGCCATTCTGCCGCTTGCACTGGCTGCATCGTTCTACGGATTCGCATTCGGTATTCTGGCCGCACAAGCAGGTTTCACCTGGTGGAGTGTGGGCGTACTTAGTGCTTCCGTATATGCGGGATCATCGCAGATCGTCGCCGTCGAACAGTTTTCCACGACCGGCTCGGTTATTGCAGCAACCATCGCGGGGGCGGCGCTTAATCTGCGCTATGTCGCAATTGTTGCTTCTCTGTCAGAGGTGCTGGACGGTCTTTCCATCAAACAAAAACTACTCGCCATCCATCTGGTCAGTGATGAAAACTGGGCACTGACGATGGCGCAACGAGAAAGATCACCCGATGTTGGAGCGGCATTTCTTTATGGTTCTGGCCTCGTCATGATAGGTGTATGGGTCTTGTCCACCACCATGGGCGCCGCGGTCGGGAACGCTCTGCCTGGTCTGGAGCGCTACGGAATTGGTTTTGCGTTTACGGCTGCATTTATAGCGATGACTTATGGTCTCTGGCAAAGAAAGTCTCAGTTACTGCCATGGTTTACCGCGGCAGTATTCGCCTTGGGAACCTGCAGTACTGGCGTCTCTTCCGCGTTTGGAATTTTGGCCGGTGCCTTCGCAGGATTAGTCGCAATTTATCTGCAGAAAGTTCTGCAGGAGGAGCACCCATGACCTCGGTTCATTTGTATCTTATCGGATTTCTGGCGATAGCGACGATAATGGTCAGATTATCAGGGCTCGTTGCCGGCCAATGGATTCGACGGTCCAAGCATACCTGGATTCTGAAGGAGCTTCCTGGGTTGATCCTTGTCAGTCTGATTGCGGTGTCTCTTGCAAATGAGTCTGTGGTTGGCTGGATCTCGGCGATGGCGGCTCTTGCAGCAACCTATTTCACGAACAACGTCGTCATGGCGATGTTGTTTGGCGTGTTGGCTTTCAATGGCGTCGGCGTGTTCATCGGCTAAAGTTTGGACCAACCTTTCAGACGAAGGCCGCGAGAAAGCCTCGCGATAAACCTTTGGCCAAGGTCCGCATTGGGCCGCTCGTTTCGGCACGAACTTTACTGACTTATAAGTTGCTACGGGTTCTTCAAAATTGGCAAATTGCCCAGACTAGTTATGACTCAACGGGCATCAATTGTTCCCTTCGCCCAGCTGATTGTCACTCACTTCAACTACAGGTTTCGGGCGTAATGCTGCCGCCTTGTCTTATCTCTCCATCCTCCAGGATATCGGCTCTTAAGCCGCCACGATGAACAAGACCTCGGAGCATGCCGGGCGGCGTCGTTCTTTGCAGCCATGCGCACGGTTCCGCCAGCCGAGATCCCTGGCACAGGATGCCGCCAACCCGAAAGCGTTGACCCATTAAGGCATTTAGATCGATACCGCGCGTCACAATGTTCCTTCGAGCGTCCACGGCTGACATCTCGACATCGTGTTCCGATGCCAAAAACTCTATTGCTTCTGCTTCAATGAGCGTGAGAGCCTGACCCCAACGGCCTTCGCTCTGGAAGTGTCCCTTTCCGAGTGCGTAGCGGTCGCCGTCAATGCCGACGCCTGCAATAAGGCGCGCCGATGACAGCAATTCTCCGGGTGCGCCGGAGTCTGCAAACCGGAAAATTGCTTCGATGGTCCCTTGCTTTTCATCGCGGCTGGGCAGAGCCAATGCAGGGGGGGCGATGACCCAACCCTCCAAGACATCTCCACATCCACTCATGATTCCTTCTGGCACCCAGGCCACACCGGATGGCGTACCCGCCATCACAACATACCCATCACCGCCCTCAAGTCGCCCGATCCACCATCCGGCCCATTGAAAACAATCGGGCGCACGGACAGGGATCAGAGCAAGGTTTTGAGCGGCCAGCCAGTAACCGATTTTCTCTAGCCCAAGGTCATCGGGCGCAGCGGGAATTTCGTTCAAATCAGCGCCCAGAATTTGGGCCAAACAATCCGAAAAAGACTTGTTTTCGGAGGACCGGATAGAGGATGGGAAAGCTGTCTTTTTCATAGCTGAAGATATCCAAACTTAGATCGTAAACGACGAAAAACTCCGAGCCAGCATCAGGAAACACCTTCCGCGATCAGAAAATCTGCATCTGCATTTGCCTGCCTAATGGCGCGCGCAGCGCTGTATTCGGGAGAGTTATAGCATGCCAATGCCGTTTCGAAGTCCTTGAACTCAACCACCACATTTCGGTCACGTGAGGCACCTTCAAGGGCGACGTATCGACCTCCACGCACGTGGAATTTTGCATCGAACTTTTCAAAAGCCTCTCGCGCGGCTTCAAGATACTCGGGATACTCACTGTTGTTGTGTACGGCTACCCGCACAATCCAATACCCTTTTGGCATTTTTGTTCCTCTTTTGATTTAATGTATTATGTCGCTTGCGGGGGCGATCATGGGGACGTCTGCATTGGGTGAAATGTGGATTTGGCTTTCCAGGACATGTGCGGGGTCTTGGTTGTCCATTTCGTTCTCCTGAAACTCGAGATGTGGCTTTCAGTGCGTTTAATGCAGTGGTGCCATCGACAAAAACGAGTTATTCTGATCTAAAAGATCGATTTCGGAGATGGATAGATGGAGCTTTCCGATTTGCGGGTTCTTCGCGCGGTCGTGCACGAGGGCGGCGTAACACGCGCTGCAGAGCGTCTGGGTCGCGTGCAATCCGCAGTTACAAGCCGCATCCAGCAACTTGAGGGTCGATTGGAGACGACGCTCTTTATCCGACAAGGTCGTAAGATGGTTCTTACCCCGGCTGGCAAGATTCTGATGGAGTATGCCGAGCGACTTCTGGCGCTGGCTGAAGAAGCAGAGGACGCACTGCATTCGGACAAGCCAACAGGCGTCCTGCGTATCGGATCGATGGAAAGCACCGCGGCGGTTCGCCTCCCCGGACCGCTTGCTACGTTCTCCGAACGTTTTCCCAGTGTGATTCTGGAGATGCAGACGGGCAATCCTGTCATGCTTCTCGATGCTTTGATGCAAGGTGAGATCGACGCTGCCTTTGTCGCGGAGCCTGTTCCGGAGAAGCGATTTGACCAGATGACCGCTTTCACGGAAACGCCGGTCCTTGTGACGTCGGATACACATGCACCGATTGGAGGTAAGAATGGCTGCCCTCGAACAGTATTGGTTTTTGAGCATGGATGCCCCCACCGCAAGCTTCTTGAGCAATGGTATGCGCAACAAGCAGATGTTGCTGAGCGCACAATCCAAATGGGTTCTTATCATGCCATGCTGGGCTGCGTACTGGCTGGAATGGGTGCGGCACTCGTTCCGTACAGCGTCATTGATACCTTTCCATCGGCTCGTAGGCTGCGGGTCACGCATCTGCCGGAAGGGAGCAACACGTTGCGAACAAAGCTGGCGTGGCCGAAGGGTAGATTGTCGCCCAATGTCGCAGCGCTAAAAAGTGCCGTCAAAGATCATTGCGACCAAGCCCGAAACTTGGAGCAACAAACAGACTGTTGAGACGAGAATGGCTACGGAGATGTTTGGCCATCTTTGCGAACTCACACCGCTACGGCGCTCTGAGCCGCGCAATCGCCGAGGGTTTGATCGATAGAAGACACTTGACCGAGATAGACGCGCTCACCGGCGTTGTGCCGAAATTAATAGGCAAAACAACGATAGCGTGCTTGTCAGGTTTGGGAATTCAGGACTTAACTACCGTCAATACGTTTTGTAGCAAATTACAATCTGTTTCAGACAGCAAAGAACGCAGTTTCAAGTAGTTATTCTGAGGTCTAATACCGCTGGCGTGCTGATCGGGAGAAACCATGCGGAAAACCATTGTGCGCCCTGAGTTGTTGGTTATCGTATTTGGGGCGGTTCTGTTAAATACTGTTCCAATTTGGGTAGGTAGTTTGGCTCGGGCTCACGTACTCACCGACACTGCCTCGGGACTTCATGCAAGTTTGCTCTTGCTCTCCGCTGCCAGCACATGTGCTGGCTTCATACCTTTTCTGAATGAGCGGTTTTCAACGGTATTGGCGTTTCTCGCGCTAGTGACCCTCTCGGCCGGAGCCCACCTTTCTGTATTCGTGGCGACGGTAGCATGTGGGGCTCTTGGTCTGGCACTAGGCGCTCTCAGTCGGGGGGCACTTAGTTGCGTGTCCCAGGACCCACGACGGGTGCGTCAGTTGAGTGTCGCTCTGACTATCGGGCTTGGTTTGTCCCTTTGCGTCTACCTTGTTGAGCCGTTGCTTCGGGTTGGTCCATTTCCGGTTTTGACGGTTCTTGCAGTCATCCTCTTTGTACCGCGATGTGAAGTTTCCAAATCGCGCCTGCCAATCCGATCCGAGATGGTTCTTTCCGGCACCACACTTCGAATGGTCCCGTTTTTCGTGATGATGGGGGCCTATTGGACGTTTCTGGAGCTTTTTGGACAAACCATCGGTTCGGCCGAGGCGATGTCATACTGGCTCTTGGGGAGTTTGGTAGCGAGCGCCGTTGGATCGTGGATCGCTGGAGTGGTTCCAGTGTTTGGGACAAGAATTTTGCGCGACGTGTCCTTGTTGGCGGCGGGGATTTCCGGCGCTGCAAGCTACGTGACATCCGACATGCTCGCACTGGGACTCATGATCCTTGCAAACGGTTTTGCGTTGTTTCTGTTCTTTCCGCTTTACCTTGGCCTGGCGGGCGCGCGGGCGACAGAGGCAATGGCAATTTACCTTTTGGGTTTTGCCTTCGGTGGCGTCGCAGGGGCGCTGATCATTTCGCTCGGAGGATACACTCTGCTTGCCGCGACTATTCTTGTTGCTGCGTTTGCGGCATTGTCACGATCGCCTTTTCGTCGGGAAGACTGACTATGAGCCCTGCCTTGCGCCATCCTTCAAAAGCCTTGTTGACCAATGGCCCTGTGAAATGATTAAAGACCATTTCTTCGGGAACGTGATCTTCGAAGTCCGGCAATATCCCCAGCAGTGCGTCGCGTGCGGCCTCCGCCTCTCTCAGATTGCCTAGTTCCGCGTGAAACCATGCGAGGTGTGCATGGTACCAGGGGAATCCGTCCATCGGGACTTTTTCGATCTCCAGAAGCGCGGCCTGCCAGAAATCGCCAAGGGCAAATCGCCAGGCATGGGCATAGTGATACCAGCCGGGGTGAATGGGGCTTAGGTCAATCGCTTGATCAAGCAAAGGAATTGCGCGGTCAAAATCACCCAAAAAGGCATGGCAATGCCCGATTTCGGCGAGGATATCGGCATGTCCCGGATTAAGTTTGAGGGCCGTGTCTGCGGACGCTCGAAAGCCCGGAAGATCGTGTGTGTGGAACTGGCAAAGCGCCAACACCATACGGGCGAACCCGCTTTGAGGATCGCAAGCGACCCCCCGCTGCGCTGCTGCCAAGGCCTGGTGTGGGGCGTCGATACCGGGACGTTCGTTCAGGTGATACCGCCGTTCTTCCAGCAGAACATGCGCATACGCGGCCCAACCGTCGGACGAGCCTTGATCGACTTGCAGCAGCACTGGCAAAGTATTGCGAAGTTCCAAGTGTAGCTGCGGGTCGTAGGTTTTATAGAACTCATAGAACTTTGCGACCGCCGCGTAGACGTCCCAGGTTTTCGATTGCCCAGTGACCGCTCGCTGCCGGATGCGGTAGCCGAGATCACCGTGCTGGGACCCGACGCGACCGGCGGTCAACAGTCCAATCTCGTTCTGCAATTCAAAGATGTCCTGCGGCTGCGCGGTTCGGTCAAATTGCTCGATCAGGGCAATCTCACCCGAATAGGCGTCGCTGACTTGAATGGTCACCCGCAGTCGCTCAGAGGATCGGCGCAAACTGCCTTCCAGGATAAAATCGACGCCATAATATTCAGCAATTCTTGCGTGATCCATCCGGTTTTCATGAATGTGCAGGCCGGTGAGTTGCGACAAGACGCGCAGATTACGGAACCGTGTCAGGTTTGAAGTGATTTCTTCGCTGAACCCGTCGGCGATTTGTTGGTCGTCTTCTTGCGCACTGAGGCTGCGAAAAGGCAAGACGATCATGCAGGGCAACTGCGATCGCGCATTCGCGCCACAGGCGATGGGTTTGGCGACTTCGGACAGCCGAAATCCGACCCCATGCACGGTCTTGATCACTCTTTGAACATTGCCTGAGTCCCCGACGGCACGCCGTGCCTCTTTGATCGCCGTCGAGAGTGTTGCATCCGTGATGATACGCCCGTTCCAGACTTGCTCGATCAATTCGTCCTTGCTTACGATTTCTCCGCCCGCCGCGTGCAGCGCGCGCAATATACCGAGAGTTTGACGGGTAAGCGCCGCCGTGTGACCGCCCCTGAGGGTCGTCATCTGATCAAAGTCGATCTCGGTATCAGCGATCATGATTCTCATGGCCGGGCTAGAATCCTCTAACTTCTTACCGAATAAAAGCACGATCTCAGGAAATTCTCAGACTTCTCTCAAGCTCTGCGTGTCAACGCAGCGTAGGTCCACTCTCAACACCTTGTCGCGATTCAACGATGCGTTTTGGAGAGTAGACCATGAAATACCGCAGTGCTTTGCCGCAATTGAACGGTACACAGATGATCACTGATGGCGGACTTGAGACGACCCTGATCTTTCACGAAGGCATCGATTTGCCTTTGTTCGCTGCCTTTACTGCGCTCGACACCGATAAAGGTGTGGCGACGATGGACGCCTATATGGAACGTCACGCACGGATCGCCCTTGCCGAGCAGCGTGGATTTCTAATGGACACGCCAACCTGGCGTGCCAGTGCCCGATGGGCGGCTGAACTTGGTGTATCGCATGACGAACTTCGCGCAGTGCATCGTGAAGCCGTTTGCGCGCTCAGGGCCTTGCGGGAACGGCTAGAGCAACCTGAAACGAGCCCATTCGTCATAAACGGGGTAATCGGCCCGCAAGATGATGGATACGCGCCCGCACGCCTGCTGACCGAGGATCAGGCGGAAGCCTACCACGGCGTTCAGATCGGCTGGTTCTATGAGTTTGGGGCGGACATGGTGTCTGCCATAACCGTGACCTACTCCGAAGAGGCCATCGGCATCGCCCGAGCGGCCAAGGCGAAGGCCATGCCGCTTGCAATCGCCTTTACGGTGGAAACCGACGGCAAACTTCCCTCCGGTGAGACGTTGAAGGATGCCATCGCGCGGGTTGATGCTGCCACGGACGCAGCACCGGCCTACTACATGATTAATTGTGCGCATCCGGATCACTTCGCGCACGTCCTTCACGGGGATTGGACGGCGCGCATCAGGGGAATCCGGGCGAACGCTTCGCGCCTGAGCCATGAAGAGCTCGACTCAGCTGATACGCTTGATGATGGAGACCCAATTGAACTTGGTGCGCTCTATGCGGGCCTCGACGTCCTATTGCCCAACTTGACGGTAGTCGGTGGCTGCTGTGGCACTGACCATCGGCATATCGCGGCCATCTGCGAAGCGCTTGGCACATCGGATCACGCAAATCGCAGTCAAAATCGCATCGAAGGAAAGAAACATGCCAGCTGATACGACCTTTACGACCTCTTGGGCGTTGCCCCCGTGTCGGCGCGGTGGCTTATCGTCGGCCATTCTTCAAGTACGCAAAGCGCTGCGAGCGCGTTGGCGTCAACGTCAGATGGGATCCTTGGTCGACTATCTGGATGATCACCTGCGGTCTGACATCGGGTTGCCGCCGCAAGGTCGGCGGGAAATGCCCAACCTAGAATTTCCGCGGCTCTGAAGATCTCGCGTGAATCAAGAACGACCGACCGGTGCAGAAACCGGACGGCGCCACAGGCGTTACCTGCGCCCATTTCCAACCTCAACCGCTATTTAAAAGGAGACCAAAATGAAACCGAACAACCTTCTGATCGCCACAGCGATCGCCCTTGCGCCCGGGTTTGCAAATGCCGAGATGCTGTCGGCCTTTGACGTGGCAGAGGACCACACACGCATCTTCATGGCGGCCCAGCCCGTCCATGAAAACGGAATGCCCGCTCATGGCAATGCCTTTGTCAGCCAAGGTTACATCTACCCGGAAGGCACGCTTGCCGATGGGACGGTAGGCGTTCTCGAGGACGGCAGCCCAGCATTCCCGGATCTCGTTCTTGGCACATGGACTTGTGATGGGTACTTCGTCGGCGAAGGTGGGAATGCCACCACCGGTGTCTGGATCATCAGCCGTCAGACCTTTGCGTTCGACGACGGCGCAACGGTCGTCACCCAAGGCACCGAAATTGCAGATATCGGTCAGCCCAACCTGCGTCCGGTGACCGGGACAACCGGCGACTATGCGGGAATTGATGGTGGCCTGATCCAAACGACGCTGGGCTTCACCGATTTCTGGGGACTGAGTGCAACATATGCGTTCGAACAGCCTGTTGAGGCTGCGGCTGGCGCACAAGACGCAGCTTACGAAAAAGGAGACGAGCGACCGTTGCCCATCGACGAGCATGACCACCTGGAGTGGGATTCCGGTGTGCCGGTAGGACCAATCTCTGAAGCGCACTTTGCCCCGTCAACATAAACTTCGATCAGTTGGCGAGCCACTTACTGGCTCGCCCCTATCTCTCCTTTGAGGCTTAGAAATGAATATCCAGACACCTCCTCCTATTCGCCAGGCAGAACCTTCGGACGCTGAAAGCATGGCCAAGCTGATCAATCTTGCGGGTGAAGGCATCCCGAACTGGCTCTGGACCCGCGCCTGTGTCGAAGGGCAAACGCCCCTCGAGATCGGCATCGAACGAGCCAAGCGCAAGATCGGTGGGTTTTCCTACACGAATGCGTTGATCGCTGAGCCACATGGATATCCTGTTGGCATGGTGTTGAGCTACGCAATTACCGAAGTGCCAGCGGATAATCCTGATGATCTACCGGCACCGATAGCACCATTTGTTGCACTCGAAAAGCAGTCGGAGAACACATGGTTCATCAACGCCTTGGCCGTATTCGCCGAAGGACGGAACCAAGGCATTGGTACGCGATTGTTGGCGGCAGCCGAAGATCAGGGGCGCGCAAACGGATTCGAAAAGATGAGTATTCAGGTCTATGCGCAGAACACCGGAGCAGTGCGGCTTTATGAACGGCTAGGGTACGATCGCGTTGCAAGTGAACCCGTGCGTCTGCATCCAAGTCCGCCCTACTACACAGGCAATGTACTTCTGTTGATGAAATCCCTCACAGTCCACGTTGCGTGAAGCAGCAACGTTCCGAAGGAAACAACAATGACGTCCTATTGGTTCGTTCTTTCTGCGGCCGGTGCCAGCTTCACTTTGGGCAGCGTACTGCTCAAACAGTTTGCTGACACGGGTGCCGGTTTTGTCCTGCTGATCGCCATTGTCGTACTTGGGCTTGGCAATTTGGCCTATTTTCGACTGCTAGCGCACGGGCTTGGGCAAGGTGCAGTCATGTCCAACATGAGTCAGGTCATCGCGCTTTCTGTACTTGGCGTGCTTCTTTTTGGCGAGCGCCTTGGGTTGCCGCAATTGGCTGGATTGGGGCTGGCCATCGTCAGCATCTGGCTCTTTTCCCAACCGCGTTGAATTTTTGTGAGGTATCAAAAGTGAACAATCGACCTCAATCCCTCTTGGTATTTGCCGCGCTTGCTGGCGGCCTGTTTATTGCAGTTCTGGCTTCAGCATCTAGCGAAGAGACTCAGACTGCTATTTCCCTTCCCTCGCCGTTGACGGACCTAGACTTTCTTTATGACGGTGCGCCCGAGCCACCCCTCGTGGAGCTCGGACGCAACCTCTTTTTTGATCCGATCCTGTCGGGCAATCGCAACATATCATGTGGTACCTGCCATGATCCCGCGCTCGGATCGGGCGACGGCTTGGCACTTGGCATCGGAGAAGGTGGCTCAGGAGCAGGACCAAAGCGCGTGGCCGTTGACCCGGTCACTGGGCGGGTGCCCCGCAACGCGCAGCCGCTTTGGAACATAGGCGCGCGAAGCTATGTCTCGCTGTTTCACGACGGGCGTGTGGAAGCGTTGAACCCAGCCGATCCCACAGGCACCATCCGTAATCCCGCAGGGTCGGATTTACCCAAGGACCTATCCGGCCCCTTGGCGGCACAGGCATTCTTCCCCGTGACTTCACCGATTGAAATGGCCGGGCAGTACGGCGAGAACCTGATCGCCAACGCCGCCCATCACGAAGATAGGCCACAGATCTGGGAAAACCTAGCGCAGAGGGTTGCGAATGTTGCTGAGTACCTAGAGATGATCCGCGCTGCATTTCCCGAGATCACGGGTGCCGAGGATGTTGATTATTCTCATATCGCAGAAGCACTGGCGGCGTTCCAAACGACTGCGTTCCGATCTGATGAAAGCCCTTTCGATACGGTTTTGCGAACTGGGAATTTGTCGCTGCTAACGCCGGATGCGCAAGCTGGTCTTAGACTTTTCTACGGCGCTGCAGGTTGCGCAAACTGCCATAGCGGCCCGTTACTGACCGATCATCGGTTCCATGCCATCGCCGTCCCGCAAATCGGACCGGGCAAAGGGCATGGAGGAGATATGACCTATCTGCAAAAGACCGGTTTACCGGGCCGGACAGAAGATGAAGGCAGGTTCCGAGTGACTGGTGATCCCGCAGATCTGTTTGCCTTTCGGACGCCATCCTTGCGCAATGTGTTTTTGACCGGACCGTGGGGCCACAGCGGCGCGTTTGCTTCGCTTGAAGACATGGTGCGGCACCATATTGATCCCAAGGAAAGCTTTGCCGACTTCGATCCCATGGATGTGTCTCTGCCAAATCTTGACCACGTGCAGCGCCTTGTTTCTCGCGGTTCGGCGCTTGAATTCGGACCACTGGAAGATACACGCCGTGATGCTTTCGATCTGCGGGACGGATGGGTGATGAGTTCACCCGCATTGCGCGACCGCATTGTCGCGGCAAATTCGTTGGATCCTGTTGTCTTGAACGATGAAGAAGTCCGCCAGCTTGTCGCGTTCCTTCATAGCCTTACCGATCCAACTTTCCTGAACCGAGGTGAGATGGTCCCGACCGATCTGCCGTCCGGTTTGCAACCGCAACCACGAGCCCAAATTCACCCAACTCGACACTGAGGCGTTGCGAGATTCTGAGCGGCACATTCCATTCGTCGGTGCCGCTCTGCTTTTGGCTCCGCTCAAAAAACCATTAATCGCAGTTCGCGATCCAATGCCGAATGACAGATAAGTCCGCAATCTGTGAATTCGTCCAATTACAAATTTTGCAGGCGCGGCGAATGACCGGAATGCGGGCGCAAATGCAGAAATTCGGCACCGTGTCGAGTGACCGGTATGGGCCGGGCTTACCAGTGGAAACCGTTCCTTGGTTATAGGATGTTACGCTGCCTCTTAAGTCCAATGGGGAGCCCAAATTGACTGAAGTCGCTCGACGGACTTATGTCTGCCTTAGATTAAGTGAGCCCAGAGTTGCCAAGTCCTTCAGGCAAGCATTCACCGCTCCAGAGCCCAACTGCATTAGAAATTGCGGGGGTATTGGCTCATCATCACCATGATCCCGAGGTCGTTCTGCAAGGCTTCGGGATTGCACGCGATCACTTCGCGCAGAAAAGCGCGCTCTGCATAGGCTGCTTCATGTTCTGGCACTTTGCTTTCAGTAGATGTGGCGTCGGTCGTTGTGATGGCCACTTTCAACACGGACAGATTGAATGTCGGGAACGTTAGTGTCATTGGGTGATCCTTTCATGGGTGTTGCACTCAGCTTAAGGATCGACTTATCGGGGTGGTATCCGCTCTGGCATTGTGCTGTTCTACGAAAATGAAGAGCGTTTTCCAGAGCCTTTCGGACGTGCGTGTTTTCCTTTCGGTTATACGTGAAGGTTCCACGCTTGGTGCTTCCAAGACGCTTGGGATGGCACAACCTACTGTCGCCAGACGGATAGAAGCGCTGGAACACACACTAAATTTGGTTCTGTTTGAACGGAGTACACAGGGCTTTCGGCCAACCCAAGATGCTTTGGCATTGGTTGAGAGCGCTGAAGCGGTCGAACAGGCAGCCAAAAGTCTGGATGTGCTGGCCGACCGATTGGCCTCTGCCAAGTCTTGCACAATTCGAGTTACGGCCGTGACAGATGCCTTTAACCCAAGGCTTTCTGCAATTCTCGAATCCTTCGTGGACAACTACGGACGAAACGTAAAGTTCGAGCTGATCCCCAGTGATGAGTCCGTCGACATTTCCGGTGGCGACGTTGATGTTGCAATTAGATGGACAAATAAGAAGATAGATGATCCATCATTGATTTGTCGGAAGCTAGCGTCGGTTAGCCTTTCGCTGTTTGCCTCAAAATCCTATGCGGCGAAATCTGATCTTCCGAAATCGGAAACAAGTATGGGTGGTCACAAATATCTGGTTTGGGGCGGTAAACTTGCCGACGATGCAATGAATCAATGGTTGCTTGAGCGTATTGAGCCCGAACAGGTCGCCATGACGTGTCAGGATTTCAAATCGATGGAGACCGCAGTTCAAATGGGTGCTGGTATCGGCATGCTTCTGACGCGTTTCATGAAAACCGACGAAACACTCGTCCAGTGTTTTGAGTTACCGGAAAGTCTGGCGTCATCGGTTTGGTTGTTGGTGAATCCTTCCTCCTACCGCCGCCCTGAAGTTAGGGCGTTCACGGCATTCTTTGCTCCGCGATACAGTGGCATAATCCGGGACACGTAGGCTTGGTATCTTTAACTACGGTAATTGGTTCTCAGGCAGCACAAAGCTGCTCTCGTCCGCTCTCTTGACCTGCGAGGTCCTGCGCATCTCGCCATTGCCGAGAATGGCCGAATTGTTAAAGGCTGAAGCGCGCCTTGGCACAGTGTGACATAAGGCTACGATGGACCGTCCTTGTTTTGGCGGTGCTGCCTGGAACGGACAACTAGTGTGATCGATTTAATGAGAGCGGTGAGCTCCAATCGCCTTTTATCGATACACACTGACCCGTTCGAGCAATCGGCGCATTTCGTGGTCTTCAATGTCCAGTTCGTTCAAGTGGCTGACGAGGGAACGGAGGTAGTCGAAGTTCGAGCCAAGACCGCCTTCGGCTACTGCGATCATCTTCGCCGCCTCTTCTTGATCGAGGTGCGGCACATAGCGACGGTTGCTGCGATCCATAACGAATACCAGGGCCTCCACCGAACCTTGCGGTGTATCGACCTCAAGGAAACGCGGTTCATATGCACCGGCAAACATTTCGCGATGCCACAGAAACTTAGTTTCCTGATCTACTAGGCCCGCTGTTATTCTGAAGACAACGCCATCACATTGACCGCCTTCATCCAAAGCGGCCATCAACCCCGGACGGTCGTGGCTGCCACGCCCGCCTTCCAACCGCATACAGAAGCTACGGTGCCAGCCCTGAAGAAGGCCGCGCCGGTATTCCGTTACATGCACGGCTGGGTCCCAGATGAGCGAGCCATAGGCAAACACCCAAAGGTCCGTCTTCAAGCGGCCGGCGAGTATCTTTTGCCGATTGGCCTCACGGTCTTCGTGGTCCATGCGCCACCCCGGCGGCCAACCTTCTTCCAGCGCTTGTTCGTCAAGTTCAGCGAAACGTTCGTAGCCGAACCGCATCTCGGACGTATCCGGTGGCGTAATTCTTCCACGCAAAGCGGGCGCATGTCGAAATACATGATCTGGAAACGGCATTGAACGCTCCTGAAGGAAAATTTGGCTAGAAGCGACCATAAGACCGTCCAAACAAGGTAGGAAGATCTGAATGGCTTGAAAAAGTCCCCCGATGCCGATCCAACATCTCCAACACGAAGGCCCGATTAGCCCAAGTATCGGAGCTCAAGTCAGTTGTCGATCGCAGACTCGGCCATGGCGAAAATCTGGTCCAGACCCGGCGGATCCAGTTTTGTAGCGCTGCAGAATATTTTGATGCGCCGGTCATGTCAGATTTCCCCAGTGATCCTCCAATTGCACTCCAGAATACGAAGCCGGGAGCTGTTCTGGTATCCGCGCAGAAGATGTGCTGTTCTACATAGATGAAGAACGAGTTCCGCGACTGGTCTGATATCCGAGTATTCCTGGCGGTGTTCCGGGAAGGATCCACCCTGGCAGCGTCACGAAAACTGGGTGTCGCGCAGCCGACTGTCGCGCGACGGATAGATGCGCTTGAGCAAGCAACAGGGCTTGTGCTCTTCGAAAGGGACACGCGAGGCTTCCAACCGACCGAAAATGCACGTGCGCTGCTCACTTTGGCGGAAAGGATGGAAGCGGATGCCGTGGAACTAGTCAAAAAGGCACAGGACTTGTCTCGACCCCGGCCCATCCGCATCACTGCACCTGAGAATTTTGGCGATACGACCATGGGCATCTTCAGTGCATTTGCCGCCGCTCATCCTGGTATTGCGATAAAGTTCGAGCATAGCATGCAGGTTCTTGATTTACTCAAGGGCGAAGCCGACATTGCGTTTCGCGTATCGAACGAGGATCATGATCCAGAACTCATCCAGCGCAAGCTTGGGATGGACCGCTTCGCGCTGTATGGCTCGCAAGACTATGCAAACAGGTATCGGCTGCCATTGTCGCAACATGATATGACGGGGCACAGGTTTATCACGTTCCAAAACCCACACGGTCCTTCCCACACGCACGAATGGTTGGTTCGCAATGTCTCATCGGACCAGATCGCATCCTCATTCAACGAAATGTCAATGGTGGATGCTGCGGCGAAGGCAGGCCATGGCCTCGCCGTGTTACACACACGGTACGCAGATAATGAAGCTGGGCTCATCCGCTGCTCCGATCCAATAGAAGAGTTATCGGTGACAGTGACTTTGCTGATGTCACCAGAAAGCTATCGCCGGCCCGAGGTCAAAACTTTCATTAAGTTCTTCGCCCCGCGTGTCACGGCAACATTTAAGTCTTGATGGGTAGTGAGCCGACCCTCTTCGAAAAAACGGCAGCTGTGTTTCGCCCTTTGTAAGCTCCTATCGATCCTGATTTTGCGGATGCGGCGAATGGCGGATTCGACGGGCCGCATCACCGCGCGTGAGTGCCCTTCAAGAGGAAGGAACATTTAGCCTTTGGTTCAGCGAATTCCCGGCTTGCGCCCAAACTGCACAATGCTGCGCTTTGATCTAACCGTCGCTCTCCGCTTCTAGCAGCTGTTGACTTAGGTCCGAAATCAACTGGCGGGTCGGCGGTTGAACAGTTACCGTACGCTGGATAAATCCATTGGAAAAAGACAATTTTTATGGCCCAAACGGTTCAACCAAAGCAAACCGCAGATGCCGCGTTGAAGGCGACGCAGGATATCCTGCGTGTGGTCTCGGAATCTCGCGACGACGCCCAGCCGGTCTTTGACGCCATCCTGAAGAACGCCTGCGACCTCTGCAAAGCGCCAATGGCCTGGATCACCTTGCTGGATGACACCGGAACCCACATCACTATCCCGGCCTGGCGCGGTGCCAGCGATGAATTTGCCGAAGGGCTCAAAGAGTTTCGCCACGCCATAACCGAAACGCAATTGACAGCTGTTGAGGCGATGCTTGAACGCAAAGTCGTTCGCATTGACGACATCGCTGCCACCGAAACATACCGGCAGGGTGACCTGGTGCGTATGTTCATGGTGGATGTGGAGGGCATCCGCAGCATCGCCACTGTTCCGCTGATCCGCGATGGCATGGGCATCGGATCGATCCTCCTTTACAAAAGAAAGGTCGATCCATTTACCGATGACGATGTCGCGCTGGTCGAAACCTTCGCCGCTCAAGCCGTGATAGCCATCGAGAATGTCCGCCAGTTTCGCGAGGTGCAGGAGCGGCTAGAGCGTGAGAAGGCGTCGGCTGAAATCCTCGACGTCATCAGCCGGTCACGCGACGATGAAGCGCCAGTCTTTGATATCATTCTGGAAAACGCCGCACGCCTTTGCGGTGCACCGATGGCGGGTTTGGTTTTGCTGAATGAGCTAGGCGATACTTTGATGGTCAAGGGGGTTTGGGGCGATGATGATAGCCGCCTTGAGCTGCCCCCAAACGGGTTCGCGGTCGATAGCGACGTCTTTCCCGCTCGCGCCTTCCGCGCAGCTGAGATTCTGCATATCCCGGACATAAAACAGGTGCCAGAGTACATCGCAGGTAATCCCCGTTATCTTGCGTTGGTGGAAGAGCGCGGGTTTCACTCGTATCTCTGTGTACCGCTGCTGCAAAACGGCAGCCCCATCGGCTGCATCGACCTGTTCCGCACCAAGGCCGCGCCCTTCGATGGCCGTCAGATCGCGCTGGTTGAAACCTTCGCCATGCAGGCCGTGATCGCTATAGAAAATGTCCTCCAGTTCCGCGAGGTGCAGGAGCGGTTGGAGCGGGAAACTGCAACTGGTGATGTGCTATCAGTCATCAGCACGTCGCGTGACGACGATAACCCTGTGTTCGATGCGATCCTCGAAAGCTCTGCGCGGCTATGCGAAACCCCCACCGCGAGCCTATTCCTGCTTGATGACAACAAAGAGGCGCTGGTTTACCGGCGCTCAGCGGGGCAGCTTCTATCTGAGGCGTATGAAATCGGTGTCTCCAAATTCCCGCTTGATCTCAACATAACGCCCGTTCGTGCGGTCAATGAACGCCGGACCGTGCACGCCCCCGACATTGCCGAACTAGACGCCTATAAGAACGGGGAACCCGCCTCTTTGAGAGCAGTCGATCAAGGAGGCATCCGAACAATGCTTTCCGTGCCACTGTTTCGCGGTGAAGAAGCAATCGGCTGCATCAATCTGATCCGCCGCGAGGTAAGGCCCTTCACCCAACGCCAGATCGCGCTGATCGAGACTTTCGCCGCCCAGGCCGTCATCGCCATCGAAAACGCGCGCCAGTTCAAGGCGCTTGAAACCCTGAACGCAGAACTTGGAGAACGCGTTGACGAACAAGTTGGCGAGATTGAGCGGATGGGCCGACTGAAACGCTTCCTCCCCGCCGCTGTCGCTGACGCGGTTGTGACTTCGGGCGACGAAAGCATGCTGACCTCGCACCGCGCCATGGTCGCGACGCTGTTCTGCGATATACGCGGATTCACGGCGTTTTGTGAGGCGGCGGAGCCGGAAGAGACCATCGAAGTTCTGCAGACCTATCATCAAGAGATGAGCGATCTGATTGACGAATTTGGCGGCGGCGTCGATCAGCGGTCGGGCGACGGGATCATGGTAATTTTCAACGATCCGATACCGGTTGATGATCCGGCGGGCGACGCTGTCGGGCTGGCCGTGGCGATGCGCGTGAAGATGAAAGAGCTGTGTGCTCAATGGAAGCGGCTGGGTCACCGTTTGGGTTTTGGCATCGGCATCTCGCTGGGATATGCGACCGTCGGTCTGGTCGGGTCAGCGGGCCGATTTGATTACACCGCCTCCGGCACCTCTGTGAACATGGCGGCGCGGCTGTGCGATATGGCGTTGGATGGTGAGATACTTATCTCTCCTCGTGTTTGGATTGCTGTTGAAGGTGATTTTCAGGCGGAAAGCCGCGGCGAGGTTAAGATGAAGGGCATTCGAGAGCCGGTTGAGGTCTTCGCGCTCAACTAACGCTCTTGGAGTGTGATGATTGAAGTCCCGGTGGTATCGTCAGCGACCGATCTAGTTCAAGTATGTTGAAACCTATGGGCGCATGCCTGCAACGTCCGCAATCGAGTATCGAATCCAGACTTACAGGCGAGCCGGGCGAACGGAAGGTTTGTACGATGTGAATTCGATCTCCGATGAATTTTGCACCTGCAGCGAACGGCAGGTTCGACGAACCGCACCGCAGCATTGCCAATGCTTAATGAACGGCAGCAATGGGCCGCCCTCAACGGTCAAGCGAAGTCAGATGGGGAACTTCCGTATTGGCTCCAACTCGCAATCAATTGATATTGACGAGCGCTGAATGACTAACAACAGCAAGTCTTTCGAAACTCGATCAATGCAACGCAATCCAGACAAACTTCACTTGGTTTTTCTCAGTTGAGAATATCACCCCAGGCTTTGTCCCAGCGGCCAGCCTTCATGTCTTTTGGATCAATGAACATACCAAAGCTTGCGACATCGCCAAACATCCAGCCCACAAGATCACTTGACGGAACCTCCAAAAGAAAGGCGGGATTGTGAGCGCGTGAGTAGATAAAGCCGCTATGCACCGGACCTCCCATCGTGGCGTATTGGTGTTCTTGGTCAAAACGCCAGAGCCTTTCATAGCGCGCCCGTGTTGAATCGGATACGCGCTCGGGGTGTGTGCGCATGGTCTCTTGCAGCTGTATTTCGAAGACATCTCGGCTGACAGAACGCGCCCAAAACTCGTCGATTGCAGAGTGTGATATCCATTTGATCCCGTCATCAGTTCTTTGGGGGCGGCGAATTTCAATCTGGTCAAGTTCGGCAATCAAAGCGTCTGTCGCGCCCGTGTCCAACAAACTGTCCGGTCCTGCCACAAGCCTGCTATAGACGTCCTCAAGAGCGGCGACGGCCGCGTCGCGCGTTGCACGTTCCTGCTGATCGTTCGCAAGGCTTAGCCGCATTCTCGCCTGGTCCTCTGCGTTTTCACTCTTTTGCAGATTGCGCTCTGTGCGTTCGATGTCTCCGGCCAGAATCTTCAATGCTTGATGCTGACCCGCCAGCAGGCTGGCAACAAAGCCACGCGCGCTGATGGTATCGAATGGACGATAAGTCAAAGACCGAGGATCATAGTCTTCCTGGATGGCAAAGCGCTGATTGTTTTCGGCTTCGACCGAGCGTCTTGTCTCCGTCGATCCCACGTGATGCCGGATGGCCACCGGAAAGCGCGGAGGATGCGGGGCAACAGTGAGGCCCACGGCTTCCAGCGCCCCGCGCGCTTTATCACCACAGGTACCGAAGTAGAAAGAGTGGGGCACGTCCGGCCATTCACGCGGTTCAACAGGGCCAGTCAGGTGAAAAACGCGGGAGTCATCATCGACACGCCCTTCTGACGGCATAAAGAAAGCCAGCCAGCCATCGCGTGGCGCCAAACCGCCCCAGATGCCCTCAGGCAGCTCATCAAGTGCAATCTGTGCAACAAACAGCATCGGTAGGTCGTTAACCTGGGGCCATTCCATATCTTCAGGAAGCATAGGGGCACCCCCAATCCAGCTTCGGCTTCGCTCTTTAGCTCCAGGCAGCAGCGGAACCAATTTAGCGGGCGCGGCATGGTGCGCCAAATCACCTGGCTCGTGCGCCAGAACGGCCAGGTTTTGTTCTATGGCCTCGGCGAGAAAGGCTTTTGCTTCTTTTGCTTCGGGAGTATCCTCAGGCTTTGCTGCTGACCTGCGAGAGCTGCCCTGCATGCCCATTAGATCGTACATCGGATGGCCACGCTGTGGCCGGAAAACAAGTGCTAAAATCACGAGTGGTAGGCTTTGCTGGACCAGCGTCCAGTTTCGCGGTGCCCCTTGAACACCGATGATAATCATTGTGATGCCCGCAAGCCCAACGATTGGTGCAACATATTGAATGAGCTGATAAAGACGCTGCATTTTCCATACCCGATTGCTGATACAATACGGCACCCTAGTTTCAACCGAAGGGTGAAATCCAGCGATCAACCAATCCGCTAAAGGTGCCTGTTGTACATATGCCAAATGGGATCGGACTTTTGCCCGATACTTCGCTGCTCAATATGCAACGATCCAATGCTTTGGTCCGTGCAAGATGAGTTCGAGAGGCTTCTGGATTGGCGCATGCAGCGAATGTCAGCAATGCGGGCGCCGATGCGGCATCCGAACGGTACCCTGTATGTCTCCTTAGGGCCGGTGAGAACGGTAATCTATATTCGTTTCAGCGACGTAAAACAGCCGTTGAAATGCGCATGAACTGGAGTGGTATGGCGAGTGTTATCGCTTACTGGACCACACCATTGCGGTCTCATAGCCAGCGGACTTTAGCACCTCGATCTTGGACGTCCATCCAGCCGGACAGACGACAAAGGCGGCTCCCATTCCGCGGTTGGCGAACGCTGCCTCGGCCGCGCGCAACAGCGCAATGGAATCCTCACTCCCTCGGTCAAGCACCACCGGGTTAGCCAATTCGGGATGGTAGTAGTCATCAATCACACCCGTACCAGTGATGTCGTGGGCCGGGGGAAAATGCAGCCGTGAAGCGGGCTGTGCGATGATGTAGCCTCGCAAGTCATCCGACTGGCCCAAAACCATCATGTCCCGATCCCGGAGCGTCAGGCTCCGCGTCATCCATGCCGAAAAACGTTCGTCGGCTTCGGGATGAATTTCCCAGAAAGAGTCGATGTCGAAGAGAACCTGGCGGTTCTCGGCGCTGCGTTTAACGATACCTGGAATATCGTCCTCTGTCGCTTGTCGAACGTCGGCTGGCATTCCCTGATCGCCAAGGTCACTACGCGACAGGTAGAGCGTCAGAGGTTCATAATCGCTTGCCTCGAACGCGGTTCGCCAGATTTTACCTGCAACGTGGGATGCCAATTTGATCTGGGCACCGGCTTCGTGAAGGGCGTCTTCGGCTGCGGCCAGCAGACTATCAACAGTGCCACTCGGTGCATCGGCTGCAACGAAGGAGTCCGGCAGGATCAGTCCCGGTTCGCCGAACGGGCCTGCATAGATTGGGGGCACAGGCAGCAGCATCGCATGAATGACACCCGTGATCTGGCCCCCATCCTCTGCGACATGCCAAAACTGTCGAAAGGGCTGTTGTTCTGCCGTCAGCGCAAAAGCCAGCGCTTTCTCAATCTGCGCGGGCGCGTCGTCCGCGATTTTCCAAAGGATCGCATCCTCAGCATGGCGTTCCTTCGCATCTAGCATGAGGAGCTCGACCATTCGCGGCATGTCGCAGGGTGTCGCTGGTCGGATTGTCAGGGTCATCTCTTGGTCTCTTGTAGCTATTGCTGAATGCTGCTTACCCGCTTGTATCGGTCGCCTGCACCATATTGACAAAGCAGAATAATTCCACCAGCGTTTAGAAATTCTATCGCCTCGAAGGTATCGAATGAAGACCGTAAACCTGAACGCACTCCGAGTGTTCTCTGTCGTCGCATCGCACGGGAACCTGCAGCGCGCGGCTAATAAGCTAAATCTATCGCGTGGCGCGGTCTCTCAGCGGATCAAGCAACTCGAAATCGAGCTGGGGGTGGTTCTTCTCGTGCGTGGCGCACGCGGTGTCTCGCTGACTCCGGAAGGTGAGCGCTGTCATGCGGCGATGGAAGACGCTTTGGCGATCCTCGATTCTGCCTTTGTGAGCATCTGCGAGGGCAATGATCGCGTCACGCTACACCTTGGGTCATCCACCGCAACGAAATGGCTGATGCCCCGGATGGACGCTTTCACTACCAAGTTTCCGACTGTCTCACTGACCACTCAGGTCCACGAGCAGGTTTTGGCGCGCAGTCTGGGCCGGAACGAAATTGCGATCTGGCCTGGCAGAGCGCACGACAAGAATGCGGCTCACGTATCGCGCCGCCTCGCCGACATCCGCCTGATTGCCGTATGCAGTCCTGATTTCCTGCGGCCGGATTGGCCAATGGGGCTGGAGACGTTGCTGACGCTACCGCTCCTTCAGGATGCGCACCGGCGGTGGGAAAAGCTGATCCAGGAAACCGGGTACGGAGACGCGCACAAACTGCTTAACTTCGACCGATCTGCCTTGGCGCTCGACGCTGCCATCGGTGGCCACGGCGTAGCAATCGCGCCGACCTACATGGTGGAGAATGATCTACACTCAAAGAAACTTGTGGAGATTTGGGTCGATCCCGACCCGTCTGATGATGGGCTCTATGTCTCATGGTCAAAGGACCACCTGGGCCAGACGCGCATCAAGCGTATCGTTGATTGGATTGCGTCAGAATTTTGAATAAAGCAAACCTTCGGGTTGAGAAAGTGAACGGCAGCGAAGTCCCGCCATCTGTGATTTCGACCTGGATTCAATTTCGCACTCGCGGCGAATGGTAGTAATGTGGGCTAGACTCGCGGCATCCGAGCGTTTTCCAAAAGGGCCGTCATCAGTGTTCGCTGACACCGACCAAAAAAACGAAGCTGCAGCACATCGGGCAACCGCTGAGAGCGGGAACCTTTCTCATTCACCATCTAGTGCACAGTGGAGCGCATATGGATGTAGGCAAGTCAGCACATCACTTTTTGACACTGTCATATTCTGGTAAAAGCTGACCGGATGAGTGTAAGCCCTGCAATGGCAAACAGAGCCGAAACCACTCCATCGACCCAACGACGTAACCTCACGTAACACTTCATAACGACGGAAAGTGAAAAGGCAACCGCATAGGCCGCGTAAACGAGAAATCCGACGAAGGCGCATCCCAAGGTCCCTAACAGTAAGTTGACTGAGGCGTCTTTATCTCCGAGGCCAACTGACAGTGCTGCCATCCAAGCTATGACCGCCTTGGGATTGGACAAGTTGAGCATGAGCCCTTTCATTAGAAAGCCCTTCTTAGTGGGTCGGGCAATTTCGCCTTGAACGGGCTTTCCAGGGGATACATGCAACGAAGAGCATGCGGATCCATACGCGAGCCAAAGCAAATAGGTGCCTCCGGCAATCTTCAACGCTGCCAAAAGTTGGGTTGACGTTTGAAGGACAGCTCCGAGGCCTGTTGCCGCGATGAGCCCCCAAAACGAGAGACCAACCGACAGACCTGCGCCAAAGATTATACCGCATTTGCGACCTGAGGCGGCAGAAACCGCGCTAAGCGCCAAGGTCGCCGGCCCAGGCGACGCCGCAACGATGAAGAACGCAGCGAAAATCGCAGCTAATCCAGTCCAGTCAATCAACTCTTATGCTCCTTACCAGTTTCTCTGTTCTCGTTATTCATTTTGGCTCACTCAAATTTGGTCTTTGACTTAGTTTGTACCTTGGTACATAAATACCTCTATGACAAGCAAAATTGAACGTACCCAAACAGGTTTGCGGATCGAAAAGCGGCTGCTCAAAGTTCTCAAAGCAACTGCTGAACATCTGGATATGACATTGGGTGACCTGGTAGAGGGCATCGCCTTGCACAGCTTTGAAAACAAACCACCGTTTTCGCCGGAGACGATCGAAAAGATCGCACAGCTCAAGTCAGTCTACGATCTCGATTTGAGCGCTAGGGACAGCCACATGTTAAATGAGGATGAGGAATGAACGAGACACAAGACCTCGCCCCGATCACAGTCGCATTCGAGGCACATGAAATTGACAACACGGCGTTTCATCATGCTGACCACGTTCGTGTCGCTTTCGATCTGCTGTCGAAGTACGAATTCATAGATGCTTCAGCCATCTACGCGAAAGGCATTAGAACGCTCGCTGCAAAAGCCGGAGCGCCGAAGAAGTTCAATCTCACGATCACCTACGCGTTCATGAGCCTGATTGCAGAGAGATTGGTCAACCGTCCTGGCCTGGATTTTGATGCCTTTGTTCGCACTAACACTGATTTGATGTCGAAGGATGTGTTGATGAAATGGTATGACAGCGAACGGCTAAACACAGACGCAGCACGAGAGATTTTTCTCCTGCCGGATGTCGCTTAGTCGACAAGAGCGCAAGGTCGCGAAGTGGTGCGCATCGTGATTTTGAACGCCGGGACGTTCTGGCGGCAAACCAAGAGGCACTTCAAACATGATGGCATATGTCACATTTGGCGTTGACGACATTGAGCGCGCCGAGCGCTTTTATTCAGCGTTTCTTCTGGATCTCGGGTATCGGTTGGAGCGATATCACGGTGATCTGAGCTTCGCACTGCCCGTAGAACCGGGACAGCGACAAAACCAGCCAGAGTTCTATGTGAAAGCACCATTTGACGGTCAGCCTGCGACGGCAGGAAACGGAACGATGGTTGCTTTCGAGGCGCGCTGCCAGCAACAGGTCCGTGATCTTCATGCAGCCGCGTTGGCAGCCGGTGGAACCGACGAGGGTCAGCCGGGTTTTCGTCAGGCTTACGGGCCGAATTTTTTTGTCGCATACCTTCGTGATCCGCAGGGCAACAAGATTGCCTTGTTTTCCAGCAACTCTGACGAACCCGGGCGCGATGGATGATGGGCGCCGGATGAATACCAGAGCTCTGCGGCGGCCGTCTTGGCGTCGTGCAAGAATTTTGTTATTCCGTCATCACGGTCGGCAGACACCGAGGCGTCGCTGCTCCTTTGGGAGAGCTAAACCTGCCAAAAACATCGGACGGCATAGCATCATTTCACTTGGATCTGAGCGCCGCTTCGTCAAGTCGGCGACCAACGATCAAGCACCGGCGCTCGCTGTGGAAAAATCATGCCGAAGAACCCTTTACCGCTACATGCGAACGACCTCACGACATTTGTGCGTGCGCTCTCCAATCAGCTTGGTGATGAAAGTCCGAAGCATCTGTCCCTTATGAATATGGTCGCCCGCGCTGCGGGCTTCCAGAACGTTCAGCACATGCGATCGGCGCATGCAGCTGCCCAAAGGCTCAAGCAGCTGGCCGAAGCACCACCAGCAGATGCGCGGGTCGTGGAACGTGCTTTGCACCAGTTCGATTCCTTTGGTCATCTGCGCCAATGGCCGTCCCGTCGCAACGTACAGACACTCGCGCTTTGGGCACTTTGGGCGAGGTTGCCTGCGGATCAGTCCCTGTCAGAGCGGGAGGTCAACGAAAACCTGAATGAGGAACACGTGTTCGCTGATCCTGCGACCCTGCGCCGGACGATGGTCTCATGCGGATTGCTGTCGCGCCGAAACGATGGAACCGACTACCGACGCGTCGAACAGGAACCGCCTACCGAGGCCAAGGCGCTCATCCGAGCACTCGGCGTTCGCCGTCATGCGCGGCCCCAAGTAGCGTTGGAGGTGGGCCATGCATAAGGGGTCATGCCTGTGTGGAGCCGTGCAAGTCCGGGTCCAAGGCGACCTGCCGCGCCCAACCGCCTGCCACTGCACGGCGTGCCGCAAGCACAGCGGCCACTATGAGGCCTCCATCGACATTCCGCGAACCAAGCTACAGATCGGCGGTGAAGACCAGGTCCGTTGGTACCAATCCTCGGAGAAAGTCCGACGCGGTTTTTGCGGCACCTGTGGCTCGACCCTGTTCTGGGACCCGATTCATCATGATTGGACTGCCGTGGCCATGGGTGTGTTTGACGGACCGACGCACACCACATTGTCGACCCATATCTTCGTGTCGGAGAAGGGCGATTATTATGAAATCGGGGATGGGCTGCCGCAGAACAAACGGTGAGCGCGGCGTGTGCTGATGTAGATGAGCGGTGACCCAGTCAGCGCCCCTCGGTTTGCGACTCTACGGGATCAATTGGTTGGTGAAAGCGTAGCGACAGGCGAAATCATAACGGAAGCAACGTCCCCATTCGGGAATGCTGCGAGGTGCCACCGTTTGTCGCGATGAGGGTCCGCTAAGGGCCGAGCAAAGACACCGACTTTTGTTGCATCCTCAACTGTGACTACTCTCATACACCTTGCGGGAACAAGAAAGCACCGCGAAACGAGTCCGCGGTGCTGTGTGGCTAAATTGTAGGTCGTCATTCAGCAGCCATTGCGGTCACGTTGCTGGGTGTTTCGAAGACGCCCAGGAATGTGTCTGGGTGTGGACGGCGGCGGTAGTTGTCTGTCTCGTCGCCGAAGATCACGTTGCCTTGCTCATCCAGAGCTATGACAGTCGCCATAACCGTATCGTTCGGGTAGCCGGGCATACCGGACGGTGCGCCGCCCATATCTTCGATGCCGAGGGCCTTGGCTGCGCGGAGGTCTTCGTCCTGCAGGATTTCGAAGTGCGCAGGCAGGTCCATGTCGTTCGCCAGCTTCGCGGAGTTGTCGAAACCTTGGTTGGAAATGAATTTCACCTTCACGCCGTTTGCAGCCAGACGGTCAGCTTGCGCTTTCACGTCCTTGAGCTGGTTCATGCAGAATGGGCACCAGTTTGCACGGAAGAAGACCAGCAGCGTCTTGTCACCGGTGAATTCCAAAGAAGACACGGGCGTCTGATCAAGGCGGTGCAGCGGCAGCTCAGGCAATGCCTGACCTTTCACGATGGCCTTGCTTGGGGTGCGCTTGTAGTTCGAGAAGATGTGGATGTACCACTGCATGGACAGCGCGCCATAGAGGGCCAGACCGATGGAGGCATATTCTGCCGTTGTCGATTGACCACCGCGACCGAAGAGCGTGTAGGCCACGAAGGCAACAGCAGCCAGATTGATCAACTGGATCACAGGCAGGTTTTTCGAGGTACGGGAGAGGCCAAGGGCACCGGCCAGAACCATCAGGAAGAATGGCATGGTGAAGGTGGCGAAGAATGTGCCGATCCAGATGGGATCATAACCAGAGTACCAGAACATTACGGCGGAGCCGACGCCTGACAGCATATTGGTCATGATGTATGGGAGAATGAGTTTGCCTTTCATTGGTCTCGTCCTTTCGGGTTCGAATTGTTGGTCCTGCGGAGGCCTGGTTGCTGCATTGTGCAGGGAGCTTTGAATTGGTGAGATGCGCGGCCCAACGTGCGGGCCGCACCGGGAGCGTTATTCAGCGGCAACGGAGGCAGCGAGGTTGTCGAGAACCGGGAACAGATCGGCAGGCTCAGGACGGCGGGTGTAATCGGGGTTCACTTCCGCATAGGCAATGCTGCCATCGGTATCGACGACGTAGCGGGCGGGCATCGGCAGGTTCCACTGACCGTCGCCATGGATGCGCGGCAAGTGAACACCAAAGCCGTCATGGACCGGGATCACATAATCTTGCAGCGTCCAGCGGATGCCGAATTTCGCGGCCAGCTCACCATTCTTGTCCGTCAGGATCGGGAAGCTCAGCCCATTGTCTTTCTGGGACTTGCGGCTGTCGGCGGCACCCTGCATCGAGATTGCAACCAGGGTTGCACCACCGGCGCGAATGTCTTCGGCAACACCTTCAAGGGCCTTCAGTTCGATGTTGCAGTAGGGGCACCACACACCGCGATAGAAGGTCAGAACGACCGGGCCTTTGGCCAGCAGGTCTTTCAGAGCGACTTCGTTGCGATCCGAATCCGTCAGCACGAAATCAGGAACATCATCGCCAGCCTTGAGAGCGCGTTCGGCTTGGCCGCTTTCGATCAGCTCTTGGGTGGACCGGTCAAAGGCTTCAAAGGCTTCTGCTGGGGCTTGGGCTTTGAAGGTCTCTTTGAAGGCGTCCAGTTTGTCTTGGAGGGTCATTTTTCATTCCACTTCGAGGGTTTGTGTTGTGTTCAATCGAATGGGCGGCACGTTTCTCAATCCGCCTCGCTCCTTGGATGCCGAGGAAGCGCGCTGCCTATGCGGACAATATTGAACATTTGATATTTCGTTTGTAGAATGTGGATATGACTAACTATTATTCATTTTCCAAATGACTAATAACGTTGCTGC
Organism: Ruegeria sp. H6; assembly: GCF_056532975.1. Lineage (NCBI taxonomy): Bacteria > Pseudomonadati > Pseudomonadota > Alphaproteobacteria > Rhodobacterales > Roseobacteraceae > Ruegeria > Ruegeria sp. H6. The sequence goes on from NZ_JBQFOA010000019.1 coordinate 27,908, forward strand.
GCTTCGTCTTTTTTGCCGTGTGGCACGTACCGAAAGCTTCACAGCGGCAGGAAAAGAGATCAGTCTCTCTCAACCCTCCGTTTCCCGAATAATCTCCAAGCTTGAGAAAGACCTTGGTGCCGCTCTGTTTGTGAGAAGCACGCATGCTGTGAAACTGACCGAAGTTGGTGTCAATTATCTGGACAGAGTGGAAGGCATCATCGCATCTCTCGACGAAGCCAATCATCTTGCCCGAGGAGATGGAACTCTAAAGGGACGACTAAGAGTAGGCTGTGCAACCAGCTTTGCGGTCCGAGAGATCATCCCAAGAATCCCAGAATTCGTAGATGCAAATCCTGAGCTGCAAATTGATTTTGTTCTAACGGATACAATGCAGGATCTGATAGATCAGGCAATTGATGTCGCCATTCGGTTTGGTGAGCTGGCAGACTCAACGCTGATTGCGCGGAAGATCGGTGAAACCCAACGCATGATTGTGGCATCGCCCGCCTATCTTGAAAAAGCGGGTAACCCGAAATCACCGTCCGATCTGGCAAGTCATAAGATCATTCTGGGACCTGCGGGAAGAGGTGCTCAAGGTTGGAAGTTCTCAAAGAACGGAAAGGCGCTCTCAGTTAAGGTCGATAGTCCCGTAACCGTCACAGTCAATGAAGCCGCTACCGCTGCTGCAGTTGCTGGGATGGGCATCATCACAACCAGTTACTGGGGATGCAAAGCAGAGCTTAAGACAGGGCAACTCGTTCGGTTGTTTCCAGAATGGGAGATTGGGCTTGTCTCCGTCCATGCCGTTCTGGCGGGTGGGCGCCATGCAAAACCCTCTGCTAAAGCGCTGACAGACTATCTCATCCAGTCATTTAAGGACCAATCCGTTAGACCGGTAACATAAGCAGCAATTCAAATAACCGCAGAGAATAGTAGTTTGATCCGCAGACAGTGAGTTCGAGCTTTCCCCGATTTCGCAATCGCAGCGAATGTCCGGAAAGCGGGCTGCGGCTGCAGAATTCTGATCGTATGCTCAACGGCAGCAAAGGGCCGTCTACGCATTTAGCTGACGGCGGAGCAGGGAATTGTGCTCCAATGGCATCCGAGGTCTGGAATGAGCCCATTCCGACAGAGCCGCTGAGGGATCGCGAGCGTCGGGTTTGGTGCCGCTGCCCAGAAACACGCATAGGCCGCTTTCGGAACATACTTGGCAAAGGAGGTCTATCCCGACCGTAAATTTCGGTGTTCAACAGTGTTCTTTTCTGCGACCGGTCCTGTTGCCGCCGTCATATTTTTGATGTCTTGAAACAATGTGTCTGAGACAATTCAAACAAGACAAGTTTAACCAGAAACGGCACGCGACTCTTGTCCAGTTGCTCGAATTTTGCGTGGTACAGAGACGGACATTCTGAACCAGTCGTGATTGGAGCACAATTCTTTTACGGAACCTTGACAAGAACACGGTTTCGATTAATTTTAATCGATAAAATATTTAATCGGGTGGCGTTGAATGTATCTTGGTTTGGATTTGGGAACGTCAGGTCTCCGCGGGATTCTGGTAGATGACACAGGACACGTTGTCGGTGATGCCGAGGTCAGCATTTCTACCTCGACGCCTAGGCCTGGCTGGTCTGAACAGGATCCTTTGGATTGGACCAACGCTTGCGAAGAGGTTGTTGGAATGCTTCGCGTCGGCAATCAGCAAGCATTCTCAAAATTGCGAGGTATAGGCCTAAGCGGACACATGCACGGCGCTACACTACTGGATTCTGATGGCGAAATATTGAGGCCCTGTATTCTTTGGAACGATACACGGTCAGCTGATGAGGCGAGGATACTGGATCAATCGCCAGAGATGCGCGCAATATCGGGAAACATCGTGTTCCCTGGGTTTACGGCGCCAAAACTCGAATGGTTGCGTGCGAATGAACCGCATGTGTTCTCAAAGGTGGGCAAGGTATTGCTGCCGAAAGATTATTTGCGGTTTTGGCTGACTGGCGAATATGTTTCAGACGTGTCTGACAGCGCAGGAACATCCTGGCTGGACGTTGACACTCGGCAGTGGTCAGAAAAGGCACTAGCCATAGGTCACATGCGTGTCGAGCAGATGCCGAACTTGGTTGAGGGCAGTGATCCGAGTGGAGAGTTGAAGGTCAGTTTGAGGCAGGAGTGGGGGCTTTCGAACCCAGTTGTCGTGGCTGGAGGCGCTGGCGATAATGCTGCCGCTGCCTGCGGGATCGGAAGCATCAACGACGGCACCGGTTTTGTCTCACTCGGAACGTCTGGCGTGTTGCTTGTTGCGCGGGAAATTTATGCTCCTGATCCGGAAACAGCCGTGCACTGTTTTTGTCATGCGGTTCCTGATCGCTGGATACAAATGGGTGTCATGCTTTCAGCAACGAACAGCATGAACTGGCTTGCGCGCAATCTGGGTGAACCCGTGGAAAGACTCGCTTCAGCTATGCCTGAAAAACTGAATGGACCAACAGCGATCACCTTCCTGCCATATCTGTCAGGAGAACGGACGCCGCATAACAATAGCCATATTCGAGGCGCGTTTTTGGGCGTGGACATCTCGTCGGAACCCGCTGAGTTGACCCAGTCCGTAATGGAGGGTGTTTCATTTGGAATGAGAGATTGCCTGGAAGCACTGAGGAGCACCGGAACCCAGCCAAATAGCCTTATGGCAGTAGGGGGAGGTGCACGATCTCGGTTCTGGCTGGAAACCTTGGCTATTATCTTGCAAGTTCCACTGGATTTGCCAAAAGGCAGCGAATTCGGTGCCGCTTTGGGCGCTGCACGACTCGCGATATGTGCTGCCAACGGCGCTGAACCGGCGCAAGTCATGACGCCGCCGGAAATTCAGGAACGCATTGAACCACGTGGCGATCTGATTGACGCCTACGAAAACGAATACCGGAGATACAAGCAATTCTATCAGGCGCTTGCGCCGCTGGCAGTAAGATGAAACCAGAAACGAGTAGAGCCTCAGGGATCGAAGCTGCTATTATCACGGATGGGAATATGCGTGTTTCAGTCCTGAACTATGGGGCTATCACGCAGGGGTGGTGGTACAAGGACGTCCCGCTCATCCTTGGGTTCGAGGACCCAAATGAGTATCTCACCGATACGCGTTACCTGGGCGCAATTGTTGGGCGCATTGCCAACCGGATCAGCGGCGCGACGTTTGATTTGGATGGCACCAGTTTTGAATTGAACGCCAATGAGGGAAAAAACACCCTGCATGGTGGCGACGATGGACTGTCTAAACAGTTTTGGTATCTCGAACAGATTGCACAGAACGAAGTCTTTCTGAAGTATGTTTCTCGCGACGGCGAGAGCGGCTTTCCGGGGAATATCAGGTTCGAAGTCAGGATATGCTTACAGGGCTCACGCTTGGTCTATTCAATAGCTGCACAGCCTGATCGGCCGACGCCGATAAGCATTACGCAACATAACTACTACACTTTGGGTGCTGCAGAAGGCGTAGACGGGCATAAGCTGAAACTCGCTTCAAATCGGTATCTGGAAATCGATGATCAGGGTATTCCGTCGGGCAGAGTGCTTGCGACAAACGAAAGCGGGTTGAATTTTTCAACGCCCAATACGATTGGGAGTGTTTCCGAAGGGATCGATCACTATTTCTGCTTTGATCAGGATCGCGACCCAAATGTCTCGGTGGCGGAAATCACTTCACTCTCTGGCCTTGCGTTGACCGTCTACTCAGACCAACCCGGAGCACAGGTCTATTCGGGCTATGAGCTGACAAAACCGCTTCGCGCTTCGCGTGGTGTGTGTATCGAACCATCGGGTTATCCCAATGCACCGAATATCTCGTCGTTTCCTTCAATCATCTATACTCCGGAGAATCCGTATCGGCAGGAACTTATTCTAGAAGTTTCTGAGGAATGACATGAGAGCAGTTTCGCTATTCTTGGCTTTCGGATTAGTAATCTCAGTGGAGAGCGGTGCGCGTGCCCAATCGCTTGGTCCTTTGCCGGAGTTCCTCGATCCTGACTTTGGAAGTGCTGAGCTGGGGCGTTTGCTGTTCTATGACCCGATTTTGTCTGGCAACAAGAATATCAGCTGCGCGACCTGTCATCATCCCAGGCTTGGCACGTCCGACGGTGTTTCCCTTGGTATAGGGGAAGGGGGAATTGGGTTGGGTCCAGAGCGAACATTAAACCCAGAGAACACCCCGGAACAGCGTATCCCACGAAACTCGCCAGGGCTCTGGAACCTCGGAGCCACTGAGTTCACTACGTTTTTCCATGATGGGCGGCTGGAGGCAGACACAACGCAACCTGATGGCATCAGAACCCCGTTGGGTACTCATATGCGTTCTGGTTTCAATTCAGCGCTTGCCGCACAGGCCATGTTCCCGGTTTTGTCGCCAGACGAAATGGCGGGTCACTATTCTGAGAATGACGTTAGCAAAGCGGTTCGCCTCGGATTTCTGACACAGCAAGGCGGTGCGTGGGATCTGATTGCAGAACGTGTTTCGGCCATTCCGGAGTACGAGCAGAGGTTTGATGACTTAGCGCCGGATGATGAAATTACGTTCACGGCAATTGCCAACGTAATCGCGGACTTTATCGCGTTCGAGTGGCGCGCTGATAACAGCCTCTTCGATCGCGCGATGCGAGGTGAGGCTGAGCTGTCAGAAGAGGCTGAGATTGGTATGGGCTTGTTTTATGGAAGAGCCGGATGCAGCAATTGCCACTCGGGCTGGTTCCAGACCGACCACAAGTTTCATTCGGTTGCACTGCCGCAGATCGGCCCGGGAAAGGCGGCGCGATTTGAAAACCACGTCAGGGACGACGGGCGTCTTCGCGTGACCGGTAATCCCGACGACGCGTTTGCTTTCCGCACGCCATCTTTGCGCAACGTGACACTGACAGCTCCGTACGGGCACAACGGAGCTTTTGCCGAACTTGAGGACATCGTGCGGCATCATCTGGACGCGGTTTCGTCATTAAAAAACTACTCGATCGAGTTGGCCGCATTGCCGGACTTCCCGGGCACCAAAGATCAAAGGGCAATGTTGGACAATGAGCACGTGGAGGCGATTGCCCAAAGCAACAGCCTGTCGAATATTAAACTAACCGATCAGGAAATCGACGCTCTTCTCAGATTTCTGGAAAGCCTTGAAGACCCGGCAGAGCGGCTAGGTGTGCCCGATCAAGTTCCAAGCGGGTTACCGTTTGAAAAGTAATCAGCGGCGAAGACGTATGATTTGGTTGGGCTGATAGTCCAACCACTCGCCTTTCGACCCGTCCGGCCAGATCATACGAACCTGCACCTGGTACTCACTCCCAAGCCCAAAATGCTGAAACCCAGCGATACCACCAGCGTGACCGCCGCCGATTGTTAGCTCGCGGGTCTGAACGCCCAGCGAGGTTTTGACTTCAATAAATCCACCAATTGCTGCGTGATTGGTTTGATCCTGAGTGACATCCAGCAATAGCCAGTTGCCACTCCGAGTAGTGTTCTGACTGACTTCGAGCTCAGAACCTCGGTTGACGACCACCAGATCCAGCCTCCCATCGTTGTTAAGGTCAGCAAGCGCCGCGCCGCGAGACTTAGCCATCGAGGCAGCACCGGCATCTGCTGCGGCTTCAATAAACTGACCGTCGGAGTTCTGTAGTAGTAGGTTATTGGGGTCGTTCAGAGCCGCATCTGGCATCTGTTCTACGTTTCCCTTGGCCACGAAAATATCGTCTCGGCCGTCGTTGTTGACGTCGCCGAACTGTGCGTGCCATCCGGTCGATGGCCTTCCGTCTCCTCCAATATGCGGCCTATGAGCGGTCGTACCCTTTTCGTAAGTCGCGTCGCGCCAGGTCGGGCCGTTTGCAACTGGGTCAAATACCTGGAGTTTCTGATCACCCATCGAAGTCAGGTAAACTTCGGGAAATCCGTCCCCTGTGAGGTCCCGAGAGGCGATCCCCATTCCCCAAATCGAAAATGGAAGCCAGCCCTCGTCTTCTGTATATTGCCGGGGTTCCGGCGCCATCGCCCACAATTGTTCCTGACCGCCGCGCACATAGTAGTGACGGTCATTGCTGACGCGAAGATCCGCGCGACCAGTTCGGGCCCAGTCCGAAAACAAAATAGAAAGTGAGCAGTAGCCGGGCGCAAGATACAGTGGCTCACGGTACAAACCGCCTTCGGGGCGATAGAGAAGGGTCGGGCCGCATGATTCAAAAGGACCTTCGGGATCGAACCGATCAACGTAAGTGCCAAATGCCAAGGTCGGTAAGGTTTGCCCGCTTTCCCATGTTGCTGAGAAACCTGTGGTCCAGTGATCTTCCGTTTGAAAACCGAGTGTATCGAAAGGGCTGAATTGACAGTCGGCGTGGCCACGAAGAAGCAGGTCTGGGCCAACACGCAAAATCGCCAGATCCATTATGCCGTCACCATCAACGTCAAGAGGATAAGCCCCAGTCACACCTGTCAGCGACAAGCTTTCTGGTGTTTCTGTCTTAAAGGATATCTGTTCTCTCGAAGTGTTTATGAACAGTTGAGAGCTATTGGATCCGCCTGCTAAGAAGAGCTCCGGCAGGGTATCCCCATTGCAATCAAAAACGGCGACGCCTCCGCCAACAAAATGCTCCCAGCCTCCATCATAGATATGTTTCGGCACATCCACGTTTGAAAACCTAGGAACGTAGGTGTTCGCGTTCGCAACAGAGGCAAAAGCCACAAGTATCGTAAGCTCAGGACGCATTCGCAGAAAGTTCCTTAACTTTGAGGATCGAGATCTGCTCGATCCCATATGCTGCGGCACCTTTTGCCCACATCATGTCGCCCCAATGATGAACTTTGATCTCGGGTAAAGGCGCATCGACCTTCACGACCCCGTTTCGAATACGGTTCATTACTTCGTTGGAACACAGATGTTCGAAACTCATTTGTGCTCCTGAGACGATGATGCACTCTGGGTCATACAAGTTGATCAGGTTGGAAATCCCGAGGCCAAACATCTGACCTGCGCGAGCAAGCACTGATGATGCTCTTTCGTCACCTGAGTTAGCGCGGTCATGTATGTCGGAAATGGATTCCATGCCGTTGGTATGACCGGTGACCGTCAGCTCGCGGATCAAAGCATAGTCGCCCACATAGGCTTCAAGACATCCGCGTTGGCCGCATTGGCACAAAGCCCCGTCAAGTTGAACTTTGGTGTGCCCAAACTCAGCGCCGCAGCCTCGTTCTCCACGGTATAGTTTACCGTCCAATACGATGCCAAGGCCAACACCGTGTTCGATCGTAACAACGAGGAAGTTCTTCAAACCCTTGCCCAAGCCAAAAAGCTGCTCGGCCTTGGCGACAAGATTGGCGTCGTTGTCAACGAATGCAGGGCAAGGCAGCTCATTTGAAAGCAAGTGATTGAAATCAATATTTCTCTCAGTAATCGAGGAAGACCAGTGGACAAAATTCTTGTTAGCATCGACCAGTCCAGCCACCCCGATAGAAACACCTGCCAAATGAGCGACAGAACGATCGATCTGACTGCAGGTCTCTTCAAGAGCTTCGTGGATCGCCGATACAAATTCCTGCGGCGACATTCTGGCTTGATCCAGAGCATATTTATGGGATGCGACTTCGTTACCTTCAAAGTCGACCAAGATAACTGAGATTACTTGCCGGGCCACCTTGAGGCCGGCCACAAGGTGCATCTGGCCGTCCAATTGCAGCAATACTCTGGGTCTGCCTCTCTTCCCCGACATTGACTGTGCTTGGCTTTCAGTCTCTTTGACCAGCCCGGCCGAGATGAGATCAGCCGTGGCGGCGGTGACAGTCGCAGGGCTGGTTTGCAAGGCGGACGCAATATCGATCCGCGAGACGGATCTCTTGGCTCTGATGTGCTCCAATACCCGCAATCGGGTTGCGTTTCTTTGTTCCAAAGAAACCGGAGAGGCTTTGCTTTTCAGCATCTTGTCCTCGCGAATCTTGCTGTTGGCCCAATCTATTTGAATTTTAACGCCGCTTGTAGAGTAAATATTTTACCGGCTGAAATAAATATGATATTGAAATTTGTGAGAGCCGCGAATCGAAATGCGATGGCTCGGCAAATGGGAGGAAATCATGAAAAAAATTCTCAGCTTTTCGGCTGTGGCCACTTTGTTGGCTTCGACCGCATTCGCAGAGCCAGTGGTCGGCGTAAGCTGGTCGAACTTTCAGGAAGAGCGTTGGAAAACGGACGAGGCGGCCATCAAGTCGGCGCTTGAAGCTGGAGGTGCCGAGTACATCTCTGCAGACGCACAGTCGTCTTCCGCAAAGCAACTTTCGGACATTGAAAGCCTGATCGCCCAAGGTGTAGACGCGCTTATCATTCTGGCCCAGGACGCGCAGGCAATCGGACCGGCTGTTCAAGCTGCAGCGGACGAAGGTATTCCGGTCATTGCCTATGATCGCCTCATTGAGGATGACCGTGCGTTCTATCTAACCTTCGACAATGTCGAGGTAGGCAGAATGCAGGCCCGGGCTGTTTTTGAAGCCATGCCCAAGGGCAATTATGTGATGATCAAGGGTTCACCCACCGATCCAAACGCGGATTTCCTGCGGGGTGGTCAGCAAGAGATCATCGGCGCGGCCGTCGACAGTGGTGACATCGTTATCGTGGGGGAGGCCTATACGGATGGTTGGTTGCCCGCGAACGCGCAGCGGAACATGGAGCAAATCCTTACCGCGAACGAGAACAACGTGGATGCAGTCGTTGCGTCGAATGACGGTACTGCAGGCGGTGTTGTTGCAGCGCTGACCGCACAGGGCATGGAAGGCATTCCGGTTTCCGGTCAGGACGGCGACCACGCAGCGTTGAACCGTGTCGCACTGGGAACGCAGACGGTATCGGTTTGGAAGGATGCTCGCGAACTTGGAAAGGCCGCTGGCGAAATCGCTGTTGCGCTGAGCGGCGGCACAAGTCCTGCTGATGTCGAAGGTGCAGTGAGCTGGACTTCACCAGGTGGCACCGAGATGAATTCGGTTTTCCTGGCACCGGTTCCGATTACCAAGGATAATCTGTCTGTTGTTGTGGATGCCGGATGGATCCCGCTGGCTGACCTCTGCCAGGGTGTCGAAAACGGCCCTGCGCCCTGCAATTAAACTCCCTGGTCCCTGGCCCTTTGTGGGCCAGGGACAATTGCTGACAATGAAAGATCGGAAATGACCGAAACTTCGTCTCAGCCGATACCGGAAAAAGCAAAACCCAGCCTGTTCCAGCAGTTGGAACTGGATATGCGGCTTTTGGGAATGATCGGCGCGTTTGTCATCTTGTGCATCGGATTTAACATCTTCACAGATGGAAGGTTCCTGACGCCGCGCAATCTGTTCAACCTGTCCATCCAGACAGTATCGGTTGCTATCATGGCATGTGGGATGGTGTTCATTATCGTCACGCGACACATCGACTTGTCGGTTGGCGCACTATTGGCAACAACCTCGGCTGTGATGGCAATGACTCAAACCGAGCTTTTGCCGCAGGTGCTTGGGATGGGTTTGAACAATCCTGCAACCTGGGCGATCACCATTGTCGTCGGGTTGTTTGTCGGCACGCTGATTGGTGCGTTTCATGGCTGGATGGTTGGTTATCTGACGATACCAGCCTTCATCGTTACGCTTGGTGGATTCCTGGTTTGGCGAAACGTGGCGTGGTATTTGACCAGCGGCCAGACGATTGGTCCTCTGGATAGTACATTCCTGATGTTTGGCGGGACCAACGGAACATTGGGAACGACGACAAGCTGGCTGTTCGGCTTGTTTGCGACAGCAATCGCGATCTGGGCTTTGTGGAGCGGTCGCCGAGCAAAAGCGGCACATGGTTTCCCGGTCAAACCTGTCTGGGCCGAGGCCACTCTGGCCGGGATAATCGCAATTGCTATCCTTGGGTACGTTTACATCGTTAACAGCTACGCCATTCCGACGCGCCGGCTGCAACGTATGTTCGAAGCGCGCGGAGAGACAATGCCAGAAGGGCTGGTTGTAGGATACGGTATACCGATTTCTGTACTCATCTTAATCATAGTGGCTGTCACGCTGACAATTGTGGCGCGGAAAACCCGGTTTGGACGCTACATCTTTGCCACCGGCGGCAACCCGGATGCGGCAGAGCTTTCAGGTATCAACACTCGGCTGCTGACAGTGAAAATCTTTGCTTTGATGGGTTTCTTGTGCGCTGTTTCCGCGGTGGTCGCCTCTGCCCGCTTGGCAAACCATTCGAACGACATTGGCACGCTCGATGAACTTCGGGTCATAGCCGCTGCAGTGATCGGAGGAACCGCATTGTCGGGTGGTATCGGTACCATCTATGGCGCAATCCTTGGTGCATTGATTATGCAGGCGCTGCAATCGGGCATGGCAATGGTTGGTGTCGACGCGCCGTTTCAGAACATCGTGGTCGGCGGCGTCCTCGTGTTGGCTGTCTATATCGACATCGTTTACCGCAAGCGACTGGGGGCCAAGTGATGCAAGCTCAGGATACTCAGAAAAAACCTTCTGGCACTGGTCGCGGTTCAGGCGCGCCGCCATTGGTCGAGATGCGCGACATCTCAATTTCCTTCGGTGGGATCAAGGCCGTCGACCATGTTTCGATCGATCTCTATCCGGGTGAAGTCGTTGGTTTGCTTGGCCACAACGGGGCCGGAAAATCCACGTTGATCAAGGTTTTGTCCGGCGCCTATCAGATGGATCACGGTGAGATCCTGATTGATGGCAAGCCAGTCGAGATTGGCAATCCCCGTGACGCCAGGGCGAATAACATCGAAACGATATATCAGACGCTCGCCTTGGCCGACAATCTGGACGCGACATCGAACCTGTTCCTAGGGCGCGAGATGACGACGCCTTTTGGTTTGGTCAACGACGCAGCCATGGAGGCCGAGTGCCGAAAGATCATGGCTCAGCTCAACCCGAACTTTCAGAAGTTCAATGACCCGGTCTCCGCCTTGTCGGGGGGGCAAAGACAATCAGTGGCGATCGCTCGGGCCGTCTACTTCAACGCCCGTATCCTGATCATGGATGAACCCACAGCAGCGCTCGGGCCACATGAAACTCAGATGGTGGCGGATCTGATCCACCAGCTAAAGGCACAAGGCATCGGGATATTTCTGATCGACCACGACGTGCATGCCGTTATGGAACTGTGCGACCGCGCATCGGTCATGAAGAACGGAAAACTGGTTGGGACGGTCGATATCGCAGACGTCACTGATGACGATCTTTTGTCGATGATCATTCTCGGCAAGCAGCCAGCACAAAAAGCAGAATAGGGGGCAGAAATGCCAAGTGGATTTTTTGAAGGGATCGAGAAGGTCCAGTTTGAAGGCGTGGATAGCAAGAACCCGTTGGCCTTTCGTCACTACGACCCGGATGAAATCATCATGGGCAAGCGTATGGAGGACCATCTGCGATTTGCGGTGGCATGGTGGCATTCCTTCGCGTGGGAGGGTGGGGATCCGTTTGGCGGTCCGACATTTGATCGTCCATGGTATCCTCAGGACGATATGGGCCGGGCCCGCCATAAGGCAGATATTGCTTTCGAATTGTTTGAGCTTTTGGGGCAGCCATTCTTTTGCTGGCACGACGCTGATATCCGGCCCGAACAGGGAAATTTTGCCGATAACCTGCGCACATTGGAAGAAATCACCGATTACATCGGTGAAAAGATGCAAGTTTCTGGCACCAAACTGCTTTGGGGTACGGCCAATATGTTCAGTCATCGTCGCTGGATGTCTGGCGCCAGTACCAATCCTGATCCCGACGTTTTTGCATTCGCTGCAGCGACCGTGAAATCCTGCATGGATGCAACTCACAAACTAGGCGGCGAAAACTATGTTCTGTGGGGTGGTCGTGAGGGCTACGAAACCCTTCTGAACACGGACCTGACAACTGAGCTGGACCACATGGGCCGTTTTCTAAACATGGTCGTAGAGTACAAACACAAGATCGGGTTCAAAGGCACTATTCTTGTGGAGCCGAAACCTCAGGAGCCTTCCAAGCACCAATACGACTATGATGCAGCTACTTGTATCGGATTTCTTAGGAAGTACGGTTTGGAGAAAGAAGTGAAGCTGAATCTCGAGCAGGGCCATGCGATCCTTGCCGGGCATAGCTTTGAACATGAAATTGTGGTTGCGGCTTCTGAGGGAATGCTGGGTTCAATTGATATGAACCGAAACGACTACCAGTCTGGATGGGACACAGACCAGTTCCCGAACAACACACCGGAAGTTGCCCTGGCTTACTACTACATCCTGAAGGCTGGTGGTTTTACCACCGGCGGCACAAATTTCGACGCCAAAATTCGCCGGCAATCGATTGACGCTGTCGATCTGGTGGCGGCTCATATCGGTGGAATGGACATATGCGCACGCGGTTTGAAAGCAGCGGCCGCTATGATTGATGATGGGGGATTGGAGGACTCACTGATGGAACGGTATTCAGGTTGGAATACACCAGGTGCAGTGTCCATGTTGGGCAAAGGCCTGGAAGAAATTTCCGCCCGAGTTTTACGTGATGGGATAAATCCCGATCCCAAGTCAGGCCGACAGGAAATACTAGAGAATTACGTGAATAGATTTGTGTAACCGCATTTGTGGAACACATCTGGGCGCGATTGACCCAAAATACCCACAACCAGACAATTGGCATTGTTTGTTTGATGTCTGGTTTGTCCCGCAATCCGTGAATTCGACCGTGTTCGTATCTCACTCATGCTGCGAACGGCGGCTATGCGGGCTGCGACCGCAGCATCTGAGTAATCCGATGAGAGTCCGGTTAGGGCCGCCCTTGTCTCTTTCTAGGTGTTTGAGATCGTTCTGATGCCGCGCCGCCTGTGAGGTCCGCTCGGAGCCCAAACTGCTAAATGCTGCGATCCAAACGAATAGGCACCAAGTGCCCAAAGCCGCCGTTTAATCGAGAGCAATTGGTTTCTTGTTGTCGATAGTTTCATTGGCCATTGATGCTGAGTGATCCCCAAAAGGTATCTAAGGTATGTCTCGGTGGTTATACATTGACGTTTAAGCGCAAAGGTCTTTTTCGGTCCGGTATAAGAAATCCGACAGCACCGCATTGAAGATATCGGGCTTTTCCAGATGTACTGCGTGGGCGCAGCCGGGAACGACGGAAAGTTCAGCCTGATTTATTAATTTCCAAAGCTGTTCGGTCTGAGACCATGAATACGTGAGGTCCTTGTCACCCCAGATCACCAGAGTTTTAGCTTTGATGGCAGCAAGATGATTATCGCCGCGCCACGCGCGCATAGCGTCCAGCCCCTTGATCATGGCATCCGGTGCACATTGCTCGGCTATCTCAGCGCAGTCTGAATAGGCCTCAGCGGACCGGCCTTCCAAGAACCACGTCGCAGCGATCCGACGAGCCGTTTCCTGGTACCCTTCGGTTTGGGCGCGCCGTTTGCTTTCCTCAATCGTCTCGAAACGACCGGGCAGGATACCGACCGCGCCAGTGGAGTAGAGGATCAATTTATCGATGCATTGCGGGGCGCGGTGTATCATCTCCTGCGCTATCATTCCGCCCATCGAATGCCCCAAGAGGTTGAAGTATTCGATGCCGAGGCGGAACAACTGGTCCAGAACCCAATCAGCAAACCCGCCGATCGTGTCGATGCTAGGCAAGCCTGCATTTTGTCCGAACCCAGGCAAGTCTATCGCGATCAGCTTATGGTTTTTTGAAAACTCGCGCTGTTGCGGCTCCCATTGCGCGCCTCCTCCCATGAAACCATGGACCAGGACAAGCGGCCTCACTTGCGCTGTCCCTGCACAATTCGGTCAAGTATCATGGCGCAGAATAGGATGGCAAAGCCTGCCAGAATTCCCTGTCCGACATTGGCGTATTGCAGCGCCTCAAGTACATCCTCGCCCAGACCCTTGGCACCAATCAGCGAAGCCACCACCACCATGGCGAGCGAGAGCATGATGGTCTGGTTGATTCCTGCCCGGATCGAGGGGCTTGCCAGCGGCAGATCGACCTTAGTGAGCAAATACCATTTGTTTGCACCAAAACTGATTGCCGCTTCGCGCACGCTTTCAGGTACACCGCGCAGGCCCAGTACGGTCAGGCGCACCACAGGAGTACCGCCGAAAATCATCGTGACAATAACAGCTGCAGGCTTGCCGACGCCAAAAAACGCGATCACAGGCACCATGAAGACAAACGCCGGCATGGTTTGCATGAAGTCCATAATTGGTTGGATGAATGCATAAAAACGCGGGCGCCTTGCAGCGAACATACCAAGTGGAATGCCTATCACGATTGAGAGACAAGCCGCAGTGCCTAGCAATGCCAGTGTCGTCATCGCCGCCTCCCAAAAGCCCAAAAGGCCCATATAGGCCAGGAACGCTCCTGAATAGATGGCAGTGCTGATACCGGCTGTTAGCCATGTGAGCAGTATGATCAGACATGCAATTACGATCCAAGGAGTCTGGACAAGTATGACCTCTAAGGCATCGAGCAGTGCACGGATACCGATTGTCAGCCCCTCAAAAAAAGCTTCACTGTTGCGGACGCAAAACGCGATGAAGTCTTCCACCCAAGTGATGCCGGTCAAACGGATATCGGGGTCTGTTGGAAAGTGACTGAGCAATGAAAAACGCCCGGGGAAGCTGTAGTGCAACATTGCCGCCGTCACGATTAACGCCATGAAAATTGTGCTGAACACGATCTCTGAAACAGGCATAGCTGAACGGATCGATCGATCCGATATCCACTCTGAAAACCGCGCCTCAAGCGCCCAGTTTGCCACCACCGACTGAACCGCTTTTATGAATAACAGAATAACGAGGCCCGACAATATGATCGCGGGGCCTTGGGCGGCCAATGCTTCGGCTTCGGCTCGTATACCGCCGATATTGGCCTCAAGAGATTCGACGGTGCGCTGGTAGACATCAATCTTGTCGGAGTTTGCTTCGATCGCAGCAGCCAGTTGCTGACGGCGCAATTCCAACGTTCCCTCAATCGAAGCGATACGAGCCATCGCGTCGGCTGCGAGATCTCCAAAAAGACCGCGGGCAATCTGCACATAGGCAAGTGTTTCAATGATTAGGAATGGGAGCGCCCATGACCACAATCCACGCGCTCCGAACCAGATCGGACCAAAAATCCCGGCCATCAGATTGAAGGTCGCCGTAAAGCGAGCGGACGCGCCGATCTTGTCAAAGTTTTTGATGTAATAGTCGGGGTTAGTACGAACAAACGTGCGAATGTTCTCGCGCCGCTCTTCAGCATAGGCCAGAGCAGCTTCGCTTTCGGTATCTTCCAGCGGGTTTACGCCATCAGGGTTCGCGTCGGATGTGCTCATGATACTTCCGTCCCCTCGATTACTGTGCGCAGCAAATCAGCGCGGGTAATCAAACCCACATCCTTGCCGCCGTCCTCCACCAGGATGGCGCTGCTGTGGTCAATCGCCAAATTGATCAGAGTGCTAAGGTTTTCCGCCTCATTGACGCGCGGTGCGTCTGCGGCCAACGGGCCATGGGCGGCTACATAGTCTGAAATCGGTTGCATCACTGCATGGGCGCGCACCACTTTGAGGCGCGAGATACCTGCTACGAAGTCTGCCACGTAATCGTCGGCAGGATTCATAACGATGTCTTCGGCAGTGCCGATCTGAACTACTTTGCCGTCGCGCATGATTGCAATTCGATTACCGATGCGCACCGCTTCGTCCAGATCGTGCGTGATGAAGATGGTGGTCTTCTTCAAAATCTTACTGAGCCGAATAAATTCATCCTGCAATTGTCGTCGGATAAGTGGATCGAGCGCCGAGAACGGCTCATCCATCAGCAGCACATCTGGGTTCGCAGCCAATGCACGCGCCAAGCCCACGCGCTGCTGCATTCCACCAGACAACTCATGCGCGAACTTCGATCCCCAGGCCCCTAACTCAACGATGTCCAGAATTGCCGCGGCCTGTCGCATACGTTCATTTTTGCTAACTTGTCTGATTTCCAAGGGCAGCGCCACGTTGTCCAGAACCGAACGGTGCGGCATCAGAGCGAAATTCTGAAACACCATACCGATTTTGTTATTGCGGAACTGCTGCAGCTCTTGCGGCCCCAGTGCCATAACGTCGGTTCCTTCGATTTCTATCTTGCCGCCGGTAGGTTCCAAAAGCCGATTGAAGTGACGCACCAGCGTGGACTTGCCACTGCCAGACAGGCCCATGATGCAGAATATTTCACCGCGGTTCACAGACAGGCTGACATCGGCTACACCGACAACACAGTTGAATTCAGCTAGAACCTCGGCTTTGCTCAGCCCACGCTCTCGGATTGCCTGTAACGCGACTTCTGGCTTCGCTCCAAAAATCTTCCAGACATTCGAAATTTCAATAACCGTATCGTCGCCCATGCGTCCCCCAGCGGCCTCGGAATGGGCCTTGTTGGCTCATGATGGCAGCGAAGTGGAGCTGCCACCATGGATGTTGCTTCAGGTTGGGCTCAAAGACCCAGCCAACCATCCACTCGTTCAGGATTCGCTTCGACCCATTCTCTTGCTACGTCCGCCGGGTCACGGCCGTTGGCACTGATTTCGAAGGCAAAGGCTGAAACATCATCAGCCGTCAGTTGGAAGTTGGCAAAAAACTCAGCTATTGCCGGCGAACGATCAACCAGCGAGTTGGACCATGCGATCTGCACGTTCTTAAGCGCGTCCTTGGTAGCAACCGTTGACTTTTCGTACCAATCCGGATCATCCGACGGCTGCACCATCACATATTTTTCGGGGTCAAACGTGGGTTCCGACAGCATTTCCACATCAAACATGTACCAAACCGCGTGCGGTTTATAGCAATAGAAGGCATAGCCCTCGCCCTTGGCAATGCTGTCCTTGATGCGCGCTGTCTTTACGCTTTCTTCGGCACGGACCGGTTCGATGAAGTCAAGCAGGCCATAGTCGCGTACTTTGACTTCGTTCACATTTGCCGAAGCCCAGCCTGGCGCACCGATCCACATTTCGCCACGGCCATTCCCGTCACTGTCCATTAGCTCGGCGACATCTGGGCGACCCAGATCGGCAATATCGGTGATGTTGTTCGCTTCACCAAAGTCCTTGGATACACAGAACCCTTGATTTCCTTCGTAAGGGTTAGACGACAAGGTGACCGTTCCCGCGTCATCTACGTATTTTTGAGTAAAGCTTTGTTGATTAGGTAGCCAAACATCAGGGTGAACATCGATGTCGCCCTTACCTTGGTCCATCGCCTGGAAAATTGTCGCGTTGTTGCCGGGAACATACTCGACCGTGCCTCCGATCCTCATCTCGACAACCGCCCCTAGAATATGTGCGATTGCCTGAGCACCAGTCCAGGATGGGACTCCGATTTTTACCTCTTCAGCCGCTGCAGCGGGCAGGGCCAAGAGACCCAGTGAGACCGACACTGTCAGGGATTTCATGCTTAGATTCATAGTAACTCTCCTGCTGGTAAGTTGAATTCTTATGCGCGCGCCCGCTTTCGTTGCGGGTCTATGAACGGAATTTCTGTGACTTGCGCACCAAGGCGTTTCATGCGCCCGTCAAGCTGCCCGATTTCGAGCCTAGTTTCAGTGTTTGAGTGTTCCACCGAAAGACGTGCGATCGCGATACCGCGCTCAAGCATTGGAGATCTGGTTGCAGAGGTAATAACCCCGACCTGTCTTTCCATTGCAAATATCGCGGCGCCATGTTTTGGAACATCGTCAGTCTCCAAAAGTAATCCTTTGAGGACCTGCCGAGGGCTCTGCCGATTACGCTCCAATGCTGCCTTGCCGGAGAATTCAGCTTTGGTCAGATCAACCGCAAATCCCAGGCCGGCCTCGAACGCGTCGACGCCTGGTGCGAACTCTGCGTTTGCTGCCGCCAGGCCCGCTTCGATCCGGATTGTCTCCAGGGCGGCTGACCCCATCGGGGTGATCCCGAAGTCATCACCCGCCTCCATGATTGCGTCCCAAATGGCGACAGCGTCAGCCTTTGAGCAGAAAATCTCGTACCCGAGTTCCCCGGTGTAGCCTGAGCGGGACAGCATAAAAGGCGCCCCTTCGCGACCATTTAGGCGGGCGACAGTACAACCAAACCATTTGAGCTGATCAAGAGAAGGCACATGTGGTTGCGTGAAAACGATTTTGCGCAAAACATCTCGGGATTTCGGCCCTTGCAAAGCCAAGTTTGGTAGCGAGTTCCGCAGATCATGGATACGCACCTGGAACTCGCGTTCCTCCGCCAATGACTGCAATGCACGACCGCTCTCCTCGGTGCCACAACACCAGCGGAACAGGTCATTTGCGAGTCGGAACAACGTACCGTCATCAATTACCGCGCCGGTATCGTCACACATCAGCGTGTAAGCACCACGCCACACCGGTAGTTTGGCGACATTGCGCGTGGTTGCCAGCTGCAACAATTTCTCAGCGTCTGGCCCAATGATGTCGAATTTACGCAACCCGCTCATGTCCTGCAAAGTTACCGCTTCTCTGCAGGCCCAGTATTCGCCCAATGTTCCATATGACGGGAAGCTAACAGGTGCCCACATGTCCCTTGCAGGCGCAAAGTGTTGGGTCAGCGGCTCCAGACGTTCGTGAAAGGCCGATTCCTGACTTATGGACATGGGGGCATCTTCCTTTTCGCGGTAAGCGACAGCACGGCGGATCGGAGTGTCAGGATGGTAAATCCGCACATGCACATCTGTGGGATTCCAACCGTTTATCGGGTCAATGTCATCTGGGCACGCCGTGGAAGCGCAGACCAAGTCTTCCATTGCCCGCATTGCGATGTAATCACCTGGGCGCGAATGGCTTTCATCTACCAGCAGTTCGTGGGAATTTTGATCAATCCAGGTATTCCAGAAGAAATTGATCGCGGGCCATGCCGCGCGGCGTCTGACACCATATTGCGCCAGTGTTTCAGAAATGTTGTCAGAACAGTTGATATGGCCCGGAAAACCTCGCTCGGCGTATCCTCGTGCGGTGCATGCCAAACCGTAAGTATCGTGTCGTCCGCACGTGTCATGAATGACATTCAGAAGCGGCCTCATGTCACTATCGAAGAACTTGTCGAGCATGCCGGGACTAGGATAGGCGCGCCGGACCAACGACCGGGTTGCGGTACTGTCGATCAGCCATTCCTCGCCCTTTTCGAGCCTATCCGCGCGCATGGCTACAAAATCCGAGCACTGTTGGCCTTCAACATCAATGATTTGGATTATTTCGCCTTGCTTAACTTCATATGACAATCCGGTGCCGCGCTTGACGGTGAATTCCTTACGCACATCTCCCAAAGGCTCGGGCAATATCGGACTATTGGCATTCGCCACTTGATGAGAGATCTTGACCGAACCACCGCCGGTTCCGGCCGCTAATTGATCGCGGTCCATTGCTCGCATGATCCAAAACGATATTGTGGCTTTGGCCTTTAAAACGATATGATCATCGTTTTCAGGAAGGTGAGCGACACCAATATCGGATGCCGGTTCGCCTCCCCGGGCTGCAATCCAATTGATCAGTTCTTCGCCATCTATCGCAGAGAAATCCAAAACACCGGCATTGACGAGCGCCAGCGAGGAAAGCGCATCGCCGCCGCGCTCGTCAAAAGCGATGACTTGCAGTTGGCTTTTAGGCCAATCGCCTGTCACCGACAGGAGATCACCGGGTCGCAGGGAAACATTCAATACTTCGCGCGGACCCAGCGTATATGTCTTTCCATGCGACGGCTTCTGAAACCCTGGATAGAGGCGTCCAGGCCTCATGTAACCAGTATTGCTGAATTCATGGAGTACCGAATGATCGCGCATTGTGTTCCGAAGTGAGTCGCTTCTTGTAACTAGTTACATAGTGTTGATGAAACTAGTTACATGTGTCAAGTTAACCGTTGCGAGATTGAGGATGCCCAAGGAATTTATAGGAATTGACCGAGCAGAAAAGTAAGAAGCGTGCGAATCTTCGGGATGTTGCCAAGGCAGCAGACGTCTCCGTTGCGACTGTGTCGCGCGTGTTGAATTCTCCGAAAACCGTATCTGAAGATACACGCCGTCGCGTGCTGGATGTTATTTCGAAGTTGCATTTTGTACCAAGCGCTGCAGCCCGTGCGATAAACTCCGGCAGAACCCGAGTAGTCGGGGCCATGGTGCCAACCTTGGACAACGCAATATTCTCAAAATTTCTTGCGGCGCTTGAAAAAGGCCTGGCAAAACACGGTTTGTCGCTTGTCGTGGCAACTACAAATGGCGACCCGGAGATCGAAACAAACAAAGCGCAAGGCCTGGTTGATATTGGTGCAGAAGCTCTAATTGTTTCCGGTATTACGCATAGTCAAGACTTCGAGAAGATTATCGAACGAACACGTCTCCCTGTGATCGCGACCTCTTATTATGACGAGAGATATCATTTCCCGACGATCGGTTATGACAATGCCGGCGCTTCTCGCACCGCTCTTAACTTCCTTCTGGCCGCTGGGCACAAGAATATTGCCGTGGTTCACGGACCAGTAAAGAACAATGATAGGACACTGGCCCGACTAGAAGGTTTGAAGAATTCGAATCTGAACCACACTTTGCGAATGTACGAAACGGAAATTTCAGTTGAAGGTGGCTGTACCGCAACTCAAATCCTTCTCGCCGAGGATATTACGTTTTCCGCAATTCTATGCTTTTCCGATGTTCTGGCTCTGGGCTCTCTGTTCGAGTTACAGAGAAACCGGATAAAAGTGCCCCATGATATTTCAATTATAGGCATCGACGATCTTCCTTCTTCATCCCACACCTTTCCTGAAATCACGACGGTGCATCTGCCCGTCACACGTATGGGCGAAGCGACTGCCGCAGCGATAGTTGAATGGCTGGAAAATCAAGCTGTTCCCAAATCGAAACTTCTTCAGGCTGAACTGATTGTGAGAAACTCCACGCGAACATTGGCATAGATTAGTTTCATAATTGGAAACTGACTGAAGTGGAGTTCAATATGTGTTTTGCATCCAATTGCTGACGCGATGAACACATTTCCGCCATTGCGCCACTTTCAGCGAAAGGAGGCTTTGTCCCGCGATGTGTAAGTTCAACGAAGCACGGAGTTCGCTCTTGCCGTGAATGACCGCAATGCGAGCTGCGAGCGCAGCATCCTTATCGGTAGGTGAACGGCAGCAATGGGCCGTTTCTCGATGCATCTTCACGACAAGCGATTGCCGATGCTGCGCTTGCTCGTATGGTCGGCAATGAGCCCATTTCGACCAATGCTGCGCTTGGTTTAAACGTCCGTAAGAAATTAGAAGTGGTGTAAGCCTTGTTGTTTGGTCAACTGATTCACTGGCTCTATGTTTGACCGCTCTTTGGGACCGGCTATTCCGAAGCCTCGTGCGCCGCGAAGGCATCCACATAGTCGGGATGCCAGCGCGAAAGAGCCGGGCGATTGTTGATGATATCGCCTACGGCCCATTCAATCCGTTTGCGGTCAAGCTCTTCGGACACATCGTTGTCCGGGCAGAGAATATAGAAATCCCCGTCCGATATGCGCTTCAGCAGATAGTCAATTGCCTCTTCGCTTGTCCAAGCGGCGGCAGGTTTTTCCGGCATGAACTTCGCGATCATACCAGTATAGGTAAATCCCGGCACAAACAGATGGGCGGTGACATCCACCTCGGCTTGCCGCAAATCGTGCGACAACATCTCTGTCATGACCTTCACGGCGGCTTTGCTGGTATTATAAGCGGGGTTTCCCGGTGGTGTGGTGATGCCCTGTTTTGACCCGGTGTTGATCACCATAGCGGGGCGCCCCGCCTCAATCATACGCGGCAGGAAAGAATGCACGCCATTCATGACGCCAAAAAGGTTGACCTCTAACAGTTTGCGCCAGTTTTCCGCGTTTTCCCAGCTGCCGGACGGCACCGCGATACCGGCATTGTTCATCAGGACTGCCACCTCGCCGAGCGCAAAGACCTGATCCGCCAAATCATCTACAGCTCTGGCGTCGGTGACATCCGTTGGAACCGCCTGAACAATCGCGGACGCCCCGGCCTGATCACGCAAGTCCGCCTCGGCTCTGTCCAAGGTCTCACCTGCCAGATCGACCAGCACAACCCCCAGTCCGTCTTGAATAAATCGTTGAGCTGCGGCTTTGCCGACACCGTTTGCTGCCCCGGTTACGACGGCCAGACCACCTTTGTCGATTGCTTCGCGGTACATGGATCATCCTCTTTTGCTATGAATAGACTGGGCGGCCCTTCAGGGCGCCATCTTTTGCTTAAGACTACCAAAGAACGTTTCGTCATCCTGTTGTTTGCGGGTGTCGAGCAGTTCTTCGGCATCAGACCCGGCGCGAAAACGCAGGCGGTTTCCGGTCTCGTTGGCCGCATCCCAAATGACCTGCGCAACCGTTTCTGGTTCAGACGGGTTTGCGGCCAGCTTGCCAAACAGGCGCCCCATGGCTTCGGCCATTGGTTCGTAATCCGGCAGGTTCTCATCCATCGCAAAATCAAAGGAGCTGCCGCCAAAGTTGGTCCGGATCATTCCAGGCTGGACAATTCGGACACGAATGCCAAGTGGCTCTAACTCGTAATGCAGCGCCTCAGAAAGCCCTTCCACTGCGAACTTGGTGCCATGGTAGAGCGCCCCAAGTGGAAAGGTGATCTGTCCTCCGATGGACGAGATATTTATGACCGTTCCTGAGCGGTTCTGACGGAAATGGGGCAGAATCGCTTTGGTCACTTCCATCAACCCAAGCACGTTGGTGTCGAACTGACGCCGGATACGGTCCATCGAAAAGGCCTCTAACGCACCGTAGGCCCCGTAACCCGCATTGTTCAGCAAAACATTAATCTGCCCAAACCGTTCGATGCCAGCGCCCACGGCCGTTGCAATTGAGCCCGTATCCGTCACATCCAGTTGGGTCAGATACACGTTGTCCAAAGCCCCAAGATCCGTGCTGCCCGCGGGGTTGCGCATCGTGGCAACGACATTCCAACCGTTCGCCTGGAAATGCCGGGCGGTTGCCGCGCCAATACCGGATGAGGCCCCGGTGATCAGAATGGTTTTCATGATCTTGCTCCGCAAGTTTATAAACACACGATAGTCATCAATAAGAGGACATATCTTTCAACTTTCTCCAATTTTCTTGCTCAATCCCCCAGATTTTCGTGTTTTCAGTAATAACTCACTTTGCTTTTGTGCTAGCGATGTGGGCAACGACAGGAGGCAGTCATGGAACCCCGTGCCCTATTGGACTATGTTCTTGCGCTGCTTGACCACGCAGGCGTCGCGCAGGGTGTCCTGACGCATAAGGAAAGCGGGGCAGTTTTTCTCACCCATCCGGCGACCACCCAACATGAATCAAATGTCTACCGCCCGCTACTTTGCGCGGTGCTGCAAGGTGCCAAAGAGGTCGGGACCAGTACCAGAACGCTCACCGTGCAGGCCGGGCAGTCGCTGATCGTCAGCAACGCGCTGCCGGTTGTCTCAAGTATTACCGAGGCAACACCCGAACTCCCCTACGTCGCGCTCGTGTTCCCCCTTGATCTGGATCTCTTGCGCGCCCTGGCCGCGTCACTGCCGCAGTCATCCACCCATCGAGCGACTGATCCATTTTCGATCTGCCTCGCGGAAACCGGAGACGAAATAAAAAGCGCCCTGTTGCGGTATCTTCTGCAATGCGAAACCGAAGAGACGCGTCACATGCTGGCGCAGATCACGGCGCGCGAAATCCATGCCCGCCTGCTAATCGGGCAGCATGGCGGCACACTTCAAAAACTGGTGTGGCACGAAAACACGGCCAGCCGGATTTTCGCGGCAACGCACGAAATTCGGTCAAATCTGGCTAATCCTCTTGTCGTCGGAGAGCTTGCCGGGCGAGTGGGTATGAGCAATTCGGCCTTTTTTGAGCAGTTCAAGGCCGTCACAGGAACCTCGCCACTGCAATACCAGAAAGATCTGCGCTTGCTTCAAGCCCGCAATGAACTGCAAACCACCGGCTCGAAGATATCAGAAATTGCCTACGGGGTCGGATATGAAAGCCCGGCCCAATTCTCAAGAGAATATGCCCGAAAATTCGGACGCTCCCCTAGACAGGATCGCGTTTCCGAAACTGTCCAATAGGGCTGCTGGGATAAAGCTTAAACACAGCAACGCTTTTGGCCGGAGCCTTTTTGCATCAGGCATCCGTCATATGCTGGACCAGTGATGTCAGCTGTCTGTCGCCGTGGCCATCGTCCCAAGCCGTTTTGGTGCGGTCATGCATCAACTGGATGAAATCAGCGGGCGCATTAAGTGAGAGATAGGTCTTCAACGCATCCTCTTGCGCCATCGCGTAAACCTTCAGGGAGGCTTCCGCACTGTCGTATTCCTCAAACGGAACAGTTCTGGCAAAGAGATCATGGTAGTCATTGACCAGTTTGATCGTGGCAGGGAGTTGGTCGGCATAAACCTGCATCGGGATGCCCGCTTTTTGGCAAACAAGTGCACCATAGATCATTCCGAACATGAACCCCTGTCGAACCGTGAAGAGGCCGGCAAAGAGCGCGGCAAGTGCCGTTGGTTTCTCTCCAACATTGGCGGACTTTCTACCCAATTCTCTGATGATACTGCCATAGCGGTCCCAGGTTCCGGCACTGCCCACCGTAAGGATTGTGGTTTCGTCACCACCAATGCCGGAAGGGTAGGCATTGATCATGCCCAGCATGTAGCCAGCTCCCTGTCCCTCAAGGATGGCGACCAGTCTATCGGCATCCGAGGTATCGCCCGTGCTCATGTCACAGATGGTCTTACCCTTTAGCGAGACGCTCAGCCCGTTGACCAGTTCAACAGTTTCCTTGTGGCTCTTGATACAGATGATGACAAAATCAGACGCCGAAATAGCATCATTCGGTGAAGAGCAGATCGTGGCTCCAGCCTCAGCAAAAACCGCTGCCTTTTCCGATGTGCGGTTCCAAACGCTGACTTCGTGGCCTGCCCTGAGCAAGCAATGCGCCAGCGCTGAGCCCATATTGCCCAGTCCCAAAACAGCAATTTTCATGATGTTTGTCTCCGATGTTCGCCAATGAGTTACTGCACCAGCATGCGCCGGCATCGGGGGATCACATAGTTGTAAACTTTTCTATATTGTTAGATGATCTTACTTATGGATTGGCGCACACTTCCTTCTTTGACATCTCTCAGAGCCTTCGCCGCCGCTGCCGAGTTTCGAAATCTGACCCGGGCGGCCGAGGCATTGAACGTGACCCATTCCGCAGTCAGCCAGCAAATCCGCGGGCTCGAACAACATCTCGACACTCGGCTCATCACTCGTACCCGACATGGCATTTCTCTGACATCGCAAGGTGAATTCCTGTCAGCTGGCCTGCTTGAAGCCTTCGCTGAAATGGCCTCCGTGACCGAGAGCGTGTCGAGTGCAGAGGCGGTTCGACCGTTGGTGGTTAGCGCGACTCCGATGTTTTCAAGCGCATTCCTCATGCCGCGTCTGTCGACGTTTATCGACGAATTCCCCAATATCGAGTTGAGGATCGATTCAACGATCCAAGCTGTCGACCTCAAGCCGGGCGGAATTGATATGGCCATCCGATATGGAACAGGTCGCTGGCAAGGGCTTGTCTCGCAGATGCTGCTGCCAGGCTGTCTGACGGTCGTCGCGTCCCGCGAACTAATCGGAAACCGGGAGCTCACAAATCCTGCAGAATTGCTTGATTTCACGCTTCTTCAGGAGCAAGCGTCAGTCGAGTTTGACCTGTGGTTAGAAAAAGTCGGAATTCCGACCGACGCCGACCGGAGAGTTGTCCGCGTGCCGGGCAATATGCTGCTGGATGGCATCCGTCGCGGTGATGGTATCGGGGCGACGGTACCAGCTTTTGTTTCTGACGAGTTGAAGTCGGGACAACTCGTGGCGCTGTTCGACGATCCAATACCGCAGATCGGCTACTACCTTGTCACGTTGCCGGGCCCGGTTCGACCAGCGGCAAAGCTGTTCATGCGGTGGCTCTCGAAATCAATTACCGAATATGAGAAAAGCCTTTTCCGATGGACGCCCTCTCACTTGCTGTAGGCAGTAAAGAGCACCGACTACTGTCAAATTGGGTCTGATCTCGCAAGATAACAGCCTGATAATGCTGCTCTATTGATGAAAGTCCGTTTACAGGAAGTCAAAACACCGGATATTTGAACGGATGAGTGTCTGTTATGGGCCATCCACACCTAAGCAAGTTGGGGCCATCGAAAAGATGACGCGATCGCTCCGACGTTAGCAAGTAAGCCATATTGACAGGTGCTGCGAGAGGCATGAATGGCAAAAACACTTGCATAGTAACCTTTGCAAAGATCGGAAGATTCCCGACTGTGGAAATCTGAGTCGATTGCAGCGCGCGGAAAGCCGGATTCTCTGAGTTAGAGTAGTATGTTGGTACAACAGCCTGCCTTGCGCTGCCTTTGTCGCGACAGCTATTCCAACTCAGCTATTCAAATCTTGGTTTCCGGGACCCCTAGTCTGCGTAAGTCATCTAGCCATCGATTGAGGTAATCGTCACTCTCGAACGGTGCATTCCTTGCCTCTTCGATGCTGTAATTAGGGTTGTCTTCCAAAAATTGGCCGATCATTGTTTTTGCTTCCTCTTCTCGCCCCAACCGCAAGAGTATCGGCGCAAGCGTGCGTCTTAGACGATCCGGGACCTCGTTCATCTTTTCAATTGAAGCAAGCGCGCCAGCGTAATCCTCTGCAAAATACTGTGCCCATCCCAGATTCCACAGATACCAATCGGGATGATGCGGGTTGAGGCGAATGGCCGAAAGCATCCGTTCAACGGCTTCATCGGCGCGTCCGCTGTAGACCAGCGGGTCAGTTGAGTTCACGAGGGTGCCCGCAGAATTCGGATTTAGAGAGATAGCCTTGTCATATAGCGTTACAGCCCGGTCAAGATCTCCGCTATACATCGTCGCATAAGCCAGAACGGCGTAGCCGGCAAAGTTGAGGGGTTCCAGGTCAATCGCCTTTCTGGCCATTTTGAAGGCAAGATCGAGGGACTCTTCGCGTGAGAGATCCTCGCTCCAACCAAAGCGGTACCCAAAGGAATGCGCCCAAGCAAGTTCGGCATATGCGCCCGCGAAGTTTGGATCGAGCGCAATCGCTTGCTCACTCAGTTGCTGTGCTTGAATATTGTCCATCTTGCTGAATCTAAGCGAGTGTTCCTCTGCACGCCTGGAGAGTTCATAGGCCCCGAGGCTGTCAGTGGGTTGGTGCTTCAACCGGTCATACTCTGCGAGATCGATACTAGTACTCAACGTCGAAGCGATAGTTCGCGTAATCTCATCTTGAACGTCGAATATGTCTTGCAGATTGCGGTCGTATTGATCGGCCCAGAGATGCTTGCCGGTAGTGGCATCGGTATTGCCAAGTTGTTGGCGGCCGATTGTGAAGCATCGGAAAAGGCAGGGTTATGCTGCCATTTCGGCGGTGTAAGCGGACCAGAGGCT
>NZ_JBQFOA010000020.1:0-53264 GCF_056532975.1 Ruegeria sp. H6
TGATGCCGGGGCCGTTCTGCGCGATCATCATCGACATCTTGCCGGTCGCGCGGGTGTAGCCATCGGCCATCATGCCGCCCGACCCTTCATGTGCGCAGTCCCAGAACGTGATGCCCGCCTGGCCAAAAATATCCGAAATCGGCATCATCGCAGAGCCGATAATCCCAAACGCATGCTCAATTCCATGCATCTGCAACATCTTAACAAACGCTTCTTCTGTCGTCATCTTCATGTGGAGGTTTCCTTGTTCATAACGTTACAATTCATGCCTGAGGACCTGAGCCGCCTACCAAGTGGTGTGGCTAAGCCCTAGCAGTCTGGATAAGGCGATCGGACCGACGCATCCGGCTATCTGGTAAGGGCAACCCACCTTCAGGTTGATACCTCCGCCGCAATCAGATCGCTTGCCTTTTCGCCGATCATGATTGCGGGCGCATTGGTATTGCCGCTCACGATTTCTGGCATGATCGAGCAATCTGCGACTCTGAGGTTTTCGATGCCATGCACTTTGAGGGTAGGGTCCACCACAGATCTTTCGGTACGGCCCATCGCACAGGTGCCTGTCGGGTGATAGATTGAGACAGAATTGGATCGCGCCCAATCCAACGTGCCCTCGTAATCGTCGCGAGACAGATCTGATGTCGGGCGAAACTCTTCCGAAATCTTGGAGGCCAGCGGGTTATGCCGGGCAATTTCACGCGCGATATTCACACCATCCACAAGGGTTCTGCAATCGGTCTCGGTCGACAGGTAATTGGGGATGATTTTAATGTAGGTCGACGGGTCCGGGCCGTTCAACCGCAGCTCACCCCGGCTTTCTGGTCGCAACTGGCATACCGACATCGTAAAGGCCGAGAAGGGGTGCACGCCTTCTCCGGGGCTGTCGGCAGACCAGGGTTGGACATGGAATTGAATGTCAGGGGTTTGCACCTCTGGGCGGGTTTTGAGAAAGCCTGTGGCCAGACTTGCCGCCATAGTCATGGGTCCCGCCCGGAAAAGCGCGTATTTCAACCCGATACGGGCCTGATTGAACAGGCTGCGCACCTCGTCATTCAGCGTGGGTTCATTGCATTTGAATACCAGCCTCGCCTGCAGGTGATCCTGCAGACCTTTGCCGACCCCGGGCAAAGCGTGGACGGGGTCAATGCCGTTTTCTTTCAGATGCTCAGGATCGCCAATTCCCGACAGCATCAGAATCTGAGGTGAATTGATCGCGCCACCGGACAGAATGATCTCACGCCGGACTTTAAGTACTTTTTCAGCGCCCGAACGGTCGCGATACACCAATCCTGTTGCCTTCTTTCCATCCATCTGGATGCGAGAGACCAAGGCATGGGTGATGATGTTCAGGTTTTGGCGATGCCGTATGGGCTTTAGATACGCAACGGCAGCGCTGCATCTGCGACCATTTCGCGTGGTTAGCTGAAAGTATCCAACGCCTTCCTGTTCGGCACCGTTGTAGTCCGGGTTGAATTTGTAGCCTGCGCTTTGGGCCGCTGCGACCCATGCATCACAAATCGGGCGCTGTATGCGCATGTTCGACACCGAAAGCGGCCCGCCCACACCGTGAAAATCGTCTTCGCCCCGCTCCTGGTCCTCGCAGCGCTTGAACAGGGGCAGGACATCGTCCCAACCCCAGCCTTCGTTACCCATCTGCCGCCAGCGGTCATAGTCTTCCTTCTGACCCCGCACATAGAGCAGACCGTTTAACGATGAGGAGCCGCCAAGCACTTTGCCTCTTGGCCAATCGATTGAGCGACCGTTCAGGCCCGGGTCGGGTTCGGTTTGATAACACCAGTCGACCGTCGGGTTATGCATCGTCTTGAAATAGCCGACCGGGATATGGATCCAGGGGTTGGTATCTTTGCCGCCGGCTTCGAGAAGGGCAACCGTTGTGCCAGGATTTGCGCTGAGCCGATTGGCGATGACACAGCCGGAAGAGCCGGCCCCGACGACTGCATAATCCACCTCCATGACCGCCTCCTCTCAAAGGTCTCAAAAAATATCTATGCAAATTGAATCAAATAAGCTAGCATTTTTTGATACAAATTGTCTCAATAATTGCGAACAGGGAGGTAAGCAATGGAGATTGGTCGGAAACTCAGTGGAATTTCGAGGCGGGATTTTTTCCGTGTGGCCGGGCGTTATGGTATGAGCTCGACACTGCTGGCTGCAGGTGGCTTTGGCGGGGCTATGAGCCTTGCGAACCTGGCGCAAGCGGCAGAATCCACATACGAAAAGCGTTTCTCGAAAGAGCCTAAGCACACGCTGAAATTCGGTGCGTCGGGCTTTAACACCCGTAACCTGCTGATTGAACGCGCAGGCGCAATCGAATTTGCGCGCGATCTGGAAGAACGTACCGACGGCGAGATTCGCATCGAGTTTATCGGTGACAACCAGATCTGTGGTCAGCTTAGCTGTGTTGAAAAGACTCAGCAGGGCATCGTCGATATCTATGCGGCCTCCACTCAGAACTCGGCAGGCGGTGCGCCTTATCTGAATGTGCTGGACTACGCGTACATGTTCCCAAGCCGCGCAGCGCAGTATCATTTCTTTTATAGCCCGGCGAGCCAGCGCATCCTGCGGGATCCGCTGGAAAAACGGCATGGCCTCAAGTTCCTGTTCACCCATTGTGAACTGCGCGGTCTGCAAATGGGATCGACCTTTGCCGACAAGCCGACTGTGACCAAGCTGGAAGAGTTGTTTGGCACCAAAAACCGCGTCACGGGCACGCAACTGGGTCGAATAGCGATGCAACTGCTGAACCTGAATCCGGTTCCGGTGGCATGGGAAGAGACGCTGGATGCACTGAAAACCGGTCTGATCGACGGCGCAGAAACATGGGCTTCAGCGGTGGCATATGCCAACATGGCGCCGGTGGTGTCGCAGTCGGTCAACCTGAAGTTCTTCTGCGGAACCGAGCATACATCGATGTCCGCCAAAGTGTTCGACAGTCTTGGCGGTGATCTGCAGGACGCGGTTATGGAATCGTCCTACTTTACACAGGCTTTGATCCAGGGGGCCAACGAGGCCGCTCTGTTGAACACGGTTGGGTTCTCGGAACCACAGCTGCCGAACACCATCTTTGCAGAAAACGGTGTGCGTCCGGCCTTCCTGCCGGATGATCAGATCAAACTGGCCGAAGAGATGTGTGCCCCCAACTACAACCCCGAGCCCTGGGCGCAATGGCGCGAGCGGCTTAACAAGTGGGCCGGTGGTATCGATACATATCAAGAGATCTACGACATCGCCCGTGAGATCCCCGCCGACACTCTGCCTGAAAATGTTGAGCCACGTCGTTGGTGGATGGGCGCAGCCTGATCCGAATTACATAAGAACCGGCCCTGTGGGGCCGGTTTCACCAAACACCGACTGGGAGGACGGGGTTCATGTCTTTTTGGACAGAGGTTCGCGCTATTTTCAGCGCTTTACTCACCTTCGATTCATTCGAGATTCAGTCCGCGCTGGAGTCTGATGCCACATGGGTCGTTGGCGCTGTTGTCTCGGCTTTGGGGGGGCTCCTGATTATGTGGATCTACCGCAAAGTGCCGTTTGTCGAGCGTCACTTTGAACGGTCGGTGATGGTCTATTCCTATCTGGCGATTGCGTTCATCATCTTTTGGGGCGTGATCGACCGGTTCGTTTTCAATGACCAGGAACCGTGGTCCACTACCATTCCTCCGCTTCTGTTCATGGTCATGGCTTGGTTTGGTGCCTCCTACAATGTCCGGCTGCGCACGCATCTGAGCTTTAGCGAATTCCGCAGCGCCATGCCGCGGGCGGGACAATTGGCCTGTCTCATTCTGGATGCGGTGCTTTGGTATATCTTCGCCGTTATCGTCATCGTCACGACGGTGCGGCTGGTGGCCCTGTCGGCGTCGAACTTTCAGATCGTTCTTGGCACGGACAACATCATGCAATGGTGGTTCCTGCTGGCAGCCCCCTTGTCTTTCTTCCTGATGGTCGGGCGGGTTTTTCAGAACCTCGCGGATGATTTCAGAAACTGGAAAACTGGTGAGCCGCTGATTAAGCAGGCGATGATTGGGGCTGACTGATGACTGACGGAACCTGGGTTACACTTATTTCATTGGGCGTCACGTTCCTGTTCATGCTGGGCGTCCCCGTTTTGCTGGTGATCGGTTATTGGGTCATCGGTTGTTCGTTCGTTTTGGGCCTGACGCTGGACAACATGGGCGCCGAACTGCTGAACGTCTTCAACAAGGGTTTCGCACTTCTGGCAATGCCGCTCTTTATTCTGACTGGGGACCTGATCAACAAATCCGGCATTGCACGAAGGTTGAGTGATTTTGCCTATGCCTGTCTGGGCTGGATACGCGGCGGGCTGGCCATGGCGTCGCTGGGCGCTTGCGGTCTGTTTGCCGCGATATCGGGATCGAATTCGGCTACGACCGCCACCATCGGCTCGATGCTGCATCCAGAAATGGTGAAGGGCGGCTATGATGAACGTTTCAGCGCCGCGACCGCTGCGGCGGGTGGCACGGTAGGGATCATTATCCCGCCGTCTATCATCTTTATCGTTTACGGGTTCCTGATGAACCTACCCATTTCCGAGTTGTTCTTGGCGGGCATTCTGCCCGGCGCGCTGATGGTCGTCGGTATGCAATTTGCATGTTGGATTATCTGCCGCATGAATGGCTGGGGCTACTTGATCCCGCTGCAACTGAACCGGGTTCTCAAAACCGCGTTTGGCGCGTGGCTTGGTTTCTTTGCCATAGGGTTGGTGCTTTGGGGTATCTACACAGGTAAGTTCTCACCAACCGAAGCTGCGGGGGTGACCGTGGGCTTCTGTGTCATCGCGGGGCTTGTTAGCTATCCGATCAACAAGATCATGGGCGCGCGCGATGACGTTTCGCCAACCGATAAGAGCTTTGCCGAAATGCTGGTCGTCGAAGGATTCACGATCCCCGAGATCCCCTCGGTCGTGATCCGTTCGGCGCAGATCACCGGCATTCTCGCCCCGCTGATCGCGATTTCCGTGGTCATGCAGCAGATCCTTTCGCTGCTGGGGGCACAACAGACAATCGGTGATTTTGTCACGTCGATGGGCGGCTACTATGCGGTTCTGTTCACGTCGATGGTGATCGTCTTCTTTTCGGGAATGGTGCTGGAAAGCTTGCCCGTGACGATCATCCTGGCACCGATCCTCGCGCCCATCGCTGCTTCTGTTGGGATCGATCCAATCCACTTTTCAGTGATCTTCCTTGTGGGGGCATCGATCGGCTTCATCACGCCACCCTATGGTCTGAACCTTTATGTGGCTTCGGGTGTAACGGGCGTGCCGTATTTCCGGCTGCTGCGCTATACGGTGCCGTATCTGGCCGCGCTTATCTCGGTTTGGATGCTGATCTCACTTGTTCCCAATATCGCCTTGATCCTGCTGCCAAACAGCTAGAATGTAACGGGATGGCCGATACGGACACGCAAGAGAAAGAAACCCAGATTCCCACGAACCTGCGCCTCCTCCTCATCCTTGAAGAGGTGGCGCGCCGCGGTGTGGCGGTAAAGCCGTCCGAGTTGATCGAGGCGTTGGGGCTTGCCAAACCGACGATACACAGGCTGCTTCAAACCGCCGAGGCCGAAGGATTTCTTCAGCGCGATCTGGATGGCCGGTCTTTTGGGCCGGGCAGACGGCTTCGCCTGCTGTCGGTAAATACAATGTCCGCCGAACACTTGCGCACCGCGCGTCTTGCCATATTGCGAAGCGTTGCCGATGCGGTCGGAGAGACTTGCAATCTGGCAGTGCCCGACCGCGAAGGCATGATCTATCTGGACCGGGTCGAAACCAAATGGCCCCTGCGCATTCAGTTGCCCGTGGGCACCCAGGTCCCGTTTCATTGCACCGCCAGCGGTAAGATGTACCTGTCCACTTTACGAGCGAAAACGCTCAGGGGGTTTCTGTCTGCGGGTCAGCTGAAACCGCAGACAGAACGGTCTTTGACCGAACCGGTGGCACTGCAATCGGAAATCGCGCGCATCTCCAAGAACGGGTATTCGACGGATGATGAAGAGTTCATGACGGGCATGGTGGCGATTGCGGTGCCGATCCGTGACGCGCAGGACCGGCTGGTGGGAACGCTTTCGGTTCATGCGCCGACTCAGCGGACGGACATTGAAAGCATGTTGACCCATCTGGGAACGCTGCGAGAGGGGGCTGACAAGCTCTCGGGCCTGTTGGTTGATTAAACTCTTAAGTTGAAGGCCGCAACGCAGGCGGGTGCGAAAGGGTGCGGGTCGCAAGTGGCGGTCCTGAGTAATTCGCAGGCGGGATTAAGCGTCGGGACCGGACGGATCAGCAGCGCGATTTCAGAATGCCCAATGCCTCGTCAAAAGCTGCCGTGTTTTCCTCCGCGCGTGCTGTCAGATGTGCACCTTCCAGAAGTGCCAACACCGCCCGTGCCTCAGCGGTTGGATCGGTGATACCCGCAATGGACTTGTCCTTTTGACCTGACCACAAGATCGCTTCGATCTGCGCGACCATCATGGCGCGAAACATCCTGATCTGTTGGATAACGTCTTCCGAAAGGCTTTCGCGACTACTGATCAGCGAAACGCACAGGCACAATGTCTTTCCATCATTGAGCGCATCACGATACAGGTCGATCAAGGCGAGCAACCGCTGGGCACCGGTTTCGTGAGCCACTTTGATGCGATTGCACTCGGCCTCAAGGGCTTGATGATAGCGATCCATCAACGCCGCCGACAAGGCAGCTTTGGTCGGGAAATGGTAGTGGATCGACGCCTTGCGAATGCCCACGGCCTCGGCCAGATCGGCATAGCTGAACCCGTCAAAGCCGCGCGCGCGCGCAGCAAGTTCCGCAACATCCAGAAGGGCCGTTTTGGTGTCACTTCCCATGTGCTTTCAAGCCATTTCTGTCGCGATCAGGGCCATCGCGTTTTCGGCGGCCTCAAGCGCGCCTTCAAGGTATCCGCCAAACTGCGGCGCTACCTCGGTTCCAGCAAAGATCAGGCGACCTTCCCAAAGATGCGCCAAGGCATACGGCAGCCCATATTGCGGATGGGCGTATAGCGGCTGCTGATCTTCTTCGACCGAAGTGAACGGATCAAAGGCCCAGTCTTTGACAAAAAGTGCTTTGGGCGTGGCCGCTTCAGGGCCGAAGATCCGCGTCAGTTGTTCGGTCAGAGCTTGCCGCAGGCGGTGTTCATCCTGCCGGGCCTGTGGTGAAATACCGACAAAGCCGAACAACGCATAAGGTCCGCCTTGGGCAGGCGATGCGTCATGAGTTTCCACCATCGGCCCACGGCGGCTCATGGCATCACCAGACAGCCCCGCGTCGCGCCAAAAGGGGTGGTCATAAATGGCAATGGCCTTGGCCTGCCCGGCCATCCAGGTGGCGATGCCGTTCATGGCTGTCTGCGCTGCAAACGGCAAGGCTGGGTAGAACGCGATCTTGCTGGCGACACGCGGCGGCAGTGCCAATACAGCCTCGCGTGCGCGGATGATCTGACCGGATTCCGTGGTCGCGGTGATCCCCGTTTCCGATTTTTGCAGCGCGACGATTGGCGCTGATCGCATAAATTGCTGTTCAGGAATATTTTCGGCCAGCGCATCGGTCAGGGCCGCCAGTCCACCCTTGAGGCGATAGGATCCCTGCATCGAGGCAAAGCCGCGACCACGTTCAACCTGACCGTTTTGATCCTCAAAGCTGAGCGTGCCTGTCGCATACTGTTCGAACCACTCCAGCCGCAACTTCTTTACCAGCGCCGCGATACGTGGCTGCCCGGGCCAGAACCAGGCCGGGCCCATGTCGAAATACCCGCCCTCCAGCTTTTGTGTCAGGATACGCCCGCCCGGGCGTTCCCGCGCCTCAACCAGCAGATAGTCGCGGTTTTGCGCCTCCATCTGATTGGCAAGGCTGAGCCCGGACAGGCCAGCGCCAATGATCAGCGTGTCTGCCTGCATCGCTCAGAACCCTTCGGAGGCAGGCCGCAGATCCTGCTCATGGGTCCAGGTGGAGACTGGTTGATGGGCCAGTTGCCAATAGGCCTCGGCGATCTCATCCGGTTTCATCATTTTTGCCGGATCCAGAGAGTGAAGGTCCCGGGACCGTGGCGTATCGATGATCCCGTCCAGGATGACATGCGAAACATGCACGCCCGCTGGCTGATACTCGCGCGCCAACGATTGGGTCAGCCCACGCAGCGCGAATTTTGCCGACGCAAACGCAGAAAACCGCGCGCCGCCGCGCAACGATGCCGTGGCCCCGGACACGATCAATGCGCCACCTCCGCCCCGCACCATCGGTTGCAGAACAGATTGGCCAAGAACAACAAGCGACTGCACCATTGAGGTCCACGTTCTTTGGTAATCCTCCAACGCGGTTTCGGTGAACGGGGCGATCACCAACTCGGCCGTGTTGTGCACCACGATCTGCGGCGGTCCATGGGCTGTGATCAAATCTGCGATCACAGGCGATACCGCGTCCGGATCCGACAGATCGACCTGATGAAATGGTGCGGTAGTCTCTGCCGGTTGTGTCCGTCCAAGGCCGACAGCCGTCATTCCACCTGCTTGAAATCGTGCCAAAAGGGACTGGCCAAGACCGGCCCCCGCACCCGCGACAAGCGCCAAAGGTTTTTCACTGCTCATGGATCACACCTCCGGCGCTTGGGCAAAGGGCAGGTGCCCGGTTTTCATCCAGACCTTTGCCCCTTCCGAGCCTGCAACGACAGACAACGCTTCGCCCTCGGGCAGGCGCAGCCAATCGTTCTTTTGCAGCACGTCATCCCCTGCGGTCAGCGACCCGCCGATCATCAAAATCTCGGTGCCGCCAGGTGCGTTCGATGTCATCCTCGCACCGGGTTCGAGGTGGCTGTAGGTTACAACCTCGCGGTCATCCTTGTGCAAAACCGCGGTGGCAACACCGTCGACAGGCGCGGCCAGTTCATCTGCCATGGTTTTGCGGAACTGAGTGCGGTCATCCATGTCGAACTGCCAGAGTTTGACAAAAATCGTGCAGCCAGGTTCCGAGCCGGGCGTATGCGCGGTCGTCGGCGGATTGCGGACATAGGTGCCTTCCGGGAAATCGCCGTGCTCATCCTGAAAGACACCGTCCAGAACAATGAACTCTTCGCCGCCTGTATGGGTATGGGCCGAAAACTTGCTGCCCGGCGCATAGCGTACAATTGTCGTGGCCCGGGCAACTTCGTCTCCAATCCGATCCAGCATGCGCCGATCAACACCCTTCATGGGTGAGGCCTGCCATTCAAGCTGATCCGAATGAACAACGACGCGGGCAGAGAAATCCGAGTTGAGTTCCATTGAGAAGGGTCCTTTCTGCTGAAGTGGCAGGCCTTGCCGCGGCAGTGATTGACAGGCCTTCGAGAACGCGAGTAACAGATATTACCTACTGATAGGTAGGTAACAATGCAACCCGGATTCCAAACCGGGTTCGCAAAGACACAGAGTTGTGAGATGGCTCACGCCGGCTATCGCGACAGCAAGACCGGCCGTCAGCCTATGTCTCGCCAAGCTGTTTCGCCGCATCCGCCGCAGCGCGCATGGCGTTTGCAAATAGAATGACGTCGATATTGGTGGCCAGAAAGGTGACACCAAGATCCAGGCACTTGCGTTGCATGGCCGGATCGAGGGTCAGAATACCTGCGGCTTTTCCGGCGGCGACGATACGGGTGAGGGCGTCCGAGATCGCATCCACAACGTCGGGGTGGTCCGCATTCCCCAGATGCCCCATGTCGGCGGCAAGATCGGCTGGGCCGATAAAGACGCCGTCCACATCGGTGGCCAGAATGTCATCCAATGCGTACATGCCTTTTTGGCTTTCGACCTGAACCAACAGGCAGATCTGGTCGTCTGCGGTTGTCAGATAGTCCGGGATCGCCGCGAAACCCGAAGCCCGCGCCAGCGATGAACCGACGCCGCGTACGCCCTTTGGCGGGTACTGCACGGCGCGCACCAGTTCGCGGGCCTGCTCGCCGCTTTCCACCATGGGGATCAGAAGACTCTGAACGCCTGCATCCAGATATTGCTTGATCATCCAGGTCTCACCAATCGGCAAGCGCGCCACTGGATGGCTGCCTGACCCTTCGATAACTCGGACCTGTTCCAGGATTGACCGCAGATCGTTTGGTGCATGTTCGCCATCCACCAGCAGCCAGTCAAATCGTGACGTTGCGGCGATTTCGGCGGCGTAGGCGCTGGCCATCCCGATCCAGCACCCGATCTGAGGTTGACCGACGGCCAGCGCGGCCTTGAACGTGTTATGGGGGGCAGGCATGGGGCCTCCTTCAGGCGAAGTTGATATCGACCGACCCGAACGGGCCGAAATCGGCGTGGATTTCCGTGCCCGGCAGGCATTCGACCGGACGGATGAAGCTGCCGGATAGAATAACCTGCCCGGGCTCAATGTTCTGACCATATTGCGCCATGCGGCGGGCCAGCCAGACCACGCTTTCGACCGGGTCGTTCAGCACACCCGCGCCCAGCCCGGTTTCCTCAATCTCGCCATTGCGGAAGGTTAGCGCGCCGACCCAGCGCAGGTCAAACGCATCAACCGCGTGGCGCTGTGGGCCCAGCACGATGCCTGCATTGGCGGCATTGTCGCTGATCGTGTCAAACACGGTGCGCGCTTTGCCGGTGTCCGGATCCACCCGTTGAATCCGTGTGTCGAGAATCTCGATCGAAGGGGCAACAAAATCGGTGGCCGCGAAGATATCGTCGCGGGTAACGTCATCGCCCCCCACGGCGGAATTCATCACAAAGGCAATCTCGGCCTCGATCCGGGGCTGGATGAAGCGCCCTGCAGGGACGGTTCCGCCGTTGTCAAAAGCCATGTCATCGAAAAGGATGCCGCTGTCGGGAATGTCGATATTCAGCGCGTATTGCATCGCTTTCGAGGTCAGGCCGATCTTCCAGCCAATCACTTTGCGGTCTTCAGCCAGTTTCTGGCGATAGATGGCGTTCTGTACCGCATAGGCATCATCCATGCCCATTTCCGGATGGCGCAGAGTCAGCAGGCCTATCTGCGCACGCGTAGCCTCTGCCTGCAGCAGATCGGCGGCGGCGCGGGCGTGATCTTCGGGGGTCATACCTGCTCGTCCTCGATCCCGTTGCTCAGCGTGCCGATGCCTTCGACTGTGATCTCGACCACATCGCCCGGGACAAGATATTTCGGCGGGTCAAAGCGCGCGCCTGCGCCGGTGGGGGTGCCGGTTACGATCATGTCGCCGGGCTGTAGCGTCATGAAGGTCGAGATATATTCGATCTCGCGCCGGATCGGGAACATCATGCGGTTCAGCGTATCGTCCTGGCGCACTTCGCCGTTCACCGTGGTGATGATCCGGGCGTCATCCAGCTGCGCTGCATCGGTAAACGGCACCAGCCACGGGCCGATGGCGCCGGATTTGTCCCAGTTCTTGCCTTGCGTGACGTTGAACTTGGCGTGACGCACCCAATCGCGGATGGTGCCTTCGTTGCAAAGCGTCAGCGCCGCAATGTGGTCATAGGCGTCATCCTGGCTGATCCGACGACCTTCTTTGCCGATCACGATCACCACCTCGCCTTCATAATCCAATGTGTGGTTTTCCGGCGGGCGCACCAGATTGCGCCCATGCCCGGTAAAGCCGGTGGCGAAACGCGGGAACAGCGACATGTATTTCGGCTGCGCGCTGCCGTCCTTGTATTCCGCATTGCGGTCGGGGAAGTTCACGCCGACACACAGGATGCGGCGGGCGTCCGGCATCACCATTTCAAACTCATAGGCGGTATGGGTGACGGGCTTGCCTGCAGCGGCGGCAGAGAGCTGATCGAACTTTCCAGCGGCGATCACCTCATAAAGGCTGGCGCAATCGGGAAAAGCGGAATTCAGGGCAATCGCACCATCATCGGTGATTGCACCAAAGAATGTCTCGCCATCGGCGGTGTAGGTTGCAAAGCGCATCAGATCTCCTTGGCGGCGTCGATGCCACCCATGCATTGGTTTCTCAGGTCCATTTGGTGCGCAGCTTTGCGGCCCAAACCGGATATCTTGACCGCATCAGCTGTCGGGATCAGACCGAAAAGCTGATATTGGCCTGCCCCGTGCCGGAGCTTCCGAAATAGGGGGTATAGATATCGATCTCGCCCTTGTAGCTGCCCCAGCCGAGCGCGCCGAACAACAAAGCGGTGTCGTTCATGGCGCATTCGCCGGCACATTTCTTGGCGTAATCGGGCAGAAGTTCGAGGAATTCCTCGAACCGGCCCTGTTCCCACAGGTCCAGCACGCGCATATCCATTTGCCGATTGAACTCGCCATTCACACTGTTCAGGCCATCGACCGAGCGCTCGTTCGGGGTAAAATCGTGGCTCAGCGAACCCGATGCCAGAATCGAGACATTGCGGTCCGACCGGCGGATGCCTTCGGCGATGGCCTCGCCCCAGACGCGGTTCTCGGCGATGGACGAGAACTGGTTCACCGCCACCGGCAGCACCCGTGCATTCACCCCGTCATTGATAAAATGCATCGGCAGCAGGGTGCCGTATTCCATGCCCATATCGGGATGGGAATGGCCAAGCGCGCGTTCACCGCGTTCACGCAGAACGTCTAGGATTCCTTCGCCCAGCTCATGATCGCCGCGATAGTTGAACTCCATATCCGCAAGCATGTGCGGCAGTTCGTGGCTGATGAAGCGGCCCTTGTGGTGCTCTTTCGTG
This sequence comes from Ruegeria sp. H6, assembly GCF_056532975.1. NCBI lineage: Bacteria > Pseudomonadati > Pseudomonadota > Alphaproteobacteria > Rhodobacterales > Roseobacteraceae > Ruegeria > Ruegeria sp. H6. The sequence goes on from NZ_JBQFOA010000020.1 coordinate 12,689, forward strand.
TTCAGGTGAAAGCCCTGATTGGTGATCCAGTGGGTGTCGAAGATGACGAAGGTATCGACGTTGCGGTCGATCGCGTCCTGACGCAGGCGCGCATAGCCGTCAATGGCAGGTTGCCGGATGCCTTTGTATTTCGGCATCGTGTGGGACATCCAGATACTTGGCACATGCGTGATCTTTGCAGCCTGTACAATCTTTCCCATGACAGTTCCTCCTGTTGCATCAGATCCGGTCAACGATCGGTTTGCGGGCCGTTACTTGCCCAGCTGCATGATCTTGTGCTGACCGGTCGCAAAACCGATATGCTTTTGTTCCATATAAAACTCGAACGACCAATCGCCGCCATCACGGCCAATGCCGGATGCCTTGACCCCGCCAAAGGGTGTCGGCAGGTGGCGGACGTTTTCCGAGTTCACCCAGATCATCCCGGCCTCAAGCCGATCTGTGAACCGCAGCGCGCGGGTCAGGTCATTGGTCCAGACATAGCCGGTCAGACCATAGGGCGTGTCATTGGCAATCTGCAACGCCTCATCCTCGGTCGAGAACGAGATCGAGGTCAGGACGGGGCCAAAGATCTCTTCGCGCGCGATGCGCATCTGGTTGCTGGCATTGGTGAACAGGGTCGGGCGGATGAAAAACCCTTCGTCGCCCAGCTTGACGCCACCGGCGGCAATCGTGGCACCGTCCTCTTTGGCGATGTCGAAATAGGAGGTGACCTTGTTGTAATGCTCTTCCGTCACCAACGGGCCGATTTCGGTCGCGGGGTCCAGCGGATGGCCGACCTTGATTTTGTTCACGCGTTCGACCAGCCTGGCTTCGAACTCTTCCTTGATGCTGTCTTGCACCAGCAGGCGCGAGGACGAGGTGCAGCGCTCGCCATTGATCGAATAGATCATGAAGATCACCGCATCCAGCGCCCTGTCCAGATCAGCGTCCTCGAACACGATGACCGGGTTTTTGCCGCCCAGCTCCAGATGCATCCGCTTGAGCGTATCGGCCCCTTGTTTGGTGATAATGCTGCCCGTGCGGCTTTCGCCGACAAAGGCGATGGCCTTGATCAAGGGGTGTTCGGTCAGCGCCTTGCCCGCATCGGGGCCAAAGCCGTTGACAGTGTTCAGCACCCCCTTGGGCAGACCGGCCTCTTCGGCGATCTCGACCAGCAGGCGGGCGGATAACGGGCTGTCTTCTGCCGGTTTGTGAACCACGGTGCAGCCTGCGGCCAGTGCCGGTGCGATCTTCCAGGTCGACAGCATGAACGGCGTGTTCCAGGGCGTGATCACGCCCACAGGGCCGATTGGCACGCGGGTGGTGACGTTCATCAGGGTCGGCGATTTCAGGTGCTGACCATCGCGTGCCTGCACCACCTGATCGGCGAAATAGCGAAAGTTCTCGGCCCCGCGCAACGCCGCCTTGGACATGAACCGCAGGGTCTGGCCCGTATCCCAGCATTCGCACAGTGCGATTTCCTCAGCCCGCGCCTCAATCGCGTCGGCCACGTTCAGCAGGATGCGACGACGCTGAGTGGCGGGCATGTCGCGCCAGTCGGCAAAGGCCGCGTGGGCTGCTTTGGCCGCGGCGTCGATATCTTCGGCGGTGCCATGCGCCACGTCGCAGATTACAGATTTATCTACGGGCGAGGTCGATTGAAAGACACCAGCACCACCATCCCGGTCCTGCCCCGCAATGCGGTTCTTGATACCGGTGTCCTTGAACCGCGCCAGAAAGCCCGCCAGTTTCTCGATATTTGTGTCCAAAACGCTCATGGGTCAGGTCTCCTGCGTGGTCGCCAAGTGATCGCGGATGGTGCCGGTCTTGGGCGAAAGCTCTGGGTCGATGTCGCGCATCTCAAGCGAGAGCGCGATGGAATACTGTTCGAAGGCAGGTGCCAAATAGGCCTTAACCGCCTCAAAGATACGCTGGGTGGCATCTTTTTTGACGTCCTCGGGGCGACCAGCGCGCAGCCGGATCGAAATATCAATGAACCCATGCGCCGGGTTGCCGTCGGCAATGGCATAGTGATCGACCCGCGTGGCGCGCACGCGAATACCGGGCATCGGAAACGTATCGATCTTCGCCGCGTTGGCTCGGATGCACTCGCACAGGCCATCCATGTCGATCCTGTCCTCCAGATTGCCGGAATACTCGACGTGGAAATGTGGCATGGGTCCCCTCCGTTCATTAACATGTGTAGTAATAAAAGGTGCGCCTGTCAAGTAGTTGCTTTGTTAACTTGTTGAAGATTGATTGAGCCTGAGAACATAGACAAGCGCAATCGCAAGCAACACGGCCATGGCGTACCAGGTCAGCGCGTAGATGAGATGAGAATTACGGAACCGGATAACCGTCATTCCGCCACGTGGCCAAACATTCCGAGCGCCCACGTGATCGGCATCCAGAAAATACGGTAATGTTGCACCTAGGCCAAATGTTTGTGACATCGCGACCGTGTCACGCGCCACCCAGCGCGCATTGGCGGGATCGTTGCGTTCCAGCAGTGTACCACCTTCCTCCATAGGACGGAGCAGGCCGGTCAGGGGCGTCTGAGGTTCCGCCCACTTGGTCGTGGCCGAAGGCACGAAACCCCGGTTAACCCAGAGTACCCCTCTCTGGGTCTGCACCGGGGACATGACCCAGAAACCCGGGCCGAGCTCGGTAACAGCCTTCACCAGCACCTCGGGTTGGTCCAGAAATGAACTCTCGACTGTCACCCGCAGATACGAATGCAGGGCGGGATCGAATTGGGCAGGTATTTCGACAGGCTCCCTAAATGCGCGCGCGTCAACCGCGGCGATCAGCTCCTGCTTCCAGGCCAGTCGCCTGATCTGCCAGTTTCCAAGCAAGACAAACACCACCATCAGAACAACAGACATCGCCAATAGCAGGGCTGTAAACCAACGTGGCCGACCTGTTGAGGCGGGACCACTCATGGTAGGTTGCGTACCCTTTCGATCTGCTCGTGTGCGGGCATCATGTTTTCATCCAGATTGAACATGACCCAGATTGAACCGGCCATTACGATCACCAGCAACAAAATCGTCAGACCCAGAGACATCGCCTGCCAGCCGGCCTCAACCTTGAGTGACACGTGCAGAAAATAGTGGATGTGGACCACCATCTGCGTGGCCCCGAGCGTGAAAATGATCGCCACCGCCCAGCCTGTGCTGTCTGTGACATCTCCCAATACGATCCAGAAGGGGATCAGGGTCAAAACCACCGACAGCAAAAATCCGATCATGTATGATTTGAAGGTCCCGTGGCGACTTTTTGCTTGCTCGCTCATAGCAGCACTCCGGTCAGGTAAACCAATGAAAAGACGCCGATCCAGATCAGATCGAGGAAGTGCCAGAACAAAGACAGACACATCACGCGGCACTTGTTTTCATGGGTCAGCCCGCGCTGCCCCAGTTGGAGCAAAAGGACAATTAGCCAGATACTTCCGCCCAAAACATGCAACCCATGCGTGCCGACCAGCACGAAGAACGAAGACAGGAAGGCGCTCGCTTGTGGAGTGGCGCCGATATGGATGAGGTGCGAGAACTCCTGAAACTCCAGGAACAGAAATGCGGCACCGAAAAGGCCGGTCACGATAAGCCACAGGACCGTCCCGCGCAGATCGTCCATATCCATCCGCAGCACTGCGAACCCGTATGTGATCGAGGAAAATAGCAACGCAAAAGTTGCCACCAGGATCATCTCGATCTCGAACAGATCCACTGGCGCGGGTCCGGCGGCATAGTTCTGGCCCAAAACGGCATAGGTCGCAAAGAGGATGCCAAAGATCAGGCAATCGCTCATCAGGTAGATCCAGAAGCCAAGCATGGTTCCGGTTTCATGATGTTCGTCCCCATGGTGGGGATCTTCGATCACATAGAACTCTTTCGGCGTTTCGCTTGTGCTATCGCTCATTATTCCGCGGCCCCCGCCAGCTGTTGTGTGCGCTGGTTTTCAATCGAGCGCACTTCATCTGCCGGGACAAAATAGTCGCGGTCATAGTTGAATGTGTGACCAATGCCGTAGAGCAGCGTCGCAGCAAAGCTAAGCGCTGCCAGCCACCAAACATACCAGATCAGTGCAAATCCCATGATGGTCAGCAAACCCGCCATCACAATCCCGGTGGCGGTGTAACGCGGCATGTGGATCGGCACATAGCCGTCTGTTGGGCGAACAAAACCTTCGCGTTTCATTTGGGTGAAAGCGTCCAACTCATGTACGCGCGGTGTGAAGGCAAAGTTGTAGTAGGGCGGGGGGGACGAGGTGGACCATTCCAGTGTCCGCCCGTTCCAGGGATCGCCTGTCGTATCGCGCAACTCATCACGTCTGAGAATGGAAACGACAATCTGCACGATGAAGGCACCGATCCCGGCGGCCACAATCAGGGCCCCAACCAGAGCCACGATGAAGTAGATCGAGTAGAACGTGTCTTCAAACTGGCTGAGGCGGCGGGTCACGCCCATCAGACCCAGCGCATAAAGCGGCATAAAGGCCAGGTAGAACCCGATCAGCCAACACCAGAAACTGACCTTGCCCCAGAACGGCTCGAGCCGGAAACCGAACGCCTTGGGCCACCAATAGATGATGCCTGCAAAGATACCGAACACCACGCCACCGATGATCACGTTGTGGAAATGCGCAATCAGGAACAGCGAATTGTGCAGCACGTAATCCGCAGGCGGCACCGCCAGAAGCACCCCGGTCATGCCGCCGATCACGAAAGTGAGCATAAAGCCCATGACCCACAGCATCGGTGTCTCGAACCGGATGCGCCCTTTGTACATGGTGAACAGCCAGTTGAAGATCTTGGCCCCTGTCGGAATCGAGATGATCATCGTGGTGATGCCAAAAAAGGCGTTTACGTTGGCTCCGGCCCCCATGGTGAAGAAATGGTGCAGCCAGACGATATAGCTGAGCACCATGATCACGCAGGTCGCATAGACCATCGAGGTGTAGCCAAACAGGCGCTTGCCGGTAAAGGTGGGCACGATCTCGGAAAAGATGCCAAAGATCGGCAGGATCAGGATGTAAACCTCGGGGTGGCCCCAGATCCAGATGAGGTTCACATACATCATCGGATTGCCGCCCAGATCGTTGGTAAAGAAATGGGTGCCCAGATACCGGTCCGCCGTCAACAGCGCCAAGGTGGCTGCCAGCACCGGAAAGGTCGCGACGATCAGGATATTGGTGCACAGAGTCGTCCACACAAACACCGGCATTTTCATCATCGTCATACCCGGCGCGCGCATCTTGACGATGGTCACCACAAGGTTGATCCCCGAAAGGGTCGTGCCGATACCCGCGATATTCAAAGACCAGAGGTAATAGTCCATCCCCACGCTTGGGCTGTATTCGAGGCCCGAGAACGGGGCATAGGCCAGCCAACCTGCTGTCGAGAACTCTCCCACAAACAGCGACAGCATGATCAGGACCGCGCCCGAAACGGTCAGCCAGAAGCTAAGGTTGTTGAGGAACGGAAATGCCACGTCCCGCGCGCCGATCTGCAACGGCATGACATAGTTCATGAAGCCCGTGACAAAGGGCATAGCCACGAAAAAGATCATGATCACGCCATGCGCGGTGAAGATCTGATCATAGTGATGCGCGTTCAGATACCCCTCACCCCCGCTGGCCGCGATGGCCTGGTGGCCCCGCATCAATAGCGCGTCGGCAAAGCCCCGAAGCAGCATGATCAACCCGAGGACCATGTACATGATCCCGATCTTCTTGTGGTCGATGCTGGTGAACCACTCCTTCCACAGATACCCCCACAGCCGGTAATAAGTCAGCGCTCCAACAACAGCGAGGCCCAGGATGGCAACACCGATAAAGGTGCCTAGAACGATCGGCTCATAGAAGGGAAAGATATTCCAGGACAGCTTGCCCCAAAACGGGTCCACAGTTGACAGGGTTGCATGGCCGTCCGTTGCTGCATGAGATAGCGACATTGCGTTATCTTTCGTGTTTTGGTGCGTTTCGGGTCAATTTGCGGCTGCTGGAGGAACCAGCGTCATCGCAGTCACGATTTCATCTTTATGGATTCGAAGCTCGGGCCGGATCATCGCCATCAGCGCGCCGGGGTCGTCGGCCGAGCAGATGCCGCGAAACATCTCGCGGTTGAACAGTCCCTCAAGACCACCTCCGCCAAGCGCATCGACCATCATCATATCGTTCCGGCACAGCGCGTCATCCTGGATGCACAGATTGACGATCTTGTCCCACAGACCGTCTTCGACCGCGTTGTAATAGGTGATCGGGTGCGAAATGCTGGGCTGGTTCAAATGTGCCGCGGCTTCGCGATCCAGAACGGTGCCTTGCGCGCGCACCTGTTCGACCCACGCGTCGAAATCCGCCTGATCCTTGCCGTGGAATTTGAAATGCATCTGCGAAAACCCCTCGCCGCTGTAATTGGCCGAGAAGCCCTTGTAGATACCGGGTTTGTTGATGACGGCGTTCAACTCGGTCTGCATGCCGGACATGGCATATATCTGCCCGGCCAGCGCCGGGACGAAGAAGGAATTCATCACCGTGGTCGAGGTAATCTCGAACTTGATGGGCCGGTCCACCACCGCCGCCACCTCATTCACGGTGGCAATGCCCTGTTCGGGGTAGATGAACAGCCACTTCCAATCCATCGCCGAGACCTGGATCACCATCGGCTCGACCCCCGGCTCGACAGGCAGGCCATCGGACAGCCGGGTCAGGGGTTGGTAAGGGTCCAGTCGGTGTGTGGCCACAAAGGTCAGCCCAGCAAGACAAATGATGATCGCCAGAGGAACCGACCAGATGATAATCTCAAGGCTGGTCGAGTGATCCCAATCCGGCTCATATGTGGCCTTTTTGTTGGATTCCCGGTACTTCCACGCGAAAAATACCGTCAGTGCCATCACCGGAACGATGATGATCAGCATCAGGATCGTGGAATACAGGATCAAGTCGGCCTGCTGGGAAGCAACATCGCCCGAAGGGTTGAGAACGACCAAATCACAGCCGGAAAGGGCCAGCAGTGGCAAGGCCAATACATAAAACGCACGCGCCATAATCTTGCGAACCTTGGATCGTTTTTCGTCTGAGGACCTGCTAAGCTGGCGAGACATTTTGCGTACCTCTGCTTGCAGGGGCCTTGTGCTACTATTTCAGCCGTGCTGCAATGTGACAAATAGTGACCCTAGAACATACCTTTGGCGTGACGCTCCGGAAAGACCGGGTCCAGACAGGAGTATAGCATGTCCGGTGTCGATGGCACACAACGATACACGGCCACGATTGATGAGGTGATCACCACTGTCATCATGGCGCGGGTAACTGATTTCTTTGGCTTTTTTGTCTATGCCATCGCGTCCGCGCTGGTTTTTCCTCAATTGTTTTTCCCAATGCTGGATCCGCTCGGCGGGACATTGGCGTCATTTGCGATCTTCTCGCTGGCGTTTTTGGCGCGCCCGATTGCCAGTCTGGCGGGGCGGACGTTGCAATATAAAATTGGCCGGGTTGGCAAGGTTTCTCTGGCCTTGCTGCTGCTGGGAACGGCAACCGTCGCCATCGGATTGCTGCCGGGGTACGAAAAAATTGGCTGGTTTGCGCCGGTGCTGCTGGCGGTACTGCGTATCCTGCAAGGCCTTGGTCTGGGCGGTGCCTGGGACGGGCTGACCCTGCAATTGCAAAACGTGGCCCCGGAACACCGCAAGGGTCTGTATGCCATGGTTCCGCAACTGGGCGGACCGATCGGTTTTGTGGTAGCGGCATCGATATTCTACGTGCTGCACGGGTTTCTGACTCCGGAGGAATTCATCCGGTGGGGCTGGCGCTTTGCGTTCTTTGCGGTCATGGCGGTCAATGTCGTGTCGCTTTATGCTCGGGTGCGGCTATTGAACTCTGATCTGGGTGTTGACCCAGAGGTGCTGAAATCCGCGCCCCTTCCCGAACTGGTTCGGAACGAGGGCAAAACGATATTTCTGTCCGCCTGCCTGCCTTTGGCAAGCTATGCTTTGTTTCACATGGTCACAGTGTTTCCGCTTGCATTCGCGGCCATTTATGAGCGGTTCGAGATCAACGAAGTTTTGACGGTTCAACTCTTTGGTGGCGCTTTGGCGATCTTGGCCGTTATTCTTTCCGGGATTCTGGCCGACAAATATAACCGCCGAGCCGTCATTCGGGTCAGTTCTGTCCTGATCGTGCTGCTCAGCCTCATGATCGGGACGCTGGCCCATTTCCCCTACGCTTACATCCTGCTTGGCTTCACGATCCTGGGCCTTGCCTACGGTCAAGCCGGTGGCATCGTTCCCAAACGGTTTCCCAAGAAATACCGCTATTCCGGATCGGCCATGGCGACCAACCTGTCCTGGATCATCGGCGCGGCTTTCGCGCCTTTGGTGGGTATCGGGCTGACGGCAGCTTTCGGCCTTTGGGCGGCGGGGCTTTACCTGATGTCCGGGGCATTGGTCACCTTCGGGGCGCTTCATTTGCTAGAGAAGCGAAAATTGGACGAAACCGGGCCCTCGTGAGGGTCGAGCCTGATCACCCCGCGCAATTCCATCAACAAAAGCGGCATCCGGCTAGACGATCTGTATGCGGGCGGGTAAAGCCGTCTCGACCCACCGGCCCCTGGTATTGGCGGCGTGAGCACAGATTTCGACAACAGGAAAACAGATATGACCATCACCCGCATAGAAACCGGCCAACGCATGAGCAAGATCGTCAAGCATAACGGGACAGCCTATCTGTGTGGTCAGACCTCGGATGCGGCGACGGTCGCAGATCAGACGCGTGATATTCTGACCAAGGTCGAAGATTTGCTAACCAAGGCCGGGAGCGACAAGACACGCGTGCTGCAATGCGTGATCTGGCTGGCGGATATGGCCGATTTTGCCGAAATGAACGCGGTCTGGGACGCTTGGGTTCCTGAAGGTCACGCGCCTGCACGCGCCTGTGGCGAGGCAAAGCTGGCCCGTGATGCCCTCAAGGTCGAGATGATCGTCACTGCTGCCTGCGATTGATTGACGGGGCATCAGCCTAAGCTGCGATGACGTCCACGCCGTGCGCTCTCAGGATGTTTTAGCAGCTGTCGCAATTCGGTTCATCGGGGTCATCGACTGCTGCAGATGGCCCACCCGAAACACAAGCTAGGCGACATTGATCGAAAATTCGGAGTTGGGCCATTTCGCCAAAAGATCTTCAGGAATGTCGGCGTCTGTGAACAGTGCGTCAATATCCTGAACCGAGCCAATCCGACCGGGTGCCGTGCGCATGATCTTGGAGTGGTCGGCAACCACAAAGGTCGACCGGGATCTGGCGATGATTGCCTGCGTGGCCGCGACCTCTTGCAGGTCGAAATCCAGCAACTCTCCGTCGCCGTCGATCCCGGCGCAACTGATAACCGCATAGTCGAACTTGAAGAAATCCACCACTTGCGTCGTGAGGTTCCCAAGCAGACCGCCGTCGGTTCGCCGCAAGGACCCCCCGGCGACGATGATGTCGATATTCGGATTGCCTGCCAGGATATTTGCGGTGTTCAGGCTGTTGGTAACAACCATCAGGCCACTATGATCCATCAATTCGCGTGCGACTGCTTCGGTGGTCGTACCGATATTGATGAACACGGCCACATTGTTGGGGATGGCAGCGGCACAGGCTTTGGCAATTTTTGTCTTGCCTTCCGCATTTTGCTTTTGGCGCCGCATGTAGTCGAGATTGGTCAACTCATTGGCGATGATCGCACCGCCATGAACCCTTTCGACATGACCTGCGCGGCTGAGCTCGGCCAGATCTCTGCGAATGGTGTGCACCGTGACCTCGAACTGCCGGGACAGATCGTCAACATGGACCTTGCCGCGCTCGCGCGTGATCTTCAGGATCTCTGCCTGGCGCATTCCGCTTGTGACGCGCTCTCCTTGGTCCATTTACAGCGACCTCATGCTCGGTTTTGTTCGAATTTTCGGAATTGTTGCATAGTTTGATCGAACCGAACAAGGTCGGGGGCAAGATATTCGGGTTGGTTCGCGAAACCGGACGCTCGGGCGTCACAACATGTTGTATTGGGTTGCGCAGCGGTGCGGCAGAGGTACACATGACCGGCAAAATACCTAGCGCTCAGAGAAGGCCATGACGATTTCCGAACTCATCTGCACCCCGTTTGAGGGGCAAAAACCAGGCACGTCGGGTCTGCGTAAAAAGACGCGAGTGTTCATGCAACCGGGATATCTGGAAGCCTTTGTGCAATCCATCTTCAACGGGATAGGCGGCGCGCAAGGCAAGCGTTTTGTCGTCGGTGGGGACGGTCGGTATTTTAACCGCCCTGCCATACAAACGATCCTTCGCATGGCCGCCGCCAATGGGGCGCGGCAAGTGATTGTAGGTCAGAACGGTTTGCTTTCGACGCCTGCCGCCTCGCACCTGATCCGTTCAAACCAGACCGATGGCGGGTTGATCTTGTCCGCCAGCCACAATCCCGGCGGGATCGACGCGGATTTTGGCTTGAAATTCAACGTCGCAAACGGCGGCCCCGCGCCCGAAGCCGTTACGGACGCGATTTTCGAGCAAACCCGAACCCTGGGTTCTTACAAAACTCTGGATGCGCCTGACATCGATCTTTCAGCGGTAGGGTCTCAGCAGATGGGTGAGATGGACATACGGGTTGTCGACCCTGTTGCGGATTACGCGGCATTGATGGGGCAGCTGTTCGACTTTACCAAGATCAAAGCCTTGATCGCAGAAGGATTCCAAATCCGATTTGATGCGATGCACGCGGTAACCGGCCCCTATGCGACGTATATTCTCAAAAACCTTCTGGGCGCACCAGAGGGATCGGTGTTGAATGGCACCCCATCCGAAGATTTTGGCGAGGGCCACCCTGATCCCAACCCGATTTGGGCCAGGCCCTTGGTCGATCTGGCCATGTCAGATGACGGGCCGGATTTCGCCGCAGCGAGCGATGGTGATGGTGACCGGAACATGATCCTGGGCAAGGGGATCTATGTTACGCCATCCGACAGTCTGGCTGTTCTGGCGGCCAATATGCATCTGGCGCCGGGGTATTCCTCTGGGCTGGCGGGTATCGCGCGCTCGATGCCAACCAGCCGCGCCGCCGATCACGTGGCAATGGCTTTGGGGGTCGATTGCTTTGAAACGCCCACGGGTTGGAAGTTTTTTGGCAACCTGCTGGACAATGGCCGTGTCACGATCTGCGGCGAAGAAAGCGCAGGCACCGGATCGGATCATGTGCGAGAGAAGGACGGGCTTTGGGCGGTTCTTTTATGGCTGAATATTCTGGCGGAACGGCGATTGTCTGTTGAGCAGGTCATGGCCAAGCACTGGGCCCGTTTCGGACGCCACTACTATTCTCGGCATGACTATGAGGCGATCGCGCCAGACGTCGCAAATGCGCTGATATCAGACCTTGAGAGCAAGCTTGCCGTGTTACCAGGCACCAAAGCCGCCGGGATAACGCTAACCAAATGTGACCAGTTCGCCTATCACGACCCTGTCGATGGCTCTGTCAGTCAGAAACAAGGCCTGAGACTTTTCTTTGAAGGGGACGCACGCGCTGTTCTGCGCCTGTCCGGGACGGGAACCGAGGGAGCGACCTTGCGGATTTACCTGGAACGCTACGAACCCGCCAACGGCAATATTTCACTGGACACTCAAGAGGCCCTAGGTGCAGTGCGCGACGCCGTGTTGGAACTGACCGATCTGCAAAGCCGCACAGGACGAGATGCCCCAGATGTCATGACCTGACGCCAGCGATGCTGATTGCGGAGCCTGTGTATCCGGACCGGTGATCGCGCTTTCCGAGTGAAATTCCATCTGGACACTACTTGCGACCCGCATCAACTCGGAACGGCGCGAGGCTGTCGCTGAATTGTTCGATGAATTCCAGGGTCACCAGCGACGGTTGCTTCAAAATCGGTCGCACCAATGACAACCTGTGGGGCAACGCGGGTTTGAAGGGCCGGAACTCCAATCCCTGGTTTGTGTATTGCACGGCATCCAGCTCGCTCACGATCGATACGCCGACACCTTTGATCACCAACTCGCAGGCCGCCGTAAACTGTCGAACCTCAACATGCGAGTTCAGGGGAACTTTCGCAGTTTGGAACGCTTTGGAGAGGCGCAGGAAAAAATCACTGTCCCTGCGCGTGTGGATGATTTTCTGATGCGCCAGATCGGCAGGTCTGATCTGTGCGGCATTTTCAAGTTCGTGCCCAGCGGGAAAGACGCATACGGTGCGCAGGTCGATATGGGTGCTTTCCACCGCAGGATGGCCGTTGAACCCGTCGGTGATTCCAAAATCATATTGCTCGCCGATCATCCATTCCAGAATACGTTCGGGTCTGTCGGGCTCGATCGTCATGGTCACGCCGGGCCGGTCGGTCAGAAAACCGGCAACCACGCCAGGCAAATGGCTGGTGGCAAATCCCGGCAGGCAGGCCACACGGATATGCCCTGCTTTGCGCTGCGTAATGTCCTGACTGACATCGGTGATTTGCTTCATAAGCTCCAGTACACGCTCGACACTGGGCTGCAGATACCGAACCTCCTGCGTGGGTTGCAGTCGACCTTCGCGGCGATCAAACAACTGAAACCCAAGCGCTTTTTCCAAATCGGATAGCAACCGGCTGACCGCGGGCTGACTGACACCCAGATCCGCAGCGGCCGCTGTGATCGAGCCATTATTGGTCACGGCCAGCAAAGCCTCCAACTGTCGAATTCGTAAGACTTGGCTCATCGCTGCCTTCCTGATCCTTTGGTTCGATTTCTCATCGATATAATGTTGTGTTATGTTTTTTGTCAAAAAATTTGCCTTGAATTATATTTCTGTAACGTTACCGTCGCAAAATCGTCATGTGTGCCGACTACGCGTTGCGACCGGTACTCAACGAAGCATCAAACCCGATGCATGGGAGGAAACATGAGAAAGAATCTGCTCGGCGCTCTTGCCGTAACAACCGCCCTGACCCCCGCGGTGGCCATGGCGCAAACCGAAGTACAGTTCTGGCACGCCTTTACTGGCCGTCTGGGTGACTTGGTCAAAGCTCAAGTCGAAGAATTCAACGCCAGCCAGGATGAATATGTCGTGGTCGAAAACCACAAAGGCAATTATTCGGAAACCCTGAACGCAGGCATTGCGGCCTTCCGTGCAGGCGAACAGCCCCACATTCTGATGGTCTTTGAAGTTGGCACCGCGACCATGATGTCCGCTGAAGGCGCGATTAAACCGGTGTACGAAGTGATGGCCGAAAGCGGTGCATCCTTCGACCCGGACGCCTATATCGGCGCGGTCAAAGGGTACTACACCACCACCGATGGTGACATGCTGTCGCTTCCGTTCAACTCGTCGACCCCGGTTCTTTGGGTCAACCGTGACGCGTTTGAGGCGGCCGGCGTTGATCCCGACACCGACCTGTCCACCTGGGAAAACGTGGGTGCGGTTCTGGATCAATTGAAAGCCGGTGGCGAAGACTGTCCGCTGGTTACCGCATGGCAAAGCTGGATCCATCTGGAGAACCTGTCGGCCTATCACGACGTACCATTTGCCTCGAAGGATAACGGCTTTGCTGGTCTCGATACCGAGCTGATGCTGAACGGCCCGACCCAGGTCGCGCACCTGAGCGCGATGGGTGACTGGGCCAAAGATGGCAAGTTCATCTATACCGGTCGCCGCAACGAAGGCGGTGCAAATTTCCGTGCCGGCGAATGCGCCCTGTTCACCGAAAGCTCGGCGGGGTATGCCGGGATCAGTTCCGAGGCTGAGTTCGACTTTGACGTCCGCCCGCTGCCTTACTGGGAAGGCGTGATCAGCGAGCCGCAGAACACCATCATCGGCGGCGCATCCCTGTGGGTCATGGATGGTCACGAAGCGGATGAATACAAAGGCGTGGGTGAATTCCTGAGCTTCCTGTCTTCGTCGGACGTGCAGGCCTCTTGGCACCAGAACACCGGGTACCTGCCGATCACGGCAGAGGCAGGAGATGCCACCCGCACGGCTGGTTTCTATGAACAGAACCCGGGCACCGATATCGCTGTCATCCAGATGACCGCGAAAGAGCCGACCGCCAATTCGAAAGGTCTGCGCCTTGGGTCTTTCGACCAGATCCGCGGCATCATCGATGAAGAGCTTGAGGCGATTTGGTCCGGTGAGAAAACCGCGCAAGAAGCAATGGACAGCGCCAAGGAACGCGGCGACGCCCTGCTGCGCCGCTTTGAATCCGCAAATCAATAATCTTTAACCCGATGCGGGCCCTGTTGGGGGCCCGCATTCTCATTCCGGGTGGAATAACAAGATGGAAAAACGCGTCACTTTTCGCGGTTGGCTCCTGCCGCTTGCGCTGATTGCGCCTCAGGTGCTGATCTCTGCCGTTTTCTTCTTCTACCCCGCAGGGCAGGCCGTCTGGCAATCGCTGTTTATTCCCGACCCGTTTGGGCTGTCGTCCCAATTCGTGGGGCTGGGCAACTTTGAGTTTCTGCTGAGCGACAAGTTCTATCGTGCCTCGTTCCTGACGACCGCGATTTTTTCCACGCTTGTCACCTTGTGTTCGATGATCCCAGCGCTGTTTCTGGCGGTGATTGCCGACCGATTGATCAAAGGATCGGGCGTTTACCGGACCATGCTGATCTGGCCCTATGCCGTTGCTCCGGCGGTGGCCGGTGTCTTGTGGCTGTTCATGTTCAACACGCGCGTCGGCGTGGTGTCGTGGTATCTGGGCCAGTTGGGTTATGACTGGAACCACGTCTTGAACGATACCGAAGCAATGGGCCTTGTGGTTGTCGCGTCGGCCTGGGGGAGGATCAGCTATAACTTCCTGTTCTTCTTTGCCGCTTTGCAATCGGTCCCACGTTCGGTGATCGAGGCCGCAGCCATCGATGGCGCACGGTTCTGGCGCCGGTTCTTCACCATCGTGCTGCCGCTGTTGTCACCAACCGCGTTCTTCCTGCTGGTGGTCAACGTGGTCTATGCCTTCTTTGAAACCTTCGGCGTGATCCACACGATCACCGGAGGCGGGCCTCAGCAAGCGACAACCATTCTGGTCTACAAGGTCTTTTCCGACGGCTTTGTCGGACAGGATCTGGGATCGTCCTCGGCCCAGTCGGTCATCTTGCTGGTCGTCGTCGGTTTGCTGACGGTCATTCAGTTCAAATACGTGGAAAAGAGGGTGCATTACTGATGGCGGCCCAACAACACGGTATGGTCGAGAAACGCGGCGCTGGGATCTGGTTGACCCATGCAATGATGATCCTTGGCGTCGTGATCATCTTTTTTCCGATCTGGCTGGCTTTTGTCGCCTCGACCGTCACGCAGGCCGACATTGTCTCGCCGCCAATGCCGGTGGTGCCTGGGGACCAGTTCTGGGTGAACTACAAGGCGGCGCTGTTTTCCGGCGTGAACGTGCCGGTTGCCACGATGCTGTTCAACAGCCTGGTCATGGCCATCGGCATTGCCGTGGGCAAGATCATCATTTCGCTGCTGTCGGCCTTTGCGATCGTCTATTTCCGCTTTCCCGGGCGTCAGACATTCTTCTGGATGATCTTCATCACCCTAATGCTGCCGGTCGAAGTGCGCATCGTTCCAACATTCGAGGTGGTCGCAGGGTTCGGGATGCTCAACAGCTATTCCGGGCTGATCCTGCCGCTGATCGCCTCGGCCACGGCAACCTTCCTGTTCCGTCAGTTCTTTCTGACCATTCCCGATGAACTGGCCGAGGCTGCGCGGGTCGATGGCGCCCGCCCGATGCGGTTCTTCATTGATATCGTGGTGCCCATGAGTCGCACCAACATTGCAGCACTTTTTGTTATCCTGTTTATCTATGGCTGGAACCAATACCTCTGGCCGTTGCTGATCACCACCGACCCGGAGATGAACACCATCGTCATGGGCATCAAACAGATGTTCCCGTCAGGCGACGATTTTGCCCATTGGCCCACGATCATGGCGACGTCGATCCTGGCGATGATCCCGCCTGTCATTGTCGTGGTGTCGATGCAAAAGCTTTTTGTCCGTGGTCTTGTCGATAGCGAGAAATAAGAAATGGCAACTGTAACTCTAGAGAACGTCAAGAAAAGCTTTGGCCCTACGGACGTCATTCATGGCATCGACATCAACATCGAAGATGGCGAGTTTATCGTGATCGTCGGCCCTTCGGGATGCGGGAAATCGACCCTGTTGCGCATGGTGGCCGGGCTGGAGACGGTGACCGCAGGCGAAATTCGCATCGGTGACGAGCGGGCAAATGACAAGGAACCGATGGATCGCGATATCGCGATGGTGTTTCAGAACTATGCGCTTTATCCGCATATGTCGGTGCGCCAGAACATGGGGTACGGGCTGAAGATCGCGGGCCTTCCCAAACCCGAGATTGACCGCAAAGTCACCGAAGCCGCCAAGCTGCTGCAGCTAGAACCCTTGTTGGATCGCAAGCCCCGGCAACTGTCGGGCGGTCAGCGTCAGCGTGTTGCGATGGGCCGGGCGATTGTTCGGGAACCGGCCGTGTTTCTGTTTGACGAGCCTCTGTCGAACCTGGATGCCAAACTGCGCGTTCAGATGCGGTTGGAGATCCGCGAGTTGCAGGAAAAGCTGGGCATCACCTCGCTTTATGTGACGCACGATCAGGTCGAGGCCATGACCATGGCAGACCGGATGATCGTGATGAATGGCGGCATCGCCGAACAGATCGGCACGCCGCTTGAAGTGTACGAGACCCCGCGAACCCTGTTCGCCGCGCAGTTCATTGGCAGCCCGGCGATGAACATCTTTGACGCGCGGTGCGAAAACGGAGCCATCAAACTGGGCGATGTGCAAATTGGCTTTGCGACGGGCGCTGATATGCCGGTCAAGCTGGGGATACGCCCCGAACATCTGGTTTTGGACGACAACGGCCCCTTGGAGGTTGCCATTCAGATGGCCGAGCCGCTGGGCGCCAACACGTTGTTGCATGGACATCTGACCCAAACGACGGATGCAATCACAGTCAGCCTGCCAGGCGTACACCCCGTGGAACACAAACACCCAAATATGCGCTTTTCGGTTGCAACCGAGAACCTACACCTGTTTGACCCCAATACTGGTAACAGGTTGGAGCGTGGTTAATGTATCCTCAGGTCGAAGCTTTTCGCGGCGGTGACAAACTGATCCGTGTCGTGGGTCACCGGGGTGCTCGGGGTGTGCTGCCGGAAAACAGCATGGTCGGGTTCGAATTTTCGCTGAATATCGGCGTTCCGTTGATCGAATTTGATGTGGTGCTTTCAGCCGACGAAGTGCCTGTTATCACACATAACCACCGCGTTCACGCGCCCTCGTTCCGGGATGAAAAGGGCCAGTTTCTGACGCAAGAGCCCAAAGTCTCAGAACTGAGCTTTGCACAGCTTCAACAGTTCGATGTGGGGCGATTGGACGGGCAATCGGCTTATGGGAAACGGTTTCCGGATCAGGCCCAGCTGGACGGGGTGCGGGTGCCCAAACTGCGCGACCTGCTCGAATTGATCAATCGGGCCCAGCATCCCGATGCAGGTTTGATGCTGGAACTAAAATCCGACCCGGATATGGCACTGAATGCAGCGTACCGAGAAAATTTTGTGCAGCGTGTTTTGCAAGACGTGCGCGAAACCGATTTGACCGCGCGCGTCCTGATGCACAGTTTTGACTGGTCCTTGCTGGAAGAATGCCAGCGACAGGCCCCCGACATACCAGCGTCTTATCTGACGCAGATGCCGGAAAATGCGGATGATGTGGGCGAGGATTCCTCAAAAGCGATCTGCCCGGATTTCCGCGGTCGACGCGATGAGATCCCGACATTGGTCAAAGAGGCGGGCGGCAAACTCTGGTGCCCGTATTACCTCGATGTCACGGAAGAAAACGTGGCACTGGCCAGAGAACTGGGCCTTTGCATCGCCGTCTGGACGGTGAACGAGCCCGAAGATATTGCCCACATGATCAATCTGCATGTCGACGCCATCGTCTCGGACTATCCGGGCCGGGTTCAGCGGCATTTGTCGGATGCCGGCCTGACATGGCAGGGCTGATCGCCCTGTGGCCGGTTAAACGCGTGGGCAAATGCCAATCTCAGACCGCCTAGCGGTAGGACAATCTTGGGATGGACGGCGAAATCCCCCTGTGCTGAAATGAAAGCGCAGCGTGTGGGCCGTTAATGCGATCATCATCTTACATTGTTGTTTTGGTCGTGGCCGCGTTGGCCAGCGTGGGGCTGTATCTGGCCTCCTATCAATATTTCCTGTCCGAGGAGCTGTCCAAGGTGCAGGGCCGTTTGTCGCTCTATCAAAGCTCGGTAACAGCAGAACTCGAACGGTTCTCTCACCTGACATATGTATTGGCGCAGGATCCTTTTGTCATAGCCACGGCATCCGGGGACGGCACCGGCGCACTGAACCAAAGGTTCGAGGATTTCGCCAAGCAAGCGGGCCTGGATGCGATTTACCTGATGGATGCAGATGGGATCACAATCTCTGCATCAAACTTTCGGGATGTCGGCAGTTTTGTCGGTCAGAACTATGCCTTTCGCCCTTATTTCCAAAGCGCCATCGAGGGTGAGCAAGGCCGGTTTTACGCCATCGGCGCAACCACCGGGCTACCGGGTTATTTCATTGCCAATATGGTGCAGGATGGATCATCTGACCCTATTGGTGTGATTGCAATCAAGATCGATTTCTCGGTCCTGGAAGAAAGCTGGAAAAACTCGGGCGAGCAGGTTCTTTTGGCCAATGACGATGGCGTTGTCCTTCTGGCCTCGGATCCGGCCTGGCGCTACCGCGTTCTCAGCCCGTTGTCAGAGCCACAACGCGAAAGGATCCGTGCCTCGCGGCAATTTCCCGGGCAGGCGCTTGATCCGCTGGACTGGAGCGAATTGCCAGGGGATCAGGCGAGGATTTCAGGGGCAAAACGCCTGCATCTGGCGGCCAACGACCTACCACATGGGTGGTCGCTACATTACTTTGCAAGCGATGACCGGGCGGTGGCGCGCAGTTGGCTTGTCACAGCCTCGTTCGTCTTAGTGGTTGGGGCCGGCTTGGTCCTGTTCCAGATACTACGCGCCCGACGGGTCAGTGCCGCTTTGGAACGGTCAGAACAGGAAGAAGCGCAGTTGCGTCAGGCAAATGAGCGCCTTGCCGTTGAGGTCGAGGACCGCAAAACCGCCGAGCGTCGCCTCAAACGCACGCAGGGTGAGCTTGAACGCGCAAGCCGTCTGGCCGCACTTGGTCAGCTTTCCGCTTCGGTCACGCATGAGCTGGGGCAGCCCATCGCTGCAATGCGCAATCATCTGGTGGCGGCCGAGATCGGGTCAGGTGATCAGGCACAATTGTCGCGGAAAATCGGCGGTCTTGTGGACCGAATGGATGGAATAACGCGCCAGTTGCGGTTCTTTTCACGCTCGGAATCCGAGCCGTTTGGTGACATTGATCTGTGCAGATCCGTGAATGCTGCGCTGGCCCTTGTCGCGCCAAATATTGAACGTTCCGGCGTCACCGTTTCATTGTCCTTACCGGAGCAACCCGTATTGGTGCGTGGTATCGCGCTGCGGATCGAGCAAGTGATCACCAATCTCCTGCGAAACGCCATCGACGCAACCGATGAAACCCCCGCACCTGAACTGACCATCTTGGTCGCCAGGTCCGAAACCAAGGTGACGCTGGACATTCAGGACAATGGCCACGGGCTTGGCGATGCAACGCTGGCCGAACTGCAAGAGCCGTTTGTGACCACGCGCGAAAGCGGGCGGGGAATGGGGCTGGGGCTGGCCATTTCCGCCAGCATTGTCAAAGATCACGACGGGACGATGACTGCTGAAAACAGGCCTGGCGGCGGCACGGTGTTCCGTGTGACCTTTCCGGTGGCCCCAAAACCCGAAGATGAAGACACATGACCCAGCAACAACCCTATCGCGTTCTGATCGTCGATGATGACAAATCCATGCGGCTATCGCTTGTTGAGCTGCTTGAGGCCGCGGGCTGGATCGTGGATGCCTTGTCGCGCGCCGGTCAAGTCGCTGACCATCTGCTCAGCGCCGCCCCGGATGCCATCCTGTCGGATGTGCGAATGCCGGGCATGTCGGGGCTGGAACTGCTGGCCAGTCTCGACCGCCAGATTGCACCACCAGTTGTATTGATCTCGGCTCATGGGGATATCCCGATGGCCGTTCAGGCGATCCAGGATGGCGCCTATGGTTTCCTTGAAAAACCTTATGAACCAAGGCGCTTACTGACTGCCCTGACCCATGCGGCAGAGCAGAACCGGATGCGCAAAAGCAACGCGCGCCTTCGGGATCGGTTGTTCAAACTTTCGGGGCTAGACCGGGTGCTGCTGGGGCAATCAGACGGGATTGAGGCGTTGCGGCAAGAGGTGCTGGATCTTGCGGACACATCCGTACCCGTTCTTTTGCAAGGCGAAACCGGGACCGGCAAAGAACTGGTGGCGCATGCGCTGCATGACCTGGGCGATACCCCCGACGCGCCGTTTCTGGCCCTGAACTGTGCTGCCTTGTCTGCCGATACATTTGAGGCTGAGATGTTTGGCGTCGCGGGCGTGTCAGACGGGCGATTGCTGGCAGCGTCCGGCGGGACCCTGTTTTTGGACGAGATTTGCAGCTGCCCACTTGCCGTGCAGGCCAAGCTGTTGCGTGTGATCGAAGATCAGCAGGTGCTGCCGGTTGGTGCGGTATCCCCGGTTCCAGTGCGTCTTCGGGTGCTGTCTGCGACGAACGAGGATGTGACAGAAGCCGCAGAGGATGGCCGTCTGCGTCAGGATCTTCTGTTCCGGCTCAATACCGTGGTCCTGACACTGCCACCTCTACGGCAACGGCGCGACGATCTGGTGCTGCTGGCCACCCATTTCCTTTCGGAACACGCTCAGATCTATGAAATTGATCCGCCCGAGCTGAGCCAGGACGATCTGGCAGCACTGCTTGCCCATGATTGGCCCGGCAATGTGCGAGAGCTGCGCCATGTGTGCGAGCGCCGGGTCCTTTCGGCGCGCAGGGGCGGCGGATCGCTGTCCCTGTCAATACAAAGCGATCAGAATTTTGACGATGTCCCAGACACGCTGCGCGATGCAGTCGCAGCGTTTGAACGTGAATTGATCGGTAAATCGATCAAAGCCCACAAAGGTCGGATGGACGCCGCGGCCGAGGCCTTGGGGATCGGTCGCCGCACCTTGAACGAAAAGATCGTCAAACTGGGGTTGGACAAGGACGCTTTGCTGTAAATCGCAACCCTGCGGAAATCCGCAGGGCAGGGGGACAACGACCGGCGTATTTCCTCATTGTCAGATCGGTTCGCGTTTTGAATACTCCGCTCAGACAGAATGTGTGATCTGGGAGGAACCACCATGCGTAAACACCTGAACCGAGCGGCCCTTGCGGCCCTGTCTCTGACCTTTGCATCCGAGGCATTGGCCGTTGAATGGAACGTGTCCCTGTGGGGCAAACGCCGTGCCTTTACCGAACATGTCGAGAAACTGGCCGAATTGGTCAGCGAAAAAACCAATGGCGAGTTCACTTTGAACCTCAGCTATGGCGGCTTGTCGAAGAACCGCGAAAACCTGGACGGTATCTCTATCGGTGCGTTCGAGATGGCGCAGTTCTGCGCCGGGTACCACCGCGACAAGAACCCCACGATCACCGTGCTGGAGCTGCCGTTCCTTGGCGTGTCCTCGCTGGAGCAAGAGATTGAACTGTCGATGGCCGTCTATCAGCACCCTGCCGTGGTTGAGGATTTGGCCCGCTGGGACGCGACCCTGCTGATGCCGTCGCCGCTGCCGCAGTACAACCTTGTCGGCGTGGGTGAGGCACCCAAAACGCTTGCCGATTTCGAAGGTCTGAGCGTGCGCGCCACCGGTGGCATCGGTGCCGCGATGGAGACCGTGGGCGCCGTTCCAACGTCGATGTCGGCCTCGGAAGTGCGCCAGGCCATGGACAGCGGCATCGTCAAGGCGGTCAGCTTTGCCCCCCATGCGCATATGTCCTTTGGCACGATCGAAAACGGCACCTGGTGGACCACCAACCTGAACCCCGGCACGGTCAATTGCCCCGTTGTGGTCAACACGCTGGCGCTGGAAGGTCTGTCTGACGAACACCGCGCGGCGCTCATGGGGTCCATTGACGAGGCGCTCGACCACTATGTCACCAACTATGAAAACAACACGATGGAGGCCTGGGGTCCGGAACTGGACAAGCGCGGGATCGAACGTGTGACCTTCACGGATGAAGAGATCGCGTCATTCAAGGAAGCCGCCGCGGCACCAGCAGCCGCAGCATGGATTGCCGAGAACAACGACCGCGGTCTGCCTGCGCAAGAGCTGTATGATCTTGTGACCGGCATGATCGCAAACGGAAGCTAATCCACTCAGCACCCGGCGCGGGCCTCGGCCCAAGTCGGGTGCATTTGTTTAAATCCAGCGGAGCAGTGTGATGGCCGGATCCTCTCTGGTGCTGTCTGATGACAGCCGTCTCAGCCGAATTGATCAACGTCTGTACAAGGTGGAAACGGCGCTGGCGTTGCTGAGCGGTCTTGCGGTATTTTCTCTGATGTTGCTGGCCGTGGTGTCGGTGGGTGGTCGCAATGCTGCTAATGCGCCCTTGCCCGGCTATGTCGACTGGATCGAACAAGCCATGCCGCTGATCGCCTTTATGGGCATCTCCTACGCGCAGCGCGATGGCGGTCACATTCGGATGGATATGGTGGTCGGCGCGCTGAAGGGACGGACGCTTTACATCGTTGAATTCATTACAACTGCCGTCGTACTGGCGCTGTTCATTTTGCTCATCTGGGGCAGCTGGGCCCATTTCGCACGCAGTTTCGATTTTGGCGCACCGCTCTGGAGCCGCGACAGCTCCATCGACATTGGCATCCCCCTGTGGCCCGCGAAACTACTGGCCCCGGTGGCGTTCGGCGTGCTCAGCCTGCGGCTGGTGCTGCAGCTTTGGGCCTATGGCCGCGCCATCCGTCACCCGCATCAAAACCCTGTTGCCGTGCCGCTGATCGCTGACGCCGCAACGCAGGCCGCAATGGAAGCCGAGCATGTCTCGGGCCACGACAGTTAAGGTTTAGGCACATGGAACCCATTGATATCGGTCTGATGGTCTCGGGCGGGATGCTTGTTCTTGTCGTGCTGGGCATGCGTGTGGCCTTTGCCGCGGCCACTGCGGGTCTGGTGGGCTTGATCTGGATTTTCTGGGCGAAATTCGGCTATGACCCGGCTCGATTTGGCAAGGCCGTGACCGTAGCCGCGAAAACGGCGGGGCAGGTGCCGCATTCCAAGATCTCAAGTCAGGCGCTCAGCCTGATCCCGACCTTCATCCTAATCGGATACCTCGCCTACTACGCCGGGCTGACCAAGGCGCTGTTCGAGGCCGCCAAGCGTTGGTTGGCCTGGGTGCCCGGCGGGTTGGCTGTGTCCACCGTGTTCGCGACCGCGGGTTTTGCTGCGGTGTCGGGTGCATCCGTGGCCACGTCGGCGGTCTTTGCTCGTATCGCCATCCCAGAGATGCTGAAGATCGGCTATGACAAACGCTTTGCTGCCGGAGTGGTCGCAGCAGGCGGTACGCTGGCCTCGCTGATCCCGCCCTCGGCCATTCTGGTGATCTACGCCATCATCGTCGAACAGGATGTGGGCAAACTGCTGCTGGCAGGCTTTATCCCCGGCATGTTCTCGGCGGTGATCTATGGGTTGCTGATCATCGGCATGGCCCTGCTGATCAAGGGTTTCGGCCCTGCGGTGACAGGCTTTACCTGGAAAGAGCGTTTTTTGTCGCTGCCACCCGCGCTGCCCATCGTGATCGTGGTGATGACGATCATCTTCTTTGTCTACAACCCCTTCGGCGGCGATGCCTGGGGCACGCCGACCGAAGGCGGAGCCATCGGGGCATTCGTGGTCTTCGTCATGGCGGTTTTCAAAGGCATGCGCTGGCCTCAGCTCAAGGATGCTTTGCTGGAAACCGCAAAGCTCAGCGTGATGATCTTCACCATCATCTGGGGCGTTCTGGTCTATGTTCGCTTCCTTGGATTTGCCGAACTGCCCAATGCGTTCTCCGACTGGATAACCTCGCTTGAGATGTCGCCGATGCTGATCCTGGTCTGCATTCTGCTGGCCTATGCCGTGTTGGGCATGTTCATGGACGCAATCGGAATGCTGTTGCTGACGCTGCCCGTGGTCTATCCTGCCGTCATGGCCCTGAACGGGGGCGAGGCGGTCAGCGCGGCGGAAAGCACCTTTGGCATGTCGGGGCCCATGTGCGCGATCTGGTTCGGGATACTGGTGGTGAAAATGGCCGAGTTCTGCCTGATTACCCCGCCGATTGGCCTCAACTGTTTCGTCGTGGCTGGCGTGCGTGACGATCTGAGCGTGCAGGACGTGTTCAAGGGCGTAACCCCGTTCTTTCTGGCCGATGCCGCGACGATTGCGCTGCTGGTCGCGTTTCCGGCGATTGTCCTTTGGTTGCCCGGGCAGGTTTGACAAACGGACTGGCTAGATCCCAAGAGAGTTGGCGTCAAAACCGACCTGTTTCACTGTTCCACATTCGCCCACGACCTCAAGCCCTGCGCCACTGAGGTGAACGGCCTGAATAGCGGACCCCGACGGCCAGGCCATGGCGCCGATGACATGCGTGACGCTGACGGCTGGGTCAGTGGACAAATCCAAGGCACCCGGCCCAGCCAATTCGACATCCCGCCCCGCGCCCAGAACATGTGCTGCGGCGCCTTCTTCGATACCAAGACAGCCAAAGTGACGCCCGAGCCACGGCGCATAATCGCGCCCGCCATTTGAGTGCCAGAGCATCGTCATCGGGAGGGACTCGGACCGTTTCAGAGACAGGAACAGGTCGCCTTCGACCGGCCTTGTGACTGCCGTCCAGGCAAATTGTTGACCCGGTGCATCAATCCCCACAACAAAATCCTCATGCTTCGGGAACCAGGGATAGCGTGTCAGATCAGCGGTGCCATCAAGCGAAGGGAAACGCGTAGGATCCGTGCTTGCAGCGGGATAAATCAAGCCCGAACGCCCTTTTGCCGGATCGGATTCCTGCGGGTCCGGCGTGGTCATCCAACAGGTTTTGGCAGAGGTCCGGATCAGCCCGCCATTCGGCAGCGACAGGTTTGCATGGTTGGCGACCGGAACCTGCCCGCCGCCGCCTGTAAAGCTGTGGCGTTGATAGACAAACGGATGATCGGGTTTCAACCAAAGCTCTTTTGTCACTTCGGCCTTATTCACCCGCCGGTTCAGACGCGCCGTCAGCCGATCCGGGGTGCTGTCCGCAACAGACCAGGGCGCGTTTGCTGGCCAGCCATGCAAGGGCGCGCCGTCTTTGGCTTGACCAAAGGGTGCGCAAAAGAAATCTCCGCCCAACGTGTACATGTGCGGCGCCAATCCGTCGGGCAGGGGTTCGCAGGTTCCAACCCAAGGGGCCCGATGCAGCGGCGCGATGTAGGCACCGCCGTCAGTGACCGAGAAGCTTTCGATCAGACCGGTACGTGGATCAAAGTTCAAGCCTATGCCATCTGCTGACAATTCAATCATCTGCTTCTGTCCCGAAATCGCTGAACGCTTGTGCCGAAGAAAAGAGAGGTCGTCCCCGGAATAATCAATTGGTCCTTCATAGGTCAGGCACCAGGACAAAGATCTTTCCTGCTTCGACCTTGGTTTCAAAGATCTGCAACCGATCACAAGCCGGAGCGCGCAGAGCTTCGCCTGATCTATAGTCGAAAATGCCGTTGTGCCTTGGGCATTCGATCTCATAATCCATGACCAGACCATCGGCCAGATGCACCTGTTCATGAGTGCAAAGCCCGTCGGTGCAAAAGAATGCGCCATCCGGGCTGCGGATAATGGCAAAGGTCCGATCCCCATGATCCCATTTGGTGACATCTTCCTCTTCGACATCGTCGACGGATAGGGCTTCGATCCAGGGCATTTTGCCTCCTGTCACTGTCTCAATTGTCGCTGCGGTCAGGCACAAATTCGTGCAGAAACTCGCGGTAGGGCTGCGCCGTTGGTGGCAGTGTCTTGCGCAGCGCATATTCGGGGTCCCTTCGCTGACGCATTACTGCGCGCATCATCTCTTTGTAGCCGTCCCAAATCGAGGTGTTTGGGGGCGGAAGGTCATCCTTGATGTGGCGATGCAGGTCGGGCAGGGCATAGTAGGGGACCATGGGAAACATATGATGTTCTATGTGATAATTCATGTTCCAATAGAGCCAGCGACTGATCGGGTTCATATAGACCGTCCGCGAATTCAGCCGATGGTCGATGACATCTTCGGGTAGACCACCGTGCTGTAAAAGGCCGGTCATGACAAAATGCCAGCAACCGTACACCCTCGGCCCGCCAATCAGCAGCACAGGGATGGACGATTTCCAGCCCAGCCCGCTGAATAGCATGATGAGCGTCGTCAGAAGAACCACCCCGCAGACCATCATGTGAACCCGGGCCCAAAGGACCGCTTTAGGCCAGGCGGATTCCGGGATGTAGTTTTTCTCATCCGGTGACAACCGGCCCAACGCATTGCGCCAAAGGACCTTCAGGGACATCCAGGTCTCGTAGATGCCGACAAAAGCCAAGGCCTTGAGCGTCAGGTTGATCGGGTGCATCCAGGCAATCTCGGGGTCGCGCCCGACAATCAGGGTATCGGTGTGATGGCGTGCGTGGCTCCATCGCCAGCTCACAGGGTTTCGCATGACCTGAAATGAGGCGATGTGATAGACAACATCGTTCATCCAGCGCGTTCGAAACGCCGTGCCGTGGCCACATTCGTGCCAACGGCTGTCACAAGCCGAACCGTACAACACGCCATATGCCAGCCAGAAGGGCAGCGACAGCCAGGTGCCCCAAAAGGTGATCGCAGACCCCGCGAAAACGACATGAAGCGCGATCCAAAGCGCCGTGTCTCGCAATGCGGGGCCATCACGACGCTTCATCAAAGATTTCATGGTCTTGCGCGGTACGGCGCTGTGGTACCACTCCGCCGCTGCCAGCCCGATCTCTTGCGCCTTGCGCCCAGATGGGCCGGTCAGCGCATAGTCTCGGGTGGATCTAGGTTGATGATCGGGGCCTGCGCTTTCCATGTAACGAGAGTTCCAAGGGCCGGGGATCGCATCAAGTGAATACAACATCAGATTACATCAGTCGTACTCAGTGTACTACTCTGAGAAGCCTGCGATTAAAGACAGTTTTTGGGTATCCACTCTGATGGAAATTGATGCAGAGAAATAGACAGCGGGCCCAACAACGTGCCACAAAAAATGCGCAAGTTTCATCGAACCCGGGGCTTTCGAACATGGCACGCGCGACGATTTCGGACATTTCCCAACGGGCGGGGGTTTCAACCGCAACCGTGGATCGGGTGCTGAACGGGCGCAAAGGTGTCAGCGCGGCAAACCGACAACGAGTCATGCGTGCAGCCCGGCTGTTGGGATATCTGCCGTCGGAAGGGGCCGTGCCGCTGCCATCGCGACCCGCGCATCTGAGGTTCCTGATCCCGAACCGCGCAAACACCTTTATGCATGATCTTGCCGACAGCATTGCCCGCTTTGCAGATTCGCAGCCGCTGGTCGCGACATGCGAGATAATTTCGCCGAATGGAATTGGCCCCGATGCGCTAGTGGAGGCGTTGGACAGACTGCCCCCCGAAATCGATGGTATTGGTGTCGTTGCGACTGATGATGCCCGCAGCCGTGACGCCCTGCGCCGCGTGTGTGAGGCAGGTATCCGTGTTGTCACATTAGCATCTGACGTGTCGGCCACTCCACGGTCAGACTATGTGGGCGTGGACAATCTGGTGGCCGGACGCACTGCGGCGCAGATCCTCGGCATGTTTTCCGGTCAGCGCACAGGAGAGGTTGCCGTTCTTCTCGGAAGCCCGTTTTACCATGGCCACGCAGCGCGCGAGACCGGGTTTCGCGCTTGCCTGTCGGCTTTTCATCCGAACCTCACCGCTCTGCCCAGTATCGAGACCGGTGAAAAGGGCGATTTGCTGTTCCAGGAGCTGACCCGTCTTTACCGGTCAAACCCGAATCTGGCAGGGGTTTATTGCGTTGGGGCTGGCCAAAACGGTCTTGTTGAGGCGCTGTTGTCCATGCCCCCGTCCACGCGTCCCTTGGTGGTCATGCACGATCTGACCGAAGGCACGCGCCAATGGCTGGCCGAAGGTTTGATACACGCCGTCATCGACCAGAATGCCCGTCTGATCGGAGAGCAAGCGGTTCTGCGACTGCTGGGTGCGATTGCATCCGGCCCCGTACAGCTGCCGCAGGAACATATCGAACCGCGCATCATCCTGAGAGAGAACATCCCTGCCGGACGCGTGGCAATCTGACAGGCCACATGCCTTTACGGTGAAGGAGCCGCCGTGCTTGCGCGTTCGATCAATTCGACCGCTACGGGCAATTCCAACTCATCCGAAACCACACTGTTCGACAATCTGCTCTGTAGCAGCGTGGCTGCACGTTGTCCGAGCAGATGCCGGTCCTGCCGGATCGTTGTCAGGGCAGGGACATAGAATTCAGACATTTCAATATCGTCAAACCCAACGACCGAGACATCCTCGGGCACCCGTATGCCCCCTGCCTGCAACCCGGCGATCAAACCGAAGGCAACCATATCGGCTGAGCAAAAAACGGCCGTCGGTCGGTTGCGCATGGCAAGGATGCGCCCTGCGGCCTCATATCCCGATTCAAGCGAAAAATCCCCGCGGATAATCCATTCGGACGGGGCGGGCAGGCCCAACCGCGCACGTTCTGAAGACATGCCTTCCCGTCGGGCGGTGGTCAGAACATTGCCCTCTGGTCCTGTGATATGGGCGATTTTGCGGTGTCCCAGATCATACAAGTGGCGTATCGCCAGCCGCGCGCCTTCGACATTGTCACTTTTTACAACGGGAAATGTTTGATCCTCGACCCATTCGCAAAGGAAAACGATCCGCTTTCCCGCTCCGGCCTGCACGCATTCGGTCAAAGCCGTTTCCGACAATTGCCCATCCAACGAGATGGCACCGTCAATCCGACCGTCCAGAAAATACCCGGCCAAGGATGAATCCTGCACCGGATTTGTTTCGGTATCGGTGATCAGCACCGCATACCCTGTGTCCGAGAACCCCTCGCTAATGCCGGCCAGAATGCCAGAATAGAAGGGCTTGCCAAGGTTCGGAACCAGCACAAGCACAGCATTGGCGCGCTGCATCCTGAGGTTTCTGGCCGCCTGATTGACCCGATAGCCGGTGCTTTGAATCGCCTGCAAAACCGCATCTTTTGTCGATTTCCGAACCAGATCAGGGTTCGACAGCACGCGACTGACTGTGGCGGTCGAAACATTGGCCTGGCGGGCGACATCCTGGATTGTAGCTGGCTTTTGGATCATGGGTCCTGGTTGCATTGTGAGATTTCAGTTGACTCGAATCTCTGCTGGTGACGACTATGTAATCGATTGCACAAGATGAAAAGGCTGAATTTCTCAAAGTGTAATCGATTGCAGACGTCTTTTCAGACGCAAGTTGGGAAATCTTGTGACCACATCGATAGGCCAAAACTCGAACGAGGTGACGCTTTGACAGCGCGGGCGCGGTTCGACTATTCCGGTGCCCGCATCGCGGTGGTTGGAGCCAGTCGTGGCGGGATCGGCGCATCCATCGCCCGGGCCTTTGACGATGCGGGGGCCGAGGTTGAGATCACCGGCGTCGAAGCGGATTGCATTGCCGAAGATGCAGACCGGTTTCCCTATACCCAGCTGGACGTAACACAAACCGAAGCGGTTGAAGCTTTTGGCCGGGAGCGGGATCAGTTGGACGTGCTGGTCAATTGCGCGGCAATCACCAAGCGCGGTGAGGAAACCGAGCCGGGGTTTTTCCAACATGTGTTGGATGTGAACCTGGTCGGAACGATGCGCTGCGCCCAGGCCCTGCATACCGCGTTGCTTGCGCGGCAAGGACGGGTGATCAATATCGCGTCGATGTATGCCCGGTTTGGGTCGCCGCAAAATCCGGCTTACGGGTCGTCTAAGGCGGGGGTGGCTCAGCTGACCAAGTCGCTGGCCGTCGCCTGGGCATCGGACGGTATTCGCGTCAACGCCATCGCGCCCGGCTTTATCGTGACGGAACAATCGGCCCGGGCCAGACAGAACCCGGAATTCGTAGACGCTGTGAAAGCCCGAACACCTGCCGCGCGATGGGGCCAGCCCGAAGACATCGTGGGCGCAGCTTTGTTTCTGGCCTCCGATGCGGCTGCGTTCATCACAGGAATCTGCCTGCCTGTGGACGGTGGATATTCAGTTGTTTGAAGGACAGCTACATGACTGACGTCTCACAAATCCGCGCGGCCGTAATCGGTACCGGCTTTATCGGAACCGTGCACGTTCAAGCCCTGAGGCGATTGGGAGTGCAAGTGGTCGGCGTGCTCGGCTCGTCCCCGGAACGCGGCGCGGCGCGCGCGGCTGAGATCGGGGTGGCGATGGCCTATCCCACACTCGACGCGTTGCTGGCGGATAACAGTGTGGACGTGGTCCATGTGACGTCACCCAACCACGCGCATTATCCGCAGGTCATGGAGATCCTTTCAGCAGGCAAACATGTGATCTGCGAAAAACCCCTGGCGATGACCAGCCAACAATCCGCCGAGATGGTCGAGAGGGCGAACGCATCGGGCAAGATATGTGCGGTCTGCTACAACATCCGGTTTTATCCGCTGAACCAGCAAGCGCATGGTATGGTGCGCGCGGGTGAGCTGGGCGATATCCGTTTCATCACCGGCCACTACCATCAGGATTGGCTGGCAAAACCCACCGACTGGAACTGGCGTTTGCAATCCGAGGTCGGCGGCGCGCTGCGATCGGTCGGGGATATCGGGACCCACTGGGTGGATTTGACCAGCTTCATCACCGGGCTGAAAGCCCGCTCTGTTTTCGCCGATCTGACAACCTTTTTGCCCGAACGCCAGCGGCCCACGGGCCCGGTTGAGACGTTTTCAAGCGCTCAGGGGGCGACCGAACCGGTTGCTGTGGACACAGACGATACCGCAGCCATCATGCTGCGATACGAGGGCGGCGCCAAGGGTGTGATGACCACGTCGCAGATCAATGTCGGACGCAAGAATTCGTTAAACTGGGACGTCGCGGGCAGCACTGCGAGCGCGGCCTGGAACAGTGAAACACCCGATCACTTGTTTATCGGCCATCGCGACAGCGCCAACCAGATACTAATGCGCGATTTCACCCTGATGAACGCGACCGGAACACGCGCAGCAACCCTGCCGCCGGGACATGTCGAAGGGTTTGCAGACAGCTTTTTCAACTTTTTCTCAGCGGTTTACGCGGACATCAGCGCAGGGGAACGCGGGCCGGGCAGCACTTGGGCCAGTTTCGAAGATGGCCACTATGAGATGCGGTTCTGCGACGCGGTTCTGAAATCTGCACGCGAAAGCCGCTGGGTCGATTTGGACGAGGTGTAAAGGATCAACGATGAAACTTGGGCTGCTGACTGCACCGTTTGAAGATACTGAACTGTCCGAGGTCGCCACATGGGCCGCCGACAACGGGTTTTCCGCGCTTGAAATCGCGTGCTGGCCGGATTCCGGCGGTGAAAAGCGACGCTATGCCGGGACCAGTCATATCAATGTCGATGGCCTCATGGACGCGCAAGGCAAAGACATCGTAGACGAGCTTATCGGCAAGGGGATCGAGATATCCGGCCTGGGCTACTATCCCAATCCGTTGCATGCAGATGCCGCGCATCGGGACGAAGTGATTGATCATCTGAAAAAGGTGATCACTGCGGCCGGCGTCATGGGTTTGCCGGTGGTCAACACGTTTGTCGGGGGCGACCGGACCCTGAACGTGGATGAAAATTGGTCTCGGGCGAAAGAAATCCTGTCGCCGGTTGTCGATCATGCAAAAGGGCAGGGCGTCCGCCTGTGCTTTGAAAACTGCCCGATGATCTTCAGCTATGATGAATGGCCCGGGGGTCACAACATCGCCTATTCGCCGAAGATCTGGCGCCGGATTTTTGAACAGTGGGGCGACGCTGTGGGCATGAACTTTGACCCGTCACACCTGATCTGGCAATTCATCGACCAGACCCGCTTTATCAAGGAATTCGGACCTCAAATCGCCCATGTCCACGCCAAAGATCTGATGGTGGATCAGGATGGGCTTTACGAACACGGCATCATGTCTGCCGGGATGGGGTGGCAAGTGCCCCGGTTGTGCGGTTTGGGGGATGTGGATTGGTCTAGCTTTTTCTCAGGTCTCTATCGCACCGGATATGACGGCCCGATCATCATCGAACACGAAGACCGGCTGTTTGAAGGAACCGACGAAAAGGTCAAACGCGGCTTCTTGCTGGCACGGGACGTGCTGCAACCCTTCATCAAATGAAAAGAGCAAACGGGAGGAAATAGACATGAAAACACTACTGACAGGTGCGGTGGCCCTAGCCATTGCTGCTGCGTTTACACCGGCGGCTTTTGCGGCTGACTACACGATTGGCGTCTCGAACACAGTTCAGGGCAATGGCTGGCGCGAACAGATGATCTGTGCGATGCGGGCGCAAGCATTGGTCGAGGATGACGTTTCGAACCTGATCGTCGCGCACCGGAACACCGATTCCGCAGGGCAGCTGGAGGACATCAACAACCTGATCGAGGCAGGCGTTGATGCGATTGTTCTGAACCCATCCAACCCTGATGCGCTGAACTCGGCCCTGGATGCCGCGATGGAGAAAGGTATCGTCGTGGTCGCTGTTGATGCAGGCGTGACGGCGGATGGGGCCTATATCCTGTCCAACAATCAGGAGGAATACGCCTATCTCGGTGCCAAGTGGCTGTTTGACCAACTGGGCGGGTCCGGCGACGTGGTCTATATGCGCGGTATCGCTGGCGTGTCGGCAGACACGGATCGCGACAATGGGTTCAAGCGCGCCTTGGCCGAATATGACGGCATCAATGTGGTGCACGAAGTCTTTACCGGCTGGCAGCAGGACCAGGGCAAACAGCAGATGTTTGACTTCCTGGCCACCGGCGTTCCGTTTGACGGTGTCTGGACCAGCGGCATCGACAACGTGATCGTGGATGCATTTGTCGAATCCGGCGCACCGTTGGTGCCGATCGTTGGTGCCGACAATGCGGGCTTTGTGCAGTACCTGACCGAAGTTGACGGCCTGCAAGGGGCCGCTGTCACCAACCCCGGCTCGGTTGGTGGCGCAGGCATTGCTCTGGCTGTCGATATTCTGAACGGAAACGCGCCCGGCAGCAACACCGTGCTGGTCGATCCCGTCCTGTGGGAAAACGCCAGTGACGAGGGCGTGGCCACCATCACTGCAGCGCAGAATCCAAATCTTGATCCAGAATGGCCCGTATCGGTCACCGTGCCGGGTTGGACGGATTACTCCATGGATCAGATCATCGCCTGCAAAGGTCCGGGCGACAGCTGAGGCGATCCTCAAAGACCAGACCCTTCCCCTGCGCTTGATGCGGGGGGAGGGTTATCGTCAACGACGCAGGCATGTATGACTGACACACATCTTCTCGACGCATCCGGGATTTCCAAAAGCTTTGGCGCCGTGCGTGCTTTGACGGACGCGGGTCTCAGCGTTTCGCAGGGCGAGGTTGTTGCGCTGATGGGCGCGAATGGGGCCGGAAAATCCACCTTTGTGAAAATCATCACAGGTGCTTTGCAACCGGACCAGGGGGGCGTTCTGATCCGAGGTCAGCAAGCACGCGTTGGCAGCCCCTCCGAGGCACGGAAATCAGGTCTTGTCCCTGTGTATCAAGAGCCATCGCTGATCCCCGACCTGGATGTCAGGGATAATCTGCGCCTTGGTGACACGCCCATCGACGCATTTCTGCACTGGGTTCAAGAGCTTGGGATCGAGGCTCTGAGCCTGTCAGACATGATCGGCGATCTGCCACTGGCTACGCTGCGCGTTCTGGACCTCGCACGCGCGCTGGCCTCCGAACCTGACGTGCTACTGCTGGATGAAATGACGGCTGCCTTACCGACCGACCTGGTTGAACGGGTGCTCAAGGTGGTTCGACAGCAGGCGGACAAGGGGCTTGGTGTCATCTATGTCTCGCACCGGTTCAGCGAAATCTCAGAGCTTTGCGACAGGGCATCCGTGTTGCGGGATGGCGTCACTGTTGGTGATCTTGAGATCGAACCGGGCGTGGAAGAACGCGCTGTTGAGCTGATGCTGGGCCAAAAGCTGGATCTGGGTCAGCGCGAAGTGCAAGAGGGCAGAACGGTTTCAAAAGACCATCCCCGCGTGCGTGTCCGCGATCTGGCGATTGCCCCCACGGTCTCTGACATCTCGTTCGATTTGCATCCAGGCGAAGTTCTGGGTGTGGTCGCGTTGGAAGGGCAGGGGCAGGATGAACTGTTCGAATGTCTGGCAGGTTTCATACCGCCCACACGCGGAACGATTGAGGTCGATAGCAACCCGGTGATGTTCAAACATCCTGCAGATGCAATCTCTGCTGGACTGACCTTTGTTCCCGGCGATCGGTCAGAGGCGCTGCTGGCGCAGCGGTCTGTCCGGGAAAACATCGCGCTGCCGTTTTCGGCCCGGTTTCGAAATTGGGGCAACCTGAAACTGCGGCATGAACGAGATCGTGTCGACCATGCCATCGAGAAACTGCAAATCGACACCCGCGCGCAGGGCGAGGTGCAACGTCTGTCCGGCGGCAACCAGCAAAAAGTCACCATCGGTCGATGGCTGGCAACAGGTGTCGAAACGCTGTTGCTGTTCGACCCCACCCGCGGGATCGATGTGCGCACCAAACGTCAGATCTATCCCCTGGTGCGTGAGCTGGCCCAAAACGGCGCGTCCGTGCTGTTTTACACCTCTGAACTCGAAGAAATCCCGCTGGCCTGCGATCGCGCACTGGTTATTTTCAACGGTCGCGTTGTCGACGTGATCGATGCGGCAAATGCCGACGAGCAAACCTTGCTACGCGCCGCATATGGCCTGACCAACAACGAGAGCGCAGCGTGACCGGGATTTTGCGAAAACATGCCTGGCTGGCGGGACTGATTGCCCTGCTGATCGTCCTTTTGGCGATCACCAAGGCCATTCAACCTTCGTTCGGTGCTGCTGGTCTGGAGAGCATAGCCCGCGCAGCACTGCCCTTTGCCTTCGCAACGGCGGGCATGGCCGTGGTTGTCATCGTAGGCGGTATCGACCTTTCGGTGGCTTCGATGATGGCGGTGTGCGCCGTAACGGCTGCCGTTTTGATGGAAAAAATGGCCGGCCCGCCCGCAATCCTGATTGTGCTGGCCCTTGGGTTTGCCATGGGTTTGATCAATGGTGGCTTGATTGTCCTGACCCGCGTTCCCGACATCGTCGTGACGCTGGCCATGTTGTTCGTCTGGGAAGGCGTGGCGCTTCTGATCCTCGAAACACCGGGCGGTGCGACAACTGGCTGGGTGCAACAGAGCATCCGTGGCAGCCTTGTACCTGGCCTCCCAAGCGCCCTGGCAATCATGGTCGGCTGCATTGCGTTGGTTTGGTTGCCCATTCGCCGCTCAAAGCTGGGCATTTCGATCTATGCCACCGGATCGGATGAACGGGCTGCCTTTCGGTCCGGCGTTGCCGTGGGGCGCGTCAAAATTGCGGCTTATGGGATATGCGGCCTGTTCTGCGCCTTTGGCGGGCTCAGCCTTGCCGCCCTGACCGGGATCGGAGAGCCCGTGCCGGGACCATATCTGATGGCTTCGGTGGCCGCCGTGGTGCTGGGCGGCGTTGTGCTGGGCGGCGGGCGAGGGGGGCTGTTGGGGCCGATCATCGCCGTTTTCATCCTGCGGATCGTACGGACAATCCTGACGCTGTTAGCCGTCGATCCCAATGTCACGACAATTATTGAAGGATCCATTATGGTCGCCGTTGTCCTGCTGGGCACCGCCGCAACCTTGCGAGGGGCAAGACGATGAGCATGGCCGTTAACGATCCCCCCATCGCACGCCTTGGGCGCTATTTGCGCGACAATCCCGTGGTCCCTCTTGTCGTGTTCCTGCTGGCGCTGATTGTTGTGCTTGAGAT
Organism: Ruegeria sp. H6; assembly: GCF_056532975.1. Taxonomy (NCBI): domain Bacteria; kingdom Pseudomonadati; phylum Pseudomonadota; class Alphaproteobacteria; order Rhodobacterales; family Roseobacteraceae; genus Ruegeria; species Ruegeria sp. H6. The sequence continues at coordinate 48,688 of NZ_JBQFOA010000020.1, forward strand.
CATGCGGCCCGGTATCGTCACACCGTTCCGGGCGGGCCGAGACGGGATCATCTCGACCTTTTGGGTGGGGAACCTGATCAAGTTCGCAATCCCGTTGGCCATGCTTGCCGCCTGTCAGGTGTTGACCATGTTGACCGCCGGGATCGACCTGTCTGCAGGTGTCGTGGCCACCGTTGCGGCCTTTGTGTGCGCGACACTCAGCTCGATCTGGGGTGTTGCGCCCGCCGTTCTGGCGGCTTTGACCTGCGGAGTGATTGTGGGCGCGGCCAACGGTCTTGGAGTTGGCCTTGTAAGGGTACATCCTTTGATCATGACCCTTGGAACCGGGTTGATCGCCACCGGCTGTTTGCAGGTCTATCAGCGGCTGGTGATCAATGCCGGATCCGAAATACCGGGCTTTCTGACATGGCTGGGAACAGGGCGCACCCTGGCGATGCCGAACGGGTTGTTCCTGTTCATCCCGTTTGCGCTGTTCATATTCTGGCTGATGCGGTTTACAGGCTTCGGTCGGCTGCTCTTTGCACTTGGCTCGAACGAGAACGCGGCCCGTCTGTCTGGCGTCAAATCCTGGCAGGTGTTTCTTGCGCTCTATACGCTGTCTGGTGTCATCGCCGCGATTGCCGGGCTGCTGTACCTGGGCATGATCCGGCAAACCTCACTGAGCCTTGCGAACCCGCTATTACTGCCATCCGTTGCTGCAGCGGTAATTGGAGGTACGTCGATTTTCGGCGGCAGGGGCAGTTTTGCGGGCGCCATTGTCGGCGCGCTGATCATCCGGGTTCTCGATACCATGCTGACGCTGCTACAAATGCCCGAGGGTGCCAGAACGGCCTTGTTTGGCCTGATCATCCTCATCGTGACGGCCGTTTACGTCAGGATCACCGGAAACCGCTAAGGGGGGAAGGACGATGCCAAAGTTTCGTATTGTCGGAATAAGCTTTGATCATATGCATATGGGCGATCTTCTGCGCATGGTGCATGAACATCCTGACGCCGAAATCGCCGGACTCTACGATCCTGATCCGCAGAAAATGGCCTCGGCGGTCAAGAGCTTCGAGATCCCGCAAGACCGGATTTTTACCGACTTCGACGCTTGCATGGCTGCTGGGCCATACGACATGGCCATCCTGTGTGTGGCAACCGCAGAGCACGCAGACTACACCGAAAAGCTGGCAGCCTATGGCGTGCATGTCTTCGTCGAAAAGCCCTTTGCCGCGTCGTCGGCTGAGGCGCGGCGCATGATTGCGGCGATGGCAGGGACCGGCAAGCAGCTGATCATCAACTGGCCGCTGCGTTGGGTCGAAAGCCATGTGACAGCCAAACGTCTGATCGACGAAGGGATGATCGGCGATCTGTCCGAGGTTCATTTCTACGACGGCAACCGGGGCCCGCTGTTCCATCTGGCCGACAAGGTCGAGGTCACCCCGGAAGAGGTTGAACGGCAAAAGCCGGATTCGTGGTGGTACAAGAAATCGTCAGGCGGAGGATCATTGCTGGATTATCTGGGCTATGGCGCCACTCTGGGCACCTGGTACATGAACGGTGAGGCTCCGATTGAGGTCACTTGCACCGTTGACGAAACACCCGGGATTGAGGTGGATCAGCATGCAATTGCGATCTGCCGTTACGCGCGCGGTTTGTCCAAGATGGAAACACGCTGGGGCACATTTACCGACCCCTGGACCACGCAACCGCAGCCCACCTGCGGCTTTGTCTTTGTCGGAACGGATGGCACCATCGCCTCGCCAGACTATGCCGATCACGTGACCGTTCAGACGCGCGCCAAACCAGAGCTGCACAAAATACCTGCCGATCCCCTGCCGCCGGGGCAGGCGAATGCAATCGACTATGTTCTGGGTTGCCTCAGCCGTGGTGAGGCGGTCTCTGGCCCGCTGGATCCTGCGCTTTGCCTGACGGCCCAACGGATCGTCGACACAGCGGTTCAATCCGCCGCGCAAAAACGGACACTGGGGTTGCTACCATGACTGACGACGCCGCCGACACAGACACCTATGCGCTTCGGTCCGAAACCGTTCCAGAAATCGCGCCGCCGGATATCGACTACAAGCCGCCGATGCCGCGATCCTATCGCCCTCGTATAGGGATGATCGGCACCGGCGGTATTTCGAACAGTCATCTGGATGCCTATCAAACGGCCGGCTGGGACGTCGTCGCCCTTTGGAATCGCACGCCGTCAAAGGCCAGAGAGAAAGCGGCCAAATTCTGCCCGACAGCGCGGGTGGAAACAGAAATGCAGGCCATTCTGGACAACAGTGAAATTGATGTTGTCGACATTACATTGCCTACGGAAATTCGCGCACCCGTCATCGAGGCCGCATTGAGGGCGGGCAAGCATGTCCTCAGCCAGAAACCTCTTGTTTCCGACCTCGATACCGGCAAGGCGCTCGTCCAGCTGGCCGAGGATCAGGGCGTAAAGCTTGCGGTCAACCAAAACGGTCGCTGGTCGCCACATATGGCCTGGATGCGCGAAGCGTGCAGGGCTGGCCTGATCGGAGACATCATATCGATGCATGTCGCCATCCACTGGGACCACGGCTGGACAGCGGGCACCCCTTTTGACACGGTAGATGACCTGATCCTCTACGACTTCGGCATCCATTGGTTCGACTTCGTTTCGTCAATCATCGGACCCCGCGCCCAAACTGTTTTTGCCACGGCCTCTCATGCCGCGCTTCAGAAAAACAAGGTGCCCATGTTGGGGCAGGCTATGATCACATTGGACCAAGGTCAGGCCAGCCTGATCTTTGACGGTAGCACACTTCACGGTCCATCGGACACAACGTATATCGCGGGCACGACAGGCAGCATCCAGTCCCAGGGCCCCGATCTTGGACAACAGACAATCACGCTGACAACCGCCGATGGGTTTGCACAGCCTTCGCTGGAGGGTGCATGGTTCAACGACGGGTTCCGAGGTGCCATGGGTGAATTGCTCTGCGCCATCGAAGATGGTCGGCAACCGGAAAACGCAGCCGCGAACATCATGCAATCTTTGGCGCTGACCTTTGCTGCGCTGGAATCTCGCCATTCCGGCCAACCCGTGGCGCTTGCATGAAGCCTTAAGGAGTAGTGAGGCTTCAATTCGCTTCATTTAAAATTACATAATCATCATTATAGGCAATATTGTCTACGCTAGACCTCTCCCGAACACCTTCGGAATATCTAGCTGATAGACTATGCGCGAAATTGCTCGAATGTGTTCCAATGATGCTCGTTTGCGTTGACAAATTAGGGCATCTATGATTGTTAGCGCCAACAGAACCAGAGTTATCCTGAAAAGGACAGGACGTGGACCATCAGCGAAATGCGAAATTCCTCGCGCTTATTTGGTCACATCGCAACGCGTGCCCTGTCTCTTAGCCGAGCAATACAATTCCGGGAGAAATTGTCATGACAGTCAAAGTAGGTATCAACGGTTTCGGACGTATCGGCAGATGTGTTCTGCGCGCGCTTGTTGAATCCGGCCGCACCGACATCGAAGTGGTTGCGATCAATGATCTGGGTCCCGTTGAAACCAACGCACATTTGCTGAAATACGACAGCGTACATGGCCGTCTGAACGCCGAAATCCGGGTGGAAGGCAGCAGTATTGTCATCGACGATCACGAGATCCGGGTCAGTGCCGAACGCGATCCGGCCAAGCTGAACTGGAACGACGTGGACGTCGCGTTGGAATGCACCGGCATTTTCACCAAGCGCGACGCGGCTGCCAAGCATCTTGAAAATGGCTCGAACAAGGTTCTCGTTTCAGCCCCCGCTTCGGGTGCGGACAAGACCATCGTGTTTGGCGTGAACCACACCAGCCTGACCGGCGACGATGTTGTTGTCTCGAACGCAAGCTGTACGACGAACTGCCTGTCTCCGGTGGCAAAGGTGCTGGACGATGTGTTCGGGATCGAGACGGGGTATATGACCACCGTGCATTCCTATACCGGAGATCAGCCGACGCTGGACACCATGCACAAAGACCTCTATCGCGCGCGCGCCGCTGCAATGTCGATGATCCCCACCTCGACCGGCGCCGCCCGAGCGGTGGGAGAGGTTTTGCCGCAACTGAAAGGCAAGCTGGACGGGTCGGCCATTCGTGTTCCGACACCAAATGTTTCCGCCGTCGATCTGTGCTTCATGCCTAGGAAAGAGGCCTCGGTCGAGGCGGTCAACGACGCCATTCGCGCCGCGGCTCAGGGTGGCATGAAGGGTGTTCTGGCTGCCACGGATGAGCCGCTGGTGTCGATGGATTTCAACCACGATCCGCACTCATCCATCTTTGCCACACAGCAAACCCGCTTGACCGATGGCGGCATGATCCGCGTGCTCAGCTGGTATGACAATGAATGGGGATTCTCGAACCGTATGCTGGACACAGCCGTTGCCCTGGCAAACGCGAACTAAGGACCCGCAGATGAGCACGATCATAGACATACATGCGCGCGAGATATTGGACAGTCGGGGCAATCCGACGGTAGAGGTTGATGTGATCCTCGAAGACGGGACGATGGGTCGGGCGGCGGTGCCGTCTGGGGCGTCGACCGGGGCCTATGAGGCGGTGGAAAAGC
>NZ_JBQFOA010000021.1:0-52155 GCF_056532975.1 Ruegeria sp. H6
GTCCTCACGTTGGGCCCGGCAGCGCGCGGGCAATGCCCGCGCGCTCCCGGGCCCAAGGTTGCTCAGGGTCATTGGCGTCAGCCGATGGCCCGTGGCAAGCGCGGGAGCATACGGATTTGTACTGTGAGGGCGCTCAATCCTCCTCGAACGGGTCCCATTCGTCTTCAACCTCGGGCAGCGCCTCGGTTTCGATTTGGGCAGCGCGTTGTTCGGGGGTTTCAATCTTGGTGATCCGCGCTTTGGGGAATTGGGCCAAGACCGCTTGAACCAGCGGGTGTTCCGTGGCTTCGGCCTTGAGCGCAAGCTCTGTCGCGTCGCGGGTTTCGGCGATTGTGGGCGCGTCGCCGTTGGAAACGATGGAAACGGCCCAGCGATTGCCGGTCCAGCGTTGCAGCGATGATCCGAGCTTGGCTGCCAGATCGGTGGGTGCGCGGTCGGTGGGCGTGAACTCGATCCGTCCCGGTTGGTACGAGACGAGGCGCACGCTGTTTTCCACTTCAACCAGCAGTTTGACGTCCCGGTTCGAGCGGATGAGTTCGACCACATGCTCAAACGTCGGGTACCGCGCCAGGGCGGTTTGCACATCCTGCGCCAGCGCGGCCGTTGGTGCGCCAGCGCCGCCTTGTGGGGCAGCTTGGTAGGCTGGCCGTGCCACCGCTTGCGGTTGCGCCGAAGCGGGCGCTGCGGCTGTCATCCCACCGCCCGGCCCACCGTTCGGCGGTGGGTTGGGCATATCCTGCAGCCGTTTGATCAGTTCCTCGGGGCTGGGCAGGTCGGCCACATGGGTCAGGCGGATAACGGCCATTTCTGCGGCCATCATGGCGTTGGGTGCGGCCGAGACCTCTTCGAGGGCTTTCAGCAGCATCTGCCACATCCGGGTCAGGACACGCATTGGCAGCGCTTCGGCCATTTGCTGGCCACGGGCGCGTTCATCGGGGGAAACAGTTGGATCTTCGGCAGCGTCCGGTGTGATTTTCACGACCGAGACCCAATGGGTGATCTCGGCCAGATCGCGCAGCACGGCCAGCGGATCGGCCCCTTCGGCATATTGCGCGCTCAGTTCGGTCAGAGCACCGGCCGCATCGCCGCGCAGGATCATGTCCATCAGGTCCAGAACACGGCCGCGATCTGCAAGACCCAGCATTGCACGCACTTGATCCGCGCTGGTTTCTCCGGCGCCATGCGAAATCGCCTGATCCAGCAATGATGTCGCGTCGCGGGCCGAACCTTCGGCTGCGCGGGTGATCAACGCCAGTGCATCCTCGGCGATCTGCGCGCCTTCCGCATCGGCGATCTTGCGCAAGAGGCCGATCATATCCTCGGGTTCGATCCGGCGCAGGTCGAACCGCTGGCAGCGGGACAGAACGGTGACCGGAACCTTGCGAATCTCGGTCGTGGCAAAGATGAACTTCACATGTTCGGGCGGTTCCTCAAGCGTCTTGAGCAGCGCGTTGAACGCGCTGGTCGATAGCATGTGGACCTCGTCGATGATATAGATCTTGTAGCGAGCGCTGGCGGCGCGATAGCGGACGCTGTCGATGATCTCGCGAATGTCGTTCACACCGGTGCGGCTGGCGGCGTCCATTTCCATCACGTCGACATGGCGGCCTTCCATGATGGCGGTGCAGTGTTCGCAAACACCGCAAGGTTCGGTTGTGGGTCCGCCATTGCCATCAGGCCCGATGCAGTTCATCCCCTTGGCGATGATCCGGGCGGTTGTGGTTTTGCCAGTGCCCCGGATGCCGGTCATGACAAAAGCCTGCGCGATGCGATCGGCCTCGAACGCGTTTTTCAGCGTGCGCACCATCGCGTCCTGTCCAACGAGGTCGGCAAAGGTCTCGGGGCGGTATTTGCGGGCGAGAACCTGATAGGCGGGGCTGGTCTGTTCGGTCATGTCTGCTCGGGTCGGATTCGGGACGTCGCCACAGCGTAGTGACCGCCGCTGTCCGCGTCCACAGGCGGTTGCCACGATTTTTGTTTTGGAATGTCTGGCTGTGGGGTTAGTATCCGGCGCTTATAGAATGGCACATAGATTTTCTGATCAACGTTTCGGGGGGAACGTAGAATGTCTGAGATCGTTATTCACGCGCTTCAGGTTGGCGGCGGAACGCTTGCGCTGACATCGATGCCGGGGCGTGGTGGCAACTATCCGAGTGATCTGGATGCAGTAGCGGGATGGAAGCCGGGTCTGATTCTGTCGATGGCCACCGAGGTCGAGATGATTCTGGACGGGGCCCGGGATTTTGGCGCTGACGTGCGCAGCCGGGCATGCCGATGGGTTCATCTGCCGGTCGAAGACTACGGCACACCCTGCGCCGAGGTGAATGCGCGCTGGGCGGAGGCCAGCGCTGCGGCGCGCCACGCCCTGTCTGGCGGCGGGCGCGTTCTGATCCATTGCAAAGGCGGTTGCGGCCGGTCCGGCATGGCCGTTCTGCGCCTGATGGTGGAATGCGGTGAGCATCCTGACGCCGCGCTGGAGAGGCTGCGCGCCCTGCGCCCTTGCGCCGTGGAAACCGACGAACAGATGCAGTGGGCCACCGTTCCAGCGGGCGCTTTGGTCGCTGAATAATCAGGTTGTCGGACGGCACTCGGCCGTCATCGGCGCATCTTGTGACAGGGCCAGTGCTTCGAGCATCGCAAGCGGGGGTTTGGGCAGGAAATCTACCGGGATGGCGCGTGCTTCGGTGCCAAACAACAGATCAGCGTAATCGTCCAGCTTTGATGTTTCGATAACCGGATCAGTGCCACAGAATACTCTGATTTCATCGGCCCGCGCCCGGAACCGAGCGGTGCAGCCGTGGGCGCAGAACCTCAGTTCGCTGCTGCCTTCGATTTCGAAATCAGAGCTGGTGGCCGGGGCGGCCTCGGTTATCGAAGTGGCCAGAGCACGGGCCACCTGAGCCAGTGCGGGACATGTTTTGCCGGTCCGTTGGCAGATTGTTGCCGAGAATTGGTGCGTCTTTGTCTTCCAGATCACGTCGCGCCCTCCGCGCAGTGAGCGGGGATTTGGATCGGGGAAAATCGCGCGGTGCGATCAGACCCTGCCCAGGCGCCCCGCCCGAGTTTCGGTTACAGTCTCTGATGGCAGGTCTCCTGACTTGCGGGTCGCTGCGTTGCCGACCTTCCCAGCCTTGCGGCCAGTGGTGTTTCGGCATTGCTCTCCGCCTACAGTTGCGGGGGCAGTCGCGGATTTGGTTGTGCCGGAATGTCCGAGCAGAACCGTACCGTGTTCCCTTTTCATCCCGACCCGGATTGGGTGCGGGAACCATCGCCTCATCGCTAGCGGGTTGCAGGGCCTCGAGTCAAGTCCGGGCCGTGGGTCGACGCGAGGTCATCTGCTGGGGTTCTTGACTCTGCGGTTCAATCCGTGCCGATTGAAGAAAGTGAACTGTTTGGTTCAGATTGCGTCGGGGGATCAGATGCTGGACACCCAGCGCCAAGTCGAGGTCGAAGACTTTTGGTTTCCGTCCGGATCAGCCACCCTGTCCGCGCGGTTGTATCGTCCGCTGGTCGAGCCCGAAACTGTAGTGGTTCTGAACAGTGCGACCGGCGTGCCGCGCGACTATTATAAGCATTTCGCTCAATGGCTGGCGCGGGACCGGGGGATCGCCTGCCTGACCTATGATTACAGCGGATTTGGGCATTCGCTGACCGATCGAATGCGGGATGCCACCGTCACGATGTCTGATTGGGCCTTGGTGGATATGCCTGCGGCGCGGGCCGAAATGCGCCGCCGGTATCCAATGGCGCAGCAGTGGACGATCGGGCATTCAATTGGCGGTATGCTGGGACCGATCCAGCCGGATGTTGCACAGATCGACCGGTTGATTTGCGTGTGTTCCGGATTGGTGACGCTGTCCGACCACCCCTGGCCTTGTCGCGCGTTGGCCGCATTGTTCTGGTATGGCCACGTTCCGGTTCTGACACGGGCGCTGGGGTATCTGCCGGGAAGGGCGGTGGGCTTTGGCCAGGATTTGCCTGCCCGGGTCTATTGGCAATGGCGCAGATGGTGCACCAACCCGCTGAACTATGTGCCCGAGATCGGGAGCGAACTGCCGGAAGTGACGTGGTCCGATACCGCCGGATCGGTTGATCTGATCACCTTTGCCGATGATGAGATGGTTCCGCCGCAGGCCGTTTGGCGCCTGGCGGAGCTGTTTGGCCCCGGCGCGCGGCGGCATCTGATTGATCCGCAAGAGCATGGGTTGCAGACGTTAGGCCATATCGGAGCATTCGCACGGCGCAATTCAGCCATCTGGCCGCGTTTGATCGCCTGAACAGTGGGGAAATCGAGGTGAGAGGTTGGACATCGACCCAAGCGGGGCTCGTTGTGGCTGCTTCCTTCCGGACCTGACCAGGTTGGCGAGGCGCTCGCCCGCGCCAACCTCTCGCAGAGTGATATAGGCGCGTGGCCCGGAAATGGCAAGCGGTCACAAGCTGAGCTGAACCTGCAGGAATCCGTCCTTGTCGAGGCCCAGATCCTGGGGCGCAAACTCAGCCAGTTCGGTCAGGAACCGACGGGCTTTGGGACCTGTGCGCAATATCGCCTGCTCACCACCGAGCGGGGTAAATGAAAACGGTGGCCGCAACTGATCGGGTTGCAGGTCGCTTGCGTGGGCGGTGATATAATCGCTCAGCTGGTCCCGGATGTTCAGCATTGGCAGGTCCAGGGTTTGCGCCTGTTGCGCTATGGGGAAATGCCCACCGCCATTGGCCCGATAGTTGTTCATCGCCACAAGAAACCTTTGATCTGCAGTCACTTGCCGGGCGTTGTAGGTCAGGTTGCGTATGCGCGAGTGATCAGGATTGATCACGCGGCCAAGCGCGTCGAACCGGGCGGGTTGCGACAGGTCGATTTCATAAGTGAGGCCATAGATGGCATCGAAATTATGCCCGGTGCGTGTAGGATCGATCAGATCGGACGTAACATGCGGCACGATCTGGTTATAAATCCCGGCCGACATGTCCAGCCAATCCCTGATCTGCGCGCCTGTTGCCAGTACAGCGCAGAGCGTGTTGGGAAACACATGCATATCCGCCAGATGACGCAGAGAGATATCTCCGGCCGGGACATCCGAATAGTAATCCGGCCCGGCGCGCCCGCCGAACTTGCACGGCGCTGTTGCAGAAAGAATCGGCAGGTCCGCAAGCGGCCCGGTTACCATTGGTCGCAATGCGGCCACCTGCGCTGCGGCCACAAGGGCCATTCCCCTGTCTTCGGCACAATATGAGAAATAGCTGTGTATCGGGTCTTTGATGCGGGCAATAGGCCGGCCCATCAGCACTCGCGTCGCCGCATGACCTTTGGCCACAATCTCCGTCACTTCGGGATCTTCAGGCACGGATGCCGCAGGCGCGATGGGCTGAGCGCAGGTTTCCGTCGCAACGATCTTCCAACCGGCAGTCTCGCGCCGCAGTTCCAGGTCGACAACGCCCAGATACGCCCCCGCCCAGCCGGGCATGACGGTTGGCGTGCCGTGGATCAATCCTTTGACATGATCCACGTGCGCCAGATTTTCATGGGCTTGACCGGGTAGCGTCAGATGCGTGTGGCCTGCAATGACAACATCAATGTCGGGCAGGGCGGCCAGCGGAACAGCGGCATTTTCCAGCCCCTTTTCAGCTTCAGTTTGCCCAAGGCCCGTATGGGCCAGCGCGATCACCAAATCGCAACCTTGTTGACGCAAGGCGCTGGCTTCGTCCCGCGCAGAGGTCAGGATATCCGTTGTTCGGACCTTGCCTGCGATCAGATGGGCCTCCCATAACTCGGTCTGTGGCGGCAAGACAGAGAAGACGCCGATCTGGATCGGAGCCGAAACCCCACGGCAGACCAACTGGCGTTTCAGAACCGCGTGGCGGCACCATGATTGTGCGCCGGTTACACAATGCGCGTTGCTGCACAGGACCGGATAGGGGGCTTGTCCCACCACAGCATCCAAAAAAGGCAGGCCAAACCCGAAATCATGGTTGCCCAGTCCAACCGCGTCGTAACCCAGCGCCGTAAAGGCCGCCACCAGCGGGTGAGGATGATCGAGGTTTTCCGATGCCCATTCTCCCATCGGTCCGCCTTGCAAGGCGTCGCCATTGTCAAACAGTAGAACCAGTGCATCTTCGCTTTCGGCCTTCTCACGCGCTTGGCGGATCAGGGTTGCGGTGCGGGTCAGTCCTATTCTGGGGTCGTCTCGGTCACCGTAATAGTCGAATGACGTCAAGTGCATGTGCAGATCAGAAGTTGCCAAAATCCGAATTCGGGCCGTTGAACGCGTGTCGGAACCTGTTGAAAAATAACGCGGGGTGTTCACTTGATCTTCTTCTGACTGCATTAGCTATTTGCTTTTCGCTCAAAAGCGGTACGAGCGCAATTGCTGCCCGTTTGCAAAATTCCCCGCAGTCGCGTCTTTGTGTTTCTGACTGTTTCCCGTTGCGCTGAACCAAAAGACATGGCAGCCCTCGGTCCGATGATCCGGGGAAAAGAAGAATGATACGCGCAGAACATGTAACCTTTGGCGGCTCTGGCCTGGATCGAGCCGCCCATATCCGAGGTGACGCCGATCGCCTGAAACAAGCGCTACAGGATCCCAATGCCCGTTCCCTTATTCTTTGGCGCGGCAAGCTGTTGGTTCAGGGCGAGGCGCTAGACCAATTGGCGCTGATCCCGATGACGCATGACCTTTTGCAGAACGGTCCGGGCGGCATAATCGAAACCCCGTTGTTTCTGGGTCGGACCGACGCAGGTGACCCATTATTCGCAACAGATATATCGAACTGGGCTGCCGAAGGGCTGGATCTGAACGGGGTCGGGGATTTTGTCGACCGCAACGAACAACAGCACCCGGATTTGCCCAAAGGGCAGGTGTTTGCCGAATTGCGGCGCATCATGACACACCTGTCCGCGCGCGATGCTGAATTGGCGGCAACCGCCAAAGCGGTCATCGGGTGGCACCAAACCCACGGTTTCTGTGCCAAATGCGGCGCCAAAAGCGACGTGACGCAAGGTGGATGGCAACGAAGCTGCCCGGTTTGCAACGCCCAGCATTTTCCAAGAACGGACCCGGTTGTCATCATGCTGATCACGCATGACAATTCCGTTCTGGTGGGGCGCTCTCCGGGCTGGCCCGAGGGTATGTATTCGCTGTTGGCGGGGTTTGTGGAACCGGGTGAGACGCTTGAGGCGGCCGTGCGCCGCGAAGTGCTGGAAGAGGCCGGGGTGACCGTTGGAGCGGTTCAGTACCTGGCCAGCCAACCCTGGCCCTTCCCGGCCTCGTTGATGATGGGGTGCGCGGGTCAGGCCACCACGCGTGAGATAAAAATTGATCCGGTCGAGATCGAAGATGCAATGTGGGTCAGCCGATCCGAGATGATGCAGGTCTTTGCGGGCGAACACCCGGGGATGTTGCCCGCGCGAAAAGGGGCGATTGCGCATTTTTTGCTGCAGCATTGGCTTGCGGACACATTGGATTGACGGTTAACCGAACCTTAGGCAAGCGCAAAGAAAAAGAGAAACATGCAGTTTTCAGCTCGGGAAGATATCGAAGCGCCGGTGCAGACGGTCTTTGCCATGCTCTCTGACTTTGATCGATTTGAGCGCATGGCGATGCGGCGCGGGGTCGAGGTTCGGCGCATGGGGCAGCAGGGCGATCTTGCCGGAACCACCTGGGAGACCGAGTTCAAAATGCGCGGCCGGATGCGCCAATTCGTCGTTGTTCTTGAGGAATGCGATCAGCCGACCCTGATGCGGTTCGAAGCCAGCAGCAAGGGCATGCGGGGCAGCACTGTGGTCGAGCTGTTGGCCCTGTCCTCCCGACGCACGAGGCTGGATGTGAACCTGACGCTGGCCGCCAAAACACTGCCCGCACGGCTTGTGCTACAGTCGCTGAAACTGGGTCAGTCGCGTTTTCGGCGTCAGTTTCAGCAACGACTGAGCGATTTCGCCCGCGAATTGGAAGATCGCACGGCGCACGGCATTTGAGCAGGCAGCTTTACCCGCGCGGACGGGCCGCCGGATACACGCCCAGAATTTCGACATTGGTGGTGAAATGCTGCAGCTCATCCATGGCAAGTTGCACATTCCGGTCGTCAGGGTGACCGACAATGTCGGCATAAAACCGTGTGGCGGTGAAGGATCCGTCGACCATGTAGCTTTCCAGCTTTGTCATGTTGATGCCATTGGTCGCAAACCCGCCCATCGCCTTGTAAAGGGCTGCGGGGATGTTGCGCACCTGAAACATGAAGCTGGTGATCATCCCATGTTCACCGCGGCGCGTGGTATCCGCCTCGCGGGACATGACAAGGAAACGGGTCGTATTGTTGCTCTGATCTTCGATGTGGCGCGCCAGAACGTTCAGCCCATAGATTTCCCCGGCCAACTCACTGGCCAACGCCGCCGAGTGCTTGTCGCCCAGTTCAGCCACCTCGCGCGCGGCGCGGGCATTGTCGGGGCTGACGCGACCGCGAATACCGTGGTCTTGCAGGAACCGCGCACATTGCGGCAGCAGCACCAGATGGGAATGCGCCTCGGTGATATCGTCCAGCGTTGCACCCGGAACCGCCAGCACGTTGATATGGACCCGAACGAATGCTTCTTCGATGATATGCAGCCCGCTATGGGGTAGCAGCCGGTGGATATCCGCCACCCGGCCATAGGTCGTGTTCTCGACCGGAAGCATCGCCAAATCCGCCTCGCCCGAGCGGACCGATTCGATCACATCCTCGAATGTTCGGCACGGCAGGGCATCCATTTCGGGTCTGGCATTGCGGCAAGCCTCATGACTGTAGGCGCCGGGTTCTCCCTGAAAAGCAATACGATTGGTCATATGGTCGATTCCGTGCAACAAGTTCGCGAATTGGGCGTTTCGTCGCGGTGTCTATACCTTGCCTCTCGCAAGTGGAAGCCTTAGACCTCTGCCCAGACAGCTGAAATGGACACGCGATCAATGTTCGACACGATGACAGTAACCAAGGCCGCCGCCGGCCTGTTCGGCACTTTCCTGGTGCTTCTTCTCGTAAAATGGGCCAGCGATGAGCTCTATCATGTCGGTGGGCATGGTGAGGCCGCATATATCATCGAAACCGAAAGCTCGGGCGAGAGTGCAGACGGGGAAGAGGTCGTGTTCGAAGACATGCTTGCCGCTGCCGATCCCGAAAAGGGCGCACGCGTATTCCGCAAGTGCACGGCATGCCACAAACTGGAAGACGGCGCGAACGGCACTGGTCCTTACCTCTTTGGCATTGTGAACCGCCCCGTTGCATCCGCAAAAGGCTTCACCGGCTATTCGCCTGCCATGCAGGCCCATGGCGGCAACTGGACACCCGAGGCGCTGGATGCCTTCGTAGAAAAACCCAGTGCCTATATCTCGGGAACATCCATGAGCTTTGCTGGCCTGAGAAAGCCGCAAGAGCGCGCCGACCTGATTGCCTATCTGCAAACCATCGGAAACTGATCCGAAGTTCAGAATCGACATCTTCAAGGCCGCTGCCCAATGCAGCGGCCTTAATTTTTGTCTAAGTTTATCTTCACAATGTGTTCACGCATTCTAAACTTGCAACTGTCAGAGGTGGCCATTTAGCTGGCGGACGCGACATTGAAGATGAAACAGACCCGAAGGATGATCCAGATGAAGTCCCATATGCCTGCAATGCGCGCATCGACAATCCGGCCATTGGCACTCGCATTAGGCATCACAGGGGCAATAGCTTTTGGGTCCGCATCTTACGGGGCCGAAGAAAAGACCATCACCAGCCATGGTTATTCGTATTTCGGGAACCTGGACTACCCCGCGGATTACGAACATCTGGACTATGTCAATCCTGACGCCCCCAAGGGCGGAGAGCTTTCGCTGGCCGCGTCAGGTACGTTTGATTCCCTGAACCCCTATTCCCGAAAGGGACGGCCGGGGGCGCTGACCACTTTGCAATATGATCGCCTGTTTGAAAGCGCAGATGACAGCGTCGGTCAGTATTATGGCGTTCTGGCGGAAAGCCTCGAATATGACGAGGGGCGCAACTATGTCATCTTCCATCTGCGTCCCGAGGCGACGTTCTGGGACGGCAGCCCGGTGACGGCTGAAGATGTGGTCTACAGTCACCGTTTGTTCATCGAACAGGGCCTGCCGTCTTATGCGCAAGCCGTTGGCCGGATGGTCACGGGCGCCGAGGCACTGGATGATCACACCGTCAAGTTCACCTTCAACCCCGAAGTCACACGCCGCAGCCTGATTGAAACCGTTGGTGCGACACCTGTGTTCTCCAAAGCGTGGTTTGAGGCGGACGAGTCGCGCCGGCTGGACGAGCCGCGCCTAGAGGTTGCGGTGGGGTCGGGCCCCTACAAGCTGGACAGCTACGATATCAACCGTCGGATCGTCTATAAGCGCCGCGACGATTACTGGGGCGAGGATTTGCCGTTCAACCGCGGACGCAACAACTTTGACACCATTCGGGTCGAGTATTTTGCCGATCAGACCGCCGCGTTCGAAGGTTTCAAAGCTGGCGAATACACGATGCGCATCGAAAGCGACCCAAAGCTTTGGGCAACCGGCTACGATTTTCCGAAGTTGGACGAGGGCAGCGTGGTGCGGGACGAGATTGTCGATGGCAGCCCGCCGTCGCCTTCGGGCTTTGTGTTCAATCTGGGCAGGCCGCAATTTGCTGACAAGAACGTGCGCAAGGCCCTGGCCTTGGCGTTTAACTTCGAATGGGCCAACGAATCGCTGCTATTCGGTCTGAACTCACCGCGCAATTCGTTCATTCAGGGCACTCCGCTTGAGGCGACCGGTGTGCCGGAAGGTGCCGAACTGGCATTCATCGAAACGCTGGGCGATGTCGTGCCCGAGGATTTTCTGACCGAAGAAGCGGTCGTGGTTCACGAATCCAACCCGGCGCGGCTGAATGATCGCCGCAACCTGCGGAAAGCGTCCAAAGCCCTGGATGAGGCCGGCTGGCCGGTCGGCGAAGGTAACCTGCGACGCAACGCCGAAGGGCAAACCCTGAAGATCAACATCCCCTATCCGTCGAACCTGCCAACCTCGACGGCGACGATGATCGAAACCTATGTTCAGAACCTGCAGGCCATTGGTGTTGATGCCTCGGCAGAAAAGGTAGACCCGGCGCAATACACGCTGCGCAGTCGCGAGCGGGACTACGACATGGTTTATTCAACCCGCTATGGCACATTCCTGTCGACAGGGGGCGGTCTGAGCCAGATGTACGGATCGGAAGAGGCGGCCTTCAGCCTGTTCAATCCGGCTGGTTTGGCCAGCCCGTTGGTTGATGCCATCATCGAAGCGTCGTTTGAAACCGACAATCAAGCGGATCAGGACACGGCCCTTATGGCGCTGGACCGGGCCTTGCGGTATGAGTTCTTCGTCATCCCCGTGGGCTTTATCGCAGATTATTGGACCTCATACTACGACATGTACGAATACCCCGAAAACCTTCCTCCGTACTCGCTGGGGCACTTGGATCTGTGGTGGATCAACCCGGACAAAGAGGCGGAGCTAAAGGCGAAAGGCGCTCTGCGGTAACATGGGCGCCTATATTCTAAGACGCCTGCTGCTGGTCATCCCGACCCTTCTGGGCATCATGATCGTGAACTTTACCCTGGTACAATTTGTGCCGGGCGGACCGATCGAACAGATCATCGCGCAGATCGAAGGCCAAGGCGACGTTTTCGCAGGCTTCGCCGGTGGTGGAGACTCGGGCGCCGGGGCAGAGCCGGGCGGCGGCGTGTTTGACGACAAATATGTGGGCGCGCGCGGGTTGCCGCCGGAGTTTATTGCCGAACTGGAAAAGGAATTCGGCTTCGACAAGCCACCGCTGGAACGTTTCATCGGCATGATGGGCAACTACCTGACGCTGGATTTCGGCGACAGCTATTTCCGCTCGATCAGCGTGATTGATCTGGTGCTGGAAAAGATGCCGGTGTCGATCTCGCTGGGTCTGTGGTCGACGCTGATCGCCTATCTGGTGTCGATCCCGCTGGGCATTCGCAAGGCGGTCAAGGATGGATCGGCCTTTGATACCTGGACCAGTGGCACGATCATCGTGGCCTATGCCATTCCCGGTTTCCTGTTTGCCATTTTGCTGCTGGTTCTGTTTGCCGGGGGCTCCTATTGGCAGATATTCCCGCTGCGGGGGCTGACCTCGGACAATTGGGACAGCCTGAGCCTGTTCGGCAAGATCACGGACTATTTCTGGCATATCGCCCTGCCGATCATAGCGCTGACAATCTCGGCCTTTGCGACCCTAACGCTGCTGACCAAAAACTCGTTTCTGGATGAGATCAAGAAGCAATACGTCATGACCGCCCGCGCCAAAGGCCTGAGCGAGAGCAAGGTTCTTTACGGTCACGTCTTCCGCAACGCGATGCTGATCGTGATTGCTGGCTTCCCGGCAGTGTTCATAGGCGTGTTTTTTGGCGGTTCGATCATCATCGAGACGATCTTCTCGCTGGACGGTCTGGGCCGTCTAGGTTTTGAGGCTGCCGTGGCGCGCGACTATCCTGTGATCTTTGGCACGCTGTTCATATTTGGCCTGATGGGTCTGGTCGTCGGCATCATCAGCGATCTGATGTATGTGCTGGTCGACCCGCGCATCGATTTCGAGAAGCGGGAGGGGTAGATGGCGCTTTCCCCCCTCAACCAGCGTCGCTGGCGCAACTTCCGGCGCAATGGCCGGGCCTTCTGGTCATTGATCATCTTCTCGATCCTATTCGGGGTGTCGCTGTTTGCCGAGTTCATCGCCAACGACAAACCGATCCTCGTCAAATACCGCGGTGAGTTCTACACGCCGGTCTTCAACTTCTATGCCGAGACCGAGTTTGGCGGCGATTTCCAGACCGAGGCGATCTATCGCGACCCCGAGGTCATGTGTCTGATCGACAGTGGCGGGCTGGATCAGTGTTTTGATGACCCCGAAGGCATCATTGATGAGATCAAGGCGGGCACGTTTCAGGCCGAGGGCTTTGAACGCGGCTGGGCTGTCTGGCCGCTGATCCCCTATTCCTTCAACACCAGCGTGGATCGTCCTGGCGCGGCGCCCTTGCCGCCGAACGGTCAGAACCTGCTGGGCACTGATGACACGAAACGAGACGTTTTGGCACGCGTGATCTACGGCTTCCGATTGTCGATCCTGTTCACCTTGATCGTGACCGGTGCCGCCAGTCTGATCGGTATCTTCGCCGGTGCGATACAGGGCTTTTTTGGCGGCTGGCTTGATCTGATTTTCCAGCGGGTTATCGAGATCTGGTCGGCTACGCCCTCGCTCTACGTGATCATCATCATGTTCGCGATTCTGGGGCGAAGTTTCTGGCTGCTGGTCATCCTGATGATCCTGTTCAGTTGGACGGGGCTGGTGGGCGTGGTCCGGGCTGAATTCCTGCGGGCGCGGAACCTTGAATATGTCCGTGCCGCCCGGGCGCTGGGCGTTAGCAACATGACGATCATGTTCCGCCACATGTTGCCCAACGCGATGGTCGCGACGCTGACCTTCATGCCCTTCATCGTGACTGGCACCATCGGTGGTCTGGCCTCGCTGGATTTCCTTGGCTTCGGCCTGCCGTCTTCGGCCCCGTCACTGGGTGAGCTGACCTTGCAGGCGAAACAGAACCTGCAGGCCCCGTGGCTTGCCTTCACTGCGTTTTTCACCTTTGCCATCATGTTGTCGCTGCTGGTCTTCATATTCGAAGGCGTGCGGGATGCGTTTGATCCCAGAAAGACCTTCTCATGAGCCTTTTGGATGTGAACAACCTCAAGGTCTCGTTCAAACAGGACGGGCAGATGAGCGCGGCAGTCAAAGGTGTTTCGTTCACCGTCGACCGGGGCGAAACCGTTGCTCTGGTGGGCGAATCGGGTTCGGGCAAATCCGTCACTGCGCTCAGCACCGTGTCGCTGCTGGGCGAAAGTGCGCTGGTGGAAGGATCTGTCACATATGACGGGAAAGAGATGATCGGCGCCTCGGAAGATCGTCTGATGGACGTGCGCGGCAACGATATCAGCTTTATTTTTCAAGAGCCGATGACCTCTCTCAACCCGCTGCACACGATCCAGAAACAAATGGCCGAGTCGCTGGCCCTGCACCAGAACGTGACCGGCGACGACGCGCGCGGACGGATTGTTGAGTTGCTGACAAAGGTTGGCATCCGCGACCCCGAAGAACGTCTGGACAGCTATCCGCACCAATTGTCGGGCGGTCAGCGGCAGCGGGTCATGATCGCGATGGCGCTGGCCAACAAGCCGGATATCTTGATCGCGGACGAGCCGACAACGGCGCTGGATGTGACCATTCAGGCGCAGATCCTGGAGCTTCTGGCCGAGCTGCAGAAGTCCGAGAATATGGGAATGCTGTTCATCACTCATGATCTTGGCATCGTCCGCCGCATCGCGGATCGGGTCTGTGTGATGAAAGACGGCGAGATTGTCGAAACCGGTGTGACCACCGAGATTTTCGACAATCCGCAACACCCTTATACGCGCAAATTATTGGCCGCTGAACCTTCGGGCCACCCCGATCCGGTGACCCCAGACGCCGAAGAGGTCGCACGCACAGACCATCTCAAGGTATGGTTCCCGATCCAGCGCGGGTTTCTGAAACGCACGGTCGGCCATGTGAAAGCCGTCAATGACGCCACGCTGAGCGTGCGCGCAGGCGAGACGCTGGGGATCGTGGGCGAAAGCGGATCGGGCAAGACCACGCTGGCGCTGGCGATCATGCGGCTGATTGCGTCCGAAGGCGGGATCACCTTCCGCGATCAGGATGTGCGTCGCTGGTCCACGCGCGAATTGCGACGGCTACGCAAAGATATGCAGATCGTGTTTCAGGACCCGTTCGGCAGCCTCAGCCCGCGTATGACCTGTATGCAGATCATCGCCGAAGGATTGGCAATCCACAAAGTCGATCCGGGCCGTGAGCCGCGCGAATTGGTGGCCGAGGTAATGACCGAAGTGGGGCTAGACCCTGCCGCAATGGACCGCTATCCGCACGAGTTTTCAGGCGGTCAACGGCAACGCATCGCCATCGCCCGCGCCATGGTGCTGCGGCCCAAACTACTGGTTCTGGACGAGCCGACCAGTGCGCTGGACATGACCGTGCAGGTGCAGATCGTCGATCTGCTGCGCGATCTGCAACGCAAATACGGGTTGGCCTATCTGTTCATCAGCCACGACCTCAAGGTCGTGCGCGCCATGTCACACAACGTGATCGTTATGCGAAACGGCGACGTTGTAGAGATGGGCACTGCCGAAGATCTGTTCGAAAACGCCCAGACGGATTATACCCGCGAATTGATTGCGGCGGCGGGCTAAAGCCCGCCCTCCGGTCCGTTCAGGCGCTGGCTTTTTCCTTTGCTGCCGGTTTTGGAACCGGGCCGCGTACCTCTTCATAGTGATCAAAGCTCAGCTTGACCCAGCCGGTCCCGCGGGTGGCGCTGGCGAGGGTGCGGTGCAACTCATCTTCGGCCACGGCGGGCAACTGGGCGTTGAAGATTTCCCAGCCGGAGGCATTGGGATTGCCCTCGAACCCCAGAACCTGCCCTTGCAGAGAGCTGATGGTCGGCACAAGATCGCCCACAAAATCCGACGGCAGGTGAATTTCCGCGTTCAGAATTGGCTGCAAAACCACGGGCTTTGCCTCGGGCAGCGCCTCGCGCACGGCGTTCTTTCCAGCTGTTCGGAAAGCATAGTCCGAGCTGTCGACATTGTGGTGTTTGCCATCGCTCAGCGTGACTTTGACATCCACCACCGGGAAGCCCTCAGGCCCCTGCACCAGAGCATCCTGCGCGCCGTGTTCGACCGACGGGATATAGTTTCTGGGCACCGCGCCGCCCTTGACCACCTCTTCGAACTGAAACCCCGACCCGCGGGGCAGGGGCGCGATCGAGATCACGACATCAGCAAATTGCCCGGCACCTCCGGATTGCTTGCGGTGGCGATGGCGATGTTCCACTGGCGCCCGGATGGTTTCGCGATAGGCGGTTTCCACGGGCTCGGTCGCAATCTCGATCCCGAAATCCTCGGCCAGTTTGGCCGAAACCCGGCGCATATGCTGCGGACCTTGCGAGCTGAGGATGGCATGACCGCTCAGTTCATCCTGTTCCAACTGCAAACCGGGGTCGATTTCCGCCATACGCCCCAGCGCATTCGACAAACGCACATCGTCACGCTCATGCGCGGGGGATACGACCTGCCGATGTGCTGCCGGGTGCGAAGACGCCCATTCGGGCAGGGGGATCGCCGCGGCGCTGTCATAGATGGAACCGGGGTTGAGATGGTCAGACTTAACAGCGAGGCCGATCTGCCCGGCCTCCAATGCGCCGATCTGGGTTTTGGCGTCCAGCGCGGTCAGATTTCCGACAGTTTCACCACCCAGTGGCTCGTGCGCTTTGACACCGTCGCCTAAACCCCGCAGCACGATGATCTTGCCGATGTGTTTCTTGACGTCTGCAAACCCGGCAATCGCGCGCGCGCTTTCTTCGGCCTCGTCGCGATCCGCCGCAATGTTGAACTCGGGCGCCTCATGTCGCAGGGCCTTCATCAGCCGGGTCAGCCCGTTACCATGACTGGCCGCGCCCAGACAGGCGGGGATGAGTTGGTGGTTCTGCAAAACTTGGGCGGCCAGGTCATAGACCTCGGCACTGGGGGGCTGCTTGTCCTCGATCAGCTGTTCCAGCAGGTGGTCGTCGAAATCTGACAGCGTTTCCAGTAATTCGGTGCGGGCTTCTTGTTCCCGGTCTTCCACCGATTTGGGCAGTTCGATCAGGGCCGAGGGCTGACCCTCCTGATACTTCCAGGCCCGCTCCGAGATCAGATCGACCGCGCCGATAATTGTATCCCCGTCTCGGATCGGGACCTGACGCAGGGCGATATGATGGGTGCAATAGGTCTGCAACGCTGCGATGATGTCGCGGATGCGGCCGTTGGGATTGTCCATCCGGTTGATGAACAGGAAACAAGGGATGCCGGCCTCTTCCACCAGCCGCAGGTATGGCGCGCACAAAACGGCGGCATCCGGGTCAGGTGGCACAACCACCACAGCCGCGTCCGAGATCGCCAAGGCGGGGCCGACATAGGCCAGCGCATCGCCGCCGCCGTCCACGTCAATCGCGCACCAGGGCTCGTCCAAGTAAGAAAAACCGTGCAAATGCACGGTTCCGGAAACATCGAATGTGGTGGGCCGCCCGTCGAGGCGGCTGATGGCCTCGACCAGAGTGGATTTGCCCGATTGGCTGGGGCCGAGGACGGTGAAAACGCGCATAGGTGCTGTCCCTCTTTCAGGTTGCAGAATGGCTGCACGAAAGGGGCTTTCCGGCGCATCGACACCAGAGAGAACTGTCTGCAAGATCGCCTGCCTCAGGCCATGGGCGAGTGGGCTGCCCATAATGTGAGTTTGGAAAAAACCAACCCTTTGCGTCAAGCCCCCTGAGAACCCGGGGCCCGAGCGAGGGCGATACGACCCGTTAAATCGCCGAGCTGTGACCCGCCTTGCTCAGGTCATATGCATCAAAGCTGCGCGCGATCATACGGGTCAGCGGGCGGGCCGCCGGTGGGATGAACAGCCCGTTTTCGGTAACCTCCAACAGCCCGTCAAACGATGCATTCGCGCGTTGGAACATGTCGTTCAGCTCAGCAACGCTGATGTCAAAGCTGCTTGCGATTTCCTGGGTGTCGATCCTGAAGTCGCACATCAAGGCCTCGATCATACGGGCGCGCAGGCTGTCTTGACCCTTGAACCTGTGTCCGCGTGCGGTAGAAAACTGCCCTGCGCGGATCGCTTTGGTGTGGGCCGAGGTGGCTGGAGCGTTCTGGGCATAGCCCTGCGGAAACCGCGAGATCGAGCTGGCCCCGAGGCCGATCAGGACCGGGGACAGATCATCGGTGTAACCCTGGAAATTGCGGCGCAACCGTCCGGCGCGCAATGCGTGTGTCAGGCCATCGTCTTGCGTGGCGAAATGGTCAATGCCGATCTCGGCGTAGTTGTCCCACAGGAACAGACGCCGGGACGTTTCAAACAATTCCAGCCGCTGTTCCGGGGTCGGCAGGGCCTCGGACGGGATCATCTGCTGACGCTTTGCCATCCACGGAACATGCGCATAGCCGTAAAGGGCCACCCGGTCGGGGGACAGTGACAGCAACTTTTGCACGCTTTCCGTCATCCGCGCCTTGGTCTGATGCGGCAGGCCGTAAAGGATATCGGCATTCAGGCTTGCAATCCCGCGCGCCCTGATTTTTTCGATCGCATCGCGCGTGGTGTCATAGCCCTGAATACGTCCGATCGTCTTTTGAATCTCGTCGTCAAAATCCTGCACCCCGATCGAGGCGCGATTCATGCCCGCCTCAGCCAGCGCATCGAGCCGTGCGTCGTCGATCTCATTCGGGTCAATTTCGACCGAGAATTCGGCGTTCGGCCCCAATGGAACGGTTTCAAAGATACGCGCGGCCAGATCGCGCATCAGATCAGGGCCCAACAGCGTTGGTGTGCCGCCGCCCCAATGGAGGCGGGACAGTGTAACTCCTTCGGGCAGACGCGCAGCCAGCAGATCCAGCTCGGCCTTGAGAACATCGACATAGGCGATCACAGGGTTGTCGGTCTGTGTACCCTGCGTTCGGCATGCGCAAAACCAGCACAGGCGGCGGCAGAACGGGACGTGAATGTAAAGCGATACGCTGCTGTTGGGCGTGATCTGAGCGATCCAGTCCGCAAACAAATCCGGCCCCACATCATTGCTGAAATGCGGTGCCGTGGGATAGCTGGTGTAACGCGGTACCTTCGCGTCAAAAAGTCCAAGCCGGGCCAATTGAGGTTTCATTGTCATACCTTGGGGAGTATATCTGGAATAACTTCGACGCTTTGACAGAGATCAAATGGAAACGCGAATGGCCCTCAAGGCATTGAATGAGCATACCCAGTGTGATGACTGCCCGATCCGCCACCGGGCCGTCTGTGCACATTGCGAAAAGGACGAGCTGCAAGAGCTTGAAGATATCAAGTATTACCGCACGTTCGAGGCTGGTCAGACCATCATCTGGTCCGGTGACCCGATGACGTTTGTGGGCTCGGTCGTGTCGGGCATTGCCTCCCTGACCCAAACGATGGAGGACGGGCGGACGCAGATGGTAGGTCTTTTGTTGCCCAGCGACTTTGTCGGTCGTCCGGGGCGCGAATCTGCGCCATACGACGTTCAGGCCACCACCGATGTCATGATGTGCTGCTTTCGAAAGCGCCCCTTCGAAGAGCTTTTGACCAACACACCGCATCTGTCGCAACGCCTGCTTCAGATGACGTTGGACGAATTGGACGCCGCGCGCGAATGGATGCTGGTTCTGGGGCGCAAGACCGCCCGTGAAAAGATCGCCAGCCTGTTGTCGATCATCGCGCGACGGGACGCGTCGATCCAGAAGCGCGGTCTCTCAGGTACGGCTGTGTTTGATCTGCCGCTCACGCGTGAGGCGATGGCCGACTATCTAGGCCTGACGCTGGAAACCGTCAGTCGCCAGATCTCGGCGCTGAAAAAGGACGGCGTCATCCAACTGGAAGGCAAGCGCCATGTGACGATCCCTGATATGGGGCGTCTTATGGAGGAAGCCGGGGATGACACCGATGGCGGGTTCCTCGTCTGATCCCGGACAGGCCCTTATCCGTGCAAAGACGTTAGGAGCGATCCATGGAATTTAGTAGCATATTGGCGATGCTATTCGTTGGTGCGATTTCCGGGTGGCTGTCCGGCAAGATCATGAAGGGCAGGGGCTTTGGCCTGATCGGCAACATCATCGTCGGGATTGTCGGCGCGTTTCTCGCCGGTGCGATCTTTCCCGCGCTGGGGTTTGCGATTGGCGGCGGTCTGCTGTCGTCGATCCTGTTTGCCACGATCGGCGCGGTGATCCTGCTGTTCCTGATCGGATTGGTGCGAAGGGCCTGACCGGAACAGGCGGCTGATCCGATGCGGATCAGTGCGCCAGAAACACCGGGATCTGCGCCTGTTCCAGCATGTTGCGTGTTGCTCCGCCCAGAATGGCCTCGCGGAAACGCGAATGCCCATAGGCGCCCATCACGATCATATCGGCCTGCGAATCCACCGCATGCCGGTTCAGAATGTCCGACACCCGCGTCATTGTCTTGCTGAGCACATCGATTTCGCATCTTACCCCGTGCCGCGACAGCATTTGCGACAGCAACCCACCGGGGTCGGACCGGTCCGGCCCGTGGCGGGGTGGATCGATGACCACAATTCGAACCAGATCCGCTGCTTGCAGGAAGGGCAGGGCACACCGGATGGCGCGCATCGCCTCAACGCTTTCGTTCCAACCGACCAGAATGGTTTTGGGCTTCGAGATCGGAGCGGCGTTGTCAGGTACCAGAAGAACCGGCGCGTGGCCTTCGAACATGGCGGCTTCTACGATGGGTTCAGCCTCGGCATCGCGTCCTTCACCGTAAGGGCGACCCAGAACAACCAGATCCGAGAATCGCGCCCGCCGGGCCACATGGCGCCCGATATCTGCCAACTGAGCAATGCCGCTTTCTGCAGACCACCGCGCCCCGGACTTTTCCAGAAAATCCTGTGCCGCCGTTAACAATGCATCGGCTTCGGCATTGGCCTGTGACACGGATTCCTGAAGGATCAGCGCGTTTGCGCCTGAATAGTAATATCCCGTCTGGCTGCGATCGACGCCCAGGCACAGGGCCTCGGCATGGGCGTTCTGTTCCATCGCCAAAGCTACCATCTGTTCCAGTGGTGCCCGCGCCAGGTTTGCATCGGTCAGAACGGTAAGTAGCGATTTGTAAGCCATGGCGCCCTCTTTGCATTTTGGCAGGTCAGCCTGCCCGTCAGAGAAATTCCAATCACAGAAAACGACCCTTTGTCTTGACACAGATCAAAGCAGGTTCAGGGGCCCGGCGACATTAATGCACCCAGTCAAAAGGGTTCCGCGCGGCAGAAAAGAATCGCGCGGGGCATGGCAAAGGGACGCAATATGTCAAACTACATCAAGCTGATCGTGCTTGCCCTGATCGCGCTGGTTGCTGCGATCGGGACAAATTATGCACGGGATTTGGCGTATCAGGTGCACGCGATACTGGTGATGTTGATCGCCGGTGGTCTTTTCATCTGGACGCTGAGAAACACTGACGAGCCAGATATTCTCGTAGACCGCTCGGCGGAATACATGGATGACGTGATCCGTTATGGCGTCATAGCAACGGCCTTTTGGGGCGTTGTCGGGTTTCTGGCAGGAACCTTCATTGCGTTCCAGCTGGCCTTCCCGGTTCTGAATTTCGACTGGGCGCAAGGCTATCTGAACTTTGGCCGTCTGCGGCCATTGCACACCTCGGCGGTCATTTTCGCCTTTGGTGGTAACGCGTTGATCGCAACTTCGTTCTATGTGGTGCAGCGGACCAGTGCCGCGCGCCTGTGGGGCGGAAACCTCGCATGGTTCGTGTTCTGGGGCTATCAGCTGTTCATCGTTCTGGCCGCGACCGGCTATATCCTGGGCGGCACTCAATCCAAGGAATATGCCGAGCCTGAATGGTATGTTGACCTTTGGCTGACGATCGTCTGGGTTGCTTATCTGGCCGTGTTCCTGGGCACCATCGTCAAGCGGAAAGAGCCCCATATCTACGTGGCGAACTGGTTCTATCTGGCGTTCATCGTCACCGTTGCCATGCTGCACCTCGTCAATAACATGACCATCCCGGTTAGCTTCTGGGGCTCGAAATCGGTCATCGTCTGGTCGGGCGTGCAGGATGCTATGATCCAGTGGTGGTACGGCCACAACGCCGTGGGCTTTTTCCTGACGGCAGGTTTCCTGGGCATGATGTACTATTTCATCCCCAAACAGGCCGAGCGTCCGGTCTTTAGCTACAAGCTGTCGATCATCCACTTCTGGGCGCTGATCTTCCTGTATATCTGGGCCGGTCCGCACCACCTGCACTATACCGCGTTGCCCGACTGGGCCTCGACGCTGGGCATGGTGTTCTCGGTCGTGCTTTGGATGCCGTCCTGGGGTGGTATGATCAACGGTCTGATGACCCTGTCGGGCGCTTGGGACAAGCTGCGCACCGACCCGATCATCCGCATGATGGTCATCTCGGTCGGCTTCTACGGCATGTCCACGTTCGAAGGCCCGATGATGTCGATCCGTGCTGTGAACTCTCTCAGCCACTACACCGACTGGACCATTGGTCACGTGCATTCGGGCGCGCTGGGCTGGAACGGCATGATCACCTTTGGTGCGCTGTACTTCCTGGTGCCCGTGCTGTGGAAGCGCGAGCGTCTGTACTCGCTGCAAATGGTCAGCTGGCACTTCTGGCTCGCCACCATCGGCATCGTGCTCTACGCCGCGTCGATGTGGGTCACCGGTATCATGGAAGGCCTGATGTGGCGCGAAGTGGATGCCAACGGCTTCCTGGTGAACTCGTTCGCCGACACCGTGGCCGCCAAGTTCCCGATGTACGTGGTGCGCGGTCTGGGTGGGGTCCTGTTCCTCGCTGGTTCGATCATCATGTGCTATAACCTGTGGATGACTGTGCGGAAAGCGCCGGCCAAAGAGGCCAGCCTGA
Organism: Ruegeria sp. H6; assembly: GCF_056532975.1. Taxonomy (NCBI): domain Bacteria; kingdom Pseudomonadati; phylum Pseudomonadota; class Alphaproteobacteria; order Rhodobacterales; family Roseobacteraceae; genus Ruegeria; species Ruegeria sp. H6. Next base: position 22,543 of record NZ_JBQFOA010000021.1, read on the forward strand.
CCGTCGCGGTCCCGGCTGAATAAAGGGGGCCGGAGCAATGGCAATTCTCGACAAACACAAGATCCTTGAAACCAACGCGACCCTCCTGCTGATCTTCAGCTTTCTGGTCGTGACCATCGGTGGCATCGTTCAGATCACCCCGCTGTTCTATCTTGAGAACACCATCGAGAAGGTGGAGGGCATGCGCCCCTACACCCCTCTGGAAATGGCGGGGCGCGAGATCTATCTGCGCGAAGGCTGCTATGTCTGCCACAGCCAGATGATCCGCCCGATGCGGGATGAGGTCGAACGCTATGGCCACTACTCGCTGGCGGCTGAATCGATGTATGACCATCCATTCCAGTGGGGGTCCAAACGCACCGGGCCTGATCTGGCCCGGGTGGGCGGTCGCTACTCGGATGACTGGCATGTACGCCACCTGCGCGATGCGCAATCGGTGGTGCCGGAATCGGTGATGCCAAAATACGGCTTCCTTGAAAACCGGAAACTGGATGGCAAGTATATCGGCGACATCATGGCGGCCAATGCCGTGGTCGGAACCCCGTATACGGACGAGATGCTTGAGAATGCGCAGGCGGATTTCCGTGCACAGGCCGATCCCGACAGCGACTTTGACGGGTTGCTGGAACGCTATGGCGACAAAGTCAATGTGCGCAATTTCGACGGCCAGCCCGAGTTGACCGAGGCGGACGCGCTGATCGCTTACCTGCAGATGCTGGGCACGCTGGTCGATTTCTCGACCTTCACCCCAGATCCGAATCGCTGAGGGAGGGTGAGATGGAACTTTACACACTCCTGCGGCAGTTCGCGGATAGCTGGATGTTGCTGCTGCTGTTCACCTTCTTTGTTGGCATCGTCATCTGGGTTTTCCGCCCCGGTGCCAGCAAGGAATACAAGGACACCGCCAATATCCCCTTCCGGCATGTTGATGCACCCGCACCCCAGCAAGACAAACCCGCCACATCCAAGGAGGCGCGGCCATGAGCAAGACACCTGAAAAACTGCCGGGCGATCCGAAGACAACCGGCCACAGCTGGGACGGTCTGGAAGAGTTCGACAACCCGATGCCGCGCTGGTGGCTGTGGACCTTCTACGTCACGATCATCTGGGGCGTGATCTACACGATCATGTACCCGGCATGGCCGCTGGTGCAATCAGCAACCGCCGGTGTGCTTGGCTGGTCCTCGCGCGCCCTGGTGCAGGAAGAGATGGTTGCCTTTGAAGAGGCCAACGCCCCCTGGAACGCCAAGCTGGTCGAGACACCGTTGAACGATATCGCAGGTGATCCTGAGCTGCAGCAATATGCTGTCAATGCCGGTGGTGCTGTGTTCCGCACCTGGTGCGCTCAGTGCCACGGGTCCGGTGCGCAGGGTGCGCCGGGGTTCCCGAACCTGCTGGACGATGCATGGCTGTGGGGCGGTACGCTTGAAGATATCGAGTTCACCATCGCCCATGGTATTCGCAACGAAGAAAGCGACGATGCGCGCTATTCTGAAATGCCGGCCTTTGGCGAGATTCTCGAGTCCGAGGAAATCACCCAGGTGGTCCAATACGTCATGTCGCTGACCAATGCACAAACCGACGATGCCGCGGCTCAGGCAGGCAAGGTGGTCTACGAAGACAATTGCTCGGTCTGTCATGGCGATAACGGGCAGGGTGACGTGACGCAGGGTGCTCCGAACCTGACGGATGCCATCTGGCTGTTTGGCGGCAGCGAAGAAGCCCTGACCGAAACGGTCACCTACAGCCGCTTTGGCGTCATGCCGTCTTGGGAAAATCGTCTGACCGAGGCGCAGATCCGCGCCGTAACCGCCTATGTCCACCAACTGGGTGGCGGTCAGTAGAAGGAAACCTTCGGGCGAGATATTGCCCGAAGGCTATGGCACCGGCTGTTCCATCTGTTCGCGCGTTTCCTGGACAGCCGGTGCTAAATTTATCTTCAAGACATTGAACGCGCCAGGGCCTTGGCCCATTCTCTTCGCGCTTTACAGATCACACAAATCCACATCGCGGCGCGTTTCCCGCCACCAGTGACGTTCCGGCAACCAGCTTTTCTTGCGGGTTTTTCGATTGGGCACATCCCTGATCCGTGGGGCATCGATACGGGTGGCGGTCATGAAGGATTTCGCAAAAACAGTCAGCATTTTCAGTCTCCGATACGCTGATTTCATGAAATCTAGATTGACCTTTTGCGCCCGAAATGCGACTCAATTGGAATTCGGTCATGTAATCAGGAGTTACATGTGAATTGGCTCAACCTTCCTCCGCTGGCGTCGCTGAGAGCGTTTGCAGCCTTTGCTGAACGGCGCAATGTGATCGAGGCGGGTGCTGCGCTGAATGTCAGCCACGCTGCCATCAGCCAGCAATTGCGCGCGCTGGAAAAGCATCTTGGTGTGGCGTTGCTGGATCGCACAGGCAAGGCGCTGACCCTGACCGCCGATGGCGAGCATCTGGCACGGGCGCTTCATCTGGGTTTTGGCGCCATCGAAACCGCAGTGCGGGATCTGTCGCGCGCAGGATCGGACCGGCCGGTGCATGTCTCGTTGACGCCGTCCTTTGCAGCCTCGTGGCTGATGCCGCGCCTGCCGATGTTTCGCGCGGCCCATCCCGAAATTGATCTGATGCTTGATCCGTCGCCCGATATCGTCGATCTGCGGCCGGGTGGCGTTGACGTGGCCATTCGGTACGGCGCGGGGGATTGGCCCGGGGTCATGTCGGAGATGCTGCTGCAAACGCCCATGGTCATCGTGGCTGCTCCGCAGCTATTGGGTGGCAAGCTGAACTGGACGCCGACCGAACTGGCCCAGTTGCCCTGGCTGGAAGAGATCGGGACGACCGAGGGCACAACCTGGCTGGCGCGCCACGATGCGGGACCGGCCCGTGGTGCCGGTCGTACGGAATTGCCGGGTAATCTGGTGCTGGATGGCCTGCGGGCGGGGCAGGGTGTCACGGTTACCGTGCGACATTTCGTCGAAGCCGACATCAAGGCGGGACGTATCGTAGAACTTTATGCCGAACCCGACAATCGTGGCTATCATATTGTAACTGCAAAGACTCCTGTGCGCCCGGCGGTCAAAGCTTTTGTCAGCTGGCTTCGCCGACTGGCCGGGGACTGACAAAAGGTGTCCGCACGATGTGCATTTTGACCCATGTCAAAGTCCGTTGCGCTGTGATCTGGAAGAAAGCACACTCAGAAGAGCCAGATTTGGAGCCAGCCCGTGAGCGATTCCAACCCCGCCCCAAGCCTCTATGCCGCCAGAGAGCCGATCTTTCCGCGCCGTGTCTCGGGGCCCTTTCGTAACCTCAAGTGGATCATCATGGTGGTGACACTTGGCATCTACTATGTGACGCCATGGATCAGATGGGATCGCGGGCCCAGCCTGCCGGATCAGGCGGTGTTGCTGGATTTGGCCAACCGGCGGTTCTATTTCTTCTGGATCGAAATCTGGCCACATGAATTCTATTTTGTGGCCGGCCTGCTGATCATGGCGGGGTTGGGGCTGTTTTTGTTCACCTCGGCGCTGGGTCGGGTCTGGTGCGGATATGCCTGCCCGCAGACGGTGTGGACCGATCTCTACATTCTGGTTGAACGTTGGATTGAGGGCGACCGGAACGCGCGCCTTCGATTGCATCGGCAGAAAAAGCTGGATTTCCGCAAGGCCCGCCTGAGGTTGACCAAATGGGTGGTCTGGCTGTTGATCGGGCTGGCCACCGGAGGGGCCTGGATATTCTATTTCGCGGATGCGCCCACCTTGTTGCGCGATCTGGTGACAGGAAATGCGCATCCTGTGGCCTACACCACCATGCTGATCCTGACAGGCACCACCTTCCTGTTCGGCGGGTTCGCGCGCGAGCAGATTTGCATCTATGCCTGCCCGTGGCCCCGCATTCAGGCCGCGATGATGGACGAGGATACCCTGGTCGTCGGCTACCGCGAATGGCGAGGCGAGCCGCGTGGCAAGGGCAAGCGAACGGCGGATTCTGAACTAGGTGACTGCATTGATTGCATGGCCTGTGTGAATGTCTGCCCTGTCGGCATCGACATTCGCGACGGCCAGCAATTGGAATGCATCACCTGCGCGCTTTGTATCGATGCCTGCGACGACATGATGGCCAAGATCGGCAAGCCGCGCGGTCTGATCGACTATATGGCGCTGAGCGATGAACAGCGGGAGCGTGGGGGTGAACTGCCCAAAAGCGTCTGGTCGCACATCCTGCGTCCGCGCACGATCATGTATACCGCGCTATGGTCGCTTGTCGGTTTCGCGCTGCTATTCGCCCTGTTCATCCGTTCGGATATCGACCTGACGGTTGCGCCAGTGCGGAATCCGACATTTGTGACACTGTCCGACGGCACGATCCGCAACACTTATGACGTGCGCCTGCGCAATAAACATGGTGAGGAACGGCCCTTTACGGTATCTCTGGCTGGAGATTCAGCGATGACATTGGAAATCGAAGGGGTCGACGGTAACATTGTCGATGTTGCCGCAGACACGGCGCAGCTGACCCGGGTCTACATCCTGGCTGCCAAAGATACGCCACCAGCGGGTGCCGATAGCACATCGGTCCGGATCTGGGTTGAAGACACGCAAAGCGGCGAGCGCGCGTACAAAGACACCACGTTCAATGGGCGAGGAAACTGAAAATGGCTGAACGGCAATTTACCGGCAAACACGCGCTTGCTGTTTTTGTTGCGGCTTTTGGCGTGATCATCTCGGTCAACCTCTATTTGGCCTACAGCGCGGTCAAGACCTTTCCGGGGCTAGAGGTCAAGAATTCCTACGTTGCCAGCCAGCAGTTCAACGACCGCTTGCAGGAACAGCAGGCACTGGGGTGGGAGATCGAGGCCGAACACACGGGCGGCCTGCTGGTCTTGCACATCACGGATCAGACCGGGTCACCGGTCGAGGTGGCCGAGTTGCAGGCGATTGTTGGCCGCGCAACCCATGTGAAAGAGGACTTTTCACCGCAATTCACTTTTGACGGGATCGCCTATGCGACGCCGGCGGCATTGGGTAAGGGCAACTGGAATATTCGGCTGGTCGCCAAGGATCGCGATGGAACCGAATTTGTGCAGCGTGTGCCGCTATATGTTAAGGGCTAAGGGATGACGGCGCAGATATCTTCTGGCACGGCGGCGTGTCCCGGGTGCATTGCGACCCCGGCAGAGCCTGCGCGACCCATCCCGCAGGATGTTCAGATCGCCCTGTCCCTGCCGGGTATCCATTGCTCTGCCTGTATCGCCGCGGTCGAGCGGGAACTGGACGCCTATCCCGGGGTCGAGGGCGCGCGCGTGAACCTGACCCTAAAGCGGGCCATGATCAAGGCCGCGCCCGATGTGCGCGCCACCGATCTGATCCCGGTGCTTGCTGCGGCAGGGTACGAGGCGCATGAGCTTGATCCTGGCGCTTTGTCTGCCACGCAGTCGGACAAAGCAGGGCGTGATCTGCTGATGCGGCTGGCGGTTGCTGGCTTTGCCTCGATGAACGTGATGCTGCTGTCGGTTTCGGTCTGGTCCGGGGCCACAGATTCCACGCGGGACATGTTCCATTGGATTTCCGCGGCGATCGCTTTTCCAGCCATCGCCTTTGCGGCGCAGCCGTTCTTCAAGAACGCCTGGAGCGCGTTGCGGGTTCACCGTCTGAATATGGATGTTCCGATCGTGCTGGCGATCCTGCTGGCCCTGATCACATCGCTTTGGGAAACGGCGCTCAGCGGCAAACACGCCTATTTCGACGCGGCCCTGACGCTGACCTTCTTCTTGCTGGCCGGTCGCTATCTGGATTACCGGACACGCGCCGTTGCCCGATCCGCCGCCGAGGAACTGACCGCGCTGGAAGTTCCGCGTGCGATCCGCCTGACCGACGGGGTCGAGGATGAGGTCGCCGTGTCTGACCTTCGGGTTGGCGATCTGATACTTGTGCGCCCGGGTGGCCGGATGCCAGTGGATGGCCAAATCGTTTCGGGCCAGTCCGAGCTCGACCGATCCCTGCTGACGGGTGAGACGCTGCCGGTTTTTGCACAACCGGGCCAATCGGTCAGCGCGGGCGAAGTCAACCTGACCGGGCCTCTGACCATTCAGGCGACGGCTGTGGGTGAGGATACGTCCCTGCATCAGATGGCAGATCTGGTGGCCATCGCCGAATCCGGTCGGTCACGCTATACCTCGCTGGCCGACAAAGCGGCCAAGCTTTATGCGCCAGGGGTTCATATCCTGTCGGCACTCAGCTTTCTGGGCTGGTACATCTACTCCGGTGATCTGCGTACCGCGTTGAACATCGCGGCGGCTGTGCTGATTATCACCTGCCCCTGTGCGCTGGGCCTAGCTGTTCCTGCGGTGACCACGGCGGCCTCGGGCCGTCTGTTTCGCAAGGGCATGTTGATCAAGGACGCAACCGCGCTGGAGCGTCTGGCGCAGGTTGACACTGTAGTTTTCGACAAAACCGGTACACTGACCTCGGGCACGCCCGAAGTGACCAATTTGGGAGATCATGCGCGCGCAGATCTGGAGGTTGCGCTGGCGCTGGCCGAGGCGTCGTCTCATCCCCTGTCCACTGCGTTGACCCGCGCGGCGCGTGAGGCCGGGATCAAACCCGCTACGCTTCGCGAGCGTGTCGAAATTCCGGGATACGGCACCGAGGCTGTTTTCCGCGATCAAAGGGTAAGACTGGGGCGCGCGGCCTGGGTTGGCGCTGAAGACAGCGGCGAAACCTCTGCCTGGCTTTCCATCGGGGCGCATCCGCCAATCTGCTTTACCTTTTCGGACAGTCTGCGCACCGGCGCGGAAGAGGCCGTTTCTACCCTGCGCGCAGCAGGCAAAGAGGTCATTTTGATCTCGGGTGACACGCAAGGCGCGGTTCAGATGCTGGCGGACAAGCTGGGCATCGAGACATGGATCGCACAGGCCCTGCCGCAGGACAAAGCAACCAGGATACAGGCGCTGAGCGAGGCAGGTCACAAGGTCCTGATGGTTGGGGACGGGCTGAACGACACGGCGGCCTTGGCTGCGGCGCATGTGTCGATTTCTCCGGCATCGGCTTTGGATGCCGCTCGGGTGGCATCGGATATCGTGTTGCTGGGCAATGATCTGTCTCCGATCGCCCAGGTCTGCACCACGGCTGAACAAGCGACCAAGCGGATTCGCGAGAACTTTCGCATAGCGACCGTCTACAACGTGATTGCGGTCCCGCTGGCCGTTGCGGGCCTCGCGACGCCGTTGATCGCGGCATTGGCAATGTCGACGTCATCAATCACGGTTTCTCTCAACGCCCTGCGCCTGAGGTGACGACATGGAAGTTCTTGCCTATCTCATTCCGATTTCACTGTTTCTGGGCGGCGTTGGTCTGGTTGCGTTCATCTACACGGTACGATCAGACCAATACGATGACCCCGAAGGCGACGCGCAACGCATCCTGAGCGATGAATGGGATGACAAGCCCAAGCCCTGATATGTTGTCGTGTTTCTGGTTGAAAATCACAAAATAAACACAATCTAAACTTGTTTCTGAATGGATCGCATCGGATAGCAACCCGGTGCGATCATTTTCTTTTCGCACCATGTCATCCACATGTGAACAAACAAAAAGACTGGAGAAAAAAGTGCGGAAAGCTCTTTTGGCCACCCTTGTATTTTCCTCTTTGACGGCATGTGCCGCCTCACCGGACAAAGTGTCATCGGCCTATGTCAGCCCGACCATTTATGAAGGGCGCAGCTGCAACCAGCTTTTGGCCGAGCGCAATCAGGTTGCCAGCCATGTCAACCAGCTGACAGCCAAGCAGAAAAAGGCATCGACTTCGGATGCTGTCGCCACCGGCGTTGCGCTGGTGCTGTTCTGGCCTGCCGCATTTGCTTTGGCCGCGACCGAAGATCAGTCGGATCAACTGGCTCAGGCCAAAGGGAATTACGATGCGATCACGACGCAGATGACTCAGAAGAACTGCAAAATACCAGCAGCGCCGCAGACCACCTGATCTGTCTGAGGGACAGTGCATAGCGAACAACTCTGTGTCGCCGGTTCGGGTCCGGCGGCGCAATCCCCGGGCCAATTTGTCATCGGATGATATCTTGAAATTGCCTCAATGCCCGGTTATGTCCGGCCCATCCGCTAGCAGAGAGATTGAAGCCTCATGGCCACCACAAACCCGATCCAGTTCATCCAGCAGGTCCGTGCCGAAGTTGCAAAGGTCGTTTGGCCGACGCGGCGCGAGGTACTGCTGACCACGGTTATGGTGTTCATCATGGCGGCCCTGACGGCCGTGTTCTTTGCCCTTGTTGATCTGGCAATTCGCGGTGGTCTGCAACTGGTCCTGGGTGCCTTCAGCTAACGCGCATCGGACGGGGCGGAAACACGACTGACCCCTTGCACAGCGCGTCGTGTCAGAGTAGGTGACGCGGAACTATTCGGAATGGGCGTGCGGCGATTCGGGCTGCGCGCCGCTTTTTATTCCGGATGACGTGACAGAATTTCAACGACGGGCGCAGTCGCGGCCCAAAGGCAAACAAGGACGACAGGTTCATGGCGAAACGGTGGTACTCGGTCAGCGTTCTTTCGAATTTCGAAAAGAAGATCGCAGAGCAGATCCGCACGTCGGTGGCTGAACAGGGCCTTGAGGACGATATCGACGAGGTTCTGGTGCCCACCGAAGAGGTGATCGAAGTGCGCCGGGGCAAGAAAGTCACGACCGAACGTCGTTTCATGCCGGGCTATGTGCTGGTGCATATGGAAATGTCCGATCAGGGCTATCACCTCGTGAACTCGATCAACCGCGTTACCGGCTTTCTGGGCCCGCAGGGCCGCCCGATGCCGATGCGTGATGCCGAGGTGAACCAGATCCTGAACCGCGTTCAGGAAGGCGAAGAAGCGCCCAAGCTGATGATCACCTTCGAGGTCGGCGAGAAGGTCAAGGTCAACGACGGCCCGTTCGAGGATTTCGACGGCATGGTCGAAGGCGTGGACGACGAAGCGCAGAAGCTGAAAGTGTCGGTCTCGATCTTCGGTCGCGAAACGCCGGTCGAGCTGGATTTCACGCAGGTGACCAAGCAGAGCTGAGTGGAGTTGTGCTGAATTCAGTTTTCAGCCAACCTCGTGCGATTGTAGATGCCCTGTTTTAAGGGCAACAAATTTCGCACCCACTAACCAGCTCGTTTGGGATTCAAGTTTTTGGGCGTGCCAAAGCAGAGCATTTAGGCATCCTGGCGCTCTTCGTGCTGCTTTCGGGATATCCGCTGCGGCATATGGCTTTGTGGTTCATGCGACCATTTTGAAAACGATTTCAACATGGCATTTACGGCTGCTACGCGTTTTCAAGCAACGAAACTCAGCCAGTGGTGCCGATGACGTATCGTATGGCCGGCCCGGTGCAGTCGTATATCGAGACATGAATATTGCCGGGTTTTCCCGAGATCACATAGTAGCAATCTGCTTTGCCGCCGGAAAACCTGAAATGGATGAGTATTAGATCTTGGCTCTCACCACCTTTGCCCATCAATGGGATGTTGACCTTAAGTGACGCATCCGCTCCGCTGGCATCGTCGACTTTGAAGCTGATTTCACCAGTCTCGCCGGGTTCGATTTCGCCGTTGGTCTTGCTAACCACAACGCCTTGTTCTTCTTCTGTCGTGCCAGCACCAAGGACACTGTTTGTGTCGTTTTCTATCGAGATTTTTATCCTATCCGTACTGTCGGCGTAGGCAGCCGAACCAGCCAGCGTCAGAATCAAAGCAGCGGAGAGTATGGAGCGCATGGTGTTAAGCCTTCTGGTCCAAGTTTTTTGCGGTTGAAAAGCTTGTTCAAGTTCAAACCATGAATCACAACTGACATGAGGTAAAGAAGGTTTGTCGAAAACCGGCGGCAAAGACTTATTGGCCGAAGCTTAGAGTGCTGAGGCCAAACGAATTCGTTTCTGCGCTTGATCTTGGGCCAAGATGTAGATTTGCGCTAAATGTGGCCCGCTGCGATGAAAGACGCTCGTCTAAGAAACTAAGTGACGGCCCGAAACGTTCAGTCGGATGTTGTCTTTTGAGAATGTCATTCTCGTGCACTGAAAATCTATCGCATTGCGATGCAGCCACCACTTGCCAACCCACACATTCCCATATACATGCCGCCTCTATCGTCTTCGGGCGAGAGTCTCTCGTGGGAGATTATCGGGATCGCGATCCCGGATCGGACCACGCAACATAATCTGGTCGGGGCGCGCCCCAACCGAGTTGAAAGGAAATCCAAATGGCCAAGAAGCTTGCTGGTACAATGAAGCTGCAGGTTCCTGCAGGTCAGGCGAACCCCTCGCCGCCAGTTGGTCCGGCGCTGGGTCAGCGCGGCATCAACATCATGGAATTCTGCAAGGCGTTCAACGCCAAGACCGCAGACATGGAGCAGGGTGCACCTTGCCCGACCGTGATCACCTATTATCAGGACAAGTCCTTCACCATGGACATCAAGACGCCGCCCGCGTCTTATTACCTGAAAAAAGCCGCTGGCCTGAAGCCGGTCGGCAAGCGGAACCGCCCACGCGGTGCGGAAAACCCCGGTCGTGAGACCGTGGCCACCGTGACCTCGAAGCAGGTTCGCGAAATCGCCGAAGCCAAAATGAAAGATCTCAACGCCAACGATGTCGAAGGCGCAATGCAGATCATTCTGGGCTCGGCCCGCTCTATGGGCATCGAGGTGAAGTAAGATGGCAAAACTCGGTAAACGTACCCGCGCTGCGCGCGAAGCTGTCGCCGGCAAGGAAAACCTGTCGGTCGAAGAAGCTGTTTCCCTGGTCAAAGGCAACGCGACCTCGAAATTTGACGAAACCATCGAGATCGCTCTGAACCTGGGCGTTGACACCCGTCACGCGGACCAGATGGTTCGTGGCGTTGTCGGCCTGCCCAACGGCACCGGTAAAGCGATGCGCGTTGCAGTCTTCGCGCGTGGCCCCAAGGCCGACGAGGCGAAAGAAGCTGGCGCAGATATCATCGGCGCAGAGGACCTGATGGAAACCATTCAGGGCGGCACCATCGAATTCGACCGCTGCATCGCCACCCCGGACATGATGCCGATCGTCGGCCGTCTGGGTAAAGTTCTGGGCCCCCGCAACCTGATGCCGAACCCCAAGGTTGGCACCGTGACCATGGATGTGAAAGCGGCCGTGGAAGCAGCCAAGGGCGGTGAAGTTCAGTTCAAGGCGGAAAAAGGCGGCGTTGTGCACGCCGGTGTCGGCAAAGCGTCGTTCGACGAAGCCAAACTGGTCGAAAACGTCCGCGCCTTCATCTCGGCTGTGGCCAAGGCCAAGCCGTCGGGCGCCAAAGGCACCTACATGAAGAAAATCGCTCTGAGCTCGACCATGGGTCCCGGCGTGACCTTGGATGTGGCTGCTGCCTCGGGCGAGTAATCGCTCAATAAATCGTGACGATTTCGGGCCCCGGTGGAATGTTCCGCCGGGGTTTGTCGTTTTTGTGGGTCACAGTTTCGATATTGTGACTGTGGCCATCTTCCAAAACCGGACAATGATTTGGTAGTGTCTTGCAGATAAAGGTATCATTGGTGCGCTGGCTAAGGGCCAAGTGAAATGCGCCAAGAACAGGGTTGGAAGTTGCTATGGTTGAACGCGTATTCTTTGCACAGGACAATGAAAGCCTGGTCGTCACCTCTAGCAGCAACGGGGCGATTGTCGGGAACGGCATTATCAACAACTCGGACACGCCGGATGGTACGATTTTTGAGTACTCGGCGGGCATGGGTACGACCATCACTCTGGATGACACGTTCGACGTCGATGTTTTCAACGATGACGACACCGCGAACCATACAGTTATCGATGGCGGTGGCATCGTTGCGGACGGGCAGGGTGTCGAATCTGAATCCGTCATCACTGTTCGGGCTCTGGATGCAGAGGGAAACCCAACTGGCCCCGAGATCGACATCTACGTGTTCTCTCAGGGTGGCGTGACGCAGAATGTCTGGGGATTTGCGTCTTCCGCTCCGTTGGAAGACGGTGTCTCATACATAAAGGTCAGCGGGTCCAACTTTGGATCATCAGCCTATACGGATTACATAACCTGCTTTGCAGACGGCACCATGATCCGGACGGCAGACGGTGAGTTGCCGGTCGAAGATCTGCGTGTGGGCAGTATGGTCTGGACCCGTGATGCCGGGTTCCAGAAAGTGTTGTGGGTTGGTCAAACCGAGGTCGCCGCCAAGGGCGCGTTGGCACCTGTGGTGATCGAAGCTGGTGTGATTGGAAATTCCAACGAATTGATCGTATCCCAACAGCATCGGGTTCTGATCGATGTCCCGGCCACGGAAATGCTGTTTGGTCAGCCCGAGGTTCTGGTCGCGGCCAAACATCTGTGTGGCCTGCCGGGTGTTTCAATCCGCGAATCCGAGAGCGTGCGCTATACGCATTTCATGTTTGATCGCCATCATATCGTTCAATCGAACGGCGCCTTGTCCGAGAGCTTTTTCCTTGCCCGAAACTCGGTTCGTGCCCTTTCGTCCCCGCAGCGCCGCGAAATCCTGTCGCTGTTCCCGGGTTTGAAAACGGCGGATGCGGGGTTCGACCAAACGGCGGCCATGACAATCGGATCCGGTGCTGCCTCGGTATTGCGGGCATACCTGTAACGGCAATGGTTGTTTCGCTTCGCCTGCAAGCTGAAGATCGAATGTTTTATCAGATAGCTTTTCCGAATCCGCGTTAGTTTGTTTTGAGCCGACTTACGGACCAAAGAGCGCTTTTTATTGCGCTCATTTAGTTTTGACTGTGCCATGAGCAATTTACCCTCCAACAATTGCTGAAATTGATTGGTTTGGCTCAGTTGGTTCTGTTTTCAGAGCGTTCGAATTAGAGAAAGGGGTCTATTGGGGCCATCTGACAACAACGCGTTGCCGTTGTTGTGTAGGCTGTGATTTTGCTGTTCCCAAATGGCGAAGAGAGGGGCCTTAGTCAGAGTAGGTTGGAATTTCGCGTGCGCGCTTCAGTTTTTTTTATGGGTCAGGCTGGACGGTATACGCTTTTTTGTTGGTGTAGTCTCAACCAAAGTGTCAGCAGAGGGTTGGTCATGTGCCAAGGGCGGTTTCAAGTCAGATTGTTGCTGCGGAAAACCTGACGCCGCCAACGGCCAAGGACAATTCTTGCCCTTCGCCAAATGGGCGTCGGTTTTTGCATGTAATGCCGTATTCGCGCGCCCATATAGTCGTCCTGAAATCCAACCAGGTGGGTATCGATACCTTTCCCGGCAAAAAAGGCGCGACGCACTATTTCCATCCTTGAACCCCATTCTTGACAGTGAAAAACTCGGAGATCTGGAGAGTTAAGCAAGCGTATGCCCCAGATATCCTGGTCTTTGCAGAATTGTTCTATTGCAGCTTCTGGCGCAAACCGCCCAACGCCCAACTCTTCGATTGTGTATGCAGATTGTGCTTTCCGCCAAATCGGAGCCGGAATAATAGCAAAACAGTTACTAAATCGCTGAGTCAACATCAGGCCATCTGTGTCGGAAGGCAGATCGGCTCGATACTTCAGGGTTGCGCCCGTAATAAAACAAGCTTGTTCACGGTTCATTACAGACAGGGTATTCTCTTGCCACACGAGACCTTGGCGGATGTAGGGCAAAGTATCGAGGCGTATAATGCAGGCAACACCGTCACCCACTGGCTCGAATTGTTCCCATAAGAGCTTGATTTCGTTCTCGGTTGTCTCTGACGCACTTGTTTGACCGAGTACAATCAGTTTTGTTTCGTATCTTTTGGCAAGTGACTCAAGTGACTCAACGATTTCGGGGTCGGGTCCAACGTGGACAACCAAGGCAATTGGGGGCCAGTCGAAGAACTTGAGCCAGTCCTCTAGAACCAAACAATGTCCTTTTTGCAGAACAAAGGTGAGCAAAAAAAAGGATTTCTCTTTAACCATAATCTGTTGTCCCAAAGGCGGCATCGCTCAGCCAACCGAGTATGCGACTGAACGATCTAGGTTGGGCAAGGTACTTTTCTGGTTTGCAGGGTGTCAAGCAACGGTTCCACCGCCGTTTTTTTAGGTATTTTATGTTTGATGGCTTAACTGGTATTTACCCCTTGGAAACCCCGCCCTTCTGCCCTAAGTAGACCTGCGGAACAAAGCGTGCGATTCGTCGTGCGCTTTCTTTCGTTTCGTCCAAGACGGTGGGTGGTGCCATTCGGTCCCTTAATTTCCTGCCTGAGACGGGTAAGACCAAAGAATTCTGAGGGTCCCTCCCTCGGGCGCATTTTGGCCAATCCCGTAAAAACGGACCTGAACGCCGGAGCGAAAGCTGCGGCAAATATGAGCCGGGGTGAGGTATCGCCCCTAACTTGGAGAGAACTGTGGATAGAGCCCAGAAAGAGAAAGTGGTCGAGGAACTCGGCCAAATCTTCGAAAGCTCTGGCGTCGTAGTGGTTTCACACTACGCCGGTCTGACAGTTGCCGAGATGCAGGACCTGCGCGCGCGTGCACGCGAAGCGGGCGGGTCTGTGCGTGTTGCCAAGAACAGGCTCGCCAAAATCGCCCTTGAGGGTAAGCCGTGTGAAAGCATGGCCGACCTGCTGACAGGGATGACCGTTCTGACCTATTCCGAGGACCCTGTGGCAGCAGCCAAAGTGGCCGAGGACTACGCCAAAGAGAACCAAAAGTTCGAAATTCTTGGCGGTGCAATGGGTGAGAACGCTCTGGACCGGGCTGGTGTTACAGCCGTGTCGAAAATGCCGTCGCGCGAGGAGCTTATTGCTTCGATCGTTGGCTGCATCGGCGCGCCTGCTTCGAACATCGCCGGTGCAATTGGCGCACCTGCAAGCAACATCGCAAGCATCCTTTCCACCATCGAAGAGAAGGCGGAAGCTGCGTAAGCGGTTGGCACTGAATGATCTGCGTAGGGTAACAACCCTGACGTTGGAACACACACTGTAAACGGAAAGAGCTGATACAATGGCTGATCTGAAAGCACTCGCAGAAAGCATCGTGGGTCTGACCCTGCTGGAAGCACAAGAACTGAAAACCATCCTCAAAGACGAGTACGGCATCGAGCCCGCAGCTGGCGGCGCCGTCATGGTCGCAGGCGCAGCTGGCGATGCCGGCGGTGCAGCTGAGGAAGAGAAAACCGAATTCGACGTCGTTCTGAAGAACGCCGGCGCTTCGAAAATCAACGTGATCAAAGAAGTTCGCGGCATCACCGGTCTGGGCCTGAAAGAAGCCAAGGAACTGGTCGAAGCTGGCGGCAAGATCAAAGAAGGCGTGGACAAAGCCGAAGCCGAAGAGATCAAAGGCAAGCTGGAAGCAGCTGGCGCCGAGGTCGAACTGGCCTAAGCCTGTTCTGTGGTGCATCGCTGATGCGCCTGAAAATTTGGCTGGGTCCGGAGAAATCCGGGTCCAGCCGAACCTGTCTTAGAAAGGGCCTCATGCGGTGGGGCGTTTTCTAAGACACGGTTTTCGGATCGGGAGGCTGCCTTCGGGACGGTGGCCACGAATTGATCCGGGCGTGTCGTCTCGATTGTGCAAGATGCCGGGGCCCGACGGTGTCTTTGCCCGCTGAGAACATCGAAAGGTGACATCTGACATGGCTCAAACGTTCCTTGGCCAGAAACGTCTTCGTAAATATTACGGCAAAATCCGCGAAGTTTTGGAAATGCCGAACCTCATTGAGGTGCAAAAATCTTCTTATGATCTTTTCCTGCGCTCCGGCGATGCAGAACAGCCCACCGACGGCGAAGGCATCAATGGTGTGTTCCAGTCGGTTTTCCCGATCAAGGATTTCAGCGAAACCTCTGTTCTGGAGTTCGTGAAATACGATCTGGAAAAACCCAAATATGACGTCGAAGAGTGCATGCAGCGCGACATGACCTACAGCGCGCCGCTCAAGGTCACGCTGCGTCTGATCGTGTTTGATGTCGATGAGGACACCGGCGCGAAATCGGTCAAAGACATCAAGGAACAGGATGTGTTCATGGGCGATATGCCCCTGATGACGCCGAACGGGACGTTCATCGTGAACGGGACCGAGCGTGTGATCGTCAGCCAGATGCACCGCTCGCCCGGTGTGTTCTTTGACCATGACAAGGGCAAGACCCATTCTTCGGGCAAGCTGCTGTTTGCCTGCCGCATCATCCCGTATCGCGGCAGCTGGCTGGACTTTGAGTTCGACGCCAAAGACATCGTGTTCGCCCGTATCGACCGTCGCCGCAAATTGCCTGTGACCACCCTGCTCTATGCGCTGGGTCTGGACCAGGAAGCGATCATGGACGCGTATTACAACACCGTGTCCTACAAGCTGGACAAGAAGAAAGGCTGGGTCACGCCGTTCTTCCCCGAGCGTGTACGTGGCACCCGTCCGACCTATGACCTGGTTGACGCGAAATCCGGTGAAGTGATTGCCGAGGCGGGCAAGAAAGTTACCCCGCGCGCGGTCAAAAAGCTGATCGACGAAGGCAGCGTTACCGATCTGCTGGTGCCTTTCGATCACATCGTCGGTAAATATGTTGCGAAAGACATCATCAACGAAGAAACCGGTGCGATCTATGTCGAGGCCGGGGATGAGTTGACGCTGGAATATGACAAAGACGGCGACCTGATCGGCGGTACTGCGAAGGAACTCATCGACGCGGGCATCACCGATATTCCGGTTCTGGACATCGACAACGTCAATGTCGGTCCCTACATGCGCAACACCATGGCGCAGGACAAGAACATGAACCGCGAAAGCGCGCTCATGGACATCTACCGCGTCATGCGTCCGGGCGAGCCGCCCACCGTCGAGGCCGCTTCGGCCCTGTTCGACACGCTGTTCTTCGACAGCGAGCGTTATGACCTGTCCGCCGTTGGCCGGGTGAAGATGAACATGCGTCTGGCGCTGGACAAGCCCGACACCCAGCGTACGCTGGATCGCGAGGACATCGTGGCCTGCATCAAGGCCCTGGTCGAGCTGCGCGACGGCAAAGGCGACGTGGACGATATCGACCACCTCGGCAACCGCCGTGTCCGTTCGGTCGGCGAACTGATGGAAAACCAGTACCGCGTCGGCCTGCTTCGTATGGAGCGCGCGATCAAAGAGCGTATGTCGTCGGTCGAGATCGACACCGTCATGCCGCAGGATCTGATCAACGCGAAACCGGCTGCGGCTGCTGTTCGTGAATTCTTTGGCTCCTCGCAGCTGTCGCAGTTCATGGACCAGACCAACCCGCTGTCGGAAGTCACTCACAAACGCCGTCTCTCGGCGCTTGGCCCCGGTGGTCTGACGCGCGAGCGTGCGGGCTTTGAGGTGCGCGACGTTCACCCGACCCACTATGGCCGGATGTGCCCGATTGAAACGCCCGAAGGTCCGAACATCGGTCTGATCAACTCGCTGGCCACCTTTGCCCGCGTGAACAAGTATGGCTTTATCGAAACACCGTATCGCGTTGTCAAAGACGCCGAGGTGACCGATGAGGTTCACTACATGTCCGCGACCGAGGAAATGCGTCACACCGTGGCGCAGGCGAACGCGACGCTGGATGCGGATGGCAAGTTCATCAACGATCTGGTTTCGACCCGTCAGGCCGGTGACTACACCCTCGCCCCGCGCGAGAATGTGGACCTGATCGACGTGTCGCCGAAACAGCTGGTCTCGGTCGCTGCATCGCTGATCCCGTTCCTTGAAAATGACGACGCCAACCGCGCTCTGATGGGCTCGAACATGCAACGTCAGGCGGTTCCGCTGCTGCGGGCCGAGGCACCGCTGGTCGGTACCGGGATCGAGGAAAAAGTTGCGATCGACTCGGGTGCTGCGATCCAGGCGAAGCGCGCAGGTATTATCGACCAGGTCGATGCACAGCGTATCGTTATCCGCGCCACCGAAGATCTGGAACTGGGCGACGCTGGCGTTGACATCTATCGTCTGCGCAAATTCCAGCGGTCGAACCAGAACACCTGCATCAACCAGCGTCCGCTGATCAAGGTGGGTGACACCGTCCAGAAGGGCGAGGTCATTGCCGATGGTCCGTCGACCGATATGGGTGAACTGGCCCTAGGTAAGAACGTGGTCGTCGCGTTCATGCCGTGGAACGGTTACAACTACGAAGACTCGATTCTAATCTCGGAACGTATCGCGCGTGACGACGTCTTTACCTCGGTCCATATCGAGGAATTCGAAGTCGCCGCCCGTGACACCAAGCTGGGCCCGGAAGAGATCACCCGAGACATCCCGAACGTCGGTGAAGAAGCGCTGCGCAACCTCGACGAGGCGGGCATCGTTTACATCGGCGCGGATGTTGAGCCGGGCGATATTCTGGTCGGCAAGATCACTCCGAAGGGCGAAAGCCCGATGACCCCGGAAGAAAAGCTGCTGCGCGCCATCTTTGGTGAAAAAGCATCTGACGTGCGCGACACCTCGCTGCGCGTGAAGCCGGGCGATTACGGTACGGTCGTCGAGGTCCGTGTCTTCAACCGTCACGGCGTTGAAAAAGACGAGCGTGCGTTGCAGATCGAGCGTGAGGAAGTCGAACGTCTGGCCCGTGACCGGGACGACGAGCTGGCGATCCTTGACCGCAACATCTATGCGCGTCTGCAAGGCCTGATCCTGGGCAAAACCGCTGTCAAAGGCCCGAAAGGCGTCAAGGCAGGGTCGGTGATTACCGAGGATCTGCTGGAAACCCTGACCCGTGGTCAGTGGTGGCAGCTGGCGCTGGAAGGTGAGCAGGACGCACAGATCGTTGAGGCTCTAAACGAGCAGTACGAAGTGCAAAAGCGTGCTCTGGACGCCCGTTTCGAAGACAAGGTCGAAAAAGTCCGCCGTGGCGACGACCTGCCGCCGGGTGTGATGAAGATGGTCAAAGTCTTCATCGCCGTGAAGCGCAAGCTGCAGCCGGGCGATAAGATGGCCGGTCGTCACGGGAACAAAGGTGTGATCTCCAAGGTTGTTCCGATGGAAGACATGCCGTTCCTGGCCGATGGTACTCCGGTCGACTTCTGTCTGAACCCGCTGGGTGTGCCTTCGCGTATGAACGTGGGGCAAATCCTTGAGACCCACATGGGTTGGGCCGCGCGCGGTCTGGGTCTGAACATCGATGAGGCACTGGGTGAATACCGCCGCTCCGGCGACCTGACCCCGGTGCGCGAAGCGATGAAGCTGGCCTATGGCGAGAATGTCTACGAAGAAGGCATCACCGGTCTGGACGAGGATGGCCTGATCGAGGCTGCGGGCAACGTGACCCGCGGTGTTCCGATCGCAACCCCCGTCTTTGACGGTGCTAAAGAGGCTGACGTCAACGACGCGCTGGTGCGTGCGGGCTTCTCGGAAAGCGGTCAGTCGGTTCTGTTCGACGGTCGGACCGGTGAGCAATTCGCGCGTCCGGTGACCGTGGGCATCAAGTACCTGCTGAAACTGCACCACCTGGTGGACGACAAGATCCACGCGCGTTCGACCGGGCCGTACAGCCTGGTGACCCAGCAGCCGTTGGGTGGTAAGGCGCAGTTCGGTGGTCAGCGCTTTGGTGAGATGGAGGTCTGGGCATTGGAAGCTTACGGCGCCGCCTACACCCTGCAGGAAATGCTCACCGTGAAATCGGATGACGTCGCCGGCCGGACCAAGGTCTATGAGTCGATCGTCAAGGGCGAGGATAACTTTGAAGCGGGCGTACCGGAATCGTTCAACGTTCTGGTGAAAGAAGTCCGTGGCCTCGGCCTGAATATGGAACTCCTGGATGCGGAGGTTGATGAGTGAGAGCTATGGTAGCAATAGCTATCTCACCGGTTGCTTTGAGTGCCTGCCAAGTGATTGGCGGGTACGCAGCTTATGATGCCTCAACGGGCAAATACTACGCTGTATCTGAGTCTCATGCGACAAGCCAAAATGGCATGTTGTGCCCAACCGACGAAGGTAACTTCGTATTTTATTGGGGTGACGAACCGGTGGAAACTCCTCCAATCCGCAAGAACCTAAAACGTATCGACGTTCCCATGTTTGAAGAGCCGCGCGTGGGTCGCGTCACTGACGAAACAATCAAGTGGCGCGCATACCGCCGTGGCACATTCTACGAATGCCCGGAACTTGGAAAGGAAATCCAATGAACCAGGAAATCACCAACAACCCGTTCAACCCGCTG
The DNA here is from genome assembly GCF_056532975.1 of Ruegeria sp. H6. Taxonomy (NCBI): domain Bacteria; kingdom Pseudomonadati; phylum Pseudomonadota; class Alphaproteobacteria; order Rhodobacterales; family Roseobacteraceae; genus Ruegeria; species Ruegeria sp. H6. The sequence goes on from NZ_JBQFOA010000021.1 coordinate 42,612, forward strand.
ACGCCCCCGAAGGTTTTCGACGAGATCAAGGTCTCGTTGGCGTCGCCCGAGCGGATTCTGTCTTGGTCCTATGGCGAGATCAAGAAACCCGAAACCATCAACTACCGGACGTTCAAGCCTGAACGTGACGGTCTGTTCTGCGCACGTATCTTTGGCCCGATCAAAGACTACGAATGTCTGTGCGGCAAATATAAGCGGATGAAGTATCGCGGCGTTGTCTGCGAAAAGTGCGGTGTGGAAGTCACCCTGCAGAAAGTCCGCCGCGAGCGTATGGGCCACATCGAACTGGCAGCACCCGTTGCACACATCTGGTTCCTGAAATCGCTGCCGTCCCGCATCGGTCTGATGCTGGACATGACGCTGCGCGATCTGGAACGCGTTCTGTACTTTGAAAACTACGTCGTCATCGAGCCCGGTCTGACCGACCTGACCTACGGCCAGATGCTGACCGAAGAAGAGTACATGGATGCGCAGGATGCCTATGGCATGGACGCGTTCACCGCGAATATCGGTGCCGAAGCCATCCGTGAGATGTTGGCCCAGATCGATCTGGAAGCCGAAGCCGAGCAGCTGCGCGCTGATCTGGCCGAAGCAACTGGCGAGTTGAAGCCCAAGAAAATCATCAAGCGTCTGAAGGTTGTCGAGTCCTTCCTCGAGTCGGGCAACCGGCCCGAATGGATGGTGATGACCGTAATCCCGGTCATTCCGCCGGAACTGCGTCCGCTGGTTCCGTTGGATGGTGGCCGTTTCGCGACCTCGGATCTGAACGATCTGTACCGCCGCGTCATCAACCGGAACAACCGTCTGAAGCGACTGATCGAGCTGCGCGCGCCTGACATCATCGTCCGCAACGAAAAGCGGATGTTGCAGGAATCCGTGGATGCCTTGTTCGACAACGGCCGTCGTGGCCGCGTGATCACCGGCGCCAACAAGCGTCCGCTGAAATCGCTGTCGGACATGCTGAAAGGCAAGCAGGGCCGCTTCCGCCAGAACCTTCTGGGGAAACGCGTCGACTTCTCGGGCCGTTCGGTCATTGTGACCGGTCCGGAGCTTAAGCTGCACCAGTGTGGCCTGCCCAAGAAGATGGCGCTGGAGCTGTTCAAGCCGTTCATCTACTCGCGCCTTGAAGCCAAGGGTCTGTCTTCGACCGTGAAACAGGCGAAGAAACTGGTCGAGAAAGAGCGTCCCGAAGTATGGGATATCCTCGACGAGGTGATCCGCGAACACCCGGTCATGCTGAACCGTGCGCCAACGCTGCACCGTCTTGGCATTCAGGCGTTCGAGCCCGTCTTGATCGAAGGTAAAGCGATCCAGCTGCACCCGCTGGTCTGTTCGGCCTTTAACGCCGACTTCGACGGGGACCAGATGGCCGTTCACGTCCCGCTGAGCCTTGAGGCCCAGTTGGAAGCCCGTGTTCTGATGATGTCGACGAACAACGTTCTGTCGCCTGCAAACGGTGCGCCGATTATCGTTCCGTCGCAGGATATGATCCTGGGTCTCTACTATGTGACCCTGGAGCGCGAAGGCATGCCGGGTGAAGGCAAGATCTTTGGTTCGATCGACGAAGTTCAGCACGCGCTGGACGCCGGTGAGGTGCATCTGCACTCGAAAATCACCGCGCGGATCACGCAGATCGACGATGAGGGCAACGAAGTTCAGAAGCGGTTTGAAACCACGCCGGGCCGTGTGCGCCTGGGTGCTCTGTTGCCGATGAACAACAAGGCCCCGTTCGAGCTGGTCAACCGTCTGCTGCGCAAGAAAGAAGTGCAGCAGGTCATCGACACCGTCTACCGTTATTGCGGTCAGAAAGAGTCGGTCATCTTCTGTGACCAGATCATGTCGATGGGCTTCAAAGAGGCATTCAAGGCGGGTATCTCGTTCGGTAAGGACGATATGGTCATCCCGAACGACAAGTGGGGCATCGTCGATGACACCCGCGGTCAGGTGAAGGACTTTGAACAGCAGTACATGGACGGCCTGATCACTCAGGGCGAAAAGTACAACAAAGTTGTCGATGCCTGGTCGAAGTGTAACGACCGCGTCACCGACGCGATGATGAGCACGATCTCGGACGTCGCCAAGGCCGAAGACGGGTCGGATCAGGAACCGAACTCGGTCTACATGATGGCTCACTCGGGCGCGCGTGGCTCGGTCACTCAGATGAAACAGCTGGGCGGTATGCGCGGTCTGATGGCCAAGCCGAACGGTGACATCATCGAGACGCCGATCATCTCGAACTTTAAAGAGGGTCTGACCGTTCTTGAGTACTTCAACTCGACTCACGGTGCCCGTAAGGGTCTGTCGGATACCGCGCTTAAGACGGCGAACTCGGGTTACCTGACCCGTCGTTTGGTGGACGTGGCACAAGACTGTATCGTTCGTGAGATCGACTGTGGCACCGAACGTGCGATCACCGCCGAAGCCGCCGTGAACGACGGTGAGGTTGTCGCCTCGCTGGCGGAACGCGTGCTGGGCCGAGTGGCTGCAGACGATGTTCTGCGTCCGGGCACCGATGAGGTGATCGTGGCCGCGGGTCAGCTGATCGATGAACGTATGGCCGACACCATTGACGAGGCCGGTGTTCAGTCAATGCGTATCCGCTCGCCTCTGACCTGTGAGTCCGAGGAAGGCGTTTGTGCCACCTGCTACGGTCGTGACCTTGCGCGCGGTACTATGGTGAACACCGGCGAAGCTGTCGGCATCATCGCCGCGCAGTCCATCGGTGAACCCGGTACGCAGCTGACGATGCGGACCTTCCACATCGGTGGTGTTGCGCAAGGTGGTCAGCAGTCGTTCCAGGAAGCCAGCCAGGAAGGTGTCGTTTCCTTCGAGAACCCGCAGATTCTGGTTAATGCCGCAGGCGAAAGCCTGGTCATGGGCCGGAACATGAAGCTGGTGATCAAGGACGAACACGGTGAAGAGCGCGCCAGCCACAAGCTGGGCTATGGCTCGAAACTGTTCGTCAAGGATGGCGCCAAAGTGGCCCGTGGCGACAAGCTGTTCGAGTGGGATCCCTACACCCTGCCGATCATCGCCGAAAAAGCCGGTACTGCGAAATACGTTGACCTTGTTTCGGGCCTTGCCGTCCGTGATGAGACCGACGAAGCAACCGGTATGACCCAGAAGATCGTGATCGACTGGCGCGCCGCCCCCAAAGGCAGCGACCTCAAGCCCGAGATCATTCTGGTCGGTGAAGATGGCGAGCCGGTCCGTAACGATGCGGGCAACCCGGTTCACTATCCGATGTCCGTGGATGCGATCCTGTCGGTTGAAGATGGCCAGACCATCGAAGCCGGTGACGTTGTTGCGCGTATCCCGCGTGAAGGCGCCAAGACCAAGGACATCACCGGTGGTCTGCCGCGTGTGGCCGAACTGTTCGAAGCCCGTCGTCCTAAGGATCACGCGATCATCGCAGAAGCCGATGGTTACGTGCGCTTTGGCCGCGACTACAAGAACAAGCGTCGCATCAGCATTGAACCGGCCGACGAGTCCATGGAGACCATCGAGTACATGGTGCCCAAGGGCAAGCACATCCCGGTCGCCGAAGGGGACTTCATCCAGAAGGGTGAATACCTGATGGACGGTAACCCAGCGCCGCATGACATCCTGTCCATCATGGGCGTCGAAGCGCTTGCGGATTACATGATCGACGAAGTGCAGGACGTCTATCGTCTGCAGGGCGTGAAGATCAACGACAAGCATATCGAGGTTATCGTGCGCCAGATGCTGCAGAAGTGGGAGATCCTGGATTCAGGCGACACTACCCTGCTGAAAGGCGAACATGTCGACAAGCAGGAGTTTGACGCGGCCAACGAGAAGACCCTCGACCGCGGCGGACGTCCGGCACAGGGTGAGCCGATCCTTCTGGGGATCACCAAAGCCTCGCTGCAGACGCGTTCGTTTATCTCGGCGGCGTCGTTCCAGGAAACCACCCGCGTTCTGACCGAAGCTTCGGTTCAGGGCAAGAAAGACAAGCTGGTGGGCCTGAAAGAGAACGTCATCGTCGGTCGTCTGATCCCTGCCGGTACCGGAGGGGCCACGCAAAGCGTACAGCGTGTGGCTCAGTCGCGAGACAACGTCGTGATCGAGGCACGTCGAGAAGAGGCCGAAGCCGCCGCTGCCCTGGCCGCGCCGACATTCGACGACGACATGGTGGGCGACGAGCTTGACGTTCTGGTGGAAACCCCGGAAAGCCGCGAATAATCGCTTCTAAATCAATCTGATAAGGCCCTGCAAATTGTGGGGCCTTTTCGTTTGGGCGCTGGTCTATCGGCGCACATCAATTGGTGTGTCTGGCCAGTTGACATTTCCCCGTCTGATCTGGCCAATGGGCCGATCCACCCAAATGCAGGCCAACGCTACATGACACCCAACATAAAAGGCGCGTTTTTGATGGTGGGAACCATGGCCGCCTACACGATCAATGACGCCTTCGTTAAGGTTGCCGGCCAGCATGTGCCCTTGTTTCAGCTGATTGTGATGCGGGGTGTGCTGGCCACGGCGCTGATCTATCTGCTGGCCCGTCAATTGGGGGCATTGCACTTCGGTTTCTCGCGACATGACAAGTGGTTGGTCCTGCTGCGCAGTCTCAGCGAACTGGCCGCAACGTTCTTCTTTCTGACCGCCTTGATGAACATGCCGTTGGCGAATGTCACGGCAGTGTTGCAGGCGCTACCGCTGACCGTGACTCTGGGTGCCGCCATCTTCTTTTCCGAGCGTATTGGCTGGCGTCGTATCCTGGCGATTGCCCTGGGGTTTGCGGGTATGCTGCTGATTGTCAGGCCGGGACCTGACGGGTTCAGCGTCTTTTCAATCTACGCACTGATCGCCATGATCTCGGTAACGGCCAGGGATCTGATCACGCGGCGGATGTCGGCTGAGGTGCCGTCGATGCTTGTTACACTGGCCACATCTTCTTTGATTACACTGTCCGCGCTGGTCGCGTCGCTGTTTGAAGGGTGGCAGCCTGTATCCGCCACAGACACCGCATTGATCGCAGCCGCGGCTGTATTTGTCCTCATGGGATATGCCGCCAGCGTCATGGTTATGCGCGTGGGCGAGGTGGGTTTTATCGCGCCGTTCCGATACTCCAGCCTGATCTGGGCGCTGTTACTGGGTTGGCTGGTGTTCGGAGATTGGCCGGACGCGGTCACCCTGTCTGGCGCTGCCCTGGTCGTGGCGGCGGGATTGTTCACCCTGTTCCGCGAACGCGCGGTACATGAGGCGGAAGAGGCAGAGTGACTACACCGTGATGCCAAATCGATCGGCAAAGATCGCCTTTTGGTCCGCAGTAATTGGGTCCAGTTTGCCTCGGTCTTTGACCGCTCTGGGTGAATCGTTGAAATCATTCAGCCCTCGGATCCACATGGGTTCGTCCGGATAGGTGACCACCGGCATGAACCGGCCCAAGCGCTGATGGGCAAAGTTCATGATCGTCAGATCGTTGTCGCCTTGGACGAACATGCCAAGACCGGCAGTTGTAAGAGGGCGATAGACATGAGCTGTTTTGACACCACCCGCCTGAAACTCGGCCAGATATCCCTGATTGAAGTCAACCGCAAAACACGCGCGGGATTTTGAAAAGCTTGCGCAGTCCAGCGCTGCCGCACGCAACGTGGCGACAAAATCCATGGAGATTGCATCATCGTCGTCCAGACGGAACTGAAGGCAAGGGGCAGCCGGGTCCTGTCGCGCCGCATTCAGAACGGCCTTCATTACCGAACGATGCTCATCAGGTTCTCGCGTCACGATGCGTATTTGCGGCACGCTTGCGGTCAGATCGCGCAGTTGGTCCAAGGCCGCACGGGGCAGGCAGGACCCGGTCACAATAACAAAGTCAAACGCTTCGTCGGTTTGCTTTTTCAGCCCCGGCAGAGTGACGGATTCAAACTGTCGCAACCGTTCTTCCAGCCGCTTGGGGGTATAGAGATACGCGCGGCGCTGTTCGACCGTGGCGTGTTCCACTTGAAATCCGCCAACGGCTGGGTAGGAAAAACGGCACAGGCCGATGACTTGCATGTTGGTTCCCGAAAGACTGGCTTGTTCGGATTATGGCGAAGCGGCGTTCGGGCTGCAACATCCTCGGAACAAAGATGCGCTGCACGGGCGCGCCGCCGCACCTGACGGTCAGAGGCCCAAGTGCTGTTGACACTTTTGCCGACTCCCCCTATACGCGCGTCATCTCGGTGCCGGGGGCCGCCCCAAAACCGATTCCAGTAATGAACTGGTCAAGGCCCGGACAATTTTGCCGTCCGCGCCCTCTGAGAAACAACCGCGACGTTCACCTCGGAATGGGAACGCTCGTGGGTTTTGCGCTTGTGGACGCATGAGTGCAGCGAAGTTTAACCGCACGCCGCCGCGTGCATGTCATGTGTGTTGCAAAACGGGGAAGAAACCGGAATGCCAACTATTCAGCAGCTGATCCGCAAGCCGCGGCAGCCCAAAGTAAAACGCTCGAAGTCCATGCACCTGGAGCAGTGCCCGCAGAAACGCGGCGTCTGCACCCGCGTGTACACCACCACACCGAAGAAACCGAACTCGGCTATGCGTAAGGTTGCCAAAGTGCGCCTGACCAACGGGTTCGAGGTGATCTCGTACATCCCCGGTGAAAGCCACAACCTGCAGGAACACTCGGTTGTTCTGATCCGTGGCGGCCGTGTAAAAGACCTTCCCGGTGTGCGGTATCACATCCTGCGCGGTGTTCTGGATACTCAGGGCGTCAAAGACCGCAAGCAGCGTCGTTCGAAATACGGCGCGAAGCGTCCCAAGTAAGAAGGAGAGGCTGATATGTCACGTCGTCACGCCGCCGAAAAACGCGAAGTCCTGCCTGACGCCAAATTTGGCGACAAGGTACTGACCAAATTCATGAACAACCTGATGATCGACGGCAAGAAGTCGGTCGCAGAGCGCATCGTTTACAACGCCTTTGACCGCGTTGAGAACAAGGTAAAGCGCGCTCCTGTCGAAGTGTTCCACGAAGCGCTCGACAACATCAAGCCGTCGGTCGAGGTTCGCTCGCGCCGGGTTGGTGGTGCAACCTATCAGGTTCCGGTCGAAGTGCGCCCCGAGCGCCGCGAAGCACTGGCCATCCGCTGGCTGATCACTGCTGCGCGCGGCCGCAACGAAAACACCATGGAAGAACGCCTCGCCGGCGAACTGCTGGACGCTGTACAGTCCCGCGGTACCGCCGTGAAGAAGCGCGAAGACACCCACAAGATGGCCGAGGCGAACAAAGCCTTCAGCCACTACCGTTGGTAATTCAGAGGCTTATCAAAAATGGCACGCGAATATCCGCTCGAACTGTACCGTAACTTCGGTATCATGGCGCACATCGACGCAGGTAAGACCACCTGCTCGGAGCGTATCCTGTATTACACTGGTAAATCCCACAACATCGGTGAGGTGCACGATGGTGCAGCCACCATGGACTGGATGGAGCAGGAGCAGGAACGCGGCATCACCATCACTTCGGCTGCGACCACCACCTTCTGGGAGCGCACCGAGGACGGTCAGACCGCCGATACCCCCAAGCACCGCCTGAACATCATCGACACCCCCGGCCACGTTGACTTCACCATCGAAGTTGAACGCTCGCTGGCGGTTCTCGACGGTGCCGTCTGCGTTCTGGACGCAAACGCCGGTGTTGAGCCCCAGACCGAAACCGTGTGGCGTCAGGCTGACCGCTACAAGGTTCCGCGTATGGTTTTCGTCAACAAGATGGACAAGATCGGCGCTGACTTCTTCAACTGCGTTCGCATGATCGAAGACCGCACTGGCGCACGCGCTGTTCCGGTTGGTATCCCGATCGGCGCCGAGTCCGAGCTGGAAGGTCTGATCGACCTTGTGACCATGGAAGAATGGCTGTGGCAGGGCGAAGATCTGGGCGCAAGCTGGATCAAAGCCCCCATCCGCGACAGCCTGAAAGACATGGCTGACGAATGGCGCGGCAAGATGATCGAAGCGGCCGTGGAAATGGACGACGACGCGATGATGGAATACCTGGAAGGCAATGAGCCCGACGTTCCGACCCTGCGCGCCCTGCTGCGCAAAGGTACTCTGGACATCGCGTTCGTTCCGGTTCTGGGTGGCTCGGCGTTCAAGAACAAAGGCGTTCAGCCGCTGCTCAACGCTGTGATCGACTATCTGCCCAGCCCGCTGGACGTTGTTGACTACATGGGCTTCAAACCCGGCGACGAGGAAGAAGTTCGTGACATCGCCCGTCGTGCAGACGACGACATGGCCTTCTCGGGTCTGGCGTTCAAAATCATGAACGACCCCTTCGTTGGCTCGCTGACCTTCACTCGGATCTACTCGGGCACCATGAACAAGGGTGACTCGATCCTGAACTCGACCAAAGGTAAGAAAGAGCGCATCGGTCGTATGATGATGATGCACTCGAACAACCGGGAAGAGATCGAAGAAGCGTTTGCAGGCGACATCATCGCGCTGGCGGGTCTGAAAGACACCACCACCGGTGACACCCTGTGTGACGCGAAGGATCCGGTGGTTCTGGAAACCATGACCTTCCCCGATCCGGTGATCGAGATCGCAGTTGAGCCCAAAACCAAGGGCGACCAAGAGAAAATGTCCCAGGGTCTGGCCCGTCTGGCCGCCGAAGACCCGTCCTTCCGTGTGGAAACTGATCTGGAATCCGGTCAGACCATCATGAAAGGCATGGGCGAACTTCACTTGGACATCCTGGTGGATCGTCTGAAGCGCGAGTTCAAAGTCGAGGCGAACATCGGTGCGCCGCAAGTGGCCTATCGTGAAACCATCTCGATGCCGGTCGAACACACCTACACCCACAAGAAACAGTCGGGTGGTTCGGGTCAGTTCGCGGAAGTCAAGCTGGAGATCCAGCCCACTGAGGCAGGCGAAGGCTATTCCTTTGAGTCCCGCATCGTTGGTGGTGCCGTTCCGAAGGAATACATCCCCGGTGTTGAAAAAGGCATCAACTCGGTCATGGATAGCGGCCCGCTGGCTGGTTTCCCTGTGATCGACTTCAAGGTTGCCCTGCTGGACGGTAAGTTCCACGACGTTGACTCGAGCGTTCTGGCGTTCGAAATCGCATCGCGGATGTGTATGCGTGAAGGCATGCGCAAAGCCGGCGCCAAGCTGCTGGAACCGATCATGAAGGTCGAAGTGATCACCCCGGAAGAATACACCGGCGGTATCATCGGCGACCTGACCTCGCGTCGTGGCCAGGTGTCTGGTCAGGAACCGCGCGGCAACGCCATCGCGATTGATGCGTTTGTTCCGCTGGCGAACATGTTCGGCTACATCAACACTCTGCGTTCGATGTCGTCTGGCCGCGCCCAGTTCACCATGCAGTTCGATCATTACGATCCGGTTCCGCAGAACATCTCGGACGAGATTCAGGCAAAATTCGCATAAGCGACGATTTGAGGGAGCGCGCGTGACGCGCTCCCTTCATTACCGAAAAAGGAGGCCATCATGGCAAAGGAAAAGTTTGAGCGTACAAAGCCGCACGTTAACATTGGCACGATTGGCCACGTTGACCACGGGAAGACGACGCTGACGGCAG
>NZ_JBQFOA010000022.1:0-37269 GCF_056532975.1 Ruegeria sp. H6
TCCACATCCGCAGTGCTCATGGCAAACCGATGGTATACCCAAACCGCGTAGGCAATGACCTCACGAGGGTAGCGAAAGCCCTTCAGGCGCGACATGCGGGATGAAATGTTCATTCATCGCCTTTAGTCGTCGTCGAAACGCCAGGCAACTTGGCAATACCGTTGCGCCTGTGCAACCGAGCGATGCAGCGACAGGCGCATGGCGGCCTGGATCGGAGCGCAGCCCGTGGGGCGAGGCGAAACCTTCGGGCAGCCCGGCCAGTTTCAGGCGGTGCCTGACGATCTGTGCGATAGCATCCGGGCTGAGGCGGCGTTTCAACACCCGATCTGCCTTGGAGATGGGGCGGAAGAGGGGTCCGTCCTCGATCCTCCCAACTTCAATCCAATGCACCAGCGTCTGCGCTGCACGGCCCTTAAGCCCGAAAGGGTGCAAGGAAACTAGGTCAACGAACACGATCTATGAACACAAACAGCGCTCCAGTGCTGAAGCCACCGGCCCAAATCACCTCGATACTCGATTGATCTCAAATGGCCCTAACCTGGCTTTCATCTACAGTCTCAGTTGCTGCAATTGCGCTGGTCAGACCAGACTTTATTCGCGAGTGCTAAATCAGGGTGCCGAGTCGCAGACGAAGCTAATTGAACCCTTCCAAAGTTTCTGCCTCGCGTCTAAACGCTGAGGCACAATATCGGCTAAAATCGAACCAATGTGACACATGCTCGTCTATACCACTGACCATTCGCTTTATTGTGCCAAGTTGCGCATCTTACTGCGGCATAAGGGGCTATCCTTTGAAGAAGCCCCGCCACCGGGCGGAGCTGGTTCTTCAGAATATCTGTCACTTGTCCCGTCGGGCAATATACCTGCGCTCGTTGATGACGACCTGACGCTGACAGATAGCGAAGCGATTGCCGAGTATTTGGAGGAAAAATATCCGGAAATTCCGATGTTACCGGACACGCTTGTCGCACGTGCCAGATCTCGGGAACGCTCACGGTTTGCGGATACGCGACTAGAACCGGCCTTGCGTTTGACGTTCCCGCATGTTGATCCAAAAGTGCGCAATACGGCAGCGATTGCCATGGCACATACCCAAATCAACCTGCGACTGCACGGGTTGGGAATTCTGCTGCAACGATCAGAACTGCCGCGAAACAGGCTTTGGATGGGCGATCCGGGCACGATCGTAACCCTTGAGTGGATCGCCCTTTTTGAAGGAACAATCGTGCCGCAGTTGGATTGGCCGGAGGCGGTTCAGACTTATCGTTTGGACATGTTGAAGCATAAAGCTGTGGCCCAGGAACTCAGCGCTTACCGTCCGGCAATGCTGCATTACATGCAAGAAAAAGGCGCGCGGTAAAATAGAACAGTTGGGTGGATGTTGCGGGCGGCTCTTAGCAGATATCGAGCAAAGCTGGAAAAGACCGAAGTCGCAGCCAGAATGGCGAGCATGCGCTTCGGCCATCCGAATCGTCATAGCAGGTGATGTGGTCGCTACCTTCTCACTATTACAAATAAGCGTAACCCGCCGAAGCGCAGGTCTCTTTCACTAGTCTTTGTCATCGGGATAAGACGGGCTTTCGGCGAAGGCGTGCGGTCCGACCGGCACATTAGAAACTCTCAGAGGTGGCCCGAAGGCCTCTTGATATGACACCCTTCGACTGCAACGCCTAAGGCGGGCTAGCTGTTTACTTAGTGAAAATGCGGTCGCCTTGCTCGTCGATCACTTGCTTAGCTTTGGCGATGCTGAAGCTTTGGCCCTGATCCCGGGTTTCAAACACATCTGCCCGGATCACCGTATGGATCTTTCGATCTCCGTCGATAGTCTTTTCGATACGGGCCAAAAGGCGGTATTTGCCACCCTCGGGCATCAAGTCGGGGAAAATGTCGAACCCTTTGTACGAGACCGGCTCGGGCTTTGGCTTTTCTCCGCCACCGAAGAGTTTAGAGAAGAGTGACATTGGGCGGCTCCTTTCAGCCTAACTAGGACCAGAGACTAGCGCCACCTAGGGCGGGGGTGAAGCATGTAGTTCTACCAGAACACGTTCCTTCGTGTCGATGGTACGCTCTGAGCGCGACCTGATACTCAGCGTTTTTCTCCTTTACATAAACTGTCCGTTTCCGACCTTGATCAACTGGTATAGGCGCAGCAACTAATGCCCGAAATGCGATCATTTCTCGCTCATGCGAAGCAAGTGTATTAGCGCTGTACGGCAGTAGAAGCCTTCAAGTGATCGATAAACAGCCTCAACTGGCTGAACTGGATTGTCCACTACTCCTATTGGCGGAACGACGACGAAAAAATCGCCAGAATGCCTTTGCAATATGCAGATCAGGAAAGAGCATTTGAGACGCGCACTCGTAACTGGGGCCAATCGCAGGATTAGCCTCGCCATCGCTATGGGTCTGAATGATGCTTGGCTAGAAGTCCTTGTTGGCGCGCGCAGCCTCGACACAGGGCGGGCATCATCGGCCGAGATTGGTACGATTGCTCTGTACCTCGATGTGGCAGATTCGAAAACTATCGTCTCCACCTCGAAAGATACCGGGCCAACCGGATACGGCGTCGCATAGGCTGCACTGAATGCCCTAACTGTCGCAACAGCAAAGACACTGCCAAGAATGCCAAAGTCAATGCGATGCACCCAGGTTGGGTACGCACTAGTATGAGTAGTAATCGCGAAAACCGTTCACCGGACGAGGGTACCGATACCGCTATTTAGCTCGCGACGCTTCCGGATGATTGTCCAACCGGTGGATTTTTTAGGGGCCGAAAGCGCATTGCTTAGTGAGTAGCTTTGGTTCGCGCAGGTTAGAGCGTTGATGGTTTTGGGCTCAATGCAGATATCGTCTGCGAAGCCAACGAGTGACTGCATCTCGGTGCATTCATCAACTTTTGTGCGAGCCAGAGTTGCCATGGATAATAGCTGCTAAAATGTCCGCTGAGCAGGGACTTGATACGCAGCTATTGAGGGATAGTCGGCGAACTTTTGTTGCCCTGCACTACGTCTGAGATCCAAACAGGAGCGGTTGTTCGTCGGCCACGCCCTAATTCGACGCTTCGACTCCCAGGTGCCTACCGCTCAATACAACTACCTTCATGGAATCTTCGATAGGCACGGTCCGAGACCACAAGAAAGAAGGCAGATCGAGGATCTCTTGGCGAGATAACCTGCTTACTTGTGCCGTCAGAGGTCACATAGTTACCCGTCGGTTGCATCAACCAATGCAATCCTAACGCACGATCCTCATATCCTCGAAAGCTACGCGCGCTTTCCTGCTTGTCAGGATTGTCGCCACCGCAGCTTGCGGTCAAAGCGCCAGCAAACCTTAGACTTTGCCGCTATGGGTTGCACCACAGCCTTATCATATTCAAAAAAGCTCCGCAGCTTTAGATGTCCGTTTATGTCATCACAATAGATGCAGATCTGCCAGAGGTAGCACCAGTTCGATTGGGATTGTGAGCGCACCTTTGCGAAAACCCACAAGATCGTCTCCCAACCTGATAACGTTAAGATTTGCTTCGTTCAGGCGGCTTACCAGTTCGTGCTCGATTTCGACCTCCGGACCATTACACTCAACAATGGCGAGTGTAGGATGGAGCGCGGCGAGATCTACGCTATCCAATACCTGACGCTCGTGGCCTTCAACATCAACCACCAGGATATCGGCTTTGGACACTCTGTGCTCGGCTAGCACATTGTCGAGACGACGCAGCTCTATGCAGGTCGATACGACATCGTCGTCAGGAGTAGGTATTCCTTTTTGAGCGTTGACTCTCTCCAGAGCGCTGAGCATCCGATCGCGATTGAGTGATGCACACCCTCTCGCTGTTCTAGGGTACTTGTCACGCTTGGCTTCATTCAAATGGAACAACTCGACTTGGCCGGGTTGATCAGAGATCCCGATGTTTAAAACTTTGACATTTTCGCGACCATCATGGGTTTTTCTCAACTCGGCGAAATACTGTGGATGTGGTTCAAGCAACAATGCATCCCAGCTTTGAGTTCTCAGATGCTTATGAATCGGATCTGCCAGCTTTCCGTCATGCGCTCCTACCTGAACCACATTGACGGGGCCTTTCGCGCTTCTCACAAACGCATCCAGCAAGAGCGATTTCGCCGCCTTTTTAAAGTCACGCCTTACACGGCGCGGTCTGTGTTTTTCTGTTGTTGGTTCGGCGAAAACGGTTGAGCTTGTTTCCTGCGACTTGCGCTGAGCACGCACAAACGTTGAGTGCAAGTGACCTTGGTTACTATAGTACTCCAGTTCTCTTGTAGTCATTTTGTCCTTGAGAGACCAAGGTCGATGAACCGCCGTGAAGCCTTCTCCGGCGGCACGTAGCGCGCGTATCCAAGGTTGCTTTGTGCCATATTCCGAAAACCGCTTGTATTCATTCTTTTGCGGCACGAACAAGAAAAATGTGGTGTCAACAGCCGCTCTATAAACATTCTCTTCCACGGGATCTTTCCAGAACTTTTCCTCCCATTCAGCGACTGTTTCACCTTTAAACCAATCCATGTTTACGTCTACAAGCTCAGGATCAAGACTGAGGGCCAATCCGACCTTGGGACATGAGTGACGCAGACCGATTTCGAACAGTGTTTTTAAAAAGTTAGGTGCTGGAGGTTCCGGTAATCGAAGATCCGGATCGGTAAAAATGAACCCGGCGTCAGTGTCGGGATCACAGGCTGCTTGGTAAACGGAGCGGCTTGGGCCCAGATTTTCGCCCCAGCGTATTACCCGAGCTTTGGACAAGCAGTCTTCACCATCATAGTATTCCAATAGTTCAGGGAGTGTAGAGGCGTTGTCTAAAATAGTCACATTTCTGAAACCATGCGCGAAAAACCAATCTACAGTATCTCGTAAATATCCTAACTGATTGAAAGAATTTATGAAAACTGGAATTTCTTGTCTAATTTCCGATTCGTTCAAATCCGAGTCCGCAAATTGCATTACATCGAGTTGACGAGATTCCACGTCGTTTGTTTCGCCGGAACCTGAGGCCACTTGGTGGCCACGAACATTGTTCATTTTGATACGCTGACATTTAAGGTAGAAAACACCTTCAATTATCACATCAAAGCAATTACTGACAAGACAGCTACTAAGGCAAGATAGGGATTGCCGTGTAAGCGAACTACAAACCAACATCATGTTTGCTCTGGCCTAACGCAATCTTCCAATCGCTTGCTCGTCCGCTAACACAAGAGACAAGCGGAAATCTTCTTCACCGCTTGCTGTTTATTAGTTTTGATGCATCGACAACCATGCTTGCATCTCTCAAAATCATCACTAGAAAAGATGAGAAATCTAAAGGAAAAGAACGGTAATTTCCGTGACAACGTGTAGCTTCATCCTATCGACTGGTCGGACATCAACACAAAATATCGCAGCGATTGCCGGCAGGGCGCATCCAGATGCTGTAGTTGAGCATGAGGGTCTTGGTGCAGACTACTTTTCAAGGAGAGTATATCGGCGCCCCGGAAAGTTCGCCCAGGTCCTCGGCTCCAACGTTTCTTTACAGCGTAAACTTATTGAGATTGAAGATACGATCACACAAGGAACGCCTTATCTTGATGTCGGCTGGCCTAGTTTCGCTTGGTTGCCCTACTTTTCAGAGAGGTTTTCAGGCCGATTGAAATTTGCACATTTGGTAAGGAATCCTTTCCATGTTGCCGCTTCACTTACAACGCATGGTCTGTTTGACCCCAAAATCCGGCTCGGAAGGCGTTTTGAAAGGATCGCTATGATTCATGCGGATGATGCACGAGTTAAGTATTCGAAGATTGCTGCGGAGGCAGGCGCGTTTACACCGTTTGAACGCAATTTGTTTCACTGGTTGGAATTGAACGAATTTATGATTGAACAGCACGAAAGAGAGGGATTTGTTGGGGTTTATAGATTTGAAGAATTGTACAAGGGCAAGCACCCGACTGTGACTATCCTTCTGGATCAACTCATTTCAGAAGCTAAGTATGATTTGGATGCGAGAGTTTTGGATTCTTTGCATCGCAAGCTACCCGCTCAGATAAAGCAGCCGAACACTCGTCTCATTGAAGCGGCAATCGAGGTTGGTGTGCGACTGGGTTATTCGGAAGAGAGTTTGCGTAATTCGATGAATGTTGATGAACTGAACGAAAGATACTCGGAAGAAAGGTTATAGTTACATATCCGAGAGTCCCGTTTGACTTCAAAAAAATGTCCTTTCTGTCCAGCCAGCCGTCGTCGACCTAAAATGCTGAGAAGGTTGGGAACGAGCACAAAGGGCCAAGTGCTGCGATTGCCTAAATGGCTGCTTGGACGTCGGTGTAGCTCAATACACGCTTTGAAAGATCCTGGAGGTATCGACGCTATTCTTGGTTCGATCCTGCGACCACAATTCATAACGAATACCATATTTTGCAAGTTCCAAGAAAACCCGATGGGGGTTGATGCCCGTGGTTGAATGATCAAACGATAGGACACGGCCACCGGTTAGGTAGAGCTCGAAGCGTTCCTTGATTTCGGTGTACGTGCCATCACTGTCCTTGCCCGTAAGCAGAATTTCCAGCCGGAGTGCCTTTGCAATTTTCTCGAGTTCAATATCCAGCGGTAAATGACCATAAGGTATGGCCGCTTCCCACTTCAGTCTGCCAGAATCTATGATGGCTTTCCAATCTCCCGGTGTTTTAAGAATACGGTACGTTTTTAGACCCTCTCTCAATGCGAAAGCAGTGCCTGCCAAAGCGCAAAGAGTAAATAACCCTTTGAAGACCGCTCCGATATGATCGGCCGGGTGAATCGCAAAAACATATAGTACAGGCCAAACCAGCCCGACGCAGACCCACGCGATGTGTATGCTGGCGACACGAAGCCTAGATGACTGGATGACGGACTGCTCTATCATAATTGCTCGTTAGCACGGAAAGGCACTGGGAATATGGCAAAATCCGCGTCTGAATAAGGATCGCCGGTTTTTGCGCGTTGAATGCCGGCTAATCAATAGCCAACCCCAACCCCATGACAAGGATTGGCAGAGGAAACCGGCGCTCCGATGGGTTAGGTTGATCTGTCAGAAAAAGGAACGCAGAGCCCAAACCGTCTGCGCAAACGATCCAGGTGCAGGTGATATCGAGTGGCGTGAAATCGGTAGAGGCCGCGGGGGTCGCCATCAAAGTGCTTCTGAAGCCTGGCATCCAGAGTAGGCCATGAGAAACACCGGCGGGCTGGATCGAGGTAGACAGGTCAGAATCCGAAGCCTTGCTGTGCCACATCTTCGGGCGCTTTGTCCTGTGTTTCACGATCGACCCGATTCAAGGTGCAGGAAATCTTTAGAAACCATTGAAGCAACGGATACATCGTTCAATCTAAATTGAATTGCTGAGTTCTGGTTTGTGGCGACGGCCCTCAGTTGGTCTCATCTTGTGTGGCCGCTGGCATCGGCGCGGGTTTGTGAATGGCCACGCCGGCCATAACGAGAACAACCCCCAAAACATCCACAGCGCTTGGGATCTGACGCAGGATGATCACGCCGATGATGGTGGCCGTCGCAGGCAAGAGGGCGAGCAGGAACGCAAAACTCGCGCGTGGCAAACGTGCCATTGCAAGCTGATCGCAGACATAGGGGATGACAGATGAGCAGATGCCTACTCCAATCCCAGCCAACACCAGAAGCGGTGCGCCGAAGGCGTCGAGCGCTTGCAGAAAACCAATAGGCATCACGAAGATAAAGGCTGCGGTCATAGCCGCGCCGAGTCGTTCCACGCCAACCGACGCGCCACCTTCGGAAATCTTGTGGCCGAGGATGATATACAGCACGAACAGCGATCCGTTCAGCACTGCCCAGCACAGGCCCAGAAGGTCAGAGGTCAGGGCCGGCCCATCCGTCGCCATTAACGTTGGCACGTCAATCAGAAGCGCCACACCGACGATAGCAAAGCCGAAGGCCAGATAGTTGCGGCCGGTGCGAAGACCCCAGAGAGCAATCCCAATGGTGCCTACAAACTCAATGGCGGCAACCAGCGAGATTGGTAGCCGGTCGAGGGCCAGATAGAATGCGCTGTTCATCACGGCGAGGCAACCCCCGAGCGCGAGAAGAAGCAGCCGCTGGCGCGGCGGCGATGTCCTGAAAGTGTGCCATGGCTTCGTTATAGGTGCAAAGACCAGAGCGGCCGATGCGATCCGGAACCACGCGACACCAAGCACACCGACGACAGGGAATAACAGGACTGCGAAGGCCGGGCCGAGGTAATGAAAAACAGCGGAGACGCCGAACCACGCATGCGGGGGAACCGCCCCTGATAGACGTGACATGGCTCCACGGGCGTTAGCGACGGAGATTTTTTGGGGTATCGATCTACCATTCACCTATGATGCAAGGTAAGAACATGCTTTTATATAGAGATTGATTATATGATCTACCGATCGTGTTTCAGGAAAGAAGGAAAAAGAGATGATAGGCCATCGATTCGAAGAAAAGGGATTGGACAACATTGACGCCGCGATTCTGCGCGAGCTTTGTGCAGATGCGCGTATCGCCCGCGCCGAGTTGTCCCGTCGCGTGGGATTGTCGGCGCCAAGCGTGGCTGACCGTGTACGGCGCCTTGAGGATGTTGGTATCATCACCGGTTACGGCGCTCGCGTCGACCCGTCTCGTTTGGGCTATGGTCTGACCATCCTGATCCGGGCCAGGCCACTACCGGGTGAGATGCAGAACATGATTGATGCTATCCAAAAGACGCCGCAGATTGTGGCGTGTGATCGTGTGTCGGGCGAAGATTGCTTTGTCGCACGTGCGCATGTTCGCGACGTGGCCGAAATGGAGATTGTCATCGACCGCATCGTGCCCTTCGGCGCGACGAATTCTTCTATTGTTCAGTCATCACCGGTCGAAGAACGGTTGGTCGAACTCTAAGTCGACGGATCTAAGGCGTGCCTTTATCCAAGGGCAGTTTTGTCCGATCCTCCGGCTTGGGAAAACGCACCAACCTTGCGGTTGCAACGAACGGTCTGTTTGGTGAAACAGGAGTGCGTTGAGTTACCATTCCAAGACTGACTGGTACACGGCCCTTTCAGCCGTCCCGCTGGGTTAACCCGGCTGTCGGCTAAGGGTGGGTTGGTGGAAATTAAGGCGAAACACAAAGGCTGTTCGCCTGGGCGACACCCTTACCCCGCAGAACCGTTTGCAGCGGCAAGGAAGATGGATCGCATGTCTTTTTCCGACATCCGGTTGCCTTTCAGGTAGCCCTGCAACAAGAAGCGAAAGGCTCCGTCGAGGCGCATGTATAGTAGCTCTTTTGTGATTTCGCCCGCGGCCAGAGGGGCCATCAGGTCAATCAAAAGCTCTTCGATTTCAGTCACGACGGGCACGAATGTATCGTCGAACATGGCCTGATTGCGGATGTCGTACCACAGCCGGTGCAACTCGGCCTCCTGGTGGATCGTCTCGGCCAACGCGTGGCAAAAGGCCTGCATCACCCGGTCCGGTGCAGAAATGCCCGCGATGGCTTCGGTCATCATCTCAACAAAGCGGATTTTGTACTGGCGGACGCAAAAGACCAGCAACTCATCCTTGTCTTCGAAGTAATAGTGCAGGCTGCCCAACGACATATCCGAATGGGCCGCAATATCGCGCAAGGTGGTGCGCGCATAGCCATATACTTTCAGCGCGTTGATGGCACTTTCGGCAATCTCGCGCTTTTTGGCGTCGCGCTTGCGGACCTTATGGGTCTTGCGATCCGCAAGCTTGTTTATGGGCGTGACCTTGTTCATCCACACCGGAATATCATGAGTTCCCTCATCCCAAAAGGGCATGGAAGAAAATTCGTGGCAACTTGAGAAAGCTTGGTTTGTATTGGAACCTGGTCAGCAATTTGCCCACATGATGCTGCTGCGTGTTCGAGACAAACCACGGCGGACGCGGCAATAATGTCATCCCAAAGCTCAGCAGGTTGCGCGGAAAGGGTTTGAACGGTGCTTCGATCACGACGCGTTCGGGCTTGTCGAACATGAAGGTATTGTGGACCGATCCGATCCCCGACTGCACGTCCTGCAAGGTCGCTCCGGCAAACCCGCCCCAGGGGCAGGACGTGACCAGAAAGGCGAGCCCGGTCCAGGTGTTGACCGCGATGGTGCCATAGTGGAAATCGGCGATGATCTCCTCGAACCGCTTGCGGCCCATGGCCCGGATTGTGGCCGGGTGGATCAGGATATTGCCGCCCAATGTGCCATAGAGGTTTTCATTGGCCCATTTGATTGCGCTTTTCAGATAGGTCTCGGCATCGGGCGCGTCGATATGCATGACGCCCAGGGCGGGGGCGAACACCTCGTTCTGGGACAGCCATTCCGTGTCGCCCCGTTCCATATCCGCGATGCAGCAGGGCGGCGTGTCGGCACCGCGCGGGATGTTTTCGGCCCCTGTGGTGTGGCTTTCGAACGTGGACTGACGCTCTTGCGCACCCGGATAATAGGCGGCGCGGCGTGTGTGTTTGGTCATCACGCGCGACAGGTTCTGCATCAGCCTGTCGGTCTTGTCCCAACCTTTGGGCAGGATCAGGCTTTGCACTGCCACGCAGTTGAAACCTGAATTGTGCAACTTCATGGTGGCGATGTTTTCCGCCTGAAACCGCAGGTCCATCGCCGTCCACGGCCCGGGCACCACGATGGTGGGGCACACCGCCCCCAGTTCCGAGGTGATGTGGCGCGGGTTTTTCGGCGTATTGGCGGCCTTGTTCGCGGCCCCTTCCGACCCGTTGCCCCAGACGATCGCGTCATGGGTGGCGCGCGCGCCGGTGATATGAATCTCTTCGACCAGCGGATGGTCGGTCAGATAGGCCCCGGCGGGGCCGTCGCCGCGATAGATACGCAGGGCATTCATGTCGATCAGGGGTTTCAGCGCCTGTTCCAGAAATTCGGTCAGATAGTCGTTGACCGGGTTCATTTTCAAAAGCACGACCTGATTTTCCAGAAACAGCTTTTGAAACGCATCCAGTGGCGTGATCGCCGCGATATTGCCTGCGCCCAGCACCAACGCGACCTTGCCCACACGGCTGTCAACCGGGATGTCATAGGCGCTGGCGGTATGCTGGGCCAGATTGCCCGCATTCACACCTTTCTGCATCCAGACATCTGCCTTTACACCCGAAATCAGCAGCTGATCCCAGATCGAATGCGGCACGATGCGCACCGCGGTCTGGCCGTTTGGCAGTTCCCGTTTTGGCAGCTTTTTCAGAAACGCCTTGCCGTCCATCTTGGACAGCGTCTCGATCAGGCCGTTGCACGCCGCCATGACAGGGTAGGGCCCCGAGATCCATTCTTCGCCCAACAAGGGCGAGCCATCGGGGATGCCTTTGGCCTTGGCCGCCGCTTTGACCCAGGCTTCGGACACCGGCAACAGATTGCCCTTGATCGCCTGCAGGATCGCGATGCGCTTGACGACCGGGGTTTTGGCCCAGTCGTGTTTGGCCGCGTCCAGAATGGCCAGATCGCTGTCATAGGCCGCCTGAAGATCAGGCGTAAATTCCGCTTGGTGCTTCATCCTAGTCCCCTCCCGAAAGGACATTTGCGTATTGTTCACGCAGTTTGATTTTCATGACTTTTCCGGTTGCCCCCAGTGGTAAGTCATCGACAAAGATGACCTTGTCGGGCACCTGCCAGCTTGCGACCTTGCCGTCGTAAAAGGCGCGCAGTTCCGCCTCGGTCACATCCGCCGATTTCACCGCGATCAGAACCGGGCGTTCGTCCCATTTTTCATGCCGGGCCGCGATGGCAGCGGCGTTGGCAATGGCGGGATGGCCGATGGCGATGTTTTCCAGCTCGACCGTGGAAATCCACTCACCCCCCGATTTGATGATGTCTTTCGAGCGGTCGCGGATCACCATATAGCCATCCGGGCTGATCGTGGCGACATCGCCGGTGTCGAACCAGCCATCGTCGGTCAGCGCATTTGTGTCCTGGCCCATATAAGTGTCGACGATCCACGGGCCCTTGATCTGCAAATCGCCCTGGGTTTCGCCGTCATGGGGCAGGGCCGCGCCATCCGCATCCACAATGCGCAGCATCACGCCAAAGGGCGGGCGCCCCTGTCCCAGCCGCAGGGCGGCCTGATCCGCCTCCGGCAGATCCAGATGTTTTTGCAAAAGCTGGTTGACCGATCCGATCGGAGAGGTTTCGGTCATGCCCCAGGCATGGATCAGCTCCACCCCGTATGTGTCGCGGAAGATCGGGATCATTGATGGCGGCAGGGCCGAACCACCCACCACCGTGCGCGTCATGCTGGCCGCCGTTGAACCCGTGGCCTCAAGCGCGGCAAGCAGGCCCATCCAGATCGTTGGCACACCAAGCGCGATGGTCACGCCATGCCCGTCGATCAGGCCCACAAGGCTTTCGCCATCCAGCCCCGGCCCCGGCAGAACCAGCTTGGCCCCCACCGCCGCCGCGATATAGGGCACGCCCCATGCGTTGACATGAAACATCGGCACAACCGGCATCACCGTATCTTTGGCCGACAGGGCCAGACCATCGGGCTGGTTGCCGCCCAGCGTGTGCAGCATGGTGGACCGGTGGGTATAGAGCACCCCCTTGGGGTTCCCCGTCGTCCCCGAGGTATAGCACAGCGACGAGGGCGCGCGTTCGTCGATCCGGGGCCAGACGAACCCTTCGTCCCCGCCCGCGATGAAATCGTCATAGAACAAAAGCCCGTCGATCAGGCCCGCAGCCTCCTCATCCTGTGGTCCCATCAGGATGAAATGCTCCACGCTGGGCAGCCGGTCTTTCAGGGCCGCCACCGCAGGCAGGAAGGTGCGGTCGAAGAACAGTACCTTATCATCTGCATCCGCCACGATGTACGTCATCTGATCCGGGTGCAGGCGTGGGTTCAGCGTGTGGCACACGAACCCGCCGCCCGAGACGCCAAAGTAAATCTCAAGATGTCGCCGGTTGTTCCAGGCGATGGTGGCGCAGCGCGTGGCCGGGTCCAGCCCAAGCTGTGTCAGGGCCGAACCAAGCCGCCGCGCATTGGCGGCCACCTGCCGCCATGTGGTTTCCTCGACCCCGCCGGTTGTTTCCACCGACACGATCCCGGTCGCGCCGTGATACCTGTCGGCATGTTCGATCAGACCAGAGATCAGCAGAGGCTGATCCATCATTTTCCCAAGCATTTCAAATGTCCTTGAAAGGAAATGGCCCATCCGATCGGGGATGGGCCGGGTTTATCAGGCGCGGATCAGATCCGACGCTTTTTCACCGATCATCACGCAGGGCGCCTGCGTGTTGCCATTGGTGATCTTCGGCATGATCGAGGCATCGGCCACGCGCAAACCGGCGATCCCGTGCACTTTCAACTCGGCATCGACAACGGCCATCGGGTCCGAGCCCATCTTGCAGGTGCCGACCGGGTGATAGATCGTCTGCGCATTACCCCGCAGCCAGCTGCGGATATCGTCATCCGATTGCACCTCGGCACCGGGGAACCGCTCTTCCCCGCGATAGTCGTCCAGCGCGCTGGCGTTCAGGATTTTCCGTGCGATCTTGACGCCTTCGACCAGGACATCCAGATCTTTTTCGTCCGAGAAAGCGTTGGGGTTGATGTTGGGATGATCCGCCGGATCGCTTGAGGTCAGCGTAACCTCGCCCACCGACCGCGTGCCGACGACACCGGGCAGCAGGGTGAACCCCTCGGACCCGTCGCTTGGGTTGCCCGCACCGTCCGAGATGAACCAGGTCGGGGCAAAGTGGAATTGCAGGTCGGGCGCGGGCGCGTCTTCCATCACCGTCAGATAGCCGCCTGACTCGCCGATATTCGACGTCAGAAGACCCATGCCCTTTTCCATTAGCAACGCGCCTTGTGCCTCGTCAGTGGCATGGGCCAGCGTCACCGGCTGGGTGCATTCATAGGCCACCGGGGCCATGAAGTGGTCCTGAAGGTTCTTGCCGACCCCGGGCAGGTCGTGAACAACGGTGATCCCCAGCGCTTCCAATTCGGCTTTGGGGCCGATGCCCGACAACAGCATGATCTGGGGCGAACCATAGGCCCCCGCCGACAGGATCACCTCGGCAGTCGCCATCACCTCCAGAACCTCATCGCCTGCCTTGAACCGCACACCAGTGCAGCGATTGTTGTCCATGATCAGGTTCTGCACATGGGCCTCGGCCTGAATCGCGATATTGTCTCGCTCCAGCGCGGGGTGCAGAAATGCGCCAGCGGTGGATTTTCGGAACCCGCCCTGCTGCGTGACCTGATACAGGCCGAACCCTTCCTGATCCGTGCCTTCGTTGAAATCGTGACGTTCGGGGTATCCCGCCTGCACCGCAGCCTTCACCAGCGCCTTGCTCAGCACATTCGGGTCGCGCTGATCGGTCACGGTCCATGGTCCGTTTGCGCCGTGGTTTTCATCTGCGCCCCGCGCGTTGTTTTCGGATCGTTTGAAGATCGGCAGCAGGTCGGCATAGCTCCACCCCGGATTGTCCTTGCCCCAATCGTCAAAACAGGCCGGATTGCCCCGCTTGTAGATCATCGCATTGATCGAGGTCGATCCACCAAACACCTTGCCACGCGGGCTGTAGAACACTTTTCCGTCCGAGCTTTCCTGCGGCACGGTCGTATACCCCCAGTCCAGATCGCTGAGGAACAGGTTCGGGAAGGCGGCGGGGATGTGGATAAACTGATTTTCATCCGGCGGCCCGGCCTCCAGCACCAGAACGGATTTGTCCGCATCCTCGGACAGACGCGCGGCC
Organism: Ruegeria sp. H6; assembly: GCF_056532975.1. Taxonomy (NCBI): domain Bacteria; kingdom Pseudomonadati; phylum Pseudomonadota; class Alphaproteobacteria; order Rhodobacterales; family Roseobacteraceae; genus Ruegeria; species Ruegeria sp. H6. The sequence continues at coordinate 14,716 of NZ_JBQFOA010000022.1, forward strand.
AGCGCACAGCCAGCGGCCCCCGCCCCGATCACGATATAGTCGTAGCTTTCCGACGATTGCGCCGCCGCGTGGCGGGCACCCAAAGCCAGCGGAGCGGCGGCCACGACGCCCAGGGCCGCGCTTTGGCGCATGAAAGTCCGGCGTGACATTCGCCCTTCGCTGAAGGATCGGTTCAGTTGTTCCAGCTTATCTTGTTTCACAATTTCCTCCCAAGAATCGTGCTCCATTCCTCTGAGCGCAGAGGGCATTCCTAAGCTTGACAGATTTTTTGGACATATGTCCAGTTAAAATGATCAAGGTGATATTTGGCCGAATAGGATGGCGCAGAATACCTTCCCGCCTTTGAACAACAGTGGAAATTGCGGGTGGGGGAACTGAGTTCTTTGGGGCTATGGAACCCCGGAGGCCATTTTATCAATCACGCCCGCGTCGCTATTCGCGAAAAGGATCGACGCCCATGGCAACGGGCAATCTATCCGATCAACAGAGGCCCCGATGGTTCAGCGGCCAGATTGAGCATCGGACCCCACAGCTCAGCCCCCGTGTGAAGCATGCCGTGACCTGCGGCTGGTACTTCTGCCAATTCCGCCCGGACCTGTTCGGCCAATCGTTTCAACCCCTTGCGCGGCGCGTTTCTGTCATGTTCACCGACCAGAAACCGAACCGGAGTTCTGATGTCGGAGAAACCTGCGTTCCACGGTGTCGAAGACAGTTTCGCATCTGCCAAAAAGCCGTTCGGCCCGCGTTCGACATGCCAGGCATGGCCGTGCCAGAACAAGCTTTGCGCGGTTTTGTCGGCGTCGATCTGTTCTCGGTCGAACGCCGAATTCGCAAAGACGATCTTGCCGAAATCTGCCGCCCCCTGGCGCAGAATACGCTGACCGCCCAGCAACGCGAGGTAATGCGCCGCGGACGGGTTGGCCCGGGACAATATGGAAAACACCCGGGTTTCAACGGGCAGGGACCAGATATCTTTCCAATCTGTCAAAGGTGGGACAGGCGCAAGGCAGGTGACCGAGGTGACGCGGTCGGGTCGCAGCGCGGCCATTTGCAAGGCAAATGGTGCCCCGAGATCATATGTCAGAATATCGGCAGTCTCGACCCAGAAGTGATCAAGAACATAGAATAAATCCTGCGCCACATCCTCGACGCTCAGCGTGTCGTCAGCGGGTGTTTGACCATGGCCCGGACGCCCCGGTGCAATGATGCGCCTGTCCCGGAACCGGGCGCGCACAGTGTCCGACAGTCTGCGCCCGCCCAGACATCCGTGCAGAAACAAAAGGGGCCTTCCACCCTCTGGCCCGGTGCATTCCACATCCATGCGCCGCCCGCTGGGCAGGGTCAGCATGAAGTTTCCATGCGCCGCCGCTGTCTGATCCGCATGCATATGCTGGGTGGTGGCGATCAGCCCATAGATCAGGTGGAGGATATCGGCATGCCCATGCGTGTCTGTCTTTGCGCAGATCTTGCGAACCTGCGTGCGCACCGTTTCGACCGAGCGCTGCCGACGTGCGGCGATTTCTTTGGGTGTCTGGCCCAGAAACAAAAGCTCGACCACGTCTATTTCAGTGTCCGTAAGCAGGTAGCCGGATTTCAGGACCGGCGCGATTGCGTCCGTCCATCGCAGGGTTGTTCCAACTCCGCGAAACATCCCCTGACCGGTTGCCTGGGCGAATATCGGAACCGGCCGCAGGCGTGGATGCGTGAACAGGGTAAACGCCGCTTGCGACCTGCGACCGCGGATCAAGGCATCGATCGAATTGCGCGCGCTTTCGCCCAGGCTCTGATACAGGGTCTCACCCTGTCCAATTCCGAACAGCGACACGAATGAGGCCGTCACCTCGGTCAGGCGTGCCTTGTGATCAAAGGCAAACTCGATCTCTGTTCCGCCCCGGCCGTATGACCCTGTGCGCATCAGGGTTTGCGAGGCATCTGTGAATTCGGGAACAAACCCTTGCAGACTGCGGTCTTTGTCCAGCCGCATCGTGGCATCGGTTTGCTGGATGAGCGTTCCGAAGGTTTCGGTACGGGCCAGCGATTCAAAGATCAGGCTGCGCAATCGATGCGTCTGAGTGCCTTGCGCCGATCCGGGCCCATTTGAGCTGTCTTTCATAATGTTCCCTTTGGCGAACTGCGTGAATGACCGCAGCCGGTTCAATGCTTTGATCTTGCGGGGCCGACCCCAATGCAACTCATTCAAAATTGGCGCGTGGGACCGCAAAACCGGCGTGGCACCCCCGAACCGTACTCAGATTGGAGTATGGATTGATTGAAGCGTGTCTTCAATTGTCTTGAAGGGGGTCAAAAAACGGCCCCCTCACAGGTTATGATGGGTTTTATGACACGCAGTTTCAATATTTTCCCCGGATTGCGCTCTGCAAGCGTCTACGGCGTTGTTGGTTTGGCGATGACCGCGCCGAACGTCGGAAGCGCCGAGCAGACATGCGATATCTCGTCTGATGTTGGCTACTACTTTGACCGGGTCGAGCAGGCGATCCTGCTGATGCAATACCAGGATATCGTCCTGCGCGCGGTCGACGGCAACATTCGCTGTCAGGAAGACGCAGCCAATGGACGGCAGGCCTGTTTGGTCGAGGGTCCCGGCGAAATACTGGTTGCTTCGGATCGGGGGCAATTCGCCGTGCGCCTGAACGGGCCCGAAGAGCACGCCGTGCATATCTACGCCACCGGGGACCTGAGCTGCGGCCTTGCCGCAGACATGGAATGACGGGTCGTTGCTTTCATAGGAAACAGGACATTTATCGCATGAAATCAAATTATGTCATGGCACTGTGTGCCCTTCTGTGCGCAACCCCCGGCTTTGCACAAAGTTCGACAGAAGAAACCAGCTGTGATCGGCTGGTCGCTTTGTTCATCGAGTTGGGCGCGCGATCTGGTGAAACCGTCACCGAGGCAGAAGCCCGCGCCGAGGTCCTGTCCGAAAATCCGACCGAGGCGGAATGCCAGGCCATGCTGGCCCTGTTTGAGGCGCAGAAATAGCATGAAGAAAACCGTTTTCGCAGCGTGTACGGCGCTTTGTGCTGCAAGTGCCCAGGCGCAAGATGCGACGATGATTGTGCTGGACGCATCAGGGTCGATGTGGGGCCAGATCGACGGCGTCAACAAGATCGTAATCGCCCGCGACGTGGTGCGGGAAACGCTTGGCAGTGTGGATTTTGACGGCACGCTTGGCCTGGTGGCCTATGGTCACAACCGAAAGGGTGATTGCCGCGATATCGAAGTACTGGTGCCGCCCGCCTCGGGCCAGATCAACGCCGTTGTAAGCTCGGTCGCGGCGATCAACCCCAAGGGCAAGACCCCGTTGACCGATGCGGTGCGCCAGGCTGCGAACGCCATGCGTCACGAAGAAAACCGCGCAACGGTCGTCCTGATCACCGACGGGCTTGAGACCTGCGATGCCGATCCCTGCGCGCTGGCGCGGGAACTGGAACAATCGGGGTACGACTTTACCGCCCATGTGGTGGGGTTTGGCCTTTCGCAGCAGGACGGCGCGGCGGTGTCCTGTCTGGCCGCGGAAACCGGCGGGCGCTATTTCGACGTCGACAATTCCACCGAGCTGTCCGAGGCGCTGTCGCTTGCGGTTGTTCAGGACATCGCGCCTGAGACCGTGATCAAGGACCCGCCGCAGGTCGAACCGAAGCATAATCTTCAGATCAATGTGCAACTTTCGCCCGATAGCCCACCGCTTGAAAACGGGCAGATTGACCAGCTGACGCTGGATTTGATCGGGCCCGACGGAACCCCGAAAAACATCGGATACTCGCCGGTCATGGCCGTCAAGGTTGCCGAAGGGGACTATGTGCTGCGTGCCAAATATGCAGGCGGCCAGACCGAACAGAACGTTCAGATCAGCCGCTTTGACACGACACACGCAACCCTGTCGCTGGATGCGGGTGTGGTCGATTTCCGCGCCATTGCCCTGTCGCCCGATCTGGTCCCGCCCGAGATCGTAAGCTGGCGCATTGTCAATCGGCAAACCGGCGACCGGAAGGAACGATACGATCCTGATCTGCGTTCGGTTTTTGCCGCGGGCAGCTACGATGTCAGTGCCATTGTGGGCCGAAAGGACGCGCTGGCTCCGCCCCCGGTTGCGGTTGAGATCACCGCCGGCGGTGTCACCGAGGGTGAGATTATCCTGCCCCATGGCGGGCTGAAGATCGACAATCTGTCCGACAGTGGCGACCGGCTGCCCGATCACTTCATGCGTTTCAGCCTGTGGACGGCCAAAGCCGATGGAACGCCGGACACGATGGTCGTGGCGGCCAATGATACACGCTGGCCGTTATTGTCCATGCCCGGTGACTATGTGCTGGTGGTCGAGGATTGGGGCATTGCCAAGCGCAAATTCACCGGGCCCATCGCGATCCCGGCGGGGGTTTTGGTCAGCCTCAGGATCCTGATGCCCGCCGACGCCGCGATGCCACTGTCGTTGATTGAGTGATGGGTCCGTTGTTTGCGAGCCCGTTCAAGCCGTGGCTGCAAAACCTCTCACGGTTTGCCTGGCTCGGGTGTGCTGTGCTGGGCGCGCAGGCAGCGCAGGCCACGTGCACGGGCGACCTGCCGCAAACTGGTTTGATGTCGGTCTATGCCGACGCGACCTCGGGTGCTGTGATTGGTGGCATCAGCCCCAATCAATGCGGGCTTGAAGTAACGGATTTCTGTGAAAACGGTCGCTGCCTGACTTTTTTTGACGGGTTGAGTGGCTATGTCGATGTGTCCGGTCTGGCCAGCGGGACAATCGCCGAGCCACCATCGGTTTTCGAATACCGGGTTGACGCGGTTGATGGCAGTTTGACCTTCATGGGGCGCGAACAGGGGTTTGACCTGAACGGCGATGAGCCCCTTTTGGTGATTCCGGCGGCGGGTCATGTCCTGCTCAGCCTGCCTGATCCATTGCCCAAAGACATCCGCATGACCAGCACCGGCGCCTCCGGGTGGGAGGCCACGCTGCCCGATTGGGTGGGCGTGCCCATTCCCGTCTCGCTGTATCTGGATCGCGTAAGCGCGCCGCGCGCCACGCTAGAGATATTTGCCGACCATCAGATGCTGACAATGGACATGCGTCTGGTCCTGGCGCGGGTGGGAGGCCCGGCTTCGGTCCTGGCTGGGCAGGGCGGGCCCGATCCGATCTTGGGCGAAACCTCGGACTGTTCGCAGACCCATGCGCTTGCCGCGGCTGTTGGCCAGGCAGGGGATCAGGATCGGATCAATGCCTTCTACGCTGCGGTACAGACCGTGGGGATCACAAGCTGGGACACCCGCAGCGCACAGCAATGCGCCGATCTGCTGCAAGAGTTGGCGCGCGCGGGCATATCAGAAGCATCGGGCAGAGATCCGGGCAAGACCAACGTTGCGCCGACCGTATCCTGTGACGCGCTTGTCGAAGAATTGCGCCCGATCCTGCGCGGGCCGCAAAGCCCCGAGAAAGGCGCAATTCTGGCGGCGATGGTCAGTTTGGGTGTCTCTACGTTTGATCCGACAAACCCGAAACACTGTTCGGAAATCTCAGCGGTGCTTGGGCGTTGACCGTGGAAACAAGGGGTCGGACCATGTGCCAAAGCCAAATCCTAGCCGGTTCAGCGACCACGCCCGGCACCCGGATGTGGTCATATGGGGTCAAACGTATCGTTCGGTGGATGGCGGGTGCTACTGTTGGTGCTTTTTGCCTGACGCTCGGGCTATCCGATCCCGCCCTATCGGATGAACTGCGCGAGCGTCTTGATGCTTTGACACAACAGATGTCGCGGCTGGGTCTTGCTGCGGCGCAGGGCAAGATGGATGCCGATTTTGCCGGACGTCAGTTGGACAGGTTAATCGAATTGGAAAGCGGTCTGCGCCTTGGCACTCTGCAGCCCGATGATTTGGCTTTGCGCTGGCAGGATCAGGGTGATCTGCCGCTAAAGGCCCCCGGCGCGCGCCTGATTGCGGTTGGGTTGCCCTCGGGGTTCGAAGGGCCTGTCAGAGCATTTCTGAACGATGGACGGGAACTGGATATCCATGCCGAGCGCGCCGAGGCCCGACCCGGTCACGTTGATATCTATGTCCCCGATCACCCGGACGGGCCGGATGCGACGGATGTGCTGACGGTCTATTTCGACGGTGCAGGAAGCTTGCAGATCCAGCTTGCGCCGCGTTTGGTGATCCCCAATGCGTTGCCTCGATTGATGCAGGTTGCGATTGATGATCTTGTGCGCGATCTGGCAAGCGACGGCGTGCAGGCCGAAGCCCTGGTTGCGCAGTTCCGCCGTGACGCACCCTCGATCCCGCCAGAACTGGGCTATGCTGCGGCGGCGCTCTATATCTGGTCCGAAGCGGGGCGCGGCGATCCGTTGTTGCGGTTCCTCAGGTCTGGGGTGCTTGAGGGGCCCGTCTGGGACGGCTTGGGCGGCACCGATGATCCGCAGGCGCTGAACCGGATTTATTCCACTGCGCTGCAGAACAGCGGTGTTCTGGACAGGCTGATGCGTGTTCAGCCCGCGCAGATAAACAAGATCAGTTTTGTTCGGCCGGACCCGTCCTGGCCTGGGCCTCTGACTCTGGCAAAGGCCAAGCCACCACTGACAGCGCCACCTCCCGAAACCGTGCCTGTGGACGAATTGTCATCCCTTTTGCTGGAGGGCCGGGCCCGTGAATACAATCGGCAGGTTGTGCTGCAATCGGCAAAAGACGCACAGAAGCTGTACAGCGTGACAGCCTTCGAGCCTGTAACCATGACCAGTGCCGCGCTGGTGGGCGGTGTGCTGACCATGATCGACAAGCATATGATCATCAACGATTATGACTACCCGACCTCGATGATAATCGAAGGGGTGCCGGTGCCCGGGGACGTGCTGTTGGCGGATGACGCGCGCAAGGTGTTCCCCGAGATCACGATCATCGCCAAAGGGCCGCCTTATGAGGTCAAGGTGTTTGCCGATGGGCTTGATGCGGTTTTGGGCGCGATGGATATCGCAACCAGCACATTGACGATCGCCAAAGGGGTCAAGACGATTGGCCAGACCGCACAAGTGCTGACCAAGGCGCAGCGGGCGCGCCAAAGGATGCAGGCCGCGCGTGACAATGCCGAAGATATCCTTGTGGGTCTGGGAACCACGGCTGCCAAGGATTCGGTCGAGTTGGTGGAAAAACAGGGCGACGCGGCTGAAAAAGGCAGCTTTGATGTCTTCCGTGTGCCGGAGCGCACCTGGAAGGCAAAGATCGAACCGCGCAGCCACCGGAACCATATCAGCATCGGCTATAACGGCGAGGTCGAATGGGATGTGCGCGACTATCACGCGCTGGCCTGTTGGAAAAACACGCAAGAAGGGATCAGGGCCACAGTGACCACCAAGCCCGAAGCCTTTGCCGGGCTGTTTGACCGCAAGGATTTTGGGTGGGGGGTTCAGGATCCCCGGATCACGCTGGGTGCCAGCCCCGACATTCTGCGCCCCGGAGAAACCGCGCGCGTGACGGCTCAGGTCTCGGGGGCCAATCGAACCAGGGTTGATTTCGAATCGCCTGATGTTGGCGGCCTTGCCGATATTGGCGATTTTGACGCGCTCTTTGTGGCTCCCCAAAGCCTTGAAAGCTGTCGCACGCTTGTCACGGTAACGGCCAGCTTCCCGCCCGAGGGCACCCGGATTTGTCATGCCCCGCCAAAGGCGTGGGTCGGTATCGTAATCGCGCAGGGCGATGGGCTGATCCGCACACCAGACACGCTGACCTGCCGTGACGGCGAAGTGCTGGGCTTTACCGTTGCGCATGCCGACGGCGATGATGTCATGTGTCGTCTTTCGGGGCCGGGAACACTGACGATGGTCGGCAACGAAGGCCTGCTGGATTGTCCGGTGAACCCGGCGGGGCCATCGTCGATCACCTGTCATACGGGCGATACACCCGGTCAGTGCTCTCCGGTCATTCCGATCAAACGGATCTATCCTGATTATGCCGTCACCGCTTTGGTCAGCGCGGATCGCCAGAAACCGCTGAATGATAACATCGAGCGTTTCTTTGACGAATGCGGCATCGAGAACCTGACAGATGTGGCACGCGATCTGCTGGACAACGGGACGGGAGAGGCACGAGAGCTGCCAATCGATCCTGTTGCCAATCATTGCGCGACCCGTCTTGGCTTGTCGTCAGGTGGCGGAGGACTGTCGGGCACAGGCGGTGGCAGCGCGCCCAGCGTTTTCGAAGGCCATGCCGAGGGCCGCTATGTCGCTAATTGGCCGCTGGGACAAGGTCGCGACGTTTCCGTCTCCGACGCCCATAGCTATCGCCACAGACCTTATGATCCGGGCCGCGGACCGGGGGATCGCAGCGTACTGGTGACGTCGGATGTCACAGCGTCGATCACTTTTGACGGGCCTGAACGGTTTGTCGTGACCACATCAGGTGAAACCACCGCCGCCGCTATCCGAACCTCTGATGAGATACCCGACCCCGAGGGCGGGTTTGCCGATTGGGAGGTGTGGCGCCGGATCGAGGTCAACCGGGACACCGAACTGTCGGTCAGGGTTGAGACCAGCGGGCCAGCGCAGACGCTGGTGCAGGCCGTGCCAACGAGTCTGGTCAACAATGTCCCGGTCGCGCTGCTGTCGGGGTTCGACCAGAATCTGACCTCGGTCATGATTGTCGGAAATGCCACGGCGGCGGGGTTGATCGGTGGCCGGTCCGACTGGAGCACCGCCACCTTGCCGGGTCCCCGACAAAGTGGCGAAAGCCTGACCTACCTGCTGTTGTTCAAAGGGCGTGTGAATTCGGCACAGCGCAGCAATGACACCGCAACAACCGCATCACGCACCAGTGTCGATATCAATATTTCGCCGCGTGCACCGGAAAAATAAGATGAAAGGGCTGTTTTCATGCTAAAAACGATGCTTTTCGCTGCGAAAATCGCGATCCTGGCAACGCCGCTGATGGCGCAGTCCGCAAGCGGGCAAAGCCCTTCTGCCGGGCCTGCCTATACCTCATTCATTGTCAAGGTTCCTTACGCGTTCGATCTACCTGCCAAGTTCAAGACGGCCAGGATCAACTGTTCTATTAGGGATGCCACGCAAACGGCACCCGGCCTTTGGATTTCTGCCTATGTTGATCTGGTCAGATCCAGCTCGGGCGAGGTCATTATCGGCTATGATGAAGGCGGCGACACCCGCTTTAGCGACGGCGGACAGCTAGAGCCAGACGCGGTGGGTGTTATGCGCGACATGATCTCAAGCGACCTGTTCGAATTGAATGTGACCTGTGAAACCGGCGCGCTGCTGTCGGGCGACGATCAGGAATACCGCATCGTGCAATTGGACGGTGGCAGATGGGGCTCAGTCCCGGGCAATGATCGCACGGCGCCACCCGCCGCCTGGATGACGGATGACTACGAGCCGCAGGTCAGCCGAACCTTCAATCAGTCGGAAAATGAAGCCTTTGGTGCCTTCGATCCCGGCACGATCTCCAAAGCGGTATCAGGACAGGCGACGATTCCGCAATCGGATGGGAATGGTCTTTCTTCGCTGGACAGCCTTCTCAAGCCATGAGGTCGGGGTGGCCTATCCTGTTGTTGGCTTTGACGCTGCTGACCCGACCGGCACTGGCCGACCCGTTCCTTGTGTCCATGCCACCCTTGACAGGGGCCGCAATCGGTCACGGCTTTCAGATATCCGTTCCACCTGTTTCGGCGCGGGCTGCGCCGTCTGGTTTCAAAGTGTCAATGCCGGTGGTCGCGGCAAGAACCATCGGGTCCGGGTTTCATGCAACCCTGCCGCCCCTGCGTGCATCGGCGGCGCAAAGCGGCTTTGTGATTACATTGCCCGAGATCAATGCCCGTAGCACTGACAGCGGCTTTGTCGTCACTATGCCCACGCTCAGGGCTTCGGCAGTTGACGATGACAGTGCATCGCAGGAACCTGTCGCATCCTCGGGCGACGGTCTGGTTTGCGAGGCCCTGCGTGGCTGCTTTGGGGATGACGATATCCGGCGGGTTGAGGCCGATCTGATCTCCTATGGGTACACGCCGGGGACCTATGGGCGGTTCTGTCAGGATGTCGCGCAGAGCCTTGGCCCTTGCCCCAGGAATCCCGACCCCGACGATCCTGCGTCACCCGCACCGGCACTGGCGGGCGGTCCTGGCCCGTCTCTTGGCACAACGGCTGAGAATTCGAACATGAATCGCTGTCTGGCGTTTGAGGACTACATGACCGAGCTGCAGGTGCGCAGCGATGCGGGCGAGAACGAGACAGCCGAGGCCGAGCGCCTGCACGTGGTGATGCAGTCGGCACAGAACCTGCTGTTGCAGGGGCGGTCGGACCTGTGGTGCGCCGCAGTCACCGCCGGGCTGAGATAGACCGGAATGCACGTAACATGCGCTGAAAACCAAAAGGGTGGCCAGAATATGCCAGTGAAACGTCACACGCGCACCGAAAAGGCTGATCCTGCCAGAGCTTCGGCTGGCTCGGTTCCGATGCCCAAACATCAAAGTGCACGAATTTCAGAACGCGAAGGAGCCCGGAAATGACCATATTCATGATTGCCCTGTTGCTGTGTGCCTCGGTTCTGGGGTCGGTCCTGATGGCCTGGGCGGTGCAAAGGGGACGGAAGTATGACGCAGATATTGCCGCGCTGGCAGGCAAGCGCAATTGGCGTCAGGAACGGGTCAAATCCACAACCACAAAACCCGGTTATTTTGAGCTAAGCGACTCAGCAGAGGGATGGCACCTGCGCATCTATCTCGGGAACCGAAGTGGCGCCTCTGGCTATACGCTGTGGAGCCAGCCCGATCTGGGATTGCCGTCGGGTCTGGCCGTATATGCGCCGCCTCTGCCCGAGAAAACACAGATGATGTTCAACCTCATGATGGACAAGGCCGGTGGGTTGGAGCGGGTCATGCTGGATAGCCTGTTCAAGGGTTTGGGCCCTGATGCGCGCGGTCTGCGCGCCGTAGAAGATGATGATCCGGCAACGCTTATGGTGACCGAAGGCGCGGAAGATGCCTTTGATCCGCTCAAAGGCGCAACAGAGCTGTCCGGCCTGAACCAATTTGGCGACACGCCGGCGGACGTGCCCTATTTTGTCCGCGACACGGATGGATTGTCTTTGCGGATCAACAAAAGCCTGAGGACCGCATCGGAAGTCGAGGCGTATGTCGATCTGGCCATCTCGTTGGCGGCCCGTTTTAAGCCCTGATCCAAGCTGTGGGACAACGCGGCTTTGCCATCCGATCCGGTTGGCATTCCGTCGGTCGTCAGGGTCGGGTCACCACGGGGCTTTCGATGCCCAGATCCTCGGCCGCGACATTCAGCAAATCCAACATGGCCTGACGGGCCTGATCGCTCTGGCCGAACCGGATGGCGCGATAGACCTCTTCATGGGCCGCTACTGTGCGGGCATAAGACTGGACCATGCCGGTGGACAATTTGAAGGTTGCCTGCAGCGCGGCCTCGATGATCACTTCGAACTCGGACAGGACCGAGTTTCCGGCCGCCTCCAGAATGGCCCGGTGAAAGGCGACATCTGCCGCGACACAGGCCTCCAGACCGATGCCGGTCTGTGCGCTTTCGATTTGGGCTTTCATGGCGTTCAGGCCCGCTTCGATCCCGGCGAGATCGGCGCCTGTCGCGCGTTCGGCGGCCAGTGCGGCGGCGGCGGGTTCGAATATGCGCCGCGCCTCGACCAGATCGGCCAAAAAGGCGCGATCGGGACCGGCAGCCAGCATCCATCCGACAACATCCGGGTCAAGCCTGCGCCAGGATCCGCGTCCCAGAACCCGAGCCCCGATGCGTGTGCGCACTTCGACCATTCCTTTGTCGACCAGAACGCGCATGGCCTCTCGGACCGATGAACGCCCGACCCCAAGCCGCGCGCACAGATCGGTCTCGACCGGTAGAGTGCTGCCCGGCGGATATGTTCCCGCAATGATCTCAGAGGCCAGACGGTCAACTACAAACCGGTGCAGCTTGCCGCGTGTCGATCGGGTCTCGGTCAGGTTCGAGGTCTGGGCCATTCAGATCACCCGGCAAACCGGGTTTCGGGCAAGCCCGCAACGCCCACATCCAACGCCAGAACCGAACCTGCCAGCGGTTGTTGCGCCAGCGCGTCACCGGTCAGATCCCAGATGGCCGTCGTCACATATAGCGTTCTCAAATCTGCACCTCCGAACATGACACTGGTTGGCTTTTGAACCGGCAGGTCGACCACCCGGTCGATCCGCCCATCCGGAGCATAGCGCACCAGTCGCCATCCGTCCCATTGGGCATTCCAGAGAAACCCTTCGGAATCAACTGTTGCGCCATCGGGCTGGCCCGGTTGTGCGCGCGTATCGGCAAATATCTGCCGCTGCGTGATCTGGCCCGTTTCAGGGTCATAACGATAGCGCCAGATCTGTTGCTGGGCGGTATCTGCAAAGAAAAACGCATTGTCTTCGGGCGACCAGCACAGCGCGTTCGAAATACCGATCCCGGTTTCCATGCTGTGAACACTCAGATCGCCATCGAGACGATAGAGGCCGCCAGTGCGGTCTTTCAGGCGGTCGTCCATCGTGCCCGCCCAAAAGCGCCCCTTCCGGTCGACTTTGCCATCGTTGAAACGATTGCTGGGAATATGCGCCTCGGGCTGTGCGATCCAGTCGATCGCGCCGCTGCCGGGGTCGAAGAAGGCAAAGCCGCTTTCGAAGGCACAGACCAGACCGCCCCCCTGACGCAGCGCGAAGGAACCCAGCCGTTGGGGCAGGGAAACCGATATTATGTCGCCGCCATCCTGCGTGATACGAAACAGCATGCGGCCTTCGATGTCAGTCCACCACAGCGTTTGCGTGGCGACATCCCACAAAGGCACTTCGCCCAGTGTGTTGGCACATTTGGCTGCGACGCGTATCTCATCCTTTGGCATTCTTCGCTTCCCTTTGTCTGTGGCGGCGCACAAGGCCTTTCAGCGCCCCTCGCATCTGCGCCCGCCGTTCAGCAGAGCGGAAGGAATGTGCGCCAACCGCAATCAGGGTCAGAACGCCGGTCCAGACATATTGCCAATATGCGTTGATCTGGACCTGATTGAGGATGTTCTGCATCAAAATGATCAGAACCGCGCCGAAAAATGTGCCAATCGCCGTTCCAATACCCCCAAAGACCGAGGTGCCGCCGATCACCACTGCGGTTACCGAGGCCAGTGAGAATGTGGTGCCTGCCTGCGGATCGCCCGACCCGATCCGTGCTGCGATCATCAAACCGGCCAGCGCCGCCATGGTTCCGGAAAACACGTAGGCGGCAAATCGGATCCGATCCGCTGCGATCCCTGCCGCGCGTGCGGCTTCGGGGTTTGAGCCGACCGCATAGAAGCGCGCGCCCAAGCGGCCGCGGACCAGTAGCATCTCGACGGCGATGAACGCCACCACAACCAGCAGAAACGCAACCGGCATCCGACCGATGCGCTCGGTGATCATGGCCGCGGTTTCAGGATCCACGCGACCGCCGGGGGAGGGGCGGACAATCAGCGCCAACCCCTGAACAATCGTGAAGGTGGCCAGAGTCGCCACCAGATCGGGGATCCGCATGATTGTGGTCAGAAAGCCGTTCAGGCACCCCACGGCGCCCCCAACCGCGATACAGGCAAGCAGACCGATCCCGACCGGCAGCCCGGATTCGGGTGACAACAGGTAAGACGCAACGGCTGTAACCAGGCTGATCGTTGGTCCGATAGACAGGTCAATGCCACCCAGAAGAATGGTCGCCATTTGCCCCAGCGCGGCCAGTGCCACCGGGGCCAACTGCCCGGCCATCGAACCGAAATTGCGCGGTGTCAGGAAATAGGGCGCAACCGTTGTTGCCGCCGCAATCAACCCCAAGGCCAGAACCGCCAGGATCAACGCAGGCGCATAGCGCTGGGTCCACTGGCCGGGGCGGGTAGGGCCCGCGCGACCCGCAACAGGCTCTGTTCCCTCGGGCAGGGGCGCTGTGCTCTGTTCTTGCGTCAGGGCCGAACCGATCACATCTTCTTCGGTACAATCGGCCGACGGCAGCTCTTTCACGATCGCGCCGTCGTTGAAGACAAGAATACGATCCGTAAGGCCGATCAATTCCGGCAGGTCCGAAGAGATCACGATCACCGCAGCCCCATCTGCGGCGATAGACCGGATGATGCGGTAAATCTCTTGTTTCGCGCCGACATCGACGCCTTGGGTTGGCTCGTCGAAAATCACCACCGGCGCATCCCCGACCAGCCAGCGGGCAAAGACCACTTTCTGCTGATTGCCGCCGGACAGTTTTGCCACATGGGTTTCAATATCGGGGGCCTTCACCGCAAGCCGGTCGGTGGCGCGCGTCACTTCAGAACGTTCGGTTGCCGATTGGATCAGACCGGCGCGGGACATGTTGGGCAGGTTGGGCAGGGCAACATTTTCGCGGATACCATGGGGCAGGAACAATCCTTCGGCGCGACGGTCGGCAGGGACATAGACGATACCTGACCGCAACGCGTCCACCGGCGCATTTATCTGGACAGGCTGGCCATTGACCGAGATTGAACCCGCATGGCCGTTCAGACCGAACAGGGCCCGCGCTGCTGCCTGCTGGCCCGATCCTTCGATACCCCCGAACCCCACAACCTCACCGGCCCGGACCTCAAAACTCAGGCCGGGCGCATCCGGGGCCAGCCGGGATGTGCGCACAGCGTCAACCGACAAGACAATCGCGCCCGGGTGCGTGGCGCGATCGGGAAAGACCAGCCCCATCTCGCGCCCCACCATCATCGCCACCAGCGCCTGCGGGGTGGTGTCGGCGGTGCGCACGCTGCCCACCGCTGCGCCGTCCTTCAGTACCGTGACCATGTCGGAATGGGCCATGATCTCGGGCATCCGGTGCGAGATGAAAAGGATCGCCCGCCCTTCAGCACGCAGCACGTCAACAAGTTGAAACAACCCTTCGGTTTCAGCCGGAGTCAGTGCCGATGTGGGCTCGTCCAGAATAAGCACGCGCGCGTCACGCGACAGAGCGCGGGCAATCTCGACCTGCTGCATCTCGGCGCGGGTCAGATCGCCAGCGATTGCCCTTGGGTCGACGCCCGACCCGATCCGTTCCAGCAGCGTGCGCGCGGCCTGGATCATCTCGGAGCGGTCGACAAAAACCGACCCGCCGGGTTCATGCCCCAGATAGATATTCGATGCGACATCCAGCGTGGGCACAAGCCGTGTATCCTGCCAGACCATCGCAATGCCAGCCGAAAGCGCCGCCGAGGGCGAAGCGAATGTCACCTCTTGCCCATCCAGTACAATCGTGCCGCTGTCGGGTGGATGCACCCCGGACAGGCATCGCATTAACGTCGATTTGCCAGCCCCGTTTTCCCCGACAACCGCATGCACCTGTCCTGCGGATACGTCCAGCGACACATCGCGCAGGGCGTGAACGCCCGGTAACCTTTTGTCGATGTTGCGCACCGACAGAAGGACGCCCTGCGGGGCTTTGGACAGGTCAAACATGCTCAGCCGGTCAGAGGTTGAAGATCGTCTTCAACTCGGCATCCGTCAGCTGAGTGTCGGTAAACACCCCATCGGGCAGATCTGGGCGCATATATTGCTGATAATTATCCGCCGTGATCATCTGGGGGGCCAGAATTTGCTGCTTGGGCACCTCATTGCCCGACAGCAGCGCGACCGCGGCACGCAAGGCGAAGATACCTTGCCAGGTGGGCTCGCTCATCAGGCCGATGTCGAAGGTGGGATGGTCTGCCTTATGCGCATGATAGAGCTTGAGCATGCCGTTATAGTCATCCCCGGTCGCGGGCACCAGCGGACGTCCTGCGTCCAACAGGGCTTTGGTCGCCCCGGCACCCACCTGCGCCCCGTCACACCAGATACCGTCGATCTCGGGATAGGCCGTGATCAGATCGGCCATGATCACCTTGGCGCGGTCTTCTTCCCAATGGGCATCACGGAAAGCCAGAACCTCGATCCCGTCGGCAAAGGCCTCCTGCGCGCCGGCCCATCCGGCGGCGGTGTAGGAGTTGCCGGGCAACCCGCCCAGGGCGACGATCTTGCCGGTTCCACCCAGCCGATCCGAGAGCCATTTACCCAGCGTCGCGCCCTTTGTCTGGGGGTCGGTACCGACATAGGTCGACCAGTTTTCCCCATCCACCGGCAGGTTGAACGGCGCGGTCACAATGCCTTCGGCGGTTGCCTCGCCCAGGATCGGCGCAACGGCGGCCCCCGAATTGGCGATGACAAGAATGGCGTCGAACTGCTGGTTGATCAGACCTTCAATATCGTTGACCTGCTTGTTGATATCGCCTTGGCCGTCGACCACTACGAACTCTTCGATTTCTGGGGTGGCATTGGCCTCGGCCTCAAGCGCCGCGATTGCCATCGCCCGCCACGAATTGCCCGAGAACCCGTTTGAAAAGGCAATGCGGTATGGGCCATCCTTGGCCACACCCGACACCATATCGCCCACAGGATTGAGTGTGACGCCCTCTTGCGCGGCGGCGGGCAGGATCAAACCAGCTTGTCCCGCAGCCCCCAGCGCCGCCAACCCGGCGCCCATCTTGAGAATCTGCCGTCTGTCTGTTGTCTTGAACATGGTCATTTGAATTTCCTCCCTGATGAATGGTCCGGTGCCCCTATCGGGCACCTGCCGAAAATCGCCGGTACAGAACCACCGAGACTATGATGATGGTTCCCTGGATCACGTATTGCGTCCCGGTCGAGACGCGTATGATGTTGGTAAAACTGGAAAGTTCGGTGATGAAGATCGCGCCGCCGACAGTTGCCACGATGCCGCCGATCCCGCCCGTCAGGGCGGCCCCGCCAACAACGACCGCGGCAACCGAGGTGAACAGAAACTGGTTTCCGATCCCTAGCGACGGTGAGCCGACATAAGCTGTCAGCAACAGTCCGCCCGCCATCGCCATCAGCGCAGACAGAACATAGGCCGCCACGGTTACCCGTTCGATCGGAACTGCCATCATGCGTGCCGCACTGGGGTTCGCCCCGCAGGCATATAGCCAACGCCCGAATACGGTGCGGCGTGTCAGGACATATAGGCACAAGGCCAGCGCGATCCAGATGAGCGTGGGCGCAGGAATGCCCAGCACCGAGCCGGTGCCAAGCGCTTCAAAGGCGGGCGCAGCCTCACCGCGCGGCGCACCGCCGGTATAGACCAGCGCCGCACCAAACAGGATCGAGTTCATGGACAGCGTGGTCACAAGCGGCGTGATCCCCACCACAGTGATCAAAAGCCCCGTTATCAGCCCAGAAAGCGCAGCCACCGCAATGCAGACCGCCAGGGCCAGCGCGATATTCTCGGGCTGCCCCAGCATCAGGCTTGTGGCAAGGATGTTGGTCATCGTGACAACCCCTGCCTGGCTTAGATCGATGCCGCCGGTCAGGACGACGACAACCTGTCCCAGAGCCACGACACCAAGAAACGATGCCACTTGCAGAATGTTGATCACCTGAGACGCCTGAAACATCGCAGGTGAGATCAGCCCGGCCACGACATACAGCGCGGCGACTGCGATCCAGACAGCGCCAAATTCACCCAGGGCGCGGCGCACGATGTGATCTGCGGTACTCATGACGTTCCTGTCTCACTTCGGGATGCGCGGTGATCAGTGCCCCAGCCAGCGCACACCATTCGTGTGGCCCATGCCGTTACAGGTATTGCCGGAGAATCCGGCGACTCCGTGAAGACCCTCGCTCTCAGTTTTAATATGGTTAAAATTTTTTATTAATCAGATTATTAAAAATTTTAACCGGATGAAACCAACTCAAGGGCCGAAGTGTGTCTGTCTGTGTGCGTTTCTGAACGTTTGAATGGAAAGCACGGGACCGCAATGATCGATCCCGGCAAACTTAGCTATCGGACGATTTGGGGTAAAAAAAGCAGCCAAGACCCATGCTTGGCGCGTTCTGAAATTGGTTGGACCGCCTTCAAATTGCGTCAAACCCACTGCGGTTGTCAGCGAGGCCGCTTATATCAGCGAAAAAATCTGGCCATCGTCATGCCGCCGGATCCGGTCGACGATGTTGCCATCGTAGTGAAAATCATAGTGGCTCGACTGAACAAGCGGCCCTGTGATGACGTTGGGCCAGAAAAGCCCCACGCAGGTTCCACCGGGGGATCGAACACTTGGATAGAGAACCCCGTCGGACCCGGCTGCCCGCAATTGCCGCCCCACCTCCTGGCCGACAGTCAGATCATTGGGATGGCAAATATTCGAGACATCCGAAACGTCGCGCAAAACCGTATCCAACGCGCCGACAAGGCGGCGAAACTGAGAGGTCCAGCCGGGCTCCTCCTTGGTGGATTTCATGACGTTCGCATGGTGATAGGCCACTTCGCGGATCGCCACTTCCTCGCTGTCTCCGGCGGAAAAAACCCCATAGCTTCCGTCTGTGAACCGGCCTGGCCGATCGGTGGACACATGCACAAATGGGGCCATGAGATATGTGGCACCGTCGCCTCCGACACGTCGGTCTACAGGGACCAATCCCAAGTTGCCGATGTCTTCCATGACGCGCGGATTGGTCTTGGCTTCGGCCGAGGCAAGCGCCTCCCAATCGGCGGGGTCTGCAAGGTCTTCAAATAGATCGATCGGAGGAAAGATCGTGCGGATGATGCGGTGGGCTTGCGGCCATGTCACCTGCACTTTGGGAATACTTTCGATCACCAGGGGCCACCGCGTTCGGCATCGAGGTAGGCACGTACGCGTTGCAGATCAAATATCGACCCGCGCATCATGATATCCAGGGCGCTCGCGCCGTCGAAGATCTGATTGGGTTTCTTGATCCAGGCATAGCTGCGGGCTTTGTCGGTGAACAAATAGCGGGTGCCCTTGTGGATGCCCATCAGGATACTCATACGTGTGGCCAGATCGCGGTCAATGCGGCCAATGTCACCTGCTTTCCACCGCGCCCAGGTGCGCGCACCCATGCCACCCAGCAGCTCTAGGGCTTGCAGATCGGAAAGCTGCCACTGTTCAAACAAACGAACCGTTGCGCGCGCCAATGCCCCTGATTCCTCTGCCGTAATGAGCGACAGATCAGGCGCAGCCGGAATGTGAGGAATGGGTTGTAACATCGTAAGGTCCTTTTGCCAATTGGCATATATATGGCAATCTTTCGCCAAATGTCAAGTCATCGGAGATAACTCAACACACGCAAGGCAAAGGAATGCCTCCCCGGTCGAAACCAAAGTGAAGCACCTGCTGACCAAGGGTTTTCCGGCGACAATCACCCTTTTCAGCGCGCTAGTGTGAGGGTGCCAAATTGCTTTGGTTGGCGAACAGCTCATAAAGCTCGATGGTGGTCTTAACCCCGACCTTTTGCTGGATGCGCCCGCGATGGATTTCGACCGTGCGTGGGCTGATGCCCAGCTCGGCAGCGATTTCTTTGCTTGAGGTGCGGGCGGGATGGGTCAGGATGTGGTGCAGAACCTGCTCTTCGCGTTCGGTCAGCAGATCACGCTTATCCGCCAGTTCCTGCTGCCGCGCTTTTTCGGCGCGCAGCTGTGCGCCGACCTCGGCGGCGGCTTCGATCCGTTCGATCAGAACGCTCAGATCGAACGGTTTTTCCAGAAAATCGATCGCACCTGCCTTGGTTGCACGAACAGATTCCGGAATGCCCCCATGGCCCGAGATAAAGATGATCGGCAGGGTCGAGTTTTGCTGTACCAGATGATCCTGCAGCTCAAGCCCGTCCATGCCAGGCATGCCATAGTCAAGGATCAGACAACCTGCGGCATCGCTGTCGACCTGATCCAGAAAGCTCTGGGCATCCGGGTAATGCAGCACCGACATGCCGCGCTTGCCCAGTGACCGCGAAAGGGCGATGCGCACATCATCATCGTCGTCGACAATATAAACGGTCAACGCAGTCATGATGCCTCCTTGTCGGGGCGATCGCCGCGGCGCAGGGTAAAGCAGAACCGTGCGCCCACGCTGCCTGCCGGGTCGTGCCAGATCTGCCCCCCGTTTGCTTTGACGATGGTACGGCAGATCGACAGACCCAGCCCCATGCCATCGGTTTTTTGGGTATCAAATTTGTTGAACAGCGTCACATCGGGGCCAATACCAGGGCCATTATCCTCGACCTGCACCTCGACGACATCCTGTGCGATCTGTGTCGAGATCGAGACCCGGTCCGCCTCGGACGGATCGCGTGCCAGCGCGTCGATAGCATTGCGCAGAAGATTGACCAGCACCTGTGCAATCTGCGTTCGGTTGCCGATCACCGGTGGCAGCGTGGTCTCGGCATAGTGCAGCTTGATGTCATGCAATTTGGCTTCGGCTTCCATCAACGTGACGGTCTGCCGGATCAGCTCGTTCAGCTCGAAAGGGGCTTGCCGCCCGCGATCCTTGCGAACGACATCGCGCAAAGCGTGTATGATGTCTCCGGCGCGGCGCGATTGGCGGTCAATATCTGTGAGAATCTGGCCCAGTTCAGGGTCGGGATCGCCAATTTCCTCAAGCGTGATCTTTGCAGCGTCCACATTGTAGGAAATTGCGCTCAGCGGTTGGTTCAGTTCATGCGCCAGACCTGACGCCATCTCGCCCATCAGGTTCACCCGCGCCACATGCGACAGATCACGGCTGAGGCGGCTGGCCTCATCCTCGGCCTGTTTGCGGTCGCTGACATCGTCGATGATGGCAACGGCATGATCGGGCACGCCTTTCTCATCCCGGATCAGGATCGCGTTGACCCGCAGCCAGATGGGCGAGCCATCCTTGCGAATAAACTGATGTTCCGCGATGAACTCGGAATCCTGCAGCAAGGTCTCGCGGAACTTTACCGCGATATGCTGCCCAATCTCGGGCAAGGTGTCGGCCAGGGTCATCGCCTCCAGCTCCTGCGCTTGATAACCCATGATGTCGCAAAGCTGTTCGTTCACCCTCTCGAACCGTCCGGTCTCGGGCGAGATCTGCGCCATCCCGCGCGAGGCCAGATCGAATGTGCGGCCATAGGCCGTTTCGAACCGCTGTCTTTGCCGCACCTCCTGTGCCAGCGTGGCGCCCGTATCTTCCAATTCGCGATAGGGGCTGTGCAGGCCTTCTTCCGGAGTGATTTCGCCGCTTGAAACGCGCCGCGTCTGGCTGGCGAAGGATCGCACAGGGGCATAGATGCGGTCGGCCAGCGCCAGACCGATAGCACCGGTCAGGATCGCGATCGACAGGGCGATCCAGATGCCCTGCACGCGGTTCTTCTTGATTTCACCGATGAAATTGTCCTCGGCCGCATAAAGACCGATCAGCCAGTTCAGCCCGGGTTCAGAGACATTGATCAGCATGGCGACATAATCCTGCCCGCCCCGCTCGAAATCGGTATGAACAGGGCCTGCGATCCGGGTATGTCCCGATTGCGCGACCAGGCCAAAAGCCTGACGGGCCAACGGATCGTCGATCTGGTTCACCATCGGCAGTTCTGGATTGTCAAAATCCGCATCCTGATCGATCAGCACCAATGTGGGATGCGCCAGAACAGAGCCGTCTTCGTTCAGCACCAGCGCTGCGCCGCGCCGTTCCGACCAGATATCCAGTAAAAACCCCGAAAGCGCATCGATCTGGATGTCGACCCCCAAAATGGCGCGGATCTCACCAGCCTCATCCAACACCGGTACGCCATAGGTGATCCCCGGCTGGCGGGTTGTGTAAAAGATGTAGGGCTGTGTCCAGATCGGAGCCTTTGCGTCACTCACCATCCTGAACCAGGGCCGGGTGCGTGCCTCGTAGGTGTCGGTTTGCGTCTCTGCGGTGTCCAGCAGGGTGAACCGGTCGTTGCGCCATTGGAAATCCGCGGGATGTTCCGTCAGCTCGGGGGGGAAGGGCGGGATGGTTTTGGTCCTGTAGCGACCGGGTTCTTCCGCGCGCATGACATAGACAAAACGCCCGCTGGCATCGGCCAGATAAATCCCGGCCAGTTGCGGCGCCACCTGCAATTGCTGAAAGAAATGGCTTTCCAGCGCGGCGATATCGTTGATGTCCAGCACATCGTTTTCGGCCAGCCGCCTGGTGGCATCCAGTACCTGCCGCGCCGGGTTCAGGAAGCTTTTGACCTGCCCGATGATATTGACGCTGACCTCGTTCAGCGAAATGCGCGATTGCCGCAGCAGGGCGTTTTCCGAACTTACAAATGTTGACAGCGTGACCGACAACACGGCCACAAATTGCAGCCCTGCCAGACACAAAGCCAGCGTCGCGCGCAGCGATCTGCGCCGGCGTGCGGGTTCGGCCTGATCCCGGGGGAAATCCTGTTGTGCTGTGGTGTCCAATCCAGTGTCCAGACGGTCTTGTATCAGGGGTGCGGGGCAGAATACCCGCGCCTAACATCCAAGTTTATACGTAATCTACCGTATAGACACCCATTGATTGGTTTCGCTTTGTTCTTCCTCATCTGGGTGGCTGATTCCGAAACTGCGTTTTGGGCAGATCAGGCATTCTCAAAACGATCAAAAAAGACTGACAACAGGAGTGTCACAGTGTTCAACAAAATCTCAATCACAGCGTTCGCAGCCGCAGCCTTTATGGCTCCTGCGGTTTATGCGGAGGAGTTTATAACGATTGGCACGGGGGGTGTTACGGGGGTTT
>NZ_JBQFOA010000023.1:0-30354 GCF_056532975.1 Ruegeria sp. H6
CAGCCTCTGGTCCGCTTACACCGCCGAAATGGCAGCATAACCCTGCCTTTTCCGATGCTTCACAATCGGCCGCCAACAACTTGGCAATACCCCCCCGGGTGTTGGTATGGGTCAAAACCCGCAGATCTATCTGAAACCCGGCGACACGATGGAGCTTGGCATCAAAGGGCTGGGCGCGCAGCGTCAGAATGTCGTCCAAGGATAAGACCTCGCTGTTAACGAAAGCCAAAAAACAAACTTGAAGCCAAAACGAATTGAAAGGGTTCTGCCTTAGACGACACCGTCAATATGACTATGCTTGATCGAACCTAGTTCATATTCTTACGGGGGCTATACGCGCGGCTATTTCAATTTCCGCCGTTTCAGATCCTGCCAAATATCGGTCCGGGTACTTCAGGTATTTCAATCCTTCAAAGTCCATCTTACAGCCACGTTTCAACTGGCCCCACAGCCGGTAAGTTGGGTCCTGTTTGTCTAAATTAGTCTTGCGATTGAAATGTCACTGAGAAGTTACGCAATAAAATGAAACGTTATCGTCTTTAGGCAAAGTTTTTTCTTGATATGTAACATACAAACTGTTTACTAACATTCAGAACTCGAAACGTTTCATTTTGGAGGATGTGATGAAACTACTCTCAAAGACGTCTATACTCGCAATTACCATGGGCATGATGACGGGCGGAAGCGCTATTGCCGCCGATCAGGAGCTGGTGATCTTTAACTGGCTCGGGGGTTCCGAGCGCGAGATGATCCTCAAACTTGAAGAAGGCTTCGAAGCGAAACACCCCGACATCGACGTGAAGGATATCAACCCCGCTGCCGGTGGCGACGATGCGCGTGGCGGCATCCGTACGGCCTTGTTGGCCGGAGAGCAGTTCGACATTCTGATCAACACCTGGCCATCGCTGGAAAAGGAAATGGTCGACAATGGCCTTCTGCGTCCGTTGGATGGAGCCTGGGAGCAATACGGTTGGTCAGACGCTTTGAACGACAGTTGGCGCCGCCTGAGCGAGCATGATGGCAGCACCTATGGCGCCTACTTTATTGCAGGTAACCGGTCGGGCCTTTGGTATCGCAACGACACCATGGTCGAGGCAGGCGTCGATCCTGTCCCAACCGAGTGGGATGGCTTTCTGGCGTCGTTCAAGCCGCTGAGCGAAGCAGGCGACTTGCCTGTCTATATCGGCGCGCGAAGCTGGGCCCAGACCGAATGGTTCGAGAACGCGCTGCTGAAAACAGCAGGTACTGACTTTGCTGGCAAGCTGGCTCGTCACGAAGCAAAATGGACAGATGAGCCAGTCAAGCAAACGTTCCGTAATTTGCGCGCAATGCTTGAAGCCAATTGCTGTGCCGATGCCGAGACAATGCTGTCCACGCATTGGGACGATGCGGCCGACGCCGTGCTGAAAGATGGCAAAGCCGGATACATGTTGATTGGCACATGGGTCAACAGTCGGGCGACAAATGAATATGCACTTACGGCTGGCACAGACTATGACTTCGTCCAGTTTCCGACCATTGAAGAGGCCAATGCCGACGCCATGAGCGTTGATGGCAAGAACCTTGTTGTCATGGAGGGTGCCAACAATCCCGAGGCCGCTGAGATGTTCATCGACTACGTCCTGAGCGCCGAAGGATCCGCGATTATCGCGGAGTATGGTCAGGCAACACCCAGTGCAAATGCTGATCTCTCTAAATATGACCCAGTAGTTGCCAAATATGCTGGTCTTCTCCAATCCTCGGACGTTTTCTTTGTTTTGGATGATCTGCTCCCCGCTGAGCTAAGCGGCGAGTTCAGGGTTGGTTTGCAAAAGTTTCTGCAGGACCCGTCGGATGCATCGATTGATGAAATCACGGCGACCCTGGAAGCCAAGGCAAACGAAGTCTACTGAACATGGAAAGTGGGTCTAACCTCTCCTCCCAACAGACCCAGACCGGCCCCTTTGCGGGGCTGGTCGAAAGGGTATCATCCCGCTCGCTCAAACGGCAGGATTGGGTGGCGTTTGCGCTGCTCGCACCAACACTCTTTTTCTTCGCGGTCGGCGTGCTTTACCCCCTGATCGAGACATTCCGCGTCAGCTTTCTGGACTGGACAGGGTTGGGCCGCCCAAAACCTGCCGGGCTGGACAACTATATCAAACTGTTCGCTGATCCCAATTTTCACAACGCCCTGAAGGTGACGTTGACATGGACATTGTCCTGTACATTTATCTCGGTTGGCATCGGCTGGTCATTTGCCCTGATGTCCGGTCTGGCCCCCAAAGCAACAGCACCTTTCCGCATTGTGATTTTTGCAGCTTATGGCATCTCTGAAACCGCAAGCGGTCTGATGTGGCTGGGCATTCTGCAACCTGAATTTGGCCTGCTGAACGGTATCTTGCGCGCCGTGGGTCTGGATAACTGGGCAAACCCCTGGCTGGGCGATCCCGACACGGCGCTTTGGGGCGTAATCGCGGCTTATGTCTGGACGCAGGCCGGCCTGCCGCTGCTGACCTGCTTTGCCGCCATTCAGGCCATCCCGCGCAGTCAGATCGAAGCGGCCTATGTAGACGGCGCAACCAACTGGCAAATCGTGCGTTACATCATGATCCCGCTCAGCCTGCCTGGCGTGAGCATCGCGATCTTCATCAACCTGCTGAATAGCCTCAAGGCGTTCGACATGATCCAAATTCTAACCGCAGGCGGTCCGATCCGGGCGACCGAGACAGTTGGTTACTTCATGTATCAAGAGACAGTGGTCTATTTCAAACAAGGCTATGGCGCGGCCAGCACCATCGTGCTGCTGCTAGCGATCATGATCTGCTCATTGCCGTTGATCCTGAAACGGAGCTCGGAGGCACGATGATCCGCAAGACACCCAAATGGCCTATCCTGATCATGGGCACTGTCGCCGCGCTCTGGCTGATCCCGCTGGCAGGCATCATCATGATGTCAATTCGCCCCGAAGGTGAGATAACCGCAGGATGGTGGGTGCTGGATCCTTTCACATTCACCCTTGATGCCTGGGTTGAGGTCTGGACGACCTATCCTCTGGGCCGCGCATTCCTCAATTCTCTGCTGATTGCGGGCTTTGCGACCGTACTGCCCGTGTTGTTCGCACCGGCCGCCGCATATGCGTTCCACTATCTGAAGTTTCCGTTCAGCCGTGTTCTGCTGCTGATACTGGTGAACGCCTTTGTCGTTCCCACACAAGTCGTGATCATTCCACTGTTCAAATTGTGGCGAGAGCTGGGGTTGATCGACAGCTATACCTCGGTCGTCATCCCTTTCGTCGGGCTGTCCTTTGCATGGTCTGTCCTGCTGGTGAAAAACTTTCTTGGCAGCTTTCCCCGCTCACTGATCGACGCTGCGCAAGTGGACGGCTGTGGGCATCTGCGAACTTATTTCTACATCGTTCTGCCCAACACGCTCACAGCGATGGCTGCCGTTGGAATCCTGCAATTCATGTGGACTTGGAACGCACTGCTGATCCCCATGCTCTTCCTGCGGGAAAACGCGACGCTTCCTGTACTGCTTTCAACGATATCCGGTGCTTATGAGCCCAACTGGGACCAGCGTGCCGTGGCAACCATCATCACCTCGATTCTCCCACTCGTCATCTTTCTGGTGTTCCAGAAGTACTTCTCGGCTGACGGCAAAAACCGCAGTGGTGCAAAAGGATAACAATACGAATGCCCAAACAAGTGCCCCAGAATTTTCGCTTTCGCCAAATTCATCTGGATTTCCACACTTCAGAACATATCGAAGGTGTGGGGGCTGATTTTGATCCCGACCAGTTTGTGAAAGTGCTGAAAGAGGGCGCAGTTGACTCCGTGACGTTGTTTGCGCGCTGCCATCATGGCTGGGCCTATTACCCGACCACAGCCGGCAAACCACATCCGCACCTGAAACGGCCCGACCTGCTGGGTGATATGGTACAGGCCTGTCGCGGCGCAGACATCGAAACGCCGATCTATCTGACTGTTCAATGGGATGAGCTGTGCGCGCGTGAGCATCCGGAATGGCGGGTAATGCAGGCTCAGAACAAGGCGGCCAATTATCCGGGCACAGAACCCAGCGCGATGAACCAGCTCACACCCACTTGGCATACTTTGTGCCTGAACCACCCGGGCTATGTTGACTACGTGATCGCAATGGCCCGCGAGGTTTGCGCTGCCTACGCGCCGCCAGCACTCTTCATGGACATCCTTGGATCTTACGAATGTGTCTGCAATGCATGTCTGGACTCTATACGCTCCAAAGGCCTCGATCCCAGCGAAGGCTGCGACCGAAATGCAAATGACAAAGCTGTTCTGATGGCATTCTTTGAACGCTTCTCCACCGAGATCAACAGCGCCTTCCCTGATGTTCGGATTTTCTACAACTCTGGGCATATCTTCAAAGGCCAGAAAGAGCGTTACCAGCACTACGGACAGCTTGAACTGGAAAGCCTGCCAACTGGTGGCTGGGGATATGATCACTTTCCGGCCACGGCCCGTTACGCCGACGGGCTGGGCCTGCCGATGTTGGGCATGACCGGGCGCTTTCACACGCATTGGGGTGAGTTTGGCGGCTTCAAACGCCCCGAGGCCTTGATTTTCGAATGCTGCCAGATGATCGCAATGGGCGCGCATTGTTCCATCGGTGATCAGCTGCATCCCAATGGTGCAATGGACCCGGCCACCTATGAATTGATCCGCCCCGCCTATGAGCGTGTACGGGCACTTGAGCCTTACGCCCGCGCGGCAGAGTATCAAGCTGATGTTGCTCTGGTCTCGGTCGAGGCACAAAGCGGAGGTCTGTCCAGCCATCTGGGTCATCGGACATCACCCAGCGACGCCGCCGCCGCACGGATGATGCTGGAGCTGCAAATCCCCTTTGACGTCATTGAAAGTGATGCGAACCTATCAAAATACCGGCTGGTAATCCTGCCGGATGACATCAGGCCCAGCAAAGCTTTTGCCGCGTCACTGGCACAATTCACTTCCAACGGGGGCGCGGTTCTGGCCACCGGGCAATCTGTGCTGAACGCCGATGGGGACGCTTTAGCGCTGGATATCGGGGCTGAGCTTGCTCCTGACATTCAGTTTGACCCAAGCTACCTAAAGGCAGCTGAAGAGCTCGATCCGGACCTGCCGGACGCCTCGATTGTGATGTATGAAAAGCCGCTGGCGTTAAGCGCAACAGACGCCGACATACTGGCTACTGTCCGCCCGTCCTACTTCAATCGCAGCTGGGACCGTTTCTGCTCTCACCTGCATACGCCCGAGGATCCTGAAGCCACCGATTTAGGCCCGGCAATTTTGCAAAAGGGCAACGTGGTTCACTGCGCCTACCCGCTGTTCCGACTGTATGGTGCAACCGGGCAAGTGCTGTACAAATATCTGGCACGCGGCATGTTGAACCGGGTTTATTCCGACCGGATGATGGGCTCGGATCTGCCATCGGCCACCCGCATGTCTCTGATGTCACAACCTGACCATGACCGTCAGGTCCTGCATGTCCTCTATGCACCGACACAAATGCGGGGATCGGGGATGGCCTATAATGATGGCCACACCCGCCCGATCGAAATCATCGAAGACGCCCCCGAGATCGAAGGCGCAACCGCATGGGTGCGCGCCAACGTGGCACCGGCCGAGGTCACTTGCGCCTACAGCGGACAGGCTGTGCCTTGGCAATACAACAGTGACGCTGAAAAACTGACGATCAGCTTGCCTCGGTTTCACATTCACACAGCGCTTGTCATACAGTCTGGGCAATCGAACAGGTGATTTGACATGAATCAACGCAACCCGACCATATTGGATGTCGCAAAAAAGGCTGACGTCGCAGTTGGAACCGTTTCAAGGTTTCTCAACGGTCAAAACATACGTGACGCCAACAAGTCGCGTGTCGAGGCAGCCATTGCCGAACTCGGTTACCGCGCAAATGTATTGGCCCGCGCAATGAAAACCGAACGCACCAAATCCATCGGGTTGCTGGTACCTGTGTTTGATGAGTTCAACGCGGCCATCCTCTCTGTTCTGGTAGATGCCTTGCAACCGCACGGCTATTCGCTTTTGACCTTCCACCACGGACATCAACCCAAAGCCATGACCGAGGCGTTAGAAGCGGCGGCCTCGCGCAGGATTGACGCACTGCTTCTTTCCTGCACAGAAAGCATTCAGACCGAAGTGGACCACCAGATATCACGCGGTCTTCCAATAACGCTGTTCAACAACGATCTACCGCAAGTCAAGGCAGATCGGGTTATCGTCAACGACCGTGCCGGAACGTGCAATGCCATCAGTCGGATGATCGAGTTCGGCCACACTGACATCGGCTTTGTCACGGGTGATCTTTATGAAAGTACAGCAAAAAACCGGCTTGAAGGATATCTCGACGCATTGAAGAATGCCGGGCTTCCTATACGGGAGGACCTGATCTGGCGGCAGGACTGGAGCCGCAGCAACGGGCATACGGCCACCCGCATGCTCAATGAGATGGCCAACCCGCCAAGCGCAATCTTCTACAGCAGCTATGTGCTTGCCACCGGCGGGTTGGAATATATGCGCGAAGCAGGAGTTGCGCCGGGTCAGCAGATGGATGTGGTGTCATTCGATGACCCCGACTTTTTCTCGCTTACGACCCCCGATATCACCGCTGTTGCGCAGCCGGTGGAGGCCGTCGCCCGCGCTCTGGCAGAACTGACGATCAGCCGCCTTGAGGGCACTGTGGATACCCCAAGGACAGTATCATTGGGGTGCGAATTGGTGCTGCGAGGATCATTGGGACCAAAAGAAAGACTGAAACGATCATGAAACTGGTCAGCTACAACATTCGCTATGGCGTCGGGATCGACGACCAGCTGGACTTGCCACGCATCGCTCGCGAACTGGAAGGCGCTGACATTATTGGTTTGCAAGAGGTGGATCGGTTCTTCAAACGCGGCGGTGAAGTTGATCAGGCGGCCGAACTTGCCGAATTGCTAGGTGATTATCATTGGGTCTACGGCGCCGGGCAGGATACGGATGGCAGCTATCACGATGAGAGCGGCAAGCTGGTCAATCGTCGCCGCCAACATGGTGAGATGATCTTGTCGCGTTATCCAATTCTGTCCACGCGCACCTACCCTCTGCCCAAGATGGGCTCCATCACCCGTCATGCCGTGCAGGCCGCGCTGCTTGAGGCTGTGATCGACGCACCGGGTGGTGCACTGCGACTGTACAACACCCATTTGTTCTATTGGTCACCGGAATTTGCAGTCACCCAAGCAAGGTTCGTGCGGGATCGCATTCTCGCGGCTCCGGGCGAAGGGGGCGCGTGGTGCGGCGATCCTGATCTGATCGACACCCATTGGCAGAATGACGCGCCGCCCCCACCGATGCCAACAGATGCGATCCTGATGGGCGATCTGAATAGCGGTGTGGAAACACCCGTCTACGACATTTTTGTGGGGCCGAAATCGATGGAGGGTGGTCGTGTCCAGACAATTGATGGGTTTGTCGATCCCTGGGTTTGGCTGGGCCGTGACGAAAACACGGGAAAAACCGCCCATTTCGACACGCGCCGGATTGACCACATTCTCGTCGGTGCAACCCTGCGTCATCGCATCCGGCACATGCACATAGACAAAACTGCTCGCGGATCGGATCATTTACCGGTCTGGCTTGAGCTCGCAGAGCAAAACAAGGACTGACTTCCATGGCACGCGTTGTACTCGAAAAAATCGTCAAAGCCTATGGCAAAACCCAAGTGGTCCATGGCATTGATCTGGAGATCGAAGACAAGGAATTCGTTGTATTTGTTGGCCCCTCTGGCTGCGGCAAATCCACTACGCTTCGCATGATTGCGGGACTGGAAGAGATTACCGACGGCTCTTTGATGATCGGCGATCAGGTCGTCAATGAAATGCCCCCGCGCGAACGCAACATCGCAATGGTGTTTCAGGACTACGCGCTTTACCCTCACATGACCGTGGCTGGAAACTTGGGATTCAGCCTGAAAATCTCGGGCACGCCAAATGCGGAGATCACCCGCCGGGTTGGGGACGCGGCAGATATTCTGGGTCTGACCGAGTATCTCTCACGCAAGCCAGGGCAACTATCTGGCGGTCAGCGCCAGCGCGTTGCGATGGGCCGCGCCATCGTTCGGCATCCGGATGTCTATCTGTTCGACGAGCCGCTTTCAAACCTTGACGCCAAATTACGAACTCAGATGCGGATCGAGATCAAGAAATTGCATCAGCGAGTCGGCAATACGATAATCTATGTCACCCATGATCAGATCGAGGCCATGACCTTGGCCGACCGGATCGTGATCATGAAAGATGGGCATATCGAACAGGTCGGTACCCCGCGCGACGTGTTTGAATATCCGGTGAACACCTTTGTTGCAACATTCATCGGGTCGCCTCCGATGAACTTGATCGATGCCAGGGTGACGAGCCGTGATGGCGCTCCGATGCTGGCCTTGCCAGGTGGTGTAGAGATTTCTGCGCCTGCAACGCTCTCGCGTAAGCTCACCGCTGGTCGAGAGCTCAAGCTGGGCATCCGTCCGGACGCGATATCGCCTTCTGGCCACGGCCTGCCCGTCGAAGGTCCCAGCAGCACGTTGCCCATGCAGGTTGCTCTCTCAGAAGATCTGGGCTCGGAAGCGGCATTGTTTTCTGACTTGGGTGGAAATCAAGTGCAGTCCGTCATGTTCAATCCACGCCCGGTAAGTTCTGGAGAGCAGATGGATTTCACTGTCGCACTGGACAAATGTCACTTATTCGACAGCCAAAGCGGACAAAACCTGAAATCCAGTGTGCCCGATCACAAGATTTGATGGTGCGATCCAATCGCTGAAATGGACAAGCCCGTAAAGGGACAGATGCGTCACTGCGCTGAAAATCATCGCATACAATCCGGGCAGCATCATAGCGGTTGCAAGAGTCGAAAACTGTGCTGATTGTCCGTCGTCAGGGATTTTGGGACAGATGGCCGCCTGAACTAAGAGAGGGTCTGGCTCAACTGGTTGTTGTGATTATGCGGCGGATTTGCGGTTAAGCAAGCGCCGGGTTTCGATGGTCTTTCGTTTGATCCTTTCTCGTTGTTTTAGAATGGTCTGCCCGCGTCCAAAATAGACATCAGCAGGCGTGAGGTTTTCTAAGCTTTCGTGGTAACGCCGGTGATTGTAGTGATCGACGAATGCATCGATCTGCTGCTGAAGATCGCCGGGCAGATAGTAGTTTTCCGATAAGATGCGGTTCTTGAGAGTCTGGTGCCAGCGCTCGATCTTTCCCTGAGTTTGCGGATGGTATGGCGCCCCTCGAACATGATCCATTTTCTGCTCTTCCAGCCATTCGGCAAGCTCACCAGAGATGTAGCTGGACCCGTTGTCGCTGAGCAGGCGTGGTTTGTGCAGCACCGTTGCCTGATCACAGCCTGAGGCGTGCAAGGCGAGGTCCAGTGTGTCGGTCACATCCTCGGTCTTCATCGTCGTACAAAGCTTCCAGGCGATGATGTATCGGCTGTACGGATTGAGTGATGTTTCAGGACAGCGGGGCAGAAATAGAATGATCGATTGAGGCCTGACAACAAGATTGAAGTGGAATATCTCAGCACGCCGGCCCGCACAGAGTGTGCTTGACGCGTAAAGCCATCGGTACCAAGGACCGTTGATCTTTTTGGTATTTACGCGCTCATTTTCTCGGCTGTCCGTCATTGAGGTTTGTTTAAGCGATTGAACACTCAGTCGGCCACCCTCGACGGAATCGAAGTGGCACACATGATCCGTAAAGGCCAACTCACGCCCGGAGTCTGTCCGTTTCGTCAATTTGCAGAACTAGCGGCATAAGCTGCAGGTTCGGTTTCAACTATTCGTAAAGCAAGAAACTTCGCAACAGATCCAGCGGGTTTTGTAGTGATCTTAGGCACCCTCCCCACTTTACGCTCATAATCTAATATTTTTGCTCGTTACTTTTGGCGTACTGTCAATTTACTATTAAACCTGATAAGTATCCCTTATCATGTTATTTGAAATCTGACCCAAATTGACGCAGAATGGGTACATGAAGCCCCCTGCCCCATACCTCCCAGCCGCCGCCCCTGCCCTCTCCACCGCCGATCAGGAGGCTCTCACCGACCTCTATGTGCGCGGCACGCCCGCCAATACGCTGCGGGCATATGAACGGGATCTGCTTTATGTCACCGCTTGGAAGTCCACGCGGTTCGCAGCGACGCTGGACTGGCCGGAATCTGAGGCCACTGCGCTGGCCTTCATTCTCGATCACGCCCGGGATCTGAATGACGCACCAGAAACGGATGTGGCGCGCGAAACCGCAGAAGCGCTGATTGCTCAGGGGCTGCGCAAGTCCCTCGCCTGCCCTGCCCCTTCGACGCTGGACCGGCGCATCGCTTCCTGGCTGGCGTTTCACCGGATGAAGAACCTGACCAGCCCTTTCGGTGCGCCGCAGGTGAAGCAGGCCCGTGCCAAGGCGCGCCGGGCAGCAGCCCGGCCCCCTGCCCCAAAATCGCAGCACCCGATTACCCGCGATGTGCTCGAGCAGTTGCTGTCCACCTGTCGGGGGTCCCGGCGGGATTGCCGCGACCGCGCCATCATGATGCTGGGTTGGGCTTCTGGTGGTAGACGGCGCTCGGAGATCACCGGGTTGATGTTTGAAGACGTCTCGCTGAAGGAGTTCGACAAGAAAAGCCTGGTTTGGATTTCACTGCTGGAAACCAAGACGACAACCAAAGGTGAAACGCCGCGGCTGGTGCTGAAAGGCCGCGCAGGCCTGGCGCTGGTCCATTGGATCGAAGTGGGACAGATTAAGAACGGGCCACTGTTCAGACCAGTCTCAAAAGCGGATCGTGTGTTGAAACGTCGGCTTTCGCCGGACGCAATTTATCAGATCGTCAAACATCGCCTCCAGTTGGCAGGGTTGCCGGAGGACTTCGCCTCGCCGCACGGGTTGCGCTCAGGTTTCTTAACCCAGGCCGCTCTCGACGGTGCGCCGATCCAAGCCGCCATGCGGCTGTCACTGCATCGTTCCATGGCACAAGCACAGAAATACTATGACGACGTCGATATCGCAGAAAACCCGGCGACGGACCTGTTGGGGTGAGAGAAACTGATTCAATCGATACGCGACATCAGCACTTGTTGGTTCGCAGTGAAGTTTCTGCTTAAGACCCGCACTGGAATAGAGTTCATTCCACAACAAATTTGGCGGGTACAGGGAACCCGTAGCCAGAGGTGGCCCGCCCTACCCTAGCAAGTCGGTTAGCCTGTCAGCACCTATCAAGAGAACCGACCAATTAGGCTTTTGAACATCGTGAGGCAAATCTTCTGCAACTCGAGCACGACGTGATCGCATGAAAGCACCTGTGGCAGAACTTATTTCAATAGAGAGTGCAATCTGACCGAACTCAGCAACCGCAAAAATCGAAATCCGTGACCGATTTATACCGGCATCCTGCAACCTCAAAGCGCTTCCTAACTGCCCAATGGAAACATGAGTTAACAGCTGTTAACTTCAGAACGCTTGTGCGGGCTTCGCAGCGACCCACAAGTTATTGATTTTTCTCTTGACATGAATCGGAATACGAGTGCCTAAATGTACTCAAGTTGCGCAACCATACAAAAATGAGCAGGAAAACTGCAACTATGCTACAGACCACACCCATTGCTGCGACGACGCAGTCTCACGTTACACGTGAAATTTCTGATCGTCTACAAGTTGCACTTACTACACACCTGACTCAGGCGTATTCGCCAGAGTTGTCGAAGACCCTCCGCCTCTTCAGTGCAACTGAGGTTGCCGACCTGTTTGGTACAACCGGACAGTACCTACGAAAAGGCCATGCTGAGGGCTCACTTCCGGAGCCTGAAGTCAACAAGAATGGCCGGCGCTTTTACTCTGGAACTGAAATCAAAGCGATGCGCCAGATCCTTGAAGGTAGCTCCAGAAAGCCGGGCAAATACCTACCCGGCCGTCGCGATAGCGACCGGCTTCAGGTTATTCAACTTATGAACTTCAAGGGTGGCAGTGCAAAATCGACTTCAGCTATTCACCAATGCCACTATCTTGCGCTTCAAGGTTATCGTGTTCTGGCTATCGACCTTGATCCACAAGGCAGCTTAACTGGATTTTGCGGAATACAGCCCGAGATCGAGTTTGAAGGTAATTCGATTTATGATGCCCTTCGCTACGAAGACCCAATCCCAATGTCCGAGTGTATTCGGGGCACCTACTTCCCCGGACTGGATCTTTCTCCTGCCCAGTTAATACTGTCGGAGTTTGAAACAGAAACCGCCGTCTACGCCCGCAAAGGCATCCCTTTCTTTAATCGACTCTCCAACGCTATCGAGTCAGTAGAAGAAAACTATGATGTGATCATTATCGATAGCCCGCCTTCGTTGGGGTTTCTAACGCTGGCGGGATTGTTCGCGGCGACCTCAGTAATCGTACCACTGACACCGAGCATGTTGGACGTGGCGTCCACGCAGCAATTTCTTGAGATGACTTCGGCTTATCTGGAAGAGTTTGAAAACTCCGGAATTCCGATAGTCCATGACAACTTCCGGTTCCTCATAACCCGAGACGATCCATCCGATACTCCATCTCAGCAAATTGTCAGCCTGATGCGGGCGCTGTTTCAAGATCGGGTGATCGGAGCAACTGCGCTGCGAAGCACTGCTATTGCCGATGCTGCAATGCTGAAAATGACAATGTATGAAGTTGTTCGGTCAGAAATGACGCGGTCTACTTATGACCGTGCACGATCTAGTATGGACGCCGTGGGACACGAAGTTTCAAACATGATTCAAACCGCGTGGGGCCGTTGAAATGGCACTTAAACAAAATAAAACCAGCATGGCTGCAGCGATTGCAGCGGCAGCCGGAAACCCACCAATCCCACCTACAAAAACGGAACGCGCCAACGCGGCACTTCCTCGCGGCACCATAGCTTCGGTCCGTGTTGGAGCTGGTGGTATCCAAGACATCGATACCTCGCTTATTTTGCCCTGGGGCCCAAGAGATAGGCTTGGGATTGAGTTAACACCTGTTAACTCCGAGGCAGAACCAACAGTCGATCCAGCTGTTCTGGAACTGGCTGAAAGCATCCAAGACGCAGGAGGCCAACAGGTTCCTGTCCTCCTGCGTCCGTCTGAGGAAGCGGACGGCCACTTTGAGGTTATTTACGGCCGCCGCCGCATCCTAGCTTGTCAGTATCTAAACCAGCCTGTTCGCGCTTTGGTGCGCGCGTTGGATGACAAAGAGGCGCTTCAGGCAAAGGGTCTGGAGAACTCTTCTCGTGTTGACCTCAGTTACTACGAGAGAGCTCGGTTTGCGCGAGAGATTCTAAACCAAGGATATGATCGTTCTGAAGTGATCACGGCACTGGCCATCTCAAAAAACACGTTGTCGCAATTGGAGCGAATTACAAACGATATTCCCGATGATCTTGGCGATATGATCGGCCCAGCACCGAGATCTGGGCGACCCAAGTGGACGGCACTCGCCGATGCGTTGCGAAAAAAGATAATAGCAGCGGACAAGGCTAAGAAGCTCTTGGAGACGCTCAACGCAGGTAGTTCAGACGATCGGTTGAACGGGCTTTTAGGCAGCTTGGCTCGTAAGAAAGAAGCACAAGAAATCCGACCGGCACCCGACGTTGTCATTAAGATCAGCAATTCAACGGTGAATATGACGATCAAAAGAGCAGGGGAAAATGAAGCCTATTCACGTTGGCTTTCGGACAACCTTTCTCAAATAGTTCAGGAATCCTACGAGCGCTTCAAAGAAAACGCCGAGGAGTAAGCGAGTTAACAACTGTTAACTCTACATGAGGCAACGAGCAAAGAGGAGAAAAGCAAAAAAGAAACCCCCGAAACCTAAGGCTCCGAGGGCTGAAAACCAACTAGTGGTTATAGATTTGACACCTAAACCCTAACAGCCCGCGAATCACGAGACAACAAAAAACGCCTCTGGGTGAACAGGTTTTCTTTGTCTGCTGACATTAACTCATGAAAACACTAAAAGCATTGGCTCCAAATGGAGCAACCTTGTCGGGAACGGCAGGGCAGGGGACTCATACGCCCAAAAAATGGATGCTTCTTCGGGCGGTTGAAGAGGCCAGAGAACCGCTTGGGCTTAAATCCACTTCCCTCAACGTCCTGAGAGCGATGATTTCCTTTGTGATTGGAGATCAGATTTCTTCGGATCAGGATGACCGTCACATCTGCTTCGCTTCCAACGTGGCAATCGCAAAACGAACCCATGTCAGTGTTCAAACTGTTGAGCGCCATATCTCGGCGTTGGTTGAGCTTGGGGTTATCCGGCGCGTCATGAGCGCAAACGGCAAACGCTGGGCGCGCCGGGACCGACAGGGCAGGGTGGTTACCGCAACTGGACTGTCGCTGATGCCCTTGTCTGAAAGGCATGCCGAGTTCATCCAGGAAGCCCAGAGGTATGCTGATCGCGTTCTCGAGTTCACTGTACTCCGCGACAAGGTATCAGCCGCTCTGGCTAACCTCAGAGAACTCGTAGCAGACGACACGGCGATTACAGAATTGATGGCCAACGTGCGCAACGCTCTGCGTCGCAAACCAGATTCAAACGTACTACGCGAACTTCTGGCCGAAATCTCTGTGGAAATCTCCCAGATAACACAGACAGATACAGAAAATTTGAGGGCCAATGACCATGAAATTGAGGGGCACAAAGAAGACTCTTTGAATCCGATAGTTAAGAAAGAAAAACATTCTCAGATTCAAGTTTCTCCAGATCAAATGGAGCGCAGCTTTCCACGCTTGTGCTCCGAACTCCGCTTCGCCCGGGATCAGCCGCATTGTGACCGTCTTATGGACGATATCGCCGAATACCTACGATTTGGTCAGACTTGGTATGCTATGAAATCGACACATGGCCCAGCTCTCCGTTTCATGGTTTTGGGATATATTTTCCAACGAGCGGAGAACATACAATCTCACCAGGCCTATTTAATTTCTCTGACGTCAAAGATCGATCGGGGAGACATGCAGCCAACCGCATTGTTGGCGCAAAACTCAAAATAACCGCGGACGAGA
Source organism: Ruegeria sp. H6 (assembly GCF_056532975.1). Lineage (NCBI taxonomy): Bacteria > Pseudomonadati > Pseudomonadota > Alphaproteobacteria > Rhodobacterales > Roseobacteraceae > Ruegeria > Ruegeria sp. H6. Next base: position 15,040 of record NZ_JBQFOA010000023.1, read on the forward strand.
AGGCCGTACTTATGAATTCACATCTCGCTTATGAGTTCAGAGCAACAGAAGAAGTTCATCCCATCGTTCTATTGTGAATAGAATGCGGATGTATTACATTGTACCACACAGCGGAAACAGGTGATTGCGATGAGTACCAGCCCATATTCAATCCGTCTTGATGAAGACTTGAGAAAGTCTCTGGAACGAGAAGCTGCGATAGAAGATCGGCCGCCTGCGCAGCTCGCTGTACGAGCAATTAGAATGATGTTGGAATCCAAGGCCGCAAAGCGAGCAGCCATTGATGCAGCTGTAGAAAAAGCAGATCTAGGTAAGTTCATCACGGCAGACGAAATGAATGCCTGGATAGACAGCTGGGATACCGAGAATGAGCTCCCGGCTCCGGTAGCAAGCGGGCAATCCGATAGCCAATGAAAATTGTATTTCTCGAAGATTCAGCCCGGGACATTCAATGGTTCCGTTACTACTACACGTCAGTTTTTCCTGAAGGCAGCGAAAGAGCACGAGCTCAGCTCAAAGCTATTCAGCTTACTCTTGCAGCCAACCCGTATGCAGGTCACCCAAGCGACACACGCCAAGAAATACGGGAGCTTTCAGTGCCGCGAACCCCATTCACGCTAATCTATCGTGTAATGCCCACTCAGATAGAAATCTTACGTCTCTGGGATACCCGCCAGGGCGCGGATTACTGAAACCAGGAGTTTAAATTGGTGGCTCCAGGCGGGCAGGGTAGGGGTCAAGCAACCGAATCTATTTTGCTATTCGACCATTAGCTTCTGCACAGAGGGGCGGAAAGCGGTCTTTCGCTGCACGTGCAATGGAAACCTTTCTTCCGGGGGAAAGCGGGCGTTGGATTTCGTCCAATGCACGGGGGTGTTGCATTTAGACGCCAGGGAATTCGCCAATACCATCAGTCGGCTTTCCAAGAACATGCTGTTTTTCTGTCTCAAATCTGAGCGTCCCGAAATCTCACAATTTGAATTTTCCGGGGAAAAGTCCGCACAAGAAACGTCTGATAAGATCAACAGAGCGTCGTCGTGAAAAACCCTGCATATCTGTTAGGTAATTGACCCACATACCTTCCAGCAAAGCCAGCGTTCCGGCGGTGGCATCGTCCACCAAGTTTGGGTCACGCTCGTTTTTTTGAGCTATCTCCTTAAACGCAAGCCGCAAGGTCTCGACAAGTTTTTGATCTTGGGTGCTGCTGTAGCGGGCAATACCTGGGTGTGAGCTCGCGATGCCGCGGAATGCATGCCAGATTTTCGTACTTCTTGGATTGAGCAGAGCTTCGGATAGGTCCGCCTCGATCACGGCCATCACACGGTCTTCGGGCGATGCATCCGAACCCAGGTCGGTCAATTTGTCCATTTCGGCATAATATTGAGCACTGAAATGCTGGGCTGCTGCCGTCAGCAAATTGTCCTTCCCGCCGAAATGCAAATGGATCATTCCGCGCGATAAACCAGAACGCTCGCAGATGCGGCTGACCGTCGTATCGGTTACTCCAATATCCGCGATAGAGTCCAGAGTCGCCTTGATCAGAAGTTGCTTATTGGCATCCGGAGCACGTTTCGAGCCACGTTTTCTTCCTCTGACGTTTTCCACTTTATTCAATAATTCCATCCTCTTGATGGCATCCCTCAAGTCTATCTCACAGGAAGATTGACACGAAAGACCGTTCTGGCGCAACATTTAATGGACGATCGTCCATTAGTGACTCGTGAAAATCCGGATGGGAGTTTGGGTAATCTTTCGTAGCGAAGCATCCCGGGGCTATACCCTCAGCGCACCAGCCACGGCTTATGTGGGCTTTCTGGTGGCGGCTCCGTTGTTGATCCTGATCGCCTATTCGTTCTGGACGCAAACCTACGTAACGCTCGACAAGACGCCGACAGTAAAAAACTATACCGACGCGTTTGCTGATCCTCTGGTTAGACACTTAATGCTAAGGTCGATCTGGATTGCCGGAGCAGTTACAGCAGTTACCGTCGCACTGGCATATCCCATCGCTTATTTCATCGCGATGAAGGCCCGGAAAAAGACCATCTGGCTTCTGCTCATCACCATTCCATTTTGGTCTAGCTACCTACTGCGCGTTTTTGCCTGGAAACTCATTCTAGGGTTCAATGGAGTGATGAACTCCGCACTGTTGATGCTTGGCTTGATTGACGAACCGCTGGACTTCCTTCTCTACAATGAATTTGCAGTCGTGCTGACGCTTGCTCATGCCTGGGCGCCATTTGCGATCCTGCCCATCTATGTCTCATTGCAGAAGATCGATCCAAGCTTACTAGAAGCCGCCACCGACCTCGGTAACAGCCCTTTTCAACGCTTCATGCGGGTGACGCTGCCACTAACCATCCCGGGGATTATTGCTGCTTGTCTGATCATATTTATCCCCACGGTAGGTGACTATGTGACCCCGGCACTGGTTGGAGGGTCGGACGGGAAGATGATCGCCAACCTAATTCAGGTGCAGTTCGGGGCCGCCAACAACTGGCCACTCGGCGCCACCCTTTCACTGATCGCGATGCTATCGGTTGGCTTTGTCGCTATAGTGTTTGTAGTTTCCGCCACCCGGCTAGGGAGGCGTATAAGATGAGACGCCCTTCGACCCTGACAGCCTACGCTTTTCTGTATTTGGTTTTTCTTTACCTGCCCGTCCTTTTTCTGCCCTTGTTTTCATTCAATAGCGGCACAATAGTTGCCTTTCCGATCAAGGGCTGGACGCTGGACTGGTATCGGAAGCTGGGCGAACAGGATACCTTGATCCAGGCCCTTTGGAATTCGCTTGGCGTCGGCACCGTCGTGGCACTTCTGTCTACCGCAATGGGGTTGTTCGCCGCTCGCGCCTTTGTTCGGTACCGTTTTCGGGGTCAGCGTGCTGCCGAAGGTCTGGTGATGCTGCCTTTGGTTATTCCCGGCATTATAGTTGCTTCTTCAATGCTGGTTCTGTTTCTGTTTGTCGGACTCAAGCCGTCTTTGCTGACCGTCGTTCTGGGCCATACATTTCTTGCGCTGCCGTTTTCCGTCTCGATCCTGAAGTCTGCGTTCGATGACTTCGATGCGTCGCTGGAGGAAGCATCTTACGATCTGGGCGTCGGCGTGTTCGACACCTTCCGCCGCGTGACGCTTCCGGTCGTTTCCCCGGGTATCGTAGCCAGTTTGTTGGTCACTTTCACAGTCAGCTTCGACGAATTCGTCCTCGCCTTTTTCCTGTCCGGCAACCAACCAACCTTGCCAGTATACATCTGGAGCCAGATTCGTTTCCCCGCCAAGCTTCCAAACGTTTTGGCCCTAGGCTCTATCCTGCTGCTTACATCGGTCCTGCTTTTGATGCTGGCTGAGTATTTCCGGCGCCGCTCATCCGCACCAGAGGTCAGATGACAGACAAAAACATCATAGAACTCAGGGGCGTCGAAAAGCGCTATGGTACATTCCTGGCGGCTAGCGGGATCAATCTCGATCTTAAAGAAGGCGAGTTTTTCTCACTCCTCGGCCCATCGGGATGTGGCAAAACCACGGTATTGAGGATGATCGCGGGATTCCAAGAGCCGACCAAAGGCACTGTGCTGATCGACGGTCAGGATATGGATGGTGTGCCTGCCAATAACCGGCCGACCAACATGGTATTTCAGAGCTATGCTATCTTCCCGCACCTGAATGTCGGGAACAACGTGGCCTATGGATTACGCGGCAAGGCCCCCAAAGCCGAAATCGACCAGCGCGTAGCCGAAGCCTTGGAAATGGTCGAGTTGGGGGGGCTTGAGGATCGCGGCGCAAGTGAGTTGTCAGGCGGGCAACGGCAAAGGGTGGCGCTCGCCCGCGCGCTGATCATGCGACCCAAAGTATTGTTGCTGGATGAGCCCTTGTCGGCCTTGGACAAGAAGCTGCGCGAGCAAATGCAATTTGAAATGCGCAATCTGCAGCAATCGCTGGGTATTACCTTTGTGATGGTCACACACGACCAATACGAGGCGATGACAATGTCTGACCGCATTGGCGTGATGTTCAATGGGCGCCTCAAGCAGGTGGATACGCCAACAACGCTTTACGCCCGGCCTTGCGATCAGCAGGTTGCCAGTTTCATCGGTGAGATGAACATTCTGCCTGCCCAGTTGCTAAAGGAAAATGGCGATACGCTTTCAATCCACGCGAAGGCCTTTGGCCAAATGGAAATTGGAAGAAACCCCAACGTTGCAACCAGCGCCCGAGATATGAACATCGGTATTCGACCCGAACAATTAGAAATCACCACTGAAAAACCCGAAGACTATCCATCAACCGTTCAGGGCAAAGTCAGCAATGTGGCCTTCTATGGCGAGAACATTCACTACCACATTCAGGTTGCGGAAGCCGACGCGCCGATCGCGGTCTCGGTTCCGAACTACTTTCACACGGTTGATTTCAATCGCGGCGACGCAGTTTGGCTGGGAGTCCAAAGCGCCAGCGTGATCGATCTTGGCACAGACACAGAATAAGACAATGGGAGGAAAAAATGAAACTTCAGGGAATTGCGGCTTTCGCATGTGCGGCGGCGATAAGTGCAGGAAGCGCCAGCGCCGGTGGAGCTGATCTGACGGTTTTTGACTGGTCGGGATATGAAGACCCGGGCTTCTTTGCCAGCTACATGGAAAAATACGGGAATGAGGCACCGAGCTATTCCTATTTCGGAAGCCAGGAAGAAGCCTTTACCAAGCTGAGTTCCGGTTTTACTGCTGATCTGGCACATCCTTGTTCCGACGCGGTCAGAAAATGGGTCGCAGCAGATCTGATTCAGCCGCTGGATGAAAGCAAACTGACCAATTGGGCCGATGTACTGCCCGAGATCAAGGAGGTCGACGCCATCGTTCTGGACGGCCAGCTTTACATGTTGCCGTTCGAATGGGGGAACACGGGCCTTATCTATCGCACTGACAAGATCTCGGGCGACGATATCTCACTGCAATTGCTGGCCGACCCGGCCTATGCCGGTAAGATCGCTATCCCGGATGCCGCATCATCTGCGTATGCGTTAGCGGCGCTGGCTACTGGAAATGCTGACGACTACACCAACTTGAGCGATGAGCAGTTCAAGGAAGCGTCTGACTTTCTGCGCTCGATCCACCCGAACATGCGCTTTTACTGGTCCGACGCAGGTCAGTTTGACCAGGCAATGACCAGCGGCGAGATCGAATTGGGTTGGGCCTGGAACCAGTCAGAACTAAACCTGATCTGGAATGAGGTGCCGGCCGCGATGATGCGAGACGTCGACAAGGGTATCGCGACCTGGGCGTGCGGCTATGTGCATCTGAAATCATCCACGACACCGGTCGATCAGGTCTATGATCTGTTGAACGCGCTTACCGACCCGGCCAGCGGTCAGTACATCATCGACAACTGGGGCTACCCGCATTCCAACGCAAAAGCGTTCGAAGTTGCCGATCAGGCCAACATCGAAGCCTATGGTTTCTCCGATCCAAAAAGCTTCTTCGAGGGCAGTTTGTTCTTTGATGCGGTGAACCCCGAGCTTGAGGCAAAAATGCTGGCGGAGTTTGAACGGATCAAAGCCGGCTTCTGATTCAACAATATCTCCGGGGCCAACCAGCCCCGGAACACAAACACAGGAAAACGCGTGAACATGTCAGACGCGAACCCATATGCTATGCTCTTGGAACCGGTTCAGATCGGGCCAGTCACTGCCAGGAACCGCTTCTATCAGGTGCCTCATTGCACCGGGTTGGGGCACCTCCGACCAAGGGCGGATGCTGCCGTTCGTGGAATGAAGGCCGAAGGCGGGTGGGCGGTGGTTTCCAATCAGGAGACCGAGATTCACCCGACTTCTGACCTTTCTCCTTACGCCGAAGGGCGGCTATGGGACGCGCGCGATGTGCCGGCGTTGCGGCTGATGACAGACGCAGTACATGCACATGGTGCACTGGCGGCTATCCAGCTGGTTCATAACGGCAATCATGCGCAAAACCTGCTAACCCGCGCCCCGGTTCTTGCACCTTCCGAAATGTCCGTCGACACGACACACCCCAAGCAGGCGCAGGCTATGGATAAGGCCGACATTCGGGAATTCCGCCGTTGGCACCGCGAGGCCGCCTTGCGCGCGAAAGATGCCGGGTTTGACATCATTTATGTGTATGCCGGGCACAACATGACATTGGCGCAGCATTTCATGCTGCCACATATGAACCAGCGTAGCGATGAATATGGTGGGTCGCTCGAAAATCGCGTGCGTCTGACACGTGAACTGCTGGAAGACACTCACGAAGCCGTGGGCGACAGCTGCGCTGTGGCGTTACGTTTTGCTATTGATGAGATGATGGGTGCCGGGGGCATGCAGGCAGCAGAAGAAGGCCGCGCCATTGTCGAGCTCTTGGCTGATCTTCCTGACCTATGGGATGTGAATGTGGCTGACTGGTCCAATGACAGTGCCACGACTCGTTTTCAGCCAGAGGACGGATATCAGAACGCGTTTCTGTCCCACGTTAAGCAGATCACCCGCAAACCTGTGGTTGGTGTCGGTCGCCTGACGTCGCCTGACATGATGTTGTCGATGGTCAATAAGGGAATTGTCGACCTTATCGGAGCCGCGCGACCTTCCATAGCGGACCCGTTCATTCCGAAAAAGATTGAGAAGGGTCGCATTGACGAAATCCGCGAATGTATCGGCTGCAATATCTGCGTCTCATCCGACAATCTGGGCATCCCGATCCGCTGCACTCAAAACCCCACCATGGGTGAGGAATGGCGGCGCGGTTGGCACCCCGAGATCATCGCGCCGAAAAAGAGCAACGCGGACACTTTGGTTGTTGGCGGTGGCCCTGCCGGTCTTGAATGCGCCATGCAGTTGGCAAGGCGAGGATATCAGGTAACGTTGGCCGAGGCGTCAGCCGAATTGGGCGGGCGGGTTACGAAGGAAAGCAAACTTCCCGGCCTCGCAGCTTGGTCCCGCGTCGTCGACTATCGTCTGCATGATTTAAAGCAACGCGGCAACGTTCAGCTGTTCACTGACAGCAGGCTTGATGGCGATCAAGTGGCAGAGCTGGACGTCGAACACGTCTTTGTGGCCACCGGCAGCCTTTGGCGAACCGACGGCATGGGCCGTAACACCCAGCGCCATGTGCCACAGATCGAGCAAAGCGCCAATGTGCTGACGCCTGATGACATCATGAATGGTGTTCTACCGCCGGATGGCCCGGTCATGATCTATGATGACGATCATATCTATCTGGCAGGAGTGATCGCCGAAAAACTTGCGACTGCAGGATACCAGGTGGTCTTTGTCACGCCGCAGAGTTTGGTTTCAGCTTACTCCATCAATACTTTGGAGCAGCCTCGCATTCAGGCCCGTCTGATGGAGCTTGGTATCGACATTCGTTGCAATCAGGTGCTGACGGCGGTTCAAGGTGACATGGCCCGCATCGGTTGTGCCTTTACTGGTCGCGAAATGGATATTCCATGTGCCTCGACAATTCTGGTCACTGAACGTCAGCGTGAGACGACGCTATATGACAGCTTGCGCGGGCTCAGGTTGAAAACCGTCGAACTTATTGGCGATGCCGCTTCTCCAGGGCTGATCGTTGACGCAGTCTTCGCAGGCCACCGCGCGGCCCGTGATTTTGAACGCCCCAAGGCAGAAGCAGATCAGGATTGGTTTCGCCGCGAGATAATCGATTTGGAGGAAACGAGATGAACAGCAGACCGTTTGAGTTGGATGCGCTGATAGCCTCGCACCAGTACGGCCACGCCCTGCCGCGCGAATTCTATACCTCCCAAGACATCTATAACTATGACATTGCCCGGGTCTGGAACCGCAACTGGCTTTGGGCAGGGCATGTCAGTCAAATCCCAAGCCCCGGTGACTACTTCCTGTTCGACTATGGCCCGGAGAGCATTATCATTGTTCGCGACCGCGATGGCGATATTCGTGCTCATTTGAATGTCTGCCGCCATCGCGGATCTCGCGTCTGCACTGAACAGTCCGGCAACGCCCGCGTTCTTGTTTGCCCCTACCACGCATGGACATATGAGCTATCAGGAAAACTTCGTGCAAGTCACAATATGGGGGAACAATTCGACCCGTCAAAGTTTGGGCTTCTTCCCGTTCAGGTGAGTGTCTTCAAGGGCCTGATCTTTGTCTGTGCCGATGCAAACACCCCATCACTTGATCCTGTCCTCAGCAAACTTGAGCCACTCGTCGAACCCTATGGCCTGAACGATTTGAAAGTAGCGCATACCGCGTCATTTCCTGTACCCGCGAATTGGAAACTAGCGGTTGAGAACTACCTTGAATGCTACCACTGCGGGCCAGCGCACAAAGAGTATTCTCGCTCCCATAGCTTGAAATCACCACAAGACATGGCTGGTTTGGTCGAGCCGCTAAAGGCTAGGGCTGTAGAAGCTGGGCTGTCACCCAATGAATTGACTCTTGTCGGCGACGCTGCGCTGACCCCATTTACCAGCGGGTACTATCGTCGCTATCCGCTTTACCAAGGCTACAAAACCGGCAGCCAATCGGGCGAGGCACTTGCACCATTGCTTGGAACGCTCAAAGGCTTCGACGGTGGCGCAACTGACTTTGATATTGGTCCATTGAATTGGTTCCTGATTTATTCGGATCACATGGTCGGCTACCGCTTCATTCCACGAGGCTTACAGGAAACCGACATTCAGGTGGTCTGGCTGGTTCGCGCTGACGCCGAAGAAGGCGAAGACTACGACAAAGAAGACCTGACCTGGCTTTGGCATGTCACATCTTTGGATGACGAACGCATCATTCGCCACAACCAGTCCGGCGTAAATTCTCAATACTTCCAACCGGGCCCCTTGGGCGAGATGGAAACCTCGATCCAGGACTTCTACGATTTCTATTTCAACATGATCAGCCCGGAACCAGAAAAAAGGATGTCCGGTCATGGCTGAGGCAAAATCACGCCGTCGCGGCGGCGGCGGACGCGCCGCGCGCATAAAGGTTCAGCAGGCTACCACAGGAAATGAGGCTGTACGTGGAGGCCTAAGTGGCGGCCGCTATAAACCGCTGACCCAAGCAGATATGGAGAACATCCATCAAGCGGCCTTAACCGTTCTGGAAAACACGGGCGTTACCGACCATTTCCCGGAGTTGCTTGATCCGGTGCTTCCCAAAGGCGCAGTTTTGAATGAACTTAATAGGTTGTGCTTCCCCCGCGCCCTTATGGAAGACATCCTGGCGGCTGCCGCCAGAGAGTTTTATGTCTATGCCCGTGGTGAGCGTGAAGGCAAAGACGACATGCATTGCTCGGCCGAGAGTGTCTATTTCGCCAACTCTGGCACGGCCGTCACAACCTTCGATTCCGAGACCAAGTCCTATCGTCCATCGGTTCTGCGCGACGTTTATGATTTCACCCGACTAGCGGACCGCTTGGACAACATCCATATGCTGGGCGACAAAGTTTTGGCTACCGATGTGACCGATGATTTCGCTCACGATATGAACACCATATATGCAATGCTCGCAGGCAGCCAAAAGCCTGCCTGTCTGACCTTTCGCGACCGCAGCCATATCCCGCATGCCATCCGCATGTTTGATTTGGCTCAGGGTGGCGAAGGGGCTTTCATGAAGAAGCCAAGCGTCATTTTTGGCGGCTGTCCAATGGTTTCGCCGCTGCGGATCGGCAAGGAAAACATGGAGATCCTGATTGATACCGCCAAACTTGGCCTCACCGTCGATCTGGCTGTGCCTCCGCAAGCCGGGGCCACAGCCCCCGCGACGCTTGCGGGAACGTTGGTACAAACCGTGGCCGAAACGCTGGCCTGTGTTGCGATCGTAAACCTCATCACACCAGGCTGTCCGGTCTGCTTTGCCGCCTGGCCTTTTATCACTGATCTGCGCAGCGGATCGTTCACTGGCGGCAGCGGAGAGCAGGCCCTGGTCGGGGCGGCAGCCATTCAAATGGGCAATTTCTATGGCCTTCCCACATCCGTTGGCGCAGGCATGACCGATGCCAAATTGCCCGACGCGCAATACGGGTTAGAAAAGGCGCTGACCTTCACGCTAGCTGCTCATGCCGGTGCCAATCGCCTTTGCGAGTTTGGCGGTATGATCGGTAGCCTCATGGGATGTAGTTTTGAAAGTATGGTCATCGATGACGAAGCGGGTGGAATGATCCTGCGGTCGTTGCGCGGGATAGAGGTCACGGATGAAACCATGGCTGTGGATGTGATCCACGATTGCGCCATCGACCCCGGCCATTTCCTCGGCAACCCGCACACGCTGAACTATATGAACAGCGAATTCGTCTATCCGCGACTTATGGATCGTGAGCGTACAGACACATGGGAAAACGAAGGCAAAACAGATTTGCTGGACCGCGCCCGTGACAAAGCCAACTCTATTCTAAACAGTCATTTCCCCAACTATTTCGGCGCTTTGGACACCCAGGTGCGTGAAGAATTTCCCTTTGTAATGAGCGCGGAAAGCATGGCCCATCATGGATAACTCTAATGCCAAACAATGGGACAACGATCACTTCTTGCACCCGTGGGAAGGGATGGAAGCTTTAGGCAAAAATAGCCGTACTTTTGTCGAAAGTGCCAGCGGCATCCATGTAGTGAACGAAAAGGGTGAACGCTTGATCGACGGACCGGGAGGCATGTGGTGCACCCAGATCGGTTATGGGCGCGAAGAGATGGCCGAGGCCATGGCTGAGCAAGCTAGGAATCTTGCCTATTTCTCGCCTTTCAGCAACACCAACTCGACTGCTGCGCGGTTCGCGCGCGAAATAGCCAAACGAGCGCCTGGAGATTTGAACAATGTCTTCTTTACCACGGGCGGCTCCACTGCGGTGGATACGGCTATCCGATTTGTCCATTTTAGAAACAACCTTTTGGGTCGACCCGAGAAAAAGAAAATCATTTCAAGGCAAAAAGCCTATCATGGAAGCACATACTTGGCGGCCAGCGTCAGTGGAAAAGAGCGTGACCGGCTTTGGCTCGACAAAGCCGATGACCTCGCACATTTCCTGCCAGACGTGAATCCGCTCTACCGTTCACCTGGTCAATGCGAAGAGAGCTTTCTGAAGGAGAAAGTTTCCGATCTTGAAAACGCCATTTTGGCGCTTGGCCCGGAAAATGTTGCCGCTTTTATCGCCGAACCGGTTCTGGCATCTGGTGGCGTGATCGTGCCGCCAAAAGGATATCACCAAGGCTGCCTAAACATCTGCAAGAAGTATGATGTTCTATACATCTCCGACGAAGTGGTGACAGCTTTTGGGCGATTGGGCCATTGGTTTTCGTCAGAGGCTGTTTTCGGCATTCAGCCGGACATAATAACTTGTGCTAAAGGAATGACATCTGGGTACGCGCCGATGGGTGCCGCGATTATCTCTGACCGATTGATCGCCGACGTTTCGGGAAAAGATGCAAACTTCTCAAATGGCTACACCTATTCTGGTCATCCAGTTAGCGCGGCTGCGGGTTTGAAGGGCATTGAGATCATTGAGCGGGAAAAACTTCTCGAACACGTTCAAGAGGTCGCTCCGGTTTTTCAGGATCAGCTGCAGCATTTGCGACAGATTGACATCGTTGCTGATGTGCGTGGGATGGGGTTGATGGGATGCGTACAATGCTCAGTCGATGGTGATCCCAGGAGCGATCTGGGATGCGACTACGAGATTGGCGGCCAGATCGATATAGAATGCCAAAAACGTGGGTTATTAGTTCGACCTATTATCAACATGTGTGTTCTTTCACCGCCCCTTATCATCAGCGAAAGTGAAATTGAGCAGATGTTTTCTATCTTGCGCAAAGGGCTTGAAGCGACACGAACGTGGCTTGGCGGAATTCAGTGAACAATGAAGAGCTTGCGCCACTGTTGCGGATGTCCGCAGACCGGTATGCCACTGCAGCATTTGAATTCCCTCCTAAATGTCCGCAATGGGCCGAGTAACTCACGGAAGAAAGGGTAGGGACCCATACTGCGGGGCTTCCGAGGTCTGCTAGTTGCCCTTGAGTACTTCACCAATCAAATGGTTCATAACCTCCTTGTAGACCTCCGGATCGCCCCCATAGGCGATCTCAAGAGCGGCGCGATCAAACGCGGCCGACAATAAATTAGTCAAAGCATCGATCTGTTTTGGTGAATGCTTAGGAAGAGCCCGCGAAAGCCCTTCACGAAGTTCCTCTGTTCCATTGGCCCGGGTCAACGCGACAGCGGTGCTGTGCCCTAATACCGCTGGGGCCTCTTCCATCAGGAGGCGCACCCGACCTGGAACCAACATCGCATCAAAAAAGGCATTCGATCCTGTGACCATGGCCTGTTCGGGATCGGCAACATTGCGCGTTTCCTGGTCAATATGGTGTGAGATTGCTTTGGCCTCCTCTTCTGCGACGGCGCGGAAAAGGTCAGCCTTGTCCTTGAAATGATGATACAGAGCGCCGCGGGTTACGCTGGCCTTACGTACGATGTCCGGGGTTGCAGTATCGGCAAATCCCGAATCCACAAACAGTTCTCGGGCAGCTTCTACGAGTTTGGCACGCGTTTCGGCGCGTCGGTCTGCCTGGCTGCGTCGGGCGGGTTTTTCTGTGGGCAAATCTAGCGGCTCCGAATATCACTACAAGCACCTTACATACATCTTGCATGTATTTGCAAATCTATGATACATACAAAGTGCATGTAAGTTAGGGAGATCAAAAATGCGTGTCACTCAATATTACCCGGTCATTCAGTCTGAAACGGTTTCTGAGACAGCAGAGTTCTATAAACGTCACTTTGGCTTCCGCGCTGCGTTCGAGGCGGATTGGTATGTGCATCTACAAAGTGAAGTGGATCCGTCGGTCAATCTCGCAATCGTCCAGTCGGATCACGAGACGATCCCAGATGTTTCCCGCGGTGCGTCTAAGGGTATGATCCTCAACTTTGAAGTCGAGGATGTCGACGAAGTGGACGAACGACTTCGGTCAGAAGGAGTTCCGGTGGCAAAGTCACTTGTAAGCGAGCCGTTTGGCCAACGCCATGCGATTTATCGTGATCCGAATGGGGTACTGATTGATGTTGTCACTCAGATCCCACCCTCAGAGGAATTCCTGTCTCAATATGCAGCCGACGCGGTACCGTCGTAATTCAGGGTGCCGGATGGCCAGGTTGGTTCGAAGCAGTTGGAACGATTTGTCCGCGTGTAAAGGGACCAATTCTGAACAGATCAGTGGCCCTTGCCGAGCTGGCCACCTTTGGTACTGGGGCGGCCTTGTTACCTGTGCCCATGTTCGAACGCTACATCGAATACGGCCGCCTGATACAACCCTTCAGTGAAGCCGTTAACGCTGGTAAATATTGCTTCGCCTAGCCTTCGGATCGCTCCGCAACAGATGCTATGGTTAAGTTTGCAGAATGGCTGACCGCGAACGGAGCCACTGAATTGAGTGATTTCACGGACCAGAACCGCGCAAATTGATCTGCATCAATATTTGGACCGCAAGCGAGAGTTATGGCGAACGGAAGCAGTTTGGATGAAGTCGCGGTGACAAAAGAAAAAGATGGCCGAATTGTCTGGCACGATCTTTTCACGCCTGATGTGGAAGCTTCCAGGTCATTTTACGAATGCGTGGCAGGTTGGAGCTATATTGTCGAACACGCCACAGATTTCGCATGGGGCGGCGGCCATAGAGATTTTGTCCTCGCCACTCTCGATGGAGAGGCAGGGGCCGGGATTGTTTCTCAAAATCTGGTGCTCTTTGAAGGGTGGATTCCTTATGTTGAAGTCGAAGACGTAGATCAGGCCGCCAAACTCGCCGTCAAGCTTGGAGGATCAGTAGTGAAACCTCCCTTTGAAGTTCCTGGGGTTGGTCGGAACTGCCTCTTACGCGATCCGCTTGGCGCATTCTTCGGTGTATCAGTTTCGCGGCACGAATACCCTGTCCCCGCTCGTCAGTTTACGCATGAACACTACCTATCCCGTAGCGGCGTATTCCCCGACAACTTCTACCACCAAATGTTCGGATGGAATCTCTCACCTGCTAGAAACGTACCTTCGTCACAGAGACCAATTAGTCTAAAAGACGAAGTGTTGGCGATATGTACAGCGGAACCTGCAGTTCCCATCAATAACGTGGCGTGGGCGCCGGGTGTTCGCGTCCAATTTCTCGAAAACGCGCTGAGCAAGATCAACTCAGGCCCAGGTTCCGTGCTTGCTCGTCATCAGAATAATAAAAACACTTTTGAGAATGGTCTGGTATGCGATGCAACTGGGGCATTGTGCTGTGTCGTCCAGAATTGATGCTCGGTCGCAAGGTTCGCAGTCTATTGTCTATAACGGCATCCTCAAGTGGGTCAAAAATCTCAAATCTGACTTTAGTACAAGTGTAACCCAATTCCACTTTGCCCCGTTAGAGATAATACATTTAGCGCCAGTTTTCACAATCGCAGCGAAGGCAGGAAAGCGCGCTGCTAGCGAAGTGTGCGAGAACCATACTTGAGGTTCGGGTCGGGGCGATTGCACTTGATAGTTGTTAGAATTGTGAGCACGCAACATCCTGATGCGAAACGGCATTGTTTGGCCTTGAAAACAAGGACCGGCTATTCCAGGAAACCGTCGATGGTCGAGGCGACGTCAACGGCGGTTTTCACATCGGACATGCTGGTGTTCTCAAAGGCGCTGCCGCTTTCTATACTTGGCTTGAGCAGCTCGAATATAGAAAGGACTTCCTCTTCCAGATTGGCTGGCTTTTCCTCGGACCAGCTGGCTTTGGTCTTTGCAATATCCGTCGCCAGTTTCATCAGATCAAGGCGCTGAGGTAGAGTAAGCATAGTTCGTTTCCGGGTCTGACTGCGATCTCAGAACCTTCCTACGGGCAGCCGTACGATGGGCAGAGTGAGTCACCGTTAAAATCCTGACGGCGCGACCTCAGTCCAGCGCCCCGGTTGTGCGCAGCGCTTCGGTCATTTTCTGTGAGATGTCCCTAGGCACATGCCAGATCGCGTAGAGCGTCTGGATAAAACGGTCAACATCGGGAATGTTGGTCTTCAGGGCCAACAGGGTTGAATCCAGGTCGGCGTCCGGTTCCGTGTATGGGATGCACATAAGCTCAAGCACTTCAGAACCATTCCACATGCCACCACCGACTTTGCGCGCCGCTGACCGCGCGCCGCTGTAATCATCTTTCATGAAACAGATCAGGAACGTGCTTGCGTGGTACCAGCCGGGCGGGTTGGGGCTCAGCTCGATCGCGCGGGCGCTCAGTCTCGCGGCCTGTTCAAGTGTCAATCGGCATTCAAACCTGACCCCCTATCGGCGCCCAATATTGACCCCCTTGATGCTGAGCAGGCCCGGCGCTGCGTAGTCTCCATTT
>NZ_JBQFOA010000024.1:0-21681 GCF_056532975.1 Ruegeria sp. H6
CCCCAGTCTCTCCCGAGCGTCTCAACCGTCTTTCCAGTCCGTCAGGCCTTCTCAGCCAACCAAACAACAACCTCTGCTGCGCCGGTGAAGGGGGTTCTAAGCTTAACGCACACTGACCGCAAGTGGAAAATTGCGCGATAAACGTTTTTTTCTATTTTTTACTTTTTCATATTATTTTCAAACAATTACATATCAATACCACCACGCTATCCCGACCCACCCGACGCAGGCAGTCATTATCTGGTAGTCGGGTCATCGCCACTGACTCGGCGACTGCACAAGATTTAGGGGGTTCGGTGATCGCCTTCCACAAGAGAGCCGCGACTCGGGACCTGCCTGCGAGTCATCGAGTGAACGATTCCGGAGCCGGTTCTACCAGGCCAACATGCATTTTCCCGCTGGGCCTTGCGCAAACACAAAAGATCGGTTGAGGTCCGGGCATCAATGCAAGTGGGTGAGCCTGAAAACCGATGACCAAATCCGACTCTTTCCCGCTGGTGCGCACCGTTGGCTATGACGGTCTTCTGATAACCTTCGCCAATGAGATGGCGGAACCGGCGAACAGGGCGGCACTGGCTTTCCGAGGTGCGCTGGATGCAATGGGCCTAAAGGGTGTTCTGGAAACCTCTGCCTCGCTGGCGTCAGCTTATGTTCGATATGACCCGTTGATCACTCCGCACGATGACATCAACCGCCAAGTGCAGGACGCGCTGAACCAAAAGGACTGGTACCAGACCGCTTTGCCGCCGGGCCGAAAGCTCTGGCAGGTCCCGACCGTGTACGGCACGGATCTCGCGCCGCAGATGGAGGATGCCGCGCGGGCAGCGGGCCTTGATGTAGAAGAGGCGATCCAGCGGCTCAGCCAGTCCCGGGTGCGAGTCCTGACGATTGGGTTCGCGCCGGGGCAACCCTATCTCGGACCTTTGGGACCGGAATTCAACATTCCCAGACTGAAAGAGCTGACCCCGATGGTGCCTGCCGGGGCATTGGTTCTGGCAATATCGCAATTTGTTCTGTTTTCCGGCCCAACCCCAACGGGCTGGCGGCATGTCGGGCAGACCGCATTTCGCTGCTACCGCCCTGACCAGAAGGACAGCTTTGCGCTAACCCCCGGAGACGAGATGCAATTTGTCTCGGTCTCGCGCGAAGAATATGAACATGTTCGCCACACCAACCCGGATGGTGCGACCTGGCAGGAGATCGTCGAATGAGCCTGAAGGTTCTACGCATCGGTCCCGCCTGCACGATACAGGACACTGGGCGCACCGGGTACCTGAGCCAGGGTCTTTCACGCTCGGGCGCGGCAGATCTTTTGGCGCTGCATGAAGGCGCCGCATTGCTGGGGCAAAACGCGAATTGTGCCGCACTTGAGATGGCTGGCATGGGTGGCACGTTTGAAGCGCAACAGAGCGCACGCATTGCCCTGACCGGTGCCCCCATGCAGGCCAGTATCGATGGCAGTCCGGTGGTCTGGAATGCAACTCACGCTTTGGAGCCTGGCCAAACACTGACAATCGGGGCCGCTGTCAAAGGGAACTACGGTTATCTGCACGTGGGCGGTGGTTTTACGACCGATCCGTTTCTGGGGTCCAGGTCGACGCATCTGACGGCAAATATTGGACGGGCGATCGCGCAAGGGGAGGTTTTGCCTGCCGAAGTCACCCAAGGCGAGGCAAATCGAAAACTGCGGTCAGAGGATCGGTTTTCGGGCGGCACATTGCGGGTTGTCACCAGTTTCCAATCCGATCTGTTCGACACCGAGACCTTGGAACGGTTCGTCGCAACCGAGTTTTCGCGCGGTGCACGGGCTAATCGGATGGGAATGCAACTGGAAAGCGCAGGAGAGGGCTTTGCCGCCAAGGGCCAGCTCAATATCCTGTCCGAAATCATAACCCCCGGCGACATCCAGATGACCGGCACCGGAAATCCGTTCATCTTGCTGCCAGAGTGTCAGACAACTGGCGGGTATCCGCGTATCGCGACGGTTCTGCCCTGCGATCTGCCCCGCGCCGCCCAGACGCCCGCGGGCGGAAAACTGAGGTTCGAGTTCGTGACAATGGAACAGGCTGTCGCGCTGCAAGCGGCGTTCCAATCCGCCATCACCCGCCTGCCCGGTCAAACGGAACCTCTGGTCCGCGACCCGCATGACATCCCGGATCTGCTGTCATACCAATTGATCAGCGGAATGATCTCGGCCAACGAATAAGGAGAACACCACATGCCAAATGTCGATCTGAATGCCGATATGGGCGAAAGCTTTGGGCCGTGGAAAATGGGCGATGACGACAGCCTGCTGAAGATCATCACCTCGGCCAATATCGCCTGCGGGTTTCATGCAGGTGACCCGGATGTGATGGCGCAGACCATGGCCCTGGCCGAAGAGAATGGTGTTGGCATCGGGGCGCATCCCGGATTTCCCGATCTGCAGGGCTTTGGCCGCCGCAACATGAAAGTTCCGCATAACAGCCTGCGCAATCTGGTGCGCTATCAATTGGGGGCGGCGATGGGCGTCGCCAAGGCCGTTGGCACCAAAGTGCGCCACCTGAAACTGCACGGCGCGCTGGCCAATATGTGCTCGGTCGATATCGACATGGCGCAGGCCTGCTATCAGGGTGCGCTGGACGTCGACCCTGATATCATCATCATGGTGCTTGCCGTCACCAAACAGGAACAGGCCGTTCGGGAACTGGGCTGCAAATGGGTCGGCGAGATCTTTGCGGATCGGGCATATAACGACGACGGCACCCTGGTCGATCGCAGCCTGCCCGGCGCGGTGATCCACGACCCCGAAGTGGCAGGACCACGCATCCTGAACATGGTGCGCAAAGGGGCCATCATCACCGAGAGCGGTAAGCGGTTGGAAACGTCCATCGATACGATCTGCCTGCACGGGGATGGCGCCACCGCTGTGCAAATCGCTCGCTCGGTTCGCGAAAATCTGATTGCGGGCGGTGTCGATGTGACCAAATTCACCCGCTAGTCATGCGGATGTAATTTCACCAGCCCGATATCCTTGTTGTTGCCCGGATGGGTAGAACTGCCTAGCATGCATACAAGTGCATGTTCTGATTACGACAATCCAAGCAGCGCCTGTACGACCAGGTGCAAGGAGACCAGCCAATGTCATTTGATCTGATGTCTTACGAACCCCGGGGCGACAAAAAGAACTCGGAGTTTTTTGCCGAATACCTGCCGATGATTTACGAGCGTCGCGGGTCCTCGGGCATCGCGGATCAGGTTGGTCCCATGCGTGCCATCGTGATTCAAGTGGAACCCGACGCGCTGTTCGACACGCTGGTCGAGCTGTATGTCATGTCACCCTACCGGCACACCGCCAGCTATCTGGGCAAGACCCACAAATTCTCGGTCCTGCATTCCCATTCGGACTACCCGGCCATGATCGTGATGGCGCCGCTGAGCGACGCGTTTGATGATTTTATTCCACGCATCAACCGAATGTACCCGCTGGCGCGCAACACACCGCAAACCCGCTATGTCGGTGAGGTCTTTGGCGCATCCGATTTGAACACCCTGACCAAGACGCTGGAAGACCAGAACATCCGGTTCGAATATGCAGGGGACACGGAAAACCCGTTCTACACTCTGGATGGGTTCCGCTTTACGACGCCCTCGGATTTTACCTGCAACCGGGTTGGGTATTCGACGCTGGATTTCAACGACACAGACAGTCTGGGGCTGGGTGATCGCGTCCTGCTGAGTGCCCAGGAACAGGCCCGACTGGATGAGGCCGAAGCCTTCGGCGCGGACAGCAAGATCTCACCGCTGATGCTGGGTATAGACCACCTGGCAACGCGCGTACTGGCCGGTGAACGTGAAGATGCGATCCTGGAATTTCTGACAATGGTGCCCTATTATTTTTGGGGCGCGTACAACATCTTCGACATGAACTCTTCCACGAATGTGAACCGCAATCCGAATGTGGATGATGACAAGAAATCGCCGGCCAAAGTGTTCACCGCCAACAACACGCCGTCCTTTGTGAATTCCTTTGCCAAGCTGCCGATGCCGACCGAAGACTTCGTTCGCAACTTTGGCCGCAGGCTGCATCACATGGCGGTCGAGATCCAGGATGGCGATCACGGAGCCGGCGAAAAGAACGTCGATTTTGTGGTCAATACGCTGAAAGACAAAGGCGTGCCCTTCCTGGCCCATGTGGTAGGTGAGTGCAAAGACGATCCCAACCTGAAACAGATATTTTCAAAGCACTCGAAGAACACATTGCTGATCACCGAGTATATCGAACGGTGCCACAAATACGATGGGTTCTTTACCAAGGATAACGTGGCTGCACTGACGGCCGCCGCCGGTCAGGACGAACAATATCAGCAC
Organism: Ruegeria sp. H6; assembly: GCF_056532975.1. Classification (NCBI taxonomy): domain Bacteria; kingdom Pseudomonadati; phylum Pseudomonadota; class Alphaproteobacteria; order Rhodobacterales; family Roseobacteraceae; genus Ruegeria; species Ruegeria sp. H6. The sequence continues at coordinate 4,351 of NZ_JBQFOA010000024.1, forward strand.
GGCCACGTCTTTGATTGATCCCATCGGGCCCGGAAATGAAAAAGGCTGCGAAATCACTTTCGCAGCCAGTGTCCAGTGAGTGAGCGTCCGGCCTTATGATGGCCCGATCATGAAACACGTGACATTGCGCGCTTGCAGTCTTCGGCAGGCCAAATCCGCCTGTTCGCGGGTCATTCCCTGAAACGTGGCATCGAATCCTTTCGAGCTGTGATTGACCTTGCGCAACGTGCCCTCAAGCGTTGTCATTTCTGACAGCGCGGTCTTCAGCAGGATTTTTTCCGCCTCGTACCGGGTGGTGTAACGCCCGACATTGACGCCCCACAGGCGCCCACCAGAGGTCGAAAGGCGTGTCACAACCTCCTGTTCTGGCTCTACCTCTTTTGCGGGTTCGGCCGAGGCAACCACAAGATCACTTGGTCGGGGTGCAGGCCGGGGCGTATTTCCATCACCGGCATCCGCCGCCGCAATTGCGGCGGCGACCCCGTCCTGAATGCGCGCACGGTCTTTGGCTGCGTTTTCAGCCACGGCGCTGGCCACCTGGATCGAACCACCCGGACGCAGAACCGGGCGCAGGCTGGTTTTGGGCGCGCCCGTTACGCCTGCGTATTGCGTTGCGCCTTCCAGCCCGGCATTTCCTGCATAAGCAGGTCGCGACGGCTTGCGGATCGGCGCGCGCGAGGGCGCCCGGCGAAAGCCCATATCCAACAGTTCGGCCACGCGCGCGTTACGCGACGCGCCGGATTTGCCGCCAAACACCGTTGCGATGATGCGTTCGTCCTTGCGTTTGGCCGATGCAACAAGGTTGAAACCCGCAGCCCGCGTGTAGCCGGTTTTGATACCGTCCGCGCCTTTGTAAGCCGCCAGCAAACGACGGTTCGTGTTCGGAACGGTCTTGATTCCCGCATGGGTAGATTGGCGCGAAAACAGGTTGTAGTACTGCGGATAATCATACAGCAGATGGCGGCCCAGCGTGGTCATATCACGAGCTGTCGACAGGTGACCGGATTCCGTCAAACCATGCGCGTTCTTGAAGGTTGTGCGGCTCATGCCCATGGCTTTGGCCGTGCGCGTCATGCGACGGGCAAACGCCGCCTCTGACCCGCTCAGCGTGATGCCGATGGCCGTTGCGGCATCATTGGCCGACTTCACCGCCGCGGCCCGGATCAGATAACGAAATGCGATGGTCTGCCCGGCCCGCAACCCCAGTTTCGAGGGCGGCTCGGCGGCTGCTTTCTTTGTGATCCGCACCGGCGTGTCCAAGGTGATCTCGCCGTTACGAACGGCTTCGAATGCAATATACAGCGTCATCATCTTGGTCAGTGATGCCGGGTGCAGGCGCGAATCCGCGTTGCGTGAATGAAGAACTTCCCCGGTTCGAGCGTCGATCACCATCGCCGCATAGGGGGCTGCAATGGATTTGAATGGCACAAAGACCACAAGCCACAGCAATGCTATAAGGAATAAGCCCGTTCGGGCCGGAACTGTCCGCCGAATCTGCACGATCTTTGCCTCTGTCTGCCTCGCGCCGCCGGGTTTTCCCGGTCAGCATTAATTGTATTATTGCCCTCAAGGCTAACACAGAGTGCTGGTGAAATAAACTGAAAGCTGCATTTGTGCTGCTTTCCAAGGACGCTTCAAATGCTACCATATATAGCGGCTGGGCCGACTTAAGCCGCCATATTGGCACCGCTCCTGAGCCGCTGCATTCAGCAAATGACGATTTATTGAAAATTGGTACCAAACGGCAACATCAACCGAGCGTATGCAGAAGGTCTGGCAACTCTCCCAAATCGGCGATCTCGCGGAATCGCGGTGCGTCTTGTGGGGGCTCGGCTTTCTCGATCTCCCAGACCAGACCATGGGGCACGTAAACGCCCCAGCACCCGGCCTGAATCGGGGCCACAACATCGGACCGCATCGAGTTGCCGATCATCATCGCCGCCCCCGGCCCTTCACCATGCTGCGAGAAGACCTCATGATAGGTGTCGGGTGTTTTCTCGGACACGATTTCCACAGCGTCGAACAACTCCCCTAAACCCGATTGGGCTACCTTTCGTTCCTGATCAATCAGGTCGCCCTTGGTGATCAGCACCACACGATGGGTTTCCGCCGCCGCTTCTACTGCAACACGCGCATGCGGCAAAAGTTCGATCGGATGGGCCAGCATGTCTTGCCCCGCTTCGATCAATTGTCGAATGACCGAGGCCGGCACGCGATCTTCGGTCACCTCGATGGCCGTTTCGATCATGGAAAGGGTAAATCCCTTGATCCCATAGCCATAGTGCTGAATGTTGCGCTTTTCGGCAGCCAGCAAACGATCCATCAGGTGGTCGCGCTCTGCGTGATCAGCCAGTAATTCCGCAAAATGGGCCTGCGTCAGTTGAAAGAACCGCTCGTTGTGCCAAAGCGTGTCGTCGGCATCGAATCCGATGGTTGTCAGCCTTTGGTTCATCCTAATTCCGCCCTGCCCCTCTTTTCTCTGGCTACGGGCACGTTATATAACCCGGCACATAAACCGAAGCTTGAATCGGATTCTCTGAACACATGACTGAAACTCCGTGGATGATGTCTGACAAATCGGACGACGATGGCGACACGTCGATCCTGGTACAGACGACTCCCAAGACCAAGCGTCCGCCGTTGTACAAAGTGTTGTTGTTGAATGATGACTACACACCGATGGAGTTTGTCGTTCACGTGCTTGAGCGCTTTTTTGGTATGACCCACGCTCAGGCGTTCGAGATCATGCTGACCGTCCACAAAAAAGGCGTCGCTGTAGTCGGCGTGTTCAGCCACGAGATCGCGGAAACCAAGGTCGGGCAGGTCATGGATTTTGCCCGCAGGCATCAGCATCCGCTGCAATGCACTATGGAACGCGAAGAATAAGGCCTGATCCGTGGCCCTGTCCCCCCGTCTTGATCTTGCCCTGCAAAGCGGGCTGACCCTGTCGCAGCCAGTGTCGGTGATCGGCGCGACCACCGCTCATGACTTGTCCGGTCTGGCACCCGAAACCGAAGTGGTGCAGCCGTTCAAACCCTTCCATGACCATTTCCAAGCGCTGGGATACTCCGCGACACCCGAGGCAAACACGCGCTGCGAAGATGTTGTGTTGTTCCTGCCTCGATCTAAGGCCTTGGCCCGATCTCTGGTGCAACAAGCCTGCGCGCGCGCAAGCGGGGTGGTCGTTGTCGACGGGGCCAAGACCGATGGCATCGACAGCATCCTCAAGGACATCCGCAAGCGTGTGGCCATCGAGGGGCCGATTTCCAAAGCCCATGGCAAAATCTTCTGGTTCAACGCGGACGCCGATGCCTTTGCAGATTGGGCCGCCCCCAAGACACAACAGGTTGATGGTTTTCAAACGGCACCGGGTGTCTTTTCTGCCGACGGGATCGACCCGGCCTCGGCCCTTCTGCAGCAAACCCTGCCCAAATCCCTGGGCACCACCGTCGCCGACCTTGGGGCCGGATGGGGGTTTCTGGCCGCCGGGCTGATGTCCGATCCCGGCCTCAAACAACTGCATCTGGTCGAGGCGGATCAGACCGCGCTCAACTGCGCGCGGGCCAACGTGGACGACCCACGAGCCCGGTTTCACTGGGCCGACGCCGTATCCTGGAGCGCACCAGATCCACTGGACGCCGTGGTGATGAACCCACCCTTCCATACCTCGCGCAGTGCCGATCCAGGTTTGGGACAAGGCTTTATCACATCCGCTGCACGCAATCTGTCACGCTCGGGGCACCTATGGATGGTGGCCAACCGTCACCTGCCTTACGAAGCGACCTTGACCGAAGCATTCACGAAAGTTGACGAAGTTGCCGGCGACAATCGGTTCAAGGTGTTTCACGCCTCTCGCCCTCGGCGGTGAACCCCGCTAACCTGCCCCGCAAATCAGGAGGAAACCCATGTCCTTTTCCATAGCTGGCAAAACCGCAATTGTGACCGGTGGAGCCAATGGCATCGGTTTGGCCATCGGGCGCCATTTTGCAGATGCCGGGGCCAATGTCATGTTTGCCGACATGGATGAAAAACGCTTGGCCGAAGAGTTGGGCGAACAGGCGGATGACAGCAATGTGCGCTACTTCTCGGGTGATTTGCGCGAAAAACTGACCATTGCAAACCTTTTATCCGCCACTTTGGATGCTTTTGATCAGGTCGACATTCTGGTGAACGGCGCGCGTCAGGTTATCCCGTCCGACCCGTTGGATCCAGACGACGACTCGGTCCGCACCCTGTTGAACCAGAACCTGATGCCGGCCCTGCGACTAAGCCAACTGGTGTCCAAACGCATGATTAAACAAGCCGGAGACGAGGAAACTCCGGCCGGATCGATCATCAATCTTTCGTCGATTGCCGCGCGCCGCACGCATCCGGATCTGATGGCCTATTCCGTGTCGACCGCCGCACTGGATCAAATGACCCGCTCGCTGGCCGTTGCCCTGGCGCCAAGTCGCATCCGCGTAAACTCGATCGCGCTGGGGTCGGTGATGAGCGCGTCGCTGCAATCAACCCTGAAAGAAAACCGGGATTTCCGCGACGATATCGAAAAACACACGCCTTTGGCGCGGATCGCGGCCCCAAGCGAGTTGGCGGAAACCGCTCAGTTTCTGGCCTCTGACGCGGCCGGGTTCATCACCGGTCAAATTCTAACCATCGACGGCGGTCGCACCTTGCTGGATCCTGTCGCTGCCCCTGCACATTGAAAATCATGTTGGAAAAAGAAAAATCTACGGCCTCTGCCTGGTTTCGCCAATTGCGCGATGACATCGTCGCCGCGTTCGAAGCGCTGGAAGACAATCACGAAACCGGCCCTTTTTCCGAGGACGAGCCGGGACGGTTCGAGGTCAGGGAAACCACCCGCCAATCCGAGGACGGCTCGGACGCAGGCGGCGGACTCATGTCCGTCATGCGCGGTGGGCGCGTGTTTGAAAAGGTCGGCGTCAACGTTTCGACCGTTTACGGCGTGCTGGGCGAACGGGCGCAAAAGGCCATGGCGGCGCGAAAAGGCATTCCCGGCATGGCCGATGATCCAAGGTTCTGGGCCTCGGGCATCAGTCTTGTGGCCCATATGCAGAACCCTCATGTCCCGGCGGTGCACATGAATACGCGCATGTTCTGGACCCCGCATGCCTGGTGGTTCGGAGGGGGGTCGGACTTGAATCCCTGTATCGAATACGCCGAGGACACGGCCCATTTTCACAACACGCAAAAGGCGTTTCTTGATCCGCACGGCCTGGGGCACTACCCGCGACTGAAAGACTGGGCTGACGAGTATTTTTATATCCCCCATCGCAAACGCGCGCGCGGTGTCGGCGGGATTTTCATGGACGACTATTGCACCGGCGATTGGCAGCCGGATTTTGCCCTGACCCAGGATATCGGCCGCGCCTTTCTGCCCGCGTTTCTGCCGCTGGTCGAAAATCGCCGTGTTCAAGGCTTTGACGACGCCGACAAGAACGCTCAGCTGGTGCATCGCGGGCTCTATGCCGAATACAACCTTGTCTATGACAGGGGCACCAAATTCGGGCTGGAAACAGGGCACGATCCCGACGCCGTGCTGATGAGCCTGCCCCCGTTGGCCAAATGGGTCTGAAGGCTAGAAACTCAGATCTATGAAGTTGTCATAGCAATAGTCCTGCGCCGATGCGGCAGACATGTTTTCACCCACCCGTTTGACCGTCAACGAATACCCCGGCGTGGTGTCTACGTCCGGCGGCGGGGTGAGTGAAAAGTTGACCGTGCGAACACCCTTTTCGTATGCCTTCGAGATATAAATTCGCTGCGAATTCGAAACGCCCAGCGTCCGGACCGCAAAATCCCCGATTCCGCACCAATATGTGACAGGGGCAGATGATCCGCCGACGGGTTTCACCTGATAGGTTCCATCCTTTAAAGGAGTGACCTCGGTTCTGAATTGCGGGCGCAACTTGTAGCCAAAACCAACACCCTGTGCCCAGGCCGACGACGCAACCAGGAAAACTGCACCTAAAATAATACCTATACGCATAGCCACATCCCGTTCTCGAATTTGGATCACACCTCTCATCAGAACCTATGCCATTCAGACCCAAGGGGAAATACGCGCACTGCTAAAACACACGTTATGCACGCAAAAATGAAAGCACGTCACCTGAGGAAAAGGCGGATTTTTCGGCGATTTGTTAAGCTTTCGACGTTCACCGAAATTTATTTGGATCCCGTGATGCGCCTTTAAGAAGCCACTGCAACATGGGCAATTCCAGATCTTTCTTTAGAACGGCGTTGACGCCTCAGCCCACACGGCCACCAACATCCTGCGGCGCAAGCGCAACCGTCTTGATGACCGCAAAGCACTGGCTGCCCGCCTGCAATCCCATGGCCGCGACCGAGCGGCGCGTGACCCGTGCAAGAATGACGCCCGCTTGCGTATTGATCGAAACGATCGCCCCTGGCCCGTCACCTGACCGAATGGTTTCGATCTTGCCTTCCAGAATGTTCAGGGCCGAAAGACCTTCGGGACGCCGATCCGACAAGATGACCTCTTGCGCGGGAATGCGGATGCGCAATTGCACCCCGACGTCCTGGGAAATCCTGGGCAGAAACAGGCGTTCGCCCCCGGCGCTGAGCTCGGTCAGCCCATCGGCATGATGGGCCTCGACGCGCACCTGCAACACCGCACCGACGGATCGTATCCCTGCCGGTGCAATCGAAGGATCTGCCAGAACCTCAGAGGCGGGACCATGGCGCAGAACCTTGCCATCCTGCAACGCCACAACAGAGGTCGCCAACCGGGCCACCTCGGCTGCCGAATGGGTCACGTAGAGGATGGGCACCGAAACCTCATCCCGCAACCGCTCGAAATAAGGAAGGATTTCAGCTTTGCGCGCATCATCCAGCGCCGCCAGCGGTTCGTCGGCCAAGATCAGCCGCGGGCTGGCCAACAAGGCGCGCCCGATGGCGACGCGCTGTTTCTCACCGCCCGACAGCTTTGCAGGGCGGCGGTCCAGCAAGTGACCGATCCCCAGCATCTCGACCACGCGACCCGGATCTTCCTTTCGCGCATCTCGCGGCGCAAACCATCGGCCATAGTGCAGATTCTGGCGCACTGTGAGATGCGGGAACAACCGTCCTTCTTGGAAGATATATCCCAGCCTGCGCCGATGCGGAGGCAACCACGACCCCTGTCCAGTGTCGAACAACACCCAATCATCAACGGCAACCCGCCCCGCCTGCGGACGCATCAGCCCTGCGACCGCGTTGACGACTGTCGTTTTCCCCGCACCGGATCGACCGAACAGAACCGTCACGCCCTTCGGCGCCTCGAAATCCAGGTTCAGATCGAGGCCGGGCAGAGAGTGGTTCAACCGGACAGACAAGCTCATGACCCGGCCACCCGTTTTGCGACGTGGCGGCCGACCAACTCGGACAGCAAAAGCGCCGCCATGGCGATCACGATCGAGATGATGACCAATCGCATCGCTGCGGGTTCTCCCCCCGGAACCTGCAGAAAAGCATAGACAGCAGAAGGCAGTGTTTGCGTTTGCCCCGGAATGTTCGAGACAAAGGTAATCGTGGCACCAAATTCACCCATCGCTTTGGCAAAGGCCAGAATTGCACCCGCAACCACGCCGGGCAAGATCATCGGCAATGTAACAGTCCCGAAGACCCAGATGCGCGATGCGCCCAAGGTTGCGCCCGCCTGTTCCAGCCGCGGGTCCACGGCCTCAATCGACAATCGGATGGCGCGCACCATCAGGGGAAAGGCCATGACACCTGCCGCAATCGCCGCCCCGGTCCAGCGAAAGGCAACCACAATACCCAGCTGCGCCAATGCATCCCCTAGCGGACCTTGGGTGCCGAAGGTCAGCAACAACAGAAAGCCGGTCACAACAGGCGGCAGGATCAAGGGCAAATGCACCAGCCCGTTCAACAACTGCCGCCCCGGAAACCGCCAGCGGGCAAGCGCGTAGGCGACAAAAATGCCCAGCGGCAGCGTGACCAATACCGCCCAAAACGACACACGCAGCGACAGTCGCAATGCCTCAAGCTCGGCGGGACCCAACCAGTTCACACCATCACCCGCCCGGCAGGGAGAATCCCTGCCTTTCAAAAGTCACCCGGGCCTGTTCCTGTTGCAAAAAATCCAGAAACGCTTTTGCGTCATGGTCCCCCAAAGACGTCACCGCAGCGGGATAGATGATCCGAGGATGCGCGGTCTCTGGGATAGACGCCAGGATCGACACGCGATCTTCGGCGACTGCGTCCGAATGATAGACGATCCCCATCGGTGCCGCACCCAAGGCAACCAACGCCAGCGCCGCGCGCACATTATCGGCCTGCGCCACCTGATCGCGCAGGCTTTCCCAAAGTCCAAGGTTTTGCAGCGCCGCCTTACCGTAAACTCCGGCAGGCACCGCTTCGACGAGGGCCATCGCAAGAAAACCGCCATCCAAAAACGCCTGAAAATCGGTGTCCGGCGTCACCTCAATCGGCGGCTGCCCTGCCGCCCCGATTAGGACCAGACGGTTGCCCAGCAAATCGACCCGTGTGGATTGGACGATAAAGCCCTGTTCCTGCAGCAGATCCATCCAATCGGGATTGGCCGAGATAAACAAATCCGCCGGGGCCCCGTTCTGGATCTGTCGGGCCAGCGCTGAAGATGCGGCATAAGAGATGGTTATATCCTGACCCGACCGTGTCTCGTACAAGATTGCGACCTCATCCAAGGCAGTCTTCAGGCTAGAGGCCGCAAACACCAGAATACCATCGGCCCATACCTTTGGCGGCAAGGCCAAAGCGGCGCAAAAGGCCAGAGTTGCAATGAAACCGCGGCAGGCGCCCACCATCTTTTACCTCAGGGTCAAAGGGTTGCAGTCCTGTTTGGCATATCGGAGGCAACATGGCGCAGGCAAGGGCCCATTGCCGAACACAGAGGCGTTGACGGAAGAAAACCGCACCCATAAGTGTCGCAAACAGGATTGATCCAGCCGCCCGGTCACGATGTTATCGGGGCGACACATGACAGGATACGCCAAATGCTGCACCAAATTCCCGGCCTCACCGAAGCCATCCGCGCCCGTTTCGCGCATGTGGATCATTGCCCGTTCCAAGGCCCGCGTATCTTTTTTGAAAACGCAGGCGGTGCCCTGACGCTGAATTCTGTCATCGAAACATCAGCCAAATTTGCCGCCATTCCCGACAATCAGGGGCGCGACAACGTCGCCAGCCACGCGCTTGTTGACATCATCAACACGGCCAAGGCCGACATGTCCGAGTTCATGAACGCCACAAGCGGGCAGTTTTTTGTGGGCGAAAGCGGCACCGAACTGTTGTTTCGGATGATCCGCACCGCTTGCGTGAACGCACCCAAATCGGGGAAAGTGATCGGCAGTTCGATCGAGCATCCTGCCAGCCGCAGCGCCGCGCGCAGATGGGCTGAAATCTCGGGCCTCGATTATGTGAATGTCCCGCATAACGATGAGACGGGTCTGGTAACCGCCAATGATTACGCGGCGCAGATGACGCCGGATGTGGCCGTCGCGACCATCCTGCACGCGTCGCCTGTCACCGGTATGGGCATGGACGTCGCCGCAATCGCCCGGGCCATTCGGAACGTGGCGCCAGATTGCATGATCATCGTCGATGGGATCCAGCACGCGGCCCATGGACAGATCGACATCGACAGCTATGGCGTCGATGGCTATGCGGTTTCGCCCTACAAAGTGTTCTCACGCCACGGTTTTGGCATGGCCTGGATTTCTGACCGTCTGACCGCCCTGCCCCACGATCAACTGATCAATGCGCCGGCACAGGGGTGGGAGTTCGGGACACGAGACACGGGTGCCTATGCAACCATGACGGATGTCGTAGCCTATTTCGACTGGCTGGGCGCACAGGTGTCAGACGTTGATACAAGGAAAGAACGCATTCGCGCGGCAGGCGAGGCGATCCATGCGCATGAGACTCACCTGACCAATGCCATGATCAATGGAACCGGCAACCTGCCTGGCCTGCGCGACATGGATCACGTCACAATCCTTGGAGGCGCGGATAACCCGTCGCGCGAAGGTCTGGTCTCGATTGTCGTCGACAAGGTGCCGTCGGCCGACGTGGTAACCCGCTTGAACGACCAAGGTATTCGAACCCATACCCGCAAAGCCGATCATTATAGCGGCAATGTCCTTGACCCGCTTGGCCTGTCCGATTGCATCCGCATATCGCTTTGCCACTACAATACAGAACACGAGGTCGCCCAATTGTTGACCGCTCTCAAGGATATTCGCGGCTGAGATCAGGCCTTTGCGCAGGGATTGCAAGAAATTCTCGCGAACCCTCTTGCACCCGCCCGCAGGCTTGGCTAAATCCCCCCTCACGGGTGATTAGCTCAGTTGGTAGAGCGCTTCGTTTACACCGAAGATGTCGGGAGTTCGAGTCTCTCATCACCCACCATCCTTTCCCCGCTATGTATCAGCGCCTTAAGTGATTGACACCTTTCGCCGTACTGCGCGAGAAACCGTGCCTATTGCGCCTGGGCCACGCATAAACGGATGACCAGAATCCACCAGCGCGAAATGTCCTGGAGATGAAACGGAAAAGATCTTGTGATGCTCTGAGAACCTGCAAGTTAGTTTGCTCTGCGTTGCTCTGAGGGAATAGAGCTTGATCCCCTCGTTCTGGACATCATAGCCCTCGCATAATCCCGTTTTGCTGTCGCGCGGTCCTCGAAGCGTGCGTGCAGAACGCAAAAGAACAGGGCACCGTCATCCAATCCGTTGCGAGGCGTAAACCAATCAAAAGGGTCTGCCGGCTTTACCGACGCATACTGATTAGCCGGTTTCGTAACAGGTGCGACACTCGCTTCTTCATTTGTGATATCGTCAAGCAGTGTCGGACGGGCCGTGCCGGTATCCGGTGTGAGAATACCCATGATCTGTTCGCGCCCCGCCGGAACGAAGCGCCCGCTTTCCTCGACTGGAAACCGGATCGGTTGCCCTGCATAAACATCGCGCTGCACTTCACTGTTCTTAACAACAAGTTTTCCGTTAACCAGCACATACAGAATGCCCTCTGACGGAAGCTCTTGCTGACCGAGCGTATAGTTCGCCTTTTCGGTCACAGTCTCCGGATCAAAAATCGTGATGTCCGCGACCATGCCTTCTTGCATTCGCCCACGCACCTGCATTGCTCGTAACCCCGTATCACCCAATCGCTTCGCGTGGATGTAGCTTAGCTGAGTCAGTGTAAGCATGAGTGGAATGTCCGCTTCGCGAGCCAGTCGCAAGACAAGCGCGTGGCTGCCCGCTGACCGAGGATGCCCAGCATAGTCTTCGTAGGGGGCATCCCAACTCATCAGATTGCCCTCGATATCCAGCCCGGCCATACCGTCGCCCGAGATGCCATAGCCTGCGATGGTGATCCAATCATTCAGCCATTGCTCTCTTGGCGGGCTAAAAACAATCGCAGTCCTGCCAGGCTCATTCTCGGCGAAGTTCAAGAACTCGTCTTTGGTCACAAAGCGATCAAGCTGGGGGTCAAAGATGGTGTCTTCGTATTTGTACCCCATCGAACCTTCCCAGTTTTCTGGGGCGATGATCGAGGCTCCGTAGTTTCCTGATCCGGCCGTCCAGGGATAGTAGCTGGACCAGACGTTGTAGCCTTGGTTGCGGGCCATCTGGAGCTTTTCCTGATTTTCCCACCAGCCATAATCATTGTCATGGTGTATATGCAGCGGTGCGCCAAGCACCATCGCATTGACCAAAATCTCATTCACACCCGTCTGTGTTTCTGTCGGCGTCGAAGCACTGGGATGAAATCGGTGATGAACCGAAGTCAATCTGCCATAGCGCGCCGCAGCCCGCTGCGCTTCGAACATCTCATAGGTCGTGATGCCTTCGCGGGCATAGCCGATGGTCGAACCGACGCCGAGCGCGCCTAGACGCAGTCCTTCATCAAGCTGCGCAGTGATGTCGTTCATCTGTTCCCGGTTGCTTGGTACAGACGACCACCCCTCGACGCCGTCTTCCACGGATTGTGCCCTGAGTGCGAAGAAGTTTCGGAAATCTATGTCCCCACCTACCAGCACAAGGCCATCGTGAACCCGCATCCGTGCGAATTCTTGTCCAACGACTGTGCCGTAGTTGGCCTGTGTCACGCCTTTGCGAGCTTCGTACCATTCATCAATATTTGCGGCCCCAACCTCAAAATCCATTTGGGTCGTTACACCATCACGTAGGTTGACTTTGATGCCCCAAGGGTCGAGCCCATGCTGTTCAAGGTCGATAAATCCGGGCGCCACAACATGCCCGGTCGCATCGATGGACTCGTTCCCGCCAATTTCCTTGTCGGTAATCGCAGTGATCCAGCCGTTGCTTATTCCCACATTGGCGATCTGATCGAACCCGGTTTCCGGGTCCATTACCCGACCGTTGAGGATGACCACATCGTATGTTTGCGCAACACACAATGTCGAACACACAGATATTGAGCCTGCCAGAAACAAGGTACGCATGGATTGATCCTCCTTTTGATCGACAGGATAGTGAAGATTAACCTCAAATCACCATAACAGAATGTTTCGATATTTCCTCATAACACTCACGAATGGTCGTTTTGCCTGCTTCGATGGCCAGAGCCAATCGCGGACGCCCTCCGCTTTTTCTTGGCGCTTGTTATCTAGCCACCTCAAAAAACGATCCGGGTTCTTAGGCCGAACAGGGTCATGCTATCCTGATCGGGGTTCAAAAGCGGGTCGGAAATGAACTGCAGCGATGGCGTGATCTGCAATCCGGGTGAGATTGAAAAACGGTAGAAGGCTTCGAGTGTGAACTGATCACCGTCTATGCCTCTTGCTTCGGCCCAGCTCAGGCCCAGCCCGGCCAAATCGGTATTGCGACCATAGTAACCCAGACCCGCAGACACCGACCGGTCATAAAGCGCGGCTGTCCCCTTTGAGGCCCCTGCACGAAAGAACGGCATCCATTTGTTTTCGACAAACCAAGCGGCGGAAAACGCTGCGCCGTAATCTTCCGCTCGGCTGCCATCGTCGGCTGCATCTGCATGCCAGAGGGTCAAATGGATGTTGTCGAAGTAAATGCGTTCAAAGCCGGATGTGTAGCCAAGTTCGAGTGACTTGAAGAGATTGCCGTCGCTAAACACATCAAAGTTTGGATCAGACGGGTCGGCGTTTGCGTCTGAGACGCTCGCAACAGCGTAGAAGTTCTCGCTCAGCTTGACCCCACCGGCGATACCAAGACCCGGGTTGGGCGCGTTAAGTGTGGGGTTGGTATTGAAAGACAGGTTCTGGAAGCCGCTGTAGGGGCTGACCAGCCCATAGATGTCCACGAAATCCGTTACATCAATCTGCCCGACTTGCAGCGTCCACGAACCGTTTTCAGCCCTTTGGGTCCAAAACAGGTTGGTCAGCAGCAGACCGTTATCGTTGAAGGCCGTCCCGGTGATAGAAAGCGCTCCGCCATCCAACCCAAGAAACTGCGGCGCAACATCGGTGTAACTGTGTCGGTCTTCGATCTTGAATGTGAGAGAACCCTGTTCAGTTGCCTGCCAACTGCCATAGAAACGCGCTATTCCGCTTGCCGCTTCGCCGGCTCCCAGATCAGCATTCGTGGATTGGCCCAATGCCAGGTAATCGATGTTGAACCTAAACCCGCCCTCGGCCAAGCGGTCTTTCCACTGAAACCAACCCGATGCGATGTTGCGTGGAAATTCCGACCGAAATTGCGGATCGGTCAACCCATCTCCGGGCTCTAGATCGGCTTCAACCGAAGAAGGCCCGGACAGCCCTTGCGCCGAGGCCGCGCAAGCGAAAGCAATGCTCAATGCGGCAACCAGAAGTCTTATCATTCAGACGCCTTTACCCCGCCGGTCTTGCGGTTGCCTGCCGCGTGGATGCGATCAGCGGCGCGCTGCTTCCATTCCAGCCTGTCTGCTTCGGTTTCCAGAGTTTCGACCCGCTGCGTTTCTAACTTGAAAGTCGTGTTCATTGGCATGAGGCCGTCCACAACCATCATATTCTGATCAGAAGGATCGATCGTGAACACACCGGTCAGCCGAACGGGTTCGTGGAAATAGCTGGGCGTCCAGTCCCCATTCAACCGCACACGGATCATTTGGTTAGGCGGAGGTGGAGGCATGTGACTGCACATGCCTCGTTCTGGCACCAAATACGCAACAGGCCGACCGTCCGGATCACTGGGGGCAGGAATGGCAAAGCCCGCAAGTGTGATTGTTTGGCCATCGAATTGCGGATTTCCGTTTGTTCCGGCCTTTCTTCGACGTTCCGCTACAACCTCTCGCTGATCGAGCAGCCAGTCGACATCAATCCCATCAGATGCCAAGGCATCCTCGGTCTCGGTCAATAGTGATTGCCACTTTTGCCGCTCTTCTTCGCTGGCGATGTCCTGTTGAAGCCGATCCCGCAAGCGCACAACGAACAAAACATCGTCGAATTGTTCAGGACTAAGATCGCGATAAGGATCCTCAAAGTCCTGTACTGCCGGATCAGGCAGGTCGGCCCAGTCCAACGCTGTTCCAGAAGTGGCGATCGCGGGTTGGGCGCAGTAAACCAACCCAGCGACGAATAGGAAGCGAAACCAATGACGCATGAAAGCTTTCCGGCTCCTTTGTGCGGATCAATCCAATGTGTCTTTGTAGATGATACCATCTTTCATGATAAGGCGGATCGTTTCTGGGCTTTCAGGCCTCGGGTCAGCACCGAACCACTGATCACCTGTTCCAACGACCGAGAAATCTTCGAGCGGATTGCCGTCGATCAGCAGGATGTCGGCATAGGCGCCTTCTTCGATCACGCCCAGCTTTCCGGCGGTATACGGGTTCATAAAGTCACCTGACAAAGCGACCACCTCCCCTCCTGTGGATGTCAATGTCACCATAGACGTATATGGACCAAAAAATTCATTGTTCAGGTGCTTCTCGTAGGCGATCTGGATGTTGCACGCTTCAACCGAACCAACGCAGTCGGTCTGGAATCCTCGCTTTACCGGGCATTCCTTCATATTGTCGATGTAGCCCGCAAATGTGGCCGAGGCGGACTTTGCTTTGGCCAAGCTCGACGGAACGTTTGCCACCGCTGGAATATCAAGCAAACCGGGATCGAACGCCGTCAGGTTGGTCGTAATGTAAGCCCCTTTTTCGTTCATGACCTGGGCAATTTCACAATCAAACGAGAAGCCGTGTTCGATCGACATCACACCCGCGTCGAGCGCGCTCAGGATCGCTTCCTTGCGATAGGAATGCGCCATGACATAGCTGCCATATTCATTGGCCACTTGCACCGCTGCCCTGATTTCCTCGGGCGATCCAGCCAGCAATTGCCATGGATCAAAAGCTGAAACCACACCGCCGGATTGCATGAATTTCAACTGTGTCGCGCCCATGCGGAAGTTGTTGCGTGCAAACCTGTAGACGTCGTCCACTCCGCTAACTTCCTGCGCCATATTCAGGCGGCTCATATTGGTCTCTGAACCTGGCGGAGCAGTGAAATTCGCAAAGTCAGCGTGACCACCGCGCGTTCCGATGAATGCACCGGATGGAAAGTAACGTGGGCCGTCGATTTGCCCTGAATCAATTGCGCGGCGCAGCCCACCATTGGCCCCACCCGCGTCCCTGACTGTGGTGAAGCCCTGCATCAAATACATCTCGGCCATCCGCGCCCCGTGAATGGCAAAGTCTTCCCAAGTCGTGTTGGCCTCCATCGCGGGCAGGGTCGGTCCCATCAGCATGAGATGCGCGTGCAGTTCAATAAACCCGGGGGTCAGTGTCCGCCCCTCTCCGTCAATGACTGTGGCATCGGGGGCATCGATGGCATCAGTTGAGACGGCCTTAATCAGGTTGCCTTCAACCAAAACGCTGGCATTTTCGATACGCTGTTCATTCACGCCATCGAAGACATGCACGTTGGTAAACAGCGTTTGGGGTTCTGCCTGTTCCTGAGCCTGCGCGGGCGCTGAAAAAGAAAGACCGGCAGCGACAATCACCGTCGCGCAAAGGGGCATTCGTAGACCGGACATAAGGACTCCCTTCATATTCATGTTTTACAAACTGTAGTCCGGAAAATCCTGGCTCGGTTGCCACTTTCGAATTAGGATGTTCGAATGTGACTGAAAAAATGGCCACTGAACAAACCTACCGATCCTCACAAGGGTGACCAGATTGCCGTTCAACTCCACCTCGCACGAGCATAGCGAGGGCTTTATTCGCCTCGCTTTGGCGGCTCCGTTTCTGCGCTATCTCATTGATCGCCAGATCAATCCGCAACCTGCGTTGGACCAGGTCGGCTTGAATGCCGATCTGTTGTCTGACCCATCCATCTATGTTCACTCAGAGTTGGTTTACGGTCTGCTGAACGCCTTCTCAGACCTGTCAGGGGATCGATATCTTGGATTGAAAGTCGGTGAGACCTTTGACCTGGAAGGATGGCCCCCGTTCGCTCAGGCCCTGCAATCGACAAAGACACTGTTCGAGTTCTTTACCCGTTTTGTGGGGCTTGTACCGCAGGAGACCAATTCGGTTCGGCACAGCCTTGTCATAGAAGCAGACAAAGCGACCTACCGTATCGAGAGGCAGCAGGAACCGGTTGTCCCACCCATTCAGGTGACCG
This sequence comes from Ruegeria sp. H6, assembly GCF_056532975.1. Lineage (NCBI taxonomy): Bacteria > Pseudomonadati > Pseudomonadota > Alphaproteobacteria > Rhodobacterales > Roseobacteraceae > Ruegeria > Ruegeria sp. H6. Next base: position 20,966 of record NZ_JBQFOA010000024.1, read on the forward strand.
GGTTTGGTGCCGCGATCTATGTTCGGCTGTTGCAGACTGTCGTCGGAACCTCCTGGGATTCGTCGCGTGTGCGATGGGAAAGCAGATACATCAATGGTCTGCCTATCAACTACAAAGGGATCGAAGTTGGCCTTGGAACCGATCCCGGAATGCAAATCAGCTTTCCTGTGGAATGGTTGTTCTTGCACCATGTTTCTGAAGGCGCTGCCGAACCCTTCGCCGCGCCTCAACAAGATGAAGAAGTGACCGTGGTGGCCGCTTTGCGTTCCGTCCTACGCGACAAATTGGATGAAACCGATTTGGGGCCAGAGGCGGTGGCAGAGTTGCTGGGAATACAGCCGGAACGGTTTCTGAAGGCGCTGCAGCAACAAGGCACAACACTCCCCCGCGAGGTCAAACGGCTGCGTGTCGATACCGCCAAAGAGCACCTCAAAGAAGACCGGATGACAATTGCAGAGATAGGCCTGATGCTCGGCTATTCTGACAAGTCCCATTTCACTCGCTTTTTCCGAGGTCAAACCGGAATGACGCCGACACAGTTCCGCCTTGGTGCGTAATCGCGCCTTTTCATATGAACTCTGCCACACTTGTTATGGGCTTCTTAGACGGATTGAAATCAAAACAAAAAAGGCCGCCCCATTGTTGGGGCGGCCTTCTTTCGTTCGATGGAGTGGGCTCTCATTGCTCTTTCAGAGCAACTGCCGCAACCAGTCGGC
>NZ_JBQFOA010000025.1:0-14525 GCF_056532975.1 Ruegeria sp. H6
ACAAGCTTCGCAGCGACGATTGTTACGTTGATTTCGGCAAGGCAAACGGACTTTCAGAGTGATTTCTGATTGGTAACTTTGGGCTCAAAGCAGACAAATACAAATGCAAACGCCCCCGACGAAGTCGAGGGCGTTTTTCATTCCGTCAAAGAACGCGCTTAGCCGCGTTCTTCGATGATCTCAACCAGATGCGGGATCTTGTTGACCATGCCGCGGACCGAAGGGGTGTCTTCCAGTTCGCGGGTCTTGTGCATCTTGTTCAGGCCCAGGCCGATCAGGGTTGCGCGCTGTTCGGCGGGGCGGCGGATCGGAGAACCGATCTGCTTGACGACGATGGTTTTTGCCATGGGTCGCTCTCCTTATGCTTCTGCTTCAGCAGCAGCGGGTGCTTCGTCCCGCTTGGGCAGGATGTCGGCAACCTTCTTGCCACGACGCTGTGCAACCGAACGCGGGCTCTGCTCTTTCTGCAGGCCGTTGATGGTGGCGCGGATCATGTTGTACGGGTTCTGCGAGCCCAGCGACTTGGACACAACGTCCTTGACGCCCAGCATCTCGAACACGGCACGCATCGGACCACCGGCGATGATACCGGTACCTTCAGGCGCGGTGCGCATAACGACTTTACCGGCGCCGTGACGGCCTTCGATGTCATGGTGCAGGGTCCGACCTTCGCGCAGCTGCACGCGGATCATCTGACGTTTGGCTTGTTCGGTTGCCTTACGGATGGCCTCGGGTACTTCTTTCGCTTTACCCTTGCCAAAGCCGACGCGGCCTTTCTGATCGCCGACAACCACCAGAGCGGCGAAGCCAAAGCGCTTACCACCCTTTACGGTTTTCGACACGCGGTTGATTGCGACCAGACGATCTGCAAATTCCGGTGCTTCCTCACGGTCGCGGCCACGGCCCCGACGGTTTTCACGTTCTGCCATTTGGCATCCCTTTTCTCATGTGGCGCTTGTGACGCCGTTTTCTCAATCGAAGTGGGCCGGAAAGCCCCCCGATCATCGAGGCAAGTGACCTTGCCTTCAAGTGCCGGTGCCGGGCTGAAGCCCGGCCTACGGCGTCGTCTTTGGTAGGCCGGGCTTCAGCCCGGCACACCATCAGATCTTCAGACCACCTTCACGCGCGGCGTCGGCGACTGCCTTCACCTTGCCGTGGAACAGGAAGCCGCCACGATCGAAATAGGCCTCTTCGACGCCTGCCTTCTTGGCACGCTCGGCGATGGCCGCGCCCACTTTGGTGGCCGCTTCGACGTTGTTCTTGCCAACAACACCCAGATCCTTTTCCAGGGTCGAGGCCGAGGCCAGGGTCACGCCACGCACGTCGTCGATCAGCTGAACAGAGATGTTCTTGTTCGAACGGTGTACGGACAGACGCGGACGACCCGCGTTGACCTTGCGAAGTTTGTTCCGAACGCGCAGGCGGCGCTTCAGAAACAGGGTTCTTTTGCTGTTTGCCATTGTTTGCGTCCTTACTTCTTCTTGCCTTCCTTGCGGAAGATGAACTCGCCCTTATAGCGGATGCCCTTGCCTTTGTACGGCTCGGGACGGCGCCATTCGCGGATTTTGGCCGCGACTTCGCCCACCTGCTGCTGGTCGATACCTTCCACAACGATCTCGGTCTGCTTCGGCGCGGTGATGGTGACACCTTCCGGAGCAGTGAAATCAACATCGTGGCTGTAGCCCAGGTTCAGCTTCAGGGTGTTGCCCTGCATCTGAGCCCGGTAACCAACACCCTGGATCTCCAGCTCTTTTTTGAAGCCTTCGGTCACACCGGTTACCAGGTTGGCAACCATGGTGCGGCTCATGCCCCACTGCTGGCGGGCACGCTTGGACATGCCACGCGGGTCGATCTTGACCACGTTGTCTTCAACCGACAGCGTCACGTCGTCGGTGGCGGTGAAGCTGCGGGTGCCTTTCGGACCTTTCACTTCGATGGTCTGACCCGACACAGAGGCGGTAACGCCGCTGGGCAGCTCGACCGGTTTTTTACCAATACGAGACATTGCAGACCCTCCTTAGAAGACGGTGCAGAGCACTTCGCCGCCAACATTGTTGGAGCGAGCGTTTGCGTCCGACATCACACCTTTCGGAGTGCTGACAATCGACACGCCCAGACCCTGACGGACCTGCGGGATGTCATTGACGCCCATGTAGACGCGACGACCGGGTTTCGAAACCCGCTTCAGTTCGCGAATGACAGGGGTGCCTTCGTAGTATTTCAGGCTGATTTCGATGGCCGGATGACCGTTTTCACCGGTCGTCGCCTCATAGCCACGGATGTAACCTTCGTCCGCCAGCACGTCCAGAACCCAACCGCGCAATTTGGATGCGGGGGTGGAAACGGTGGACTTGCCGCGCATTTGCGCGTTGCGGATACGGGTGAGCATATCGCCGATAGGATCATTCATATCTATGTCTCCCTTACCAGCTCGATTTCACCATGCCGGGGATCTGACCAGCAGAACCCAGCTCGCGCAGCGCGATACGGCTGACCTTCAGCTTACGGTAGTAAGCGTGGGGACGACCGGTCAGCTGACAACGGTTGTGCAGACGGGTAGCCGAGCTGTTGCGCGGCAGTTTCGCCAGTTTCAGACGCGCTTTGAAGCGCTCTTCCATCGGGCGGCTCTCGTCATTTGCGATTTCTTTCAGCTCGGCACGCTTTGCGGCATATTTGGCCACCAGGCGTTCGCGCTTCTTCTCGCGTTCGATCATTGCTTTTTTAGCCATGTCTCAATCCTCCCGGCGCTTAGGCGTTGAAGGGCATGTTGAACGCTTTCAACAGTGCCTTGCCTTCAGCGTCGGTTTTCGCTGTGGTGGTGATTACGATATCCAGACCCCAGACCTCGTCGACTTTGTCGAAATCGATTTCCGGGAACACGATGTGCTCTTTCATGCCCATGGCAAAGTTGCCACGACCATCGAAAGACGGCTTCACACCGCGGAAGTCACGAATACGCGGCATCGCGATGGTGATCAGACGATCCAGGAATTCGTACATCCGGTCACCGCGCAGGGTTACCTTTGCACCCAGCGGCATGTCTTCACGGACGCGGAAACCCGCGATCGACTTCTTCGCCTTGGTTGCAACGGCCTGCTGGCCGGCAATCGCAGTCAGATCCTCGACAGCGGCTTTCGCTTTCTTCGAGTCTTTGACAGCCTCAGCACCGCACCCGATGTTCAGAACGATTTTTTCCAGCTTGGGCAGCTGCATGTCGTTCTTGTAGCCGAACTCTTCTTTCAGAGCGGCCCGGATGGTTTCAGCGTACTGAGCTTTCAGACGCGGGGTGTAGGTTGCAGTATCAAGCATCGATCACGTCCCCCGTGGTCTTGGCGAAGCGGACCTTTTTGTCACCTTCCATGCGGAAGCCGACGCGGGTTGCTTTGCCGTTCTTGTCCAGCAGTGCCAGGTTCGACAGCTCGATCGGGTTTGCCTGAGGCAGGCGACCACCTTGCGAGGTCTGCGACTGACGGGTGTGGCGGATGGCGATGTTGATGCCGTCGACAACAGCTTTACCGGCTTTGGGATCAACCGAGGAAATGGTTCCCTCTTTGCCCTTGTCCTTGCCGGCCAGCACGACGACCTTGTCGCCTTTGCGGAGTTTAGCAGCCATGATTACAGCACCTCCGGAGCCAGCGAGATGATTTTCATGAAGTTCTTGCCGCGCAGTTCGCGAACAACGGGGCCAAAGATACGGGTACCGACGGGCTCGTTGTTGTTGTTCAGGATGACGGCGGCGTTGCGATCGAAACGGATCGCGGTGCCGTCTTCGCGACGGACTTCCTTGGCGGTGCGTACGACGACGGCCTTGCGGACGTCACCTTTCTTTACGCGGCCGCGCGGGATGGCTTCCTTCACCGAGACGACAATGATGTCGCCGACGGAGGCGTATTTACGCTTGGAACCACCCAGGACCTTGATGCACTGAACTCGGCGTGCGCCGGAGTTGTCAGCGACATCCAGATTGGTCTGCATCTGGATCATGTGGTTTCTCCCGACCTGTGGGGGCTGGTCTCGTTAATTCCCCCAGGGTTTCGACAAATGAAAAGTCCCGGGGGCTTACGCCTCCAGAACCTCCCAACGTTTCGTCTTCGATTTCGGCGCGCATTCGATGATGCGGACTGTGTCGCCGACCTTGAAGGCGTTCTTTTCATCGTGAGCCCGGTATTTCTTGGACTTACGGATGGTTTTCTTCAGAACCGGATGCGTAAAGCGGCGCTCGACGGATACGGTTACGGTCTGTTCGTTGGCGTCGCTGGTCACGGTGCCTTGCAGGATACGCTTGGGCATCTGATTACTCCTCGGATGCCGCGGCAGCGGCCTTTTCGTTCAGAATGGTTTTGACGCGGGCAGCGTTGCGGCGAGCCGCTTTGATGCCAGCAGTGTTTTCCAGCTGACCGGTGGCCTGTTGAAAGCGCAGGTTAAAGCTTTCTTTCTTCAGGTTGGCCAGTTCCTCGCGGAGCTGGTCCGGGGTCTTGTCACGCAGTTCTTGGGCGTTCATCGCCTTTTTCCTTTGCTCAAAACACCAGAAGGCCCCCTTACAGGGTCACCTTGGACCTGGTGGATGAATGATAGACATACGAATCGCCCGACAACGCCGGGAGACCGCAAGATGCCGCCGTATAAGGGTTTGGGGGGTGGGTGGCAAGAGGAAGTTTATAGCTACAAATTCGGATGCGCGACCGTGACCTGACGCACAGATCAAAACCCAAGTATCCCCGACCTTGAGTTGAACTCTGGCGACCCGACTCAATTAAGCTTAAACGGATAATCCGTGCATAAATTTTAGGAATATCTGACTATGGGTACTTCAACGGTTCTCGAGCTTCTTGGTTTACCATCAACACTCGAAATTCTGGTCGCCATCAACATTCTCAGCGTCGTCTATCTGCTTTGGTACGCGTGGTATCTGTTCATTGCGAACAAAGGTGATCCTGGCGCATTGGGGCTCACGCTCGCCGTGATGGCATTCTTCGATCTGATGGGCGCCGGGGCTGATCTCTACGAGGACTGGCAAGACGATCAACGCCGAAATTCAGCGGCTCAGCAGAACGATGCTCAGACACAATAGACCTAAGTTCTGAGAGCGGCTTGAGGGCCAAATGGGGACAGTTCGCCCTCACTCCCACTTATAGTTGAAGCTCACCGAAATCCGCTCGTCCTCGGCCATGTTCATCGGCACCTCGTGGCGTAGCCAGCTTTCCCACAGCAGGACGTCGCCCACCTGCGGCTTCATATAGATGAACGGCTGCAAGTCCCGCCGCCCACCTTTCAATCGAGTCGGCGCGGCCATCATGCGGCCCGAGCGTGGGTCTTCAAGTTTCAGCGCGCTCGCGCCTTCGGGCATTGCCACATAGGTCGTGCCCGAAATGACGCTGTGGGGGTGCAGGTGGCTGGAGTGCATTCCGCCTTCGGGCAGGATGTTGATCCACAGGTCTTCCAGCTTCAGTTCGCCCTCACCCAGATCAAACTCCAGATCCTTGGCGAATGCCGCGACGTGCTGGTCCAGCGCAGCGACCAAATCGGCAAAGATCGGGAACCGCCAGGGCAGATCGGTCAGCGAGGCATAGCTGGTATAGCCGGGATAGCCGTTTTCCTCGCACCATTCCTGCCCGGCCTCGTCATCTTCGGCGATGACAAGGCACGAGCTTTCCAGTTCTTCCGCATCGATCTTTGGATCGAACTCGGACAAAGCAGCGCGATAGAGACGGGTAACGAAGAGTGATTCAATCTTTGGCATAAGAAGCTTGTTATCCCAGTCCGAGCTGGGAACCAATGCAACAAAATCTAGTCAGCTTGCAGTAGGTAAACTTGCTTCCTACATTCCGCCAATTGATTTGAGGTTTATGTCTATGGAAAGCCCACCTTTTCAGTATCCGGACGAGGACGAAGTTCCATATAAGCAATGGTTTCGTGATAGCTTTGAATCCGTTTTTGTTGCACTGAATCCGTTCGTGAAACTTTCCGGTCACCCACCTTATAGAAACGGCGATTGGCTTCCAGATAGTGTTGTAAAGGCGGCAAAGCTGCATGGCTCGACTTGCGGTGTTTCCTGGATGGAAATTGCCAGGCTTTGCAATTTGCCTTCGGTGCGGCACGTGAATCGGGCGCTCGGGCTAACTGGGTCGAAGCGCCTTGCTGAGAAATTCTCCTGCCCTGAGGACACAAAAACGTTATTGCGTGTTTGTTCGTCCCACAGCATCTACCCACCCGATGAAGGCTGCCCTTCTCCTCTTTTGGAGCTTTCGATGGGTTCCTTTGTCCAAGATCTGGGACATGAAACACTCGTCAGTGCTGGGCTTTTCGGCTCTCCGCAATCAACGCTGAGTGCAAACGACTTAATCAACAACGAAAAAGAATGTGAATGGGCAGAGCTTTGGACTCTGGATCGCTCGCTCTATTGCACGATTTACACCGACTACCACCATTTCCTAATTTGCCAAACTCAGAAGAGCCTACAGATGGCACAGCCTGACAACTATTTCGAAGGTTTTTTCGCTGATCCAAAGACAAATGATTTGTGGGGTGTTGGAAACCTAACCGAGCACCTTTAGCGCAATGAAAAACCCCCGCCGATCATTCGGCGAGGGTCTTACTTTTTGTTTAGTCGACCGGCTTACCAGTCTTCGCGGATCACAACGCGGGTCTTGATCGGCAGCTTCATCGCGGCCAGGCGCAGGGCCTCGCGGGCGATGTCGTCATTGACGCCGTCGATCTCGAACATCACGCGGCCAGGCTTGACTTTGCAGGCCCAGCGGTCGACCGAACCTTTACCTTTACCCATACGAACTTCGATCGGCTTGGCCGTGACCGGAGTGTCGGGGAAGATGCGGATCCAGACGCGACCCTGACGCTTCATGTGACGCGTCATGGCACGACGTGCAGCTTCGATCTGGCGTGCGGTTACACGCTCAGGCTCAAGAGCTTTCAGGCCGTAGGTGCCAAAGTTCAGATCAGAGCCGCCCTTGGCGAGACCCTTGATCCGGCCTTTGTGCATCTTGCGGAATTTAGTACGCTTTGGTTGAAGCATATCTTTCCCTCCTTAGCGACGACCGCCACCAGCACCACGAGGTGCAGGGCCGTCCTGGAGTTCCTGTGCTTTACGGTCACGTGCCTGCGGATCGTGCTCCATGATCTCACCTTTGAAGATCCAGACCTTGATCCCGATGATCCCATAAGGAGTCATCGCTTCGGCATGTGCGTAATCGATGTCGGCACGCAGAGTGTGCAGAGGCACGCGGCCTTCGCGGTACCACTCGGTCCGTGCGATTTCGGCGCCGCCCAGACGACCAGCGACGTTCACCCGGATGCCCAGGGCGCCCATGCGCATGGCGTTCTGAACCGAGCGCTTCATTGCGCGACGGAACGAAACACGACGTTCCAGCTGCTGAGCGATGGACTCGGCAACTAGCTGCGCGTCAAGCTCGGGCTTGCGCACTTCGACGATGTTCAGGTGCAGTTCGCTGTCGGTCATACGCGCAAGCTTTTTGCGCAGAACTTCGATGTCTGCACCTTTCTTGCCGATGATGACACCGGGACGAGCCGTGTGGATCGTAACGCGGCACTTCTTGTGCGGACGTTCGATGATCACACGGGCAACACCGGCCTGCTTGCACTCTTTGTTGATGAACTCCCGGATCTTGAGGTCTTCCAGCAGAAGATCACCGTAGTCCTTGGTGTCGGCGTACCAGCGGCTGTCCCAGGTGCGGTTGACCTGCAGGCGCATACCGATCGGATTGACTTTATGACCCATTAGGCTTGCTCCTCAACTTGACGCACCTTGATGGTGATCTCCGAGAACGGCTTCAGGATTTTCCCGAAACGGCCACGGGCCCGCGGACGGCCGCGCTTCATGACCAGGTTCTTGCCAACCCAGGCTTCGGCGACGATCAGCTCGTCAACGTCCAGGTTGTGGTTGTTCTCGGCGTTGGCGATTGCGGACTGCAGGCACTTTTTGACGTCCTGCGCGACACGCTTGTTCGAGAAAGTCAGGTCGGTCAGGGCCTTCTCGACTTTCTTGCCGCGGATCATTTGCGCAACCAGGTTCAGTTTCTGCGGGCTGGTGCGAAGCATGCGGGTTTTCGCCATTGCTTCGTTTTCAGCCACGCGGCGGGGGTTCTTTTCCTTGCCCATGACTTACTTCCGCTTCGCTTTTTTGTCTGCGGCGTGGCCATAATAGGTACGGGTCGGCGAGTATTCACCGAACTTCTGACCGATCATGTCTTCCGAGACGTTGACGGGGATATGCTTCTGGCCGTTGTACACACCAAAGGTCAGACCCACGAACTGGGGCAGAATGGTGGAACGACGCGACCAGATTTTGATGACTTCGTTGCGGCCCGACTCGCGCGCTGCTTCGGCTTTTTTCAGCACGTAAGCATCGACGAAAGGACCCTTCCAAACAGAGCGAGACATGGATTAACGTCCCTTCTTCTTGGCGTGCCGCGAGCGGATGATCAGCTTCTGGGACGCTTTGTTCTTGTTGCGGGTACGCTTACCCTTGGTGTCCTTACCCCACGGTGTAACCGGCGTACGGCCACCCGAGGTACGACCTTCACCACCACCGTGCGGGTGATCGATCGGGTTCATTGCAACACCACGAACCGACGGACGAACGCCCTTGTGGCGCATACGACCGGCTTTACCGAGGTTCTGGTTCGAGTTGTCGGGGTTGGACACGGCACCGACGGTGGCCATGCATTCCTGACGGACCATGCGCAGCTCGCCCGAGCTCAGACGGATCTGAGCATAGCCGCCATCGCGACCAACGAATTGCGCGTAAGTACCGGCCGCACGTGCGATCTGACCGCCTTTGCCAGGTTTCATCTCGATGTTGTGGACGATGGTACCGATGGGCATACCCGAGAACGGCATTGCGTTGCCCGGCTTGATGTCAGCCTTGGCGGATGCCACGACTTTGTCACCAACAGCCAGACGCTGCGGAGCCAGGATATATGCCTGCTCGCCGTCTGCGTATTTTACCAGTGCGATGAACGCGGTCCGGTTCGGGTCATATTCGATCCGCTCGACGGTTGCCGCGACATCAAATTTGTTCCGTTTGAAGTCAACGATCCGGTAGAGACGCTTTGCGCCACCGCCGCGGCGGCGTGAAGTGATCCGTCCGGTGTTGTTCCGGCCGCCCGATTTGGTCAAACCCTCAGTGAGAGACTTGACCGGACGTCCTTTCCAAAGCTCCGAACGGTCGATCAGCACCAGCCCGCGCTGGCCCGGCGTCGTCGGCTTGTACGACTTGAGTGCCATGCTTTCTGTCTTCCGTTTAGCAAGTGCAGGGGATTTCCCCGCTATGTGATAGGCCCCCGTAGGTGCCAAGGGTATAGGGCCCCGAAGGTCCCCGGTTACAAATATCAGAGGCCCCGGAACGAATCCGAGGCCGCAAGATTGGGAGCGTGTAACAGGGTTGGGGGTGGGTGTCTATAGGTGCAGTTATCTTTTCCCTTCTCCCGCATCTTCTCAATCCCAAAGCATCAAAGAGATAATCATTTAGCGCTAGTGATCGTAGGAAACGCACTTTACTCTTATTCGATGTAAGTTGATCATTCTATGATCTAATCGCTGTGTTTCATCACCGAGAGCTTAAACTATTGCTAAAGAAGATCGCATCTTTCGCTGCAGCCCAGAAATCAAATCAAAGGGCAAGGGAGGTAGCACGCAGGATCCGGAGTATTACCAAAGTCCCTGCTTTTAGGGAGTTCGCATACTCAAAAGTGGAAAGCTCCATCGACTCAAACCCGGAATATGTCGAGAAATTTCTAGAGACGTTTGAGCAACAGGTAAGGCGCGAAGAAACTGAAGTTCATGTTCCCCCAGAACTCGGCTGGTCAGTTCAAGAAGCGAGAAAGATCTTGAACCCTCAGCGGCGAGAGCACTTCGAGAAGTACAGTTTCTATTTCCACCAAGGAGACGCCCGATGGGGTCAGCCGCTGGGAGGTTTGAAGCAACCCGGTGAAAATTACTACTGGGGAGGTTTGAGCATAAAAGGGCACCCGAAATTCGTACACACAATTGAGCTCAAAACCAGGGTCTTAGATTTTTCGGGAGAGCTGGACGGAAAACAATGCCTAGAAACGCACTTAGGTTATTTCGCTAGGGAATTTGACAACATCCTATTGCGGACTGCGTCCTGCTCCCTGCCATTTGAAGGTCGATTGTTCCTACGTGACTTGGTCCAGAAACAGCTGGACATTAATCTCGATATCGGGGGCAGTTCATCGCGCCATCTTGTTCTTGACAGTGGGCACCAGGTACATCTCCAAGCAGAGGCAGGCTTCGACTGGACCGCGCGATACACAGGTGATCTAGCCGCTTTGATCCACCCACCCAATTGGCAGCCCGGTTGGGCATGGAAAATTCCAGCTGAAGCAAACTCGCTATAAACTAACTTCGAGTAATCTTGGCTCGTATCGCTAGGATGCCCCTCTCCTAGCACCACATCTTCTTTTCTGGCGTCTCGACCAAGCGCGGGACAAGGCCGAAGGCCGCCGCGCCAGCGACTGCCCGTCCCGGCGGGCTGGCGCTTTGGGGACGTTTGCGCCTCGCTATGAGTTCGGATGTATTTGGCACCATAAAGAGCACTGATCAGGCGTCGCAGCGCCATCCCACGGGCAGTCACTGGCGCGGCTTGTGCTCTTATCCGAGGGACCGCCTGCGGCACAGCGGCTCGGCCTCCACCGCGATCCGCTGCTTGAGTTTGATATGCCCCAGCACCTCACGAAAGGCGCGGTGTTTGGGTTTGCCTTCCAGATAATCCGCCAGTTTGAGCAGGTTGATCGGGTGTTTCCAAATCAACGCCTCGATCCGTTGCACCGCATCGTCCAACTCATAGTGATCCACGTAATAACAGGCCACCTGCGTAGGCGTCAGCAGGCAGTAATCTTGCGGGCGTTTCTCGGTATAGCGCGCGATGTCGAAGGGCGACGCGCCGAGGGCGTGGAACTTGGGGATGTGCACGCGCATATCGGCCTCGGCGTGCTCCAATACCGTTCCCGATATCTGGCGGAACCCCAGCGGACCAAGCTTGCCGACCACATGCTTACGCATCGCCGGAGAGATCATGTCCACATCCGCCCGGTCGTATTTCAGGTCATCGAACACCGATAACAACCCAAGCCGTTCATCAGCGATCTGGAAATAGGGCTCAGTGCTGAACACCCGCATCTGCTCCAGCACCTGCGTGCGCACAGCTTCAGGGTCCGAAACGAAATCGGCCCCGGCGGGTTGAACCGTCGGGGCCGTGAATAGTCGCAGTAAGCGTCGGATCAAAGACCGGTGCTCACGTCGATGGTGTTACCCTCTTCCAGGGTCACATATGCTTTTTTGACGTCTTTCCGACGGCCCAGCTGGCCGCGGAACCGCTTGACCTTGCCTTTGGTCACGGTGGTGTTCACCGCTTTGACCTTCACACCAAACAGCGCCTCAACGGCCTCTTTGATCTGCGGCTTGTTGCTGTCGATCGCCACTTCAAAGACAACCGCGCCGTTTTCGGACGCCATGGTCGACTTTTCGGTGATGACCGGCTTGCGGATCACGTCGTAGTGTTCTGCCTTCGCGCTCATTTCAGACGAGCCTCCAGTGCTTCGACAGCCGCTTTGGTGAGCACCAGGGTGTCACGCTTGAGGATGTCATAGACGTTTGCGCCCATCGACGGCAGGATATCCAGACCTTCGATGTTCTTGGACGCTTTCAGGAACCCTTCGTTCACGGTCGCGCCGTCGATGACCAGAGCGCGTTTCCAGCCCAGGTTTGCAACCTGTTTGGCCAGAGCAGCGGTCTTGCCTTCGGCTTCGGCGTTCTCGATCACAACCAGTTCACCTGCCTTGGCTTTTGCCGACAGAGCGTGGCGCAGGCCAAGCTTGCGGAACTTCTTGGGCAGGTCGTGACCATGCGAACGAACCACGGGGCCTTTGTAGATACCACCACCACGGAAGATCGGCGCGTTACGGTCACCATGGCGTGCGCCACCGGTGCCCTTCTGGCGATAGATCTTTTTGGTCGAGTAGCTGGTTTCCGAGCGAGTCTTCACCTTGTGGGTGCCGGCCTGCGCGTTGTTGCGCTGCCAACGGACCACACGGTGCAGGATGTCCGCGCGCGGCTCGAGGCCGAACAGGTCTGCATCCAGCTCGATGTTGCCGGCTTTGCCGCCGTCCAGTTTGATTACATCAAGTTTCATGCTTCACCACCTTCCGCGGGCGCTTCTTCCGCAGGTGCTTCGGTTGCAGCCGATTTCACAGCAGCCGGGAAAGGCAGGCCTTCCGGTGCTTTCTTCTTGACGGCGTCCTTGACGGTGACCCAGCCCGACTTCGGTCCGGGAACGGCGCCTTTGATGAAGACCAGGTTCCGGTCGGCGTCGGTTTTGACAACTTCCAGGTTCTGGGTGGTAACACGGGCAGCACCCATGTGACCGGCCATCTTCTTGCCTTTGAACACCTTGCCCGGGTCCTGACACTGACCGGTCGAACCGTGCGAACGGTGGCTGATCGAAACACCGTGCGAGGCGCGCAGACCACCAAAGTTCCAACGCTTCATCGCACCGGCAAAGCCTTTACCGATCGAGGTACCCGAAACGTCAACTTTCTGACCTTCCAGGAAGTGTTCCGCCGAAATCTCGGCGCCCACATCAATCAGGCCATCTTCGGAGACGCGGAACTCGGCCAGCTTACGCTTGGGCTCGACCTTGGCAGCGGCATAGTGACCGCGCATGGCTTTCGAGGTGCGTTTTGCCTTGGCAGCACCGGCACCCAGCTGAACGGCGGTGTAGCCGTCTTTGTCAGCGGTGCGCTGTGCAACAACCTGCAGGTTGTCCAGGTGCAGAACGGTCACAGGGATCTGCTTGCCGTCTTCCATGAACAGGCGGGTCATGCCAACTTTTTTTGCGATAATACCAGAGCGCATTCTCATACCCTCCGATTACGACTGCAGCTTGATCTCGACGTCCACACCAGCAGCGAGGTCGAGCTTCATCAGCGCGTCAACGGTCTGGGGGGTCGGATCAACGATGTCCAAGAGACGCTTGTGGGTGCGGATCTCGAACTGGTCGCGGGATTTCTTGTCAACGTGAGGGCCACGGAGAACCGTGAACTTCTCAATCTTGTTCGGCAGCGGGATAGGGCCGCGCACGTTCGCGCCGGTCCGCTTGGCAGTGTTGACGATCTCTTGCGTGCTGGCATCCAGAACGCGATAGTCAAATGCCTTCAGCCGAATACGGATATTTTGGCTTTGCATAGATACAGCCTTTTATCAGGCGTTGAGGTTGAGAGGAGGACAGACGCGCATCGCCAACCCTCATCGAACCCAAAAGGCGGGAATCACCCCGCCTTGACGTTCTTGTTGAGAACTCGCGCGTATTAGTGGGGTTGGCGGGGTTTGGCAAGGGGGAAATGGTTGCTGTATCGGCGAGGTCACAGCGCAACCGCATTCAAGATGGCTTCACACAAGCAGCTATCGACATTTGAAATCATTTCATTCAACAAATCTACTTTAAGTAGAAAAAAGCGGAATTGAGAACTCAACTAGTGTTATTGCGAAACGTTATTTTTGGCGCGGCAGGTATTTGCGCCGTCCTAGCCGGCCTCGCGATTCTTCGCGAAGGTTACAAAGGTGAAGGTCTTCTTTACTCGTTGATGGGCAAAACTGTTTCTGAAGATAGTCCCGGCCTGGGCATTACCCCCGAAGAAATGCGGGGGGTGATGCTCAATGGTGAGTTGGCCGCGTTTTGGCGCGTCGTGGATCAAAAAGCGCCACAAGACTTGACCGATGTTATTAACCGATTTTATGCCGACGAGGCGACCTTTCAAACGGGGCAGGATGTTCGAAATAGGCTGGACGAAGAAGTACTCGCTTACAGGTTAAGTATGGCAAAATACGCTCCGCTATTAACAGACGCACAACGGATCGAGTTTCTGAACGCGCGTATCGCTTTACTTCAAGCATTCGACGACCCACTCGCTTGCGGGGTCTTAGCTCGCCACGGTGGAAGACACCTCAGCTACGACCAGCTTGACGAAGTATCCAAGGAGTTAGACGAGTCCGCAGCATTGTCGATCGCCCAGCTTTTGGACGCCCGCACCTCTGGCAAAGAGATCAGAATGAGCACTCCGCCAGTATCCCATGCAGACATCGAACTTTGGGTACACGAAATGGGAGAGGCTGGAAGTACTGAGCACCAGATGCAGACACTGTTCCACGATAACTGGAAAGATCCAGAATTTTGTGATGCGATGATAAACTACTATGAGAGCATGGTGCAGCTAACCGGCACAGCTGGCGTTGCTATACGGGCCGATAGTGTCGAGAACCTGCTAAACAGCAAGTAAATCCGATCCGTGAAACGAGTTACGTCGAACTGACTCACCATAGCAAACAGCACTGAATACGAATTCCCGGTAGTTCATATTTGCAGTTGATCTCATCCAACAACAAAAGGCCGCCCCATTGTTGGGGCGGCCTTCTTTCGTTCGATGGAGTGGGCTCTCATTGCTCTTTCAGAGCAACTGCCGCAACCAGTCGGC
>NZ_JBQFOA010000026.1:0-7619 GCF_056532975.1 Ruegeria sp. H6
TGATGCCGGGGCCGTTCTGCGCGATCATCATCGACATCTTGCCGGTCGCGCGGGTGTAGCCATCGGCCATCATGCCGCCCGACCCTTCATGCGCGCAGTCCCAGAACGTGATGCCCGCCTGGCCAAAAATATCCGAAATCGGCATCATCGCTGAGCCGATAATCCCAAACGCATGCTCAATTCCATGCATCTGCAACGTCTTAACAAACGCTTCTTCTGTCGTCATCTTCATAAGGGGCTACTCCGGGCTGAATGGGGTGCCGTGGGTGTCGCGGCAGCGTTACTCAGCGCTTTTCGCGCATGGGTGACGGCGACGTTAGGGCCAGAAAGGATACCGGGTTAGGTCCAGTTGTCACTTGGACTGAATGGCCGCGGCGATTTGCTCGATGCCGGGTCCGATACGTTCGGGCAAGATCGAGGAATACCCCAAACGGTAAAAGTTCCGCGGTCGATCGGGGCCGGAAAAGAAAAGCTCGCCGGGTTCTATGTGAACGCTTCGGGTCTGAAGGGTCCGGGCCAACTGCGTCGTGTCGATGTGCGACGGCGCTCGCATCCACATGGATGATCCGCCCAGTACGCCGCGCCCGGCCACGCTGAGCCCATGTTTCGAAATGGCCTGCTCAATCGCTTCGCGCCGCAGTTTCAACTCTTTGGACATGCGCCGGATCTGCGCATCATAGTGACCCAGCGACAAAAAATAGGCCGCTGTGCGCTGAACATGACCGGGCGGGTGGCGCAGGACAAGTGCACGCAGGGCCCGGGCCTCGCGGATGAAATCTTCGGACCCGACCATGTAGCCAAGCCGCAGCCCCGGAAACAGAGATTTCGAGAAGCTGCCCACATAGATGACCCGACCATCCCGATCCATGGATTTCAGCGCAGGTGACGGTGAGTCCAGAAAGGACATCTCGAACTCATAATCGTCCTCGACAATGATGGCGTCCAAGTCCCGGGCCCGGCTCAGCAGGGCTGTGCGGCGATCTACCGGCATGGTTGCCGTCGTTGGGCATTGGTGGCTGGGGGTCGTGAATATGACGTCGGTATCGTGCGAAATCGCTTCGGGCGGGAGCCCGTCCTGATCGACGCGGATCGGTGCCAGCGCGCATTCGGAATGCAGCAGAAGGTCACGCAAAGCATAGTAGCAGGGGTCTTCTATCGCAGCTTTGGATTGTCGGTTCAGCAGAATGCGTGACGCCAGCCACAGCGCGTTCTGCGCCCCGAGCGTGATCAGGATCTCTTCGGGTCGGGCCGAGATTCCACGGCGCGGCAAGGTATGGCGGGCAATGAATTCGACCAGCAGAGAATCGTCGCGGTCCACGTAATCGCCGGTCAGAGAATCGAAATCCTTATGGCCCAGCGCGCGCACCGCACACAGCCGCCAGTTAGCGTGGTCGAACAGGTTACGATCAGCCTGGCCGTAAATGAAAGGAAAGCGATAGTCGCGCCAGTCGCTGGGTTTTTGCAGAAAATCCCCGCCCGAAAACCGCCGCGCCAGCGATTTGCCCCAATCCACCGACTCGGTTCCGCGCTGAACCGGGGTGTATTGCGGCGGGACCGGCGCGTTTTCGGACACGTAATAGCCTGACCGGTCCCGAGCGGTCAGATAGTCGTTGGCCAGCAATTCCGTGTAAGCCAGCGTCACGGTGATCCGGCTGACGCCCAGATGTGAGGCCAGATTGCGCGACGATGGCAGTTTCTCGCCCACATGGAACCGACCCGACAGGATGCCTTCGGCGATCATCTGTTGAATGCGGGCCTGCAGGGTGCCCTGGCCGTTGGGTTCGAGAAAGAAAGTGTCGACCGATATGCTCATGACCTGTTTATAGGTTGGACTTAACGCATGGGCAATCTGGCCTTATCCAAAATCCGGAACTTTGTGATGTGGCCGGCTTGACGGGGAGATCGGATTCATCTAAATAACTAGTAAATTAGTTTAATGGAGAGATCAGATGTGGGAAACCGCTGCAGCAGGCTTTTCGGCCATGGGGTCCGAGGCCCGGTTGAAAGTTCTGAAAACGCTGGTGCGCGCTGGTGAAACAGGGCTGACGGTTGGCGAGATTCAGAATCGTACAGGCATCGCTCCTTCGACCCTGGCACATCATCTGCGGTTTCTGGCCGCCGGAGGTGTTGTTGAGCAGGAAAAGGACGGCCGCAGCACGATCAATCGGGCGTGCTTTGACGAATTGAGAAATCTGGCGCAGTTCATCCTCAGCGAATGTTGCGCCGACGAAGTGGGAAAGGCCGCGAACGATGGCTGAACTGACGCAGAACCCGAAGCTTTCATCGCGTGCCGTTCTTGATCTGATCAAGACCCCGTGGGCGTTGATTGTGGCGCTGTTGATTGCAGTTGCCGTGTTGGATCCGGGAAACTGGGCTGAGATTGTCACCTTTGCCGGCAAGGCCCTCGCGCATACCGGAAAGTACATTCTGTTTGCCGTCCTGCTGCTGTCCTACCTAAAGGCCACCGGGGCCGAGGTTATGGTCGCGCGCGCCTTTGAAGGCCGCGAGACGCGCATGATCTTTCTTGCGGCCCTGTTTGGGGGGCTGGCGCCGTTTTGTTCCTGCGAGGTGATCCCCTTTATCGCAGGATTGCTGGCCTTGGGGGCACCTTTGTCGGCTGTGATGGCGTTCTGGCTCAGCTCGCCGCTGATCGACCCGCCGACTTTGTTGATCACAGCCGGCGCATTGGGCTGGCCCTTTGCCATCGGCAAGGCCGTTGCCGCGGTGGCGCTGGGTTTGTTTGGCGGCTTCGCTGTGCGGGCCCTGATGCGGGGCGGCGCGTTTGCACAGCCGCTGCGCGCATACAAACCGGCCGGTTGTTGCGGCTCTGGCCCCAAGGCTGACGACAAACCGGTCTGGACCTTCTGGCAAGACCCCGATCGCCGCGCGCGGTTCCGGTCCGAGTTTGTCCATAACGGCCTGTTTCTGCTGAAATGGCTGGCCCTGGCCTATGTGCTAGAGGCATTGCTGGTCAGCTACGTCCCCGCAGACCTGATTGCCCGTGTTGTCGGCGGAGAGGGTGTCGTTCCTATCGTGATCGCCGCGCTGGTCGGTATGCCAGCCTACCTGAACTCATACGTGGCGCCACCATTGCTGGCAGGGCTGATCGAGCAGGGGATGACTGCCGGGGCTGCGATGGCATTCATGGTAGCAGGCGCTGTCAGCTCGATCCCTGCTATGGCGGCTGTCTGGTCACTGGTCAAACCGCAGGTCTTTGCGACCTACCTTGCCCTGGGCATCAGCGGCGCGGTTGTGGCAGGGATACTGTTTCAGATGATCTGAAGGAAAAACCACCCGGTGGCACCCACCGGGCGGTTTTGCTTATGAGCTTGCTTCGCAATATTGCGGCAGCTTGAACCGGTATCTGGGTTCCCCGCTGTCCACATAGACACGTTTTTCGATACAGGCGCTGGTGCCGACGGTTTGCGCCACCGGTGCTTCGGTCGATGTGACCGACGCCGCCGTACCATCGGGCAACCGGACCGACGCGATAACACCGTTTTTCAGATCACCATTGATCGGCGTTGCAGACAGGACCGGAACGGTGATGAACGAATGATGTTCATGCTCGCCGTCATCCCCCAGAACAAACAGCACCGTGACAATAGCGACCATGACCAACGCCCCGGCAATGGCCAGCCCCTTGGTCTTGAGAAAAACGTAAATCGAAACGGCACGGTGAGGGCCAAAGAGAGCAGACAGGATGTTCAGCATGGCATTTTTACAAAAAGAAGGCCCCACCTGAGCGCAGATGGGGCCGTGATCAGATCAGAGGCGCGGATCGTCTTCGTCTTCGTCGCTGCCGCCACCTTTGGGCAGGTTGAAGAAGCTGTCTGCATCGACAATGGCTTCTTCATCCTCGTCCTTCTGGTCATCAGCATCGTCCGACAGCGAAAACGTCTCAAGCCCTTCGATGGCCGTCGGGATCTTAGGTGCGGCGTCCATTTCCAGCGATTGCTCGGTCGAGACCAGTTTGCGCCGTTCATCATCGCTCATCACGCCACCTTCGGCCGCTTTCTTGGCGGCGGCTTTTTGCACGATGGCGTCCAGTTCGGATTGCTTGCACAGCCCCAACGCGACGGGGTCGATGGGTTGCATGTTGGCAATGTTCCAATGGGTGCGTTCGCGGATCGACTGGATTGTCGGCTTGGTGGTGCCCACCAGCTTGGCGATCTGACCGTCGCTAAGCTCGGGGTGGAACTTGACCAGCCACAGGATCGAGTTCGGGCGGTCCTGACGTTTGGACAGCGGTGTGTAACGCGGGCCGCGTCGTTTTTCCTCGCCCGCTGCTGCCGCGTTGAACTTGAGCTTGAGCTTGTGCAGCGGATTGTTCTGTGCTGCGTCGATCTCGTCCTGGGTCAGCTGGTTGTTGGCGATCGGGTCGAAACCCTTGACGCCGGTGGCTACATCACCGTCGGCAATGCCCTGCACTTCCAGCTCGTGCATCCCTACGAAATCCGCGATCTGCTTGAAGCTGATCGTGGTGTTGTCCACCAGCCATACGGCGGTGGCCTTGGCCATAAGCGGTTTTGCCATCAGCCTGCCTCCTAATGCATACATCTGTCCCGTCGCCGGAATTCGGCGGCCCCGTGATCTTGGGGCAGGTTTCCGTTGTCGGGGAACTTGGCGCCTATATAGTCGCGTCAGATAAAGAAGGGAAGAGGCGAATGCGCCAGGGTTTGTTAGGGCTGTTTGCGTGGGGGCTGAGCGCCGTGGCCGCGCTGGCCGAGGGCGAAGAGGCTGGTGAGTTTGACTATTACGTTCTGGCACTCAGCTGGTCACCCAACTGGTGCGCGCGCGAAGGCGATGCGCGTGGCTCGGATCAATGTGACGCGCGGCATGATCATGGCTGGATTCTGCACGGGCTTTGGCCGCAATACCACCAGGGCTGGCCCTCGTATTGCCCGACCGCCAAGGCCCCGCCATCGCGCACAATGACCCGCGAAATGACCGACATTCAGGGCAGTTCCGGTTTGGCCTGGCACCAGTGGAAAAAACACGGCACCTGCTCGGGGCTGACGGCATCGGACTATTTCGCGCTGTCCAGACAGGCCTATGGTGCGGTGACCCGCCCCGAGGTGTTCCGCAAGCTCGACACGTCGGTCAAATTGCCAGCCTCGGTTGTGGAAGAGGCGTTCCTTAATGCCAATCCGGGGCTTAGCGCGGACATGATCACCATCACCTGCAAACAAGGCTATATCGAAGAGGTTCGCCTGTGCCTGTCGCGCGGGTTAAAGCCCGTGCCCTGTGGGCGAGACGTGATCCGCGACTGCACGGCCAAAGACGCGCTGTTCGATCCGATTCGCTAAAGCTCACCGCTCTGGCACTCGCGCGCGTATTCCAGCGCCTTTGCGGTGCCCTTCAGATCAATCGCCATCACGGTTTCGCCCTGAGGGTTGTAGACCGTCATCGTCTTGTTCTGCGCAATTGCAGCAACAAAGCTACGATCCGTGAAAAACACCGTGGCACCCGGCACATCACGTTCGTTGAACCCGATGGCCGTGGCATCGTAACTTTTGCCGTCCAGATCGAACCGGATCGGATAGCTTTCGCCCTGTTTGATATCGCCCCAGGCCTTGTTGTAGACGGCAAAATACCCGCGATTGTCCAGCGCGTCATACCCGATCCTGACTACCGAGAGGTCCTGATACACCGTCTGGATCAGGCACCCGTTCCCCAGTGCAGGGTCCATCATGATGTTCCAGCCTTCGACAAAACCCTTGTCGACGAGGTTTTGGGCAAAGGCGGCCGTGGCGGTGAAAGCGGCGAAG
The DNA here is from genome assembly GCF_056532975.1 of Ruegeria sp. H6. Lineage (NCBI taxonomy): Bacteria > Pseudomonadati > Pseudomonadota > Alphaproteobacteria > Rhodobacterales > Roseobacteraceae > Ruegeria > Ruegeria sp. H6. The sequence continues at coordinate 5,772 of NZ_JBQFOA010000026.1, forward strand.
GTGAGGGCGAGAAGGCGGGTCATTTTGTCTTTCCAAAAGGTTATGAAGCGGTGTCTGCGGCGCAAATCTATAGCGATCAGCCAAGGATATTCCCTGATCGCAATCAAGCCATTCCCGATAGTTCTGTGTATTCACTTTCAAAGTAAACGTCGAAGACGCACATCTCTAGGCCAATGGAAACTCGCGCGGCTGGCTGTTTCAAAGACACGAGCCGCCGTAGTTTGGGTTAATCTCTGTTACTGTTCCGCTTTGGGATTTCCAAAAAACACGCCAGAAGAGTATGCAGGGAAACGACTGTTTTTCAAAGAAGGCGTAGTTTTTTCCGTCAGAAACAGAAAACCCTTTCTGCTTTAGTCTGTCGACCAGTTGCTGCTCAGTTTGTGGTAGGGGGAACTCGGTCATAATCCTGATGGCGAATTCTGCGTCGGCCTCGGCAAAATTGCTAGGTAAATCTCTGCCAATCTCGGGCGGCAGAGGCAGCGGTGGAAATAGCAGCAGATAAAGGCCAATAATGCCGACCACCAATAGCGCAGATAGAATCCCAAAGAACTTTCGCATCAGATGCTCTAATTGCCAGATGTTCTTAGACCAAAAGTGGCAGCTATCTGTGAAGTTCGCAAGGCGCGCATGAGGCCGAACTACAGCTCTTTCCGCGCCCTCAGCGCCGCCGTAATCGTCCCATCATCCAGATAATCCAACTCTCCGCCAATCGGCACGCCCTGCGCCAATGAGGTCAGACGCACCTGACCCTCCAACTGATCGGCTATGTAATGCGCGGTGGTCTGGCCGTCGACGGTGGCGTTGAGCGCGAGGATGATCTCGGTGATCCCTTCGGCCACAACGCGATCTTTGAGGCGGGGGATGCGGAGTTCTTCCGGGCCGATGCCGTCCAGCGCCGACAGGGTGCCGCCCAGCACGTGATAGCGGCCTTTGAACACGCCCGCGCGTTCCATTGCCCAGAGGTCAGCGACGTCTTCGACGACGCAAAGCTCTCCGGTCGCGCGGGCCTCGGTGTCACAGATGTCGCAGATATCGGTGGTGCCGACATTGCCGCAGTTCAGGCATTCGCGCGCGGTGACGGCGACCTGCTGCATCGCGTCCGAAAGCGGCGTCAGCAGCAGGGCGCGTTTTCGGATCAGGTGCAGCACCGCGCGGCGGGCCGAGCGGGGGCCGAGGCCGGGCAGCTTGGCCATCAGGTCAATCAGGTTGTCGATGTCGCTGTTCGAGCTCACGGCCTGTCCTGTGCTGCGCCGGCGGCAGCCTCCGGCGGGAGTATTTCTGAATAGATGAAGATCAGAACGGCAGTTTGATGTCCGCCGGCAGGCCCATGCTTTCGGTCAGCTTGGCCATTTCTGCCTGCGCCCGCTCGGTCGCCTTGGTCTGGGCGTCCTTGATGGCGGCGAGGATCAGGTCTTCGACCACTTCCTTGTCGTCCCCGTTGAAGATCGAGGGATCAATGTCGAGGCCCTTGAGCTCACCTTTGGCCGTGGCCGTGGCCTTGACCAGACCCGCGCCGGATTCGCCCACAACCATCAGGGTGTTCAGCTCTTCCTGCATTTCAGTCATCTTGGTTTGCAGGTCCTGCGCGGATTTCATCATCTTGGCCATATCGCCCAGACCGCCTAAACCTTTGAGCATCAGTATTCTCCTGTAAATCGGTTTGCAGACTAAATACGGGGGCCATCCGCGCGGCACAAGAGGCGAGGCGGCTCCCGCCCATCGTCAAGGTCTTTGGCAAGACCTTTCCTCTCGTTGGGCCCGGCAGCACGCGGGCAATGCCCGCCTGGCGATGCAGTTGGTCCCTCACGGGGTGAGTTGCAACGTGATCTGTCCCGGCTCGGTCGAAGG
>NZ_JBQFOA010000027.1:2500-6313 GCF_056532975.1 Ruegeria sp. H6
TCAATTGACATCGTATAGAGAGAAAATCAATCAACACTGTTTGATCGCGCCGAGTGTGGCGTTGATCTCAGTCGTTCTCCTCTTCGGAGGGGCGGGTTGTGACACGGGTGTTTCCTCGCCTGTCCACGACTATCGCGGCTGAAACGAACAGAGTTGTCCAAGTCAAGTACACTAACCCCTCACTTTCTTCGTAAGAAGACAAGTGAGCAGGTTTTGGCAGACCTCGATGGGCTGCTGAAACCTAAATGTCTTCTATCCTCTGCGTGGGGCCGACCGACATCGGCAGCGCGGGTTCCAGGATGGAAGGCGGGAAAGTATGCTTTTGGTTCAGGAAAAGGGGTTGGTTGTTCCAGCTTCCGACCCGTTATGGACTTGCTTCGCAAGTCCAGTCTTTCTTTTTCTGGATCAAATCAAGCGCGAGAAGGGCGTTTGGTGAATGCCTTGGCAGCAAGAGGCGATGAAAGACGTGATACTCTGCGATAAGCCATGGGGAGCTGAGAATAAGCTTTGATCCATGGATCTCTGAATGGGGCAACCCACCTGAATGTTTGTTATTGTTAGTTCTGCTAATCAATAATGAGCATAAACAGGTACTTAAGACCTGAATACATAGGGTTTTAAGAGCAAACCCGGGGAACTGAAACATCTAAGTACCCGGAGGAAAGGAAATCAATTGATACTCCCCTAGTAGCGGCGAGCGAACGGGGACCAGCCGAGCCAGATGAGTGAGAAGAACATGTTGGGAAGCATGGCCATAGCGGGTGACAGCCCCGTATTCTAAGCTCTGATGGACGTATTAAGTAGGGCGGAACACGTGAAATTCTGTCTGAAGATCGGAGGACCACCTTCGAAGGCTAAGTACTCCTTGCTGACCGATAGCGAACCAGTACCGTGAGGGAAAGGTGAAAAGCACCCCGACGAGGGGAGTGAAACAGTACCTGAAACCGAACGCCTACAATCAGTCGGAGGATCCTCGAGATCTGACGGCGTACCTTTTGTATAATGGGTCATCGACTTGGTCTTACGAGCAAGCTTAAGCCGTTAGGTGTAGGCGTAGCGAAAGCGAGTCTTAATAGGGCGTATGAGTTCGTGGGATCAGACCCGAAACCGAGTGATCTAGGCATGGCCAGGTTGAAGGTAAGGTAACACTTACTGGAGGACCGAACCCACATCCGTTGAAAAGGATCGGGATGAGCTGTGCCTAGGGGTGAAAGGCCAATCAAACTCGGAGATAGCTGGTTCTCTGCGAAATCTATTTAGGTAGAGCGTCATCCGAATACCCCGGGGGGTAGAGCACTGGATGGGTAATGGGGCCCCACAGGCTTACTGATCCTAACCAAACTCCGAATACCCGGGAGTACTAGATGGCAGACACACTGCGGATGCTAACGTCCGTAGTGGAGAGGGAAACAACCCTGACCTACGACTAAGGCCCCCAATTCATGGCTAAGTGGGAAAGCAGGTGGGACGACCAAAACAACCAGGAGGTTGGCTTAGAAGCAGCCATCCTTTAAAGATAGCGTAACAGCTCACTGGTCTAAATAAGTTGTCCTGCGGCGAAGATGTAACGGGGCTCAAGCCATGAGCCGAAGTCTAGGGATGCGTAAGCATCGGTAGCAGAGCGTAGTGTGACATAAGATTCATCCTCTTTAGCGTCCTTCGGGGCGCCATGGAGGATCAGAATCTTTTCGATGAAGCCGGGGCGTGAGCCATCCGGTGGAGAGATCACTAGTGAGAATGATGACATGAGTAGCGACAAAGAGTGTGAGAGACACTCTCGCCGAAAGTCCAAGGGTTCCTGCTTAAAGCTAATCTGAGCAGGGTAAGCCGGCCCCTAAGCCGAGGCCGAAAGGCGTAGGCGATGGGAACCAGGTTAATATTCCTGGGCCAGGAGGATGTGACGGATCACAGGTGTAGTTCAATCTTATCGGATTGATTGGGCTGCTGAGTGGTTCCTGGAAATAGCCCTCCATGAGACCGTACCCTAAACCGACACAGGTGGACTGGTAGAGCATACCAAGGCGCTTGAGAGAACGATGTTGAAGGAACTCGGCAAAATACCTCCGTAAGTTCGCGAGAAGGAGGCCCGGTTCCTAGGCAACTAGGGGCTGGGGGCACAAACCAGGGGGTGGCGACTGTTTATTAAAAACACAGGGCTCTGCGAAGTCGCAAGACGACGTATAGGGTCTGACGCCTGCCCGGTGCCTGAAGGTTAAAAGGAGAGGTGAGAGCCTTGAATTGAAGCCCAGGTAAACGGCGGCCGTAACTATAACGGTCCTAAGGTAGCGAAATTCCTTGTCGGGTAAGTTCCGACCTGCACGAATGGCGTAACGACTTCCCCGCTGTCTCCAACATCGACTCAGCGAAATTGAATTGCCTGTCAAGATGCAGGCTTCCCGCGGTTAGACGGAAAGACCCCGTGCACCTTTACTACAGCTTCGCACTGGCATCAGGATTGTGATGTGCAGGATAGGTGGTAGGCTTTGAAGCAGGAACGCAAGTCCCTGTGGAGCCTCCCTTGAGATACCACCCTTCGCACTCTTGATGTCTAACCGCGGTCCGTTATCCGGATCCGGGACCCTGCGTGGCGGGTAGTTTGACTGGGGCGGTCGCCTCCTAAAGCGTAACGGAGGCGCGCGAAGGTTGGCTCAGAGCGGTCGGAAATCGCTCGTTGAGTGCAATGGCAGAAGCCAGCCTGACTGCAAGACTGACAAGTCGAGCAGAGTCGAAAGACGGCCATAGTGATCCGGTGGTCCCGAGTGGAAGGGCCATCGCTCAACGGATAAAAGGTACGCCGGGGATAACAGGCTGATACTGCCCAAGAGTCCATATCGACGGCAGTGTTTGGCACCTCGATGTCGGCTCATCTCATCCTGGGGCTGGAGCAGGTCCCAAGGGTACGGCTGTTCGCCGTTTAAAGAGGTACGTGAGCTGGGTTTAGAACGTCGTGAGACAGTTCGGTCCCTATCTGCCGTGGGTGTAGGAGACTTGAGAGGAGTTGCCCCTAGTACGAGAGGACCGGGGTGAACGATCCACTGGTGGACCAGTTGTCGTGCCAACGGCAGTGCTGGGTAGCTATGATCGGACAGGATAACCGCTGAAGGCATCTAAGCGGGAAGCCCCCCTCAAAACAAGGTCTCCCTGAGGGCCGTGGAAGACCACCACGTCAATAGGCCGGAGATGTAAGCGCAGTAATGCGTTCAGTTGACCGGTACTAATCGCCCGATAGGCTTGATTTGATCCAGTAATGGAAAGATGAAACTACCGCCTCAAGGAGAGACGGTAGGCGATCAAACAAGACCAAAAGCATACACACCTTGAACATGGATGACTTCGTAGCACCTAGCCGCGATGTTGGTTGATAACTACAACCGTGCAGGAACGCGCATCCGCTTCGCGAATACGCTGCCTCCTGCGCGTCGCGCTTTGCCAAAGGCAAAGACGCGACGTGGGCTTTTCCTCGGTTTGGTGGTCATAGCGCAAGTGAAACACCCGGTCCCATCCCGAACCCGGAAGTTAAGCACTGCCGCGCCAATGGTACTTGGGCTTAAGCCCCGGGAGAGTAGGTCACCGCCAAACCTAGTAAAAGCCCAACAACCTCTCTAAACGATCAGCAGAATACGACCCGGCCTCAAGCAGCGTAAGCGATAGGCCGACAATGGCCTCAAGTAGCCGAATAGGCGGTAGGCCAATACAAGACCTCAAGTAGCGTAAGCGGTAGGTCACAAAAACTGTCGCGGGATGGAGCAGCCCGGTAGCTCGTCAGGCTCATAACCTGAAGGTCGTAGGTTCAAATCCTACTCCCGCAACCAA
>NZ_JBQFOA010000028.1:0-4488 GCF_056532975.1 Ruegeria sp. H6
GTCATGACCTCACTTAGTCGCACTCCACTTTATGCTTTGCATGTTGAGTTGGGAGGTAAGTTGGTTGATTTTGCGGGCTGGGAGATGCCTGTTCAGTATTCTTTGGGGATTATGGGGGAGCATGCGCAGTGTCGTGAGAAGGCGGCGTTGTTTGATGTGAGCCATATGGGCCAGGTTATTCTGCGCGGTGAGGATGTGGGGGAGAAGCTGGAAGCTTTGTGCCCGCAGGCCTATGCGACGCTGAAGGAAGGCAAGGCGCGGTACGGGTTCTTCACGAACGAGGACGGCGGGATCATGGATGACCTGATCGTGTCGAATGCGGGGGATCATTACTTTGTGGTGGTGAACGCGGCGCTGCGGCATCAGGATATTCCGCATATGAAAGCGAACCTTGAAGGCGTCGAAGTGACCGAGATCTTCGACCGCGCGCTGGTGGCTGTGCAGGGCCCCAAGGCCGAGGATGTGGTAGGCGCGCTCTGCCCCGCGGCGCGGGGTCTGACCTTCATGGAAACCACGCTGGCCGAGATCAACGGTGTGGAATGCCGGATCTCGCGGCTGGGGTACACGGGCGAGGACGGGTATGAGATCTCGATCCCCGAGGACAAGGCGATCGAGATCAGCAAGGCCTTCCTGGCGCATGAAGATTGCGAACCGGCGGGCCTTGGCGCGCGCGACAGCCTGCGGCTGGAGGCAGGCTTGTGCCTTTATGGCAATGACATTGACCAGAGCACCTCGCCGATCGAGGCCTCGCTGGCCTGGGCGATCCAGAAACGCCGCAAGGAAGAGGGTGGCTTTCCGGGTGCGGCGCGCGTGCAAAAGGAACTGGCCGAGGGGCCCGCGCGCAAGCTGGTGGGGATCAAGCCTGCGGGGCGCGCGCCTGCGCGTCAGGGCGTGGAAATCCAATGTACCGAAGGCAACAGCATCGGTCAGATCACCTCGGGCGGGTTTGGCCCCACGGTGGGCGGACCGGTTGCGATGGGCTATGTGAGCAAAGGCCATGGCGCGCCGGGCGAGGCGGTCAATCTGATCATCCGGGGCAAGCCGCAACCGGCCGAGATCGTGGCGCTGCCCTTTGTCACTCAGAATTACAAGCGTTGAAGTCAGGAGAGAGAGACATGGCAACCTATTATTCCGAAGAACATGAATGGCTGGCTGTTGAGGGCGACACCGCCACGCTGGGCATCACCAAACACGCCGCCGAACAGCTGGGCGATGTGGTCTTTGTCGAGCAGCAGGAAGCGGGCGACGAGTTCGAAAAAGACGGCGAGATCGGCGTGATCGAATCCGTCAAGGCTGCGTCCGAGCTCTATGCCCCGGTCGATGGCGAGATTGTCGAGGTGAACGAGGCGCTGGCCGACAATCCCGGCGCGCTGAACGAAGACCCCGAGGGCGAGGCGTGGATCTACAAGATCAAGATCACGGACGCCGCGCAGCTTGAAGATCTGATGGATGAGGCTGGCTACAAGGCCTTCATCGGCTGATACTGCCGGAGCCCTGATATTGGGGCTCCCCAGCTTCATCTTTTTCCAAATACTCTCGCCGAAGGCGTCTGCCTGAGCGGCCGGGCGAGACATTCCGTGAGGAGCGCAACGATGGCTTTCAAACTGACCGATTACGAAGCCTATGACTTCGCCAACCGCCGCCATATCGGGCCCAGCCCGACCGAGATGCGCGACATGCTCAAGGTGATCGGCTTCAAGACCCTGGACGCGTTGATCGACGCCACGGTCCCGCCCGCGATCCGGCAGAAGGAACCGCTGGACTGGGGTCCGGCGATGACCGAGCGTGACGCTCTGTTCCACATGAAAGAGGTGGCGAGCAAGAACAAGGTTCTGACCTCGCTGATCGGTCAGGGGTACTATGGCACCACCACGCCCGCGCCGATCCTGCGCAACATCCTGGAAAACCCGGCCTGGTATACGGCCTACACGCCCTATCAGCCCGAGATCTCTCAGGGCCGGCTTGAGGCGCTGTTGAACTTCCAGACCATGGTCAGCGACCTGACCGGGCTGGACGTGGCCAATGCCTCGCTGCTCGACGAAGCGACTGCGGCGGCCGAAGCCATGGCCATGGCCAAGCGCGGCGGCCGGTCCAAGGCCAACAATGCGGCGTTCTTTGTCGATAAAAACTGCCACCCGCAAACCATCGCGGTGATCAAAACCCGGGCCGAGCCTCTGGGCATCGACGTGCAGGTGGGGGATCCCGACAGCCTGGACGCAGGTGCCGTCTTTGGCGCGATCTTCCAATATCCCGGCACCCACGGTCACGTGCGCGACTTCTCGGCCGAGATCGCGGCGCTGCATGAACACAAGGCGATTGCCATCGTCGCCGCTGACATCCTGTCGCTGGCGTTGCTGAAATCCCCCGGCGAGATGGGCGCGGATATCGCCATCGGCTCGACCCAGCGCTTTGGTGTGCCGATGGGCTATGGCGGGCCGCACGCGGCCTATATGGCGACCACCGACAAGCTGAAGCGCTCGATGCCGGGCCGGATCATCGGTGTCAGCATCGACGCGCGCGGCAACAAAGCCTATCGTCTGGCGCTGCAGACCCGCGAGCAGCATATTCGGCGTGAAAAGGCGAACTCGAACGTCTGCACCGCGCAGGCGCTGCTGGCGGTGATTGCCTCGATGTATGCGGTTTATCACGGTCCCGATGGGATCAAGGCCATCGCGCAATCGGTACACCGCAAGACCTCGCGCCTGGCCGCCGGTCTGGAAGAGGCGGGCTTTGCCGTCGAACCCGAGGTGTTCTTTGACACCATCACGGTCGAAGTTGGCCATCTGCAAAACGTCGTCATGGAGGCTGCCGTGGCCCGCGGTGTGAACCTGCGCAAGGTGGGCGAGACCAAGGTCGGCATCAGCCTGGACGAACAGACCCGCCCCGAGACCATCGAGGCGGTCTGGGGCGCCTTTGGCATCGACAAGACAGATGACAGCTCGAACAAGCTTTACCGCCTGCCGGAACATGCGCTGCGCGAAAGCGCGTATCTGACCCACCCGATCTTCCACAAGAACCGGGCCGAGGCCGAGATCACGCGGTACATGCGCCGTCTGGCCGACCGCGATCTGGCGCTGGATCGGGCGATGATCCCGCTGGGATCCTGCACCATGAAGCTGAACGCCACGATCGAGATGATCCCGGTCACCTGGCCCGAGTTCGGCAACCTGCACCCGTTCTGCCCTCAAGATCAGGCGCAGGGCTATCGTCAGATGATCGACGACCTGAACGACAAGCTGTGCCAGATCACCGGCTATGACGCGATCAGCCAACAGCCCAACTCGGGCGCGCAGGGTGAGTACGCAGGGCTGCTGACCATCCGCAACTATCACTTCGCGCGCGGCGAAGGGCACCGCAATGTCTGCCTGATCCCGACCTCGGCGCACGGGACCAACCCGGCCTCGGCGCAGATGGTGGGCTGGCAGGTGGTGCCGGTGCAGGCGGATGAGAACGGCAATATTGATCTGAACGATTTCCGCGCCAAGGCGGAAAAGCATTCCGATCATCTGGCCGGCTGCATGATCACCTATCCCTCGACCCATGGCGTCTTTGAGACCACCGTGCAGGAGGTCTGCCAGATCACCCATGACCACGGCGGTCAGGTCTATATCGACGGCGCCAACATGAACGCCATGGTCGGCCTGTCGCGTCCCGGCGATATTGGCGGCGATGTCAGCCACCTGAACCTGCACAAGACCTTCTGCATCCCCCATGGCGGGGGCGGCCCCGGCATGGGTCCGATCGGCGTCAAGGCGCATCTGGAAGAGCACCTGCCCGGCCACCCGGAATACGGCACTGCCGTGGGCCCGGTCTCGGCCGCACCCTTTGGCTCGCCTTCGATCCTGCCGGTCAGCTGGGCCTATGTGCTGCTGATGGGCGGTGCGGGTCTGACGCAGGCGACCAAAGTGGCGATCCTGAACGCCAACTACATCGCCGCGCGTCTGGCAGAGGCCTATCCGATCCTCTACACGTCCGAGACGGGCCGGGTGGCGCATGAATGCATCCTCGACACCCGCCCCCTGGACGAGGCCGCGCATGTCAGTGTTGATGACATCGCCAAACGTCTGGTGGACAGCGGCTTCCACGCGCCGACCATGTCCTGGCCGGTGGCAGGCACCCTGATGGTGGAGCCCACGGAATCTGAACCCAAGGACGAGCTGGACCGTTTCTGCGAGGCCATGCTGTCGATCCGCTCCGAGGCGCAGGACATCATCGACGGCAAGATCGATGCGGAAAACAACCCGCTGAAAAACGCCCCCCACACGGTGCGCGATCTGGTCGGCGACTGGGACCGGCCCTATAGCCGCGAACAGGCCTGCTTTCCTCCGGGCTCCATGGGCGTCGACAAATACTGGTCCCCCGTCAACCGCGTCGACAACGCATACGGTGACCGAAACCTCATCTGCACATGCCCACCCATGTCAGAATACCAAGACGCCGCCGAATAAAACAAAACACAAAAACCCCGCCTAAAAAGACGGGGTTTTT
>NZ_JBQFOA010000029.1:0-3707 GCF_056532975.1 Ruegeria sp. H6
ATCCACGGCACAGAGGACGGATTTTATCATGGTGTTACCTCTTGTTCATTTGTGCGGGCTGCGCGGTTTTTTTGCAGGAAGGCGATGAGGGCGAGCAGGATGAGCGCGGGGATGAACATCAGCTCTTTGGGGGGCTGGTTCTGGGGGGCCTGCACGGTGGTGATGCGGACGGGCTCGTCGGCGTAGTAGTCGAAGTTCGACAGCTCATCCGCGACCGCCGTGCCAAAGAGCGGCTCGTCCAGTTTGACCAGACCATCCTCGTTCAGCGTGATCAGACCCAGCGCTTCGACCCGGGCGGCACCGTCCGCCTCGTCGCCGACGGTCAAGACCACGGTGGTCTCGGTCATGTTGCCGGTGTCAAAATCGGGGCCTGCAACCTCGATGCGCAAGGAACTGCCCGGGGCGGCCTCGCCCACCGCTTGTTCCAGCTGCGCCGGTTCGATCTGCGCAAAGGGCGGCGCGATCCGGTTCATGAAGAAGTCCGGCCGGAACAGCGCAAAGGCAATCAGGATCAGCGCCACGCTTTCATAGATGCGGTTGCGGGTCAGGAACCAGCCCATGGTGCCGGCGGTGAAGATCAGGATCGCGATGGTGGCGGAGATCGCCACCAGAATGCCCTGCACCCAGCCCACATCGATCAGCAGCAGATCAGTGTTGAAGATGAACACAAACGGCAGCGCCACGGTGCGCAAGCTGTAGAAGAAGGCGGTAAAGCCCGTCTTGATCGCATCCCCGCCCGACACGGCGGCAGCGGCAAAGCTGGCCAGTCCCACGGGTGGTGTCACATCGGCCATGATGCCGAAGTAGAACACAAACAGATGCACCGCGATCAGCGGCACGATCAGACCGTCCTGCGCGCCCAGCTCAACCACAACACCGGCCATCAGCGAGCTGACAACGATATAGTTCGCCGTGGTCGGCAGGCCCATGCCCAGAATGAGGCTGAGCAGACCCACCAGCGCCAGCATGGCGATCAGGTTGCCGCCCGACAGGAACTCGACCAGATCGGCCATCACCTGCCCCACGCCGGTCAGCGTCACGGTGCCCACGATCACACCCGCGGTGGCGGTGGCCAGCGCGATGCCGATCATGTTGCGCGCGCCGTCGATCAACCCGTTCCACAGGTCGGCAACCCCGTCGCGGAAGGCGTTGACGGTGTTGTTCTCACCGCGGAAGATCGACTTCATCGGCTTCTGCGTCAGCAGGATCACGAACAGCAGCGAGGTCGCCCAGAAGGCCGACAGGCCCGGCGATTTCTGCTCGATCATCAGGAAGTAGACCAGCACGATGATCGGCAGCAGGTAATGCAGACCGGCCTTGTAGATATCGGCAATCACCGGCAGTTCGACCTCTTTGGCGTTGGGATCATCGGGCACCAGATCCTCGACGCCCGAGGCCAGTTTCAGCAGGAACAGATAGGCCACCACAACCAGCGCCGACAGCACCAGACCCGACGCATCCGGGATCAGCGCAATGATGCCCTTGATCGGATACTGAATGCCATAGCAGAGCCCGGCAAAGCCCACAAAGAACACCGCCATGCCGCCGATTGTGCGGCCCATCGAGACCACGCGGTCACCCAGCGTCGGCATGTTCCGCTTCACCGCCTCAAGGTGCACGATATAGACCAGCGCGATGTAGGAGATTGCGGCGGGCAGGAAGGCGTGAGTGATCACCTCGACATAGGAAATGCCCACATATTCCACCATCAGGAAGGCCGCAGCGCCCATCACCGGCGGCATGATCTGGCCATTCACGGAACTGGCGACCTCGACCGAGCCCGCCTGTTCGCTGGAAAAGCCCACCCGCTTCATCAGCGGGATGGTAAAGGTGCCGGTGGTCACAACGTTCGCAATCGACGAGCCCGAGATCAGGCCGGTCGCCGCCGAGCCCACCACAGCCGCCTTGGCCGGGCCGCCGCGCAGGTGTCCCAGCGCGCCAAAGGCCATCTTGATAAAGTAATTGCCCGCGCCCGCCTTATCCAGCAGCGCGCCAAACAGCACGAAGAGGAAGACGAACTTGGTCGACACGCCAAGCGCGATACCAAAGACACCCTCGGACGTGATCCACATATGGCTCATGGCCTTTTTCAGGCTGGCACCCTTCCACTGGATCACCTCGGGCACCCAGTCGGACGAGCCAAAGAACACATAAGCCAGGAAAATCGTCGCAATGATCGCCATCGCCGGGCCAAGCGCACGCCGCGCGGCCTCAAACAGCAGCAGCAACCCGCCGAGCGCGACCCATTTGTCCACGTCGTCGGCCAGTAACCCGTTGTTCACAACTTTTTCGTAGAAGATATAGCCATAAAGCGCGATTACCGCGCCCACCACGCCCATGATCCAATCCTGGATGGGGATGTAATTGCGCGGGCTGGATTTCAGCGCCGGATAGGCCGCAAAGGCCAAAAAGATCGCAAAGGCCAGATGGATCTGGCGCGAGTTGTTCACCACGCTGCCCGGCAGCAGCGCATTCGACAAGGGCGAGGCCAGCACCACCTGAAAGACCGACCACAGCACCGCGACAATGGCCAGAAACAGCCCCACATTGCCCGCCGGATTGCGCGCCCCCGCATCGGATGAGGCGACCAGATCCTGAAGCTCTTCTTCGGATAGCGGGCGGTTGGATTGTGTGTCGGAACTCATCAGGCGTCTCCCCGTCGCTGTGCGATCTTGCGGGCCGTTTCGGCCTCATCTTCACCCGCTCCCCGGGTGTGTAAAAAAGGGCGCGCCCGTCACAGGCGCGCCCCCATCAGATCCGGCTTACTGCAGCCAGCCTTTTTCCTTGTAGTACTTCTCGGCCCCCGGATGCAGCGGCGCCGACAAACCATCCGCAATCATCTCTTCCGGCTGCAGGTTGGCAAATGCGGGGTGCAGCTTTTTGAAGTCGTCGAAGTTTTCAAAGACCGAGCTGACAACCGCATAGACCGCGTCATCCGACACGTCTGCCGAGGTCACGAAGGTCGCGCCCACACCAAAGGTCGTGGTGTCACCGTCCGAGCCGCGATACATGCCGCCCGGAATGGTCGCGGTGCGGTAGTACGAGTTGTTGTCGATCAGACCCTGGATCGCGTCACCGGTTACGTTCACCAGAACGGAATCACACGCGGTGGTCGCTTCCTGGATCGAGCCCGACGGATGACCCACCGTGTAGATCATCGCATCCAGCTGGTTGTCGCACAGCGCCGCCGACTGCTCGGCCGCTTTCAGTTCCGAGGCCAGTTCGAAATCATCGATGGTCCAGCCCATCGCTTCCAGAACCACATCCATGGTACCGCGCTGACCGGAACCCGGGTTGCCGATGTTCACACGCTTGCCCTTGAGGTCTTCAAAGCTGCTGATGCCCGCATCGGCCCGCGCCACAACGGTGAACGGCTCGGGATGCACCGAGAACACCGCCCGCAGCCCGTCAAACGCGCCCGCGTCTTCGAATTTCGAGGTGCCGTTATACGCGTGATACTGCCAGTCGGATTGGGCCACACCAAACTCCAACTCGCCCTCGCGAATGGTGTTGATGTTGTACACCGACCCACCGGTCGATTCCACAGAACACCGAACCCCATGCTCTTTCCGGCCCTTGTTCACCAACCGACAAATCGCGCCACCCGTCGGATAATAAACCCCCGTAACACCCCCCGTGCCAATCGTTATAAACTCCTCCGCATAAACCGCAGGAGCCATAAAGGCTGCGGCTGCGAACGCTGTGAT
>NZ_JBQFOA010000030.1:0-2471 GCF_056532975.1 Ruegeria sp. H6
TGTGAAACGGCATGCAAAATTGACCCCTGTATTGGGGTAATCGGCGTCCAAAAGTGACCCCCCTGATATTTCTGTTCAGAAGCTTCCTCAAAGGCTTGAGGGAGCGGTTTGGGGATGTTGGTTGTGGAAACGATTGCGAAGGTCAGGCGGGCGTATTTCATCCAGGGTAAGTCGATCAAGCAGATCTGCCGTGAGCTGCGAGTGTCGCGGAACACGGTGCGCAAGGTGGTGCGTTCGGGTGCAACGGAGTTCAGCTATGACCGTTCGACGCAGCCCCGGCCGAAGATCGATCCCTGGCGTTCCGACCTGGACGAGATGCTTGCCGAGAACGCCCGGCAGCCCAAGCGCCAGCGTCTGACACTTGTCCGGGTCTACGAAGAACTGCGCAATCGCGGCTATGACGGCAGTTACGATGCGGTTCGCCGATATGCGGCCAGTTGGTCGAAGGCGACGCGGGAGGCATCTGCAGCGGCGTATGTTCCGCTGAGCTTCGATCCCGGCGAAGCCTACCAGTTCGACTGGAGCCATGAGACCGTTCTGATCGATGGTGCAACCGTGACGGTGAAGGTTGCGCATGTTCGCCTGAGCCACAGCCGGATGCCGTTTGTCCGGGCTTACCCCCGCGAGACGCAGGAGATGGTGTTCGACGCCCACGACAAGGCGTTCGCCTTCTTCGGCGGCGCCTGCGCCCGAGGCATCTACGATAATATGAAGACGGCAGTGGATGCGATCTTCGTGGGCAAGGATCGCGCTTACAATCGGCGGTTCCAGCAAATGTGCGGGCATTATCTGGTCGACCCCGTGGCCTGCACGCCTGCGTCCGGTTGGGAGAAGGGCCAGGTCGAGAACCAGGTCGGTGTGATCCGACGGCGGTTCTTCGTGCCACGCCCGAAGTTCAAATCCTATGCCGAGCTGAACGCCTGGCTGGAAGATCGGTGCCTGGCCTATGCCCGGGCCAACAAACATCCGGAGCTGCGGGACAGGACAATCTGGGAGGTGTTCGAAGACGAGCGCCCAAGCCTTGTTCCTTACGTCGGCCCGTTCGATGGGTTCCACGCAGTTCCAGCGTCGGTGTCAAAGACCTGTCTGATCCGCTTCGACAAGAACAGGTACTCGGTCGATGCCCGTGCAGTGGGGCGGCCGGTGGAGATCCGCGCCTATGCGGACCGGCTGGAATGCTGGCAGGACGGCCGGATTGTCGGCGGTCACGCTAGGGCGTTCGGGCGGGATAAAACCATCTTTGATCCCCTGCATTACATACCCGTTCTGGCCCGCAAACCTGGTGCCCTTCGCAACGGGGCGCCGTTCAAGGAGTGGGAGTTGCCGGTGCCAATCCGACGCGTGTGGCGCAAACTGGAACACCAGCCCGGCGGCGACCGACAGATGGTCGACATCCTCAGCGCCGTGCTGACCGACGGGATCGATGCGGTCGAGGCCGCATGTGCCGAAGCCCTCAGCCACAACGTTCATTCGGCTGGCGTCGTGCTGAACATCCTGGCCCGGCACCGCGAGCCGCCACCACCCTTGACCATTACCACCCCGGACGCGCTGCAGCTGGCCTGCGAGCCAATTGCAGACTGCGACCGATACGACAGCTTGAGGAGAAAGGCAGATGGAACGTTCAGACGTGATCGACGCGATGGGAAAGCTGAAGCTCTACGGAATGAGAGCAGCGTATGACGAGGTCCTGACCACCGCCGTCAAACGCCAGCATGAGCCGCAACAGATCATAGGGGATTTGCTCACCGCCGAGATCCGCGAGAAGCAAGCCCGCTCGGTCAAATACCAGATGACCATTGCCAAACTGCCCCTGGCCAAAGAACTGGAAGAGTTCGACTTCGAGGCCGCCGAGGTCAACGAGACGCTGATCCGTGACCTGGCAAGTGGGGACTTCCTCGACCATCAACGCAACCTCGTCCTGATCGGCGGCACAGGCACCGGCAAAACCCATCTTGCCGTTAGCATCGCCCGCGCCTGCATCCGAGCTGGCTGGCGTGGGCGGTTCTTCAATGTCGTCGATCTCGTGAACAAGCTCGACGCCGAAGCCCGTGCAGAACGGCAGGGCCGAACCGCCGACCTCATCTCACGGCTCGACTTCCTGATCCTTGATGAGTTGGGTTATCTGCCCTTTGCGCAGACCGGCGGTCAGCTTTTGTTCCACCTGATCAGCAAGCTCTATGAGCGCACCTCGATCATCGTCACCACGAACCTGGCCTTCGGGGAATGGCCCAGCGTCTTCGGTGATGCCAAAATGACCACCGCGCTCCTCGACAGGCTCACCCACCATTGCGAGATCGTCGAGACCGGCAACGAAAGCTGGCGCTTCAAAAACCGCGCATAACGCAAATCCGAAACCCCGCAGGCCCGCCACTGCTGCGTTAAATGGAGACTACGCAGCGCCGGGCCTGCTCAGCATCAAGGGGGTCAATATTGGGCGCCGATAGGGGGTCAGGTTTGAATGCCGATTGACA
>NZ_JBQFOA010000031.1:0-1276 GCF_056532975.1 Ruegeria sp. H6
ATGGCAAAGGAAAAGTTTGAGCGTACAAAGCCGCACGTTAACATTGGCACGATTGGCCACGTTGACCACGGGAAGACGACGCTGACGGCAGCGATCACGAAGTATTTTGGTGACTTCCGTGCGTATGACCAGATTGACGGCGCGCCGGAAGAGAAAGCACGCGGCATCACCATCTCGACCGCGCACGTGGAATACGAGACGGATAATCGCCACTATGCGCACGTTGACTGCCCCGGCCACGCCGACTACGTCAAGAACATGATCACCGGTGCTGCCCAGATGGACGGCGCGATCCTGGTTGTGAACGCTGCTGACGGCCCGATGCCGCAGACCCGCGAGCACATCCTGCTGGGCCGCCAGGTTGGCATCCCGAAGATGGTCGTGTTCATGAACAAAGTGGACCAGGTTGACGACGAAGAGCTGCTGGAACTGGTTGAGATGGAAGTGCGCGAGCTGCTGTCCAGCTACGACTACCCCGGCGACGATGTTCCGATCATCGCAGGTTCGGCTCTGGCCGCGATGGAAGGCAACAACCCTGAGATCGGCGAAGAGAAGATCAAGGAACTGATGGCGGCTGTTGATGACTACATCGACACCCCTGAGCGTGAAGTTGACAAGCCGTTCCTGATGCCTGTTGAAGACGTGTTCTCGATCTCGGGTCGTGGTACCGTTGTGACCGGCCGTGTCGAGCGTGGCGTGATCAACGTGGGCGACGAGATCGAAATCGTCGGCATCCGCGACACTCAGAAAACCACCTGTACCGGTGTTGAAATGTTCCGCAAGCTGCTGGATCGCGGTGAAGCGGGCGACAACATCGGCGCCCTGCTGCGCGGTATCGACCGTGACGGCGTTGAGCGTGGCCAGGTTCTGTGTAAGCCGGGTTCGGTGACACCGCACACCAAGTTCGAAGCCGAAGCCTATATCCTGACCAAGGAAGAGGGTGGCCGTCACACGCCGTTCTTCGCGAACTACCGCCCGCAGTTCTACTTCCGTACGACTGACGTGACCGGCACCGTGACCCTGGCGGCTGGCACCGAGATGGTTATGCCCGGCGACAATGTCGGCTTCACCGTCGAGCTGATCGCACCGATCGCGATGGAAGACGGCCTGCGCTTCGCGATCCGCGAAGGCGGCCGCACCGTCGGCGCCGGCGTCGTCTCGAAAATCATCGAGTAAGTCGGCTCTGCCGACTGGTTGCGGCAGTTGCTCTGAAAGAGCAATGAGAGCCCACTCCATCGAACGAAAGAAGGCCGCCCCAACAATGGGGCGGCCTTTT
>NZ_JBQFOA010000032.1:0-1217 GCF_056532975.1 Ruegeria sp. H6
TGAGCCTCCCCAACTGAACTGGTCCACCGTTATGTTTAGGAAACGGAGGACCACGAATGGCAAACAAGAGACCGAAGCCCGAAGAGATTGTCTCGAAGTTACGGCAGGTTGAAGTTTTGATGGGGCAAGGCATGTCCCGACTTGATGCGATCAGGCAGATCGGCGTTGTTGAGCAAACCTATTACCGCTGGCGGAAGAAGTACGGTGGAATGGGTGTTGATCAATTGAAGGAACTGAAACGGCTTCAGAAAGAGAACGAGCGGCTGAGACGCGCGGTGTCTGATCTGACTCTGGACAAGCTGATCCTGACGGAAGCCGCAAAGGGAAACTTTTGAGCCCCGCTCGTCGTCGTGCCTGCATCGATCATGTCCGTAACCAGCTGAACGTTTCCGAGAGACGCGCCTGTCGCGTGCTGGGGCAACACCGGTCCACGCAGCGGCGGGTCCCACAAGGTCGCGCAGACGAAGACCGACTGGTCGCCGACATGATCGAGTTGGCTCGACAGTACGGCCGATTTGGCTATCGCAGGATCGCTGCGCTGCTGAGAGAGGCCGGATGGTCTGTCAGCGATGGGCGAATTGAACGGCTTTGGCGACGAGAGGGGCTGAAAGTACCAGTGAAACAACCGAAGAAAGGACGGCTCTGGCTGAACGATGGCTCGTGTGTTCGGCTGAGGCCGGAGTATCGCAACCACGTGTGGTCCTATGACTTTGTTCATTGCCGAACTGACGATGGCAAAGCTTTTCGGACGCTGAACATCCTTGATGAGCACAGCCGGGAGTGCCTGGCGATTAGAGTGAAGCGCAAGCTGAACTCGGTCGATGTGATCGATGCCCTGACGGATCTGTTCATACTGCGGGGTGCACCCCGCTTCATACGTTCAGACAATGGGTCGGAATTTGTCGCCCAGGTCGTCCGAGACTGGATCGCCGCAGTTGGCGCCCAGACGGCTTACATTGAACCTGGGAGCCCGTGGGAGAACGGATACTGTGAAAGTTTCAATGGCAGGTTCAGGGATGAGCTACTCAACGGTGAGATCTTCTACAGCCTACGCGAAGCTCAAATTCTGATCGAACAATGGAGGAACCACTACAACACAAAGCGGCCCCACAGTGCTCTGGGCTATCGCCCGCCAGCACCCGAAACCATCATCCCAATGGATAACAAGCCGACGATGCACTAACAATCAGGTTGGACCAGTCAGATGAGGCTGCTCA
>NZ_JBQFOA010000033.1:0-1181 GCF_056532975.1 Ruegeria sp. H6
GAGGTTGATGTGATCCTCGAAGACGGGACGATGGGTCGGGCGGCGGTGCCGTCTGGGGCGTCGACCGGGGCCTATGAGGCGGTGGAAAAGCGCGATGGTGACAAAAGCCGCTATCTGGGCAAGGGCGTGCTCGAAGCGGTCGCCGCGGTGAATGGCGAGATCGCGGAAGAGCTTTTGGGCTTTGATGCGACCGAGCAGGTGGCCATCGATCAGGCGATGATCGAACTGGACGGCACCGACAACAAGGGCCGGCTGGGCGCGAATGCCATTCTGGGTGTCTCGCTGGCCGCGGCCAAGGCGGCTGCGGATTTCACCACGCAGCCGCTCTATCGCTATGTCGGCGGCACATCGGCGCGCATCCTGCCGGTGCCGATGATGAACATCATCAATGGCGGCGAACATGCCGACAACCCGATCGACATCCAGGAATTCATGATCATGCCGGTCTCGGCCCGCAATATCCGCGAGGCGGTGCGCATGGGGTCCGAGGTGTTTCATACGCTGAAGAAAGAGCTTTCAGCCGCCGGTCTGGCCACGGGTGTGGGCGATGAGGGCGGTTTTGCACCCAACATCGCCAGCACCCGCGAGGCGCTGGATTTCATTCTGAAATCCATTGAAAAGGCGGGCTATCGCCCTGGCGATGACATCCATCTGGCGCTGGATTGCGCGGCGACCGAGTACTTCAAGGACGGCAAATATGTGCTTGCAGGCGAAGGGAAAAGCCTGAGCTCGGATGAGAACGCAGCCTATCTGGCAGCGCTGGTGGCGGATTACCCAATCATCTCGATCGAGGACGGCATGTCCGAGGATGACTGGGACGGCTGGCGCGCCCTGACCGAGGCTTTGGGCGACAAGGTGCAGCTGGTGGGCGACGATCTGTTCGTGACCAACCCCGCGCGTCTGGCCGAGGGCATCGCCAATGGCTGTGCGAACTCGATGCTGGTCAAGGTGAACCAGATCGGATCGCTGACCGAGACGCTGCGGGCGGTCGATATGGCCCACCGGGCGGGCTATACCAACGTGATGTCACACCGCTCGGGCGAGACCGAGGACGCCACAATCGCCGATCTGGCGGTGGCGACGAATTGCGGCCAGATCAAAACCGGCTCACTGGCGCGATCAGACCGGTTGGCCAAATACAACCAGCTCATCCGCATCGAAGAATCCCTCGGCGAAGTCGC
>NZ_JBQFOA010000034.1:0-1145 GCF_056532975.1 Ruegeria sp. H6
CATGAAGGGTCGGGCGGCATGATGGCCGATGGCTACACCCGCGCGACCGGCAAGATGTCGATGATGATCGCGCAGAACGGCCCCGGCATCACCAACTTTGTCACCGCGGTCAAAACCGCCTACTGGAACCACACGCCGCTGTTGCTGGTGACGCCACAGGCGGCCAACAAGACCATGGGCCAGGGCGGGTTCCAGGAGATGGAGCAGATGCGCATGTTCGCAGATTGCGTCTGCTATCAGGAAGAGGTCCGCGACCCCAGCCGCATGGCCGAAGTGCTCAGCCGTGTGATCATGAACGCCAAGCGCGCATCAGCACCGGCGCAGATCAACGTCCCGCGGGATTTCTTTACCCAGGTTGTCGATATCGAGCTGCCCGCGGTTGTCGAGTTCGAACTGCCCCAGGGCGGGGCCGCGGCCGTGACCGAAGCCGCCGCGCTGCTGTCGAGCGCCCGCAACCCGGTGATCCTGAACGGCGCGGGCACGGTGCTGTCCAAGGGCGGCATCGCCGCATCGCAGGCCCTGGCCGAGCGTCTGGATGCGCCGGTCTGCGTGGGCTACCAGCACAATGACGCGTTCCCGGGTTCGCATCCGCTGTTTGCCGGGCCGCTGGGCTATAACGGCTCGAAAGCGGGCATGGAGCTGATCAAGGAGGCCGACGTGGTGCTGTGCCTCGGCACCCGCCTGAACCCGTTCTCGACCCTGCCGGGCTATGGCCTGGAATACTGGCCCGCAGACGCCAAGATCATCCAGGTCGACATCAACCCGGACCGCATCGGCCTGACCAAGAAGGTCTCGGTCGGGATCGTGGGCGACGCGGCCACCGTGGCGACCAACATTCTGGCCCAGCTGTCCGGCACCGCCGGTGACGAGGGCCGCGCTGCGCGCAAGGCGAAGATCGCCGAGACCAAGTCGCGGTGGGCGCAGGAACTGACCTCGATGGATCACGAGCAGGACGATCCGGGCACCACCTGGAACGAGCGTGCCCGCGCTGCCAAGCCCGACTGGCTGAGCCCGCGCAAAGCGTGGCGGGCGATCCAGGCCGCCCTGCCGAAAGAGGCGATCATCTCGTCCGATATCGGCAACAACTGCGCCATCGGCAATGCCTATCCGTCCTTCGAAGAGGGCCGCAAATACCTGGCCCCCGG
>NZ_JBQFOA010000035.1:0-1075 GCF_056532975.1 Ruegeria sp. H6
AATCTCTTCGGGCTTCGGTCTCTTGTTTGCCATTCGTGGTCCTCCGTTTCCTAAACATAACGGTGGACCAGTTCAGTTGGGGAGGCTCAAGCGAATATCTAAATTGAATCCCGAGACGGATTGGATCGTCCGTGACTTGCCCGAGCTTCGGACCATAGATGAGGAGCTTTGGCACTCCGTAAAAGCACGTCAGAAAAAACTGGACGAGCGAGGAAGCAAATTCTGGGCGAAGCAACGACCACGCTACCTGCTCTCTGGATTGACCAAATGTGGATGTTGCGGTGGCGGCTTCTCAATGATTTCTCATGACCGTCTCGGCTGCTCCACAGCACGCAACAAAGGCACATGCTCTAACCGCTTGTCCATACACCGAAGCAAGCTTGAACAGGATGTACTCGGCGCTCTGAGAGAACACTTGATGGAACCTGAGCTTTGCGCTGTCTTTTGTGAAGCCTTCACGGAACACATGAACAAGCTGCGTCGCGAGCATGACGCTGCAACGAATCAATTCCGACGTGAACTCAACACCACGAAAAAGAAACTATCCCAGATGGTTGACGCCATTGCCGAAGGTGCACCTGTCGCCCCTATTCGCGATAAAATGCATTCGCTGGAGGCGCGTAGATTGGAATTAGAAGAAATGTTGAAGGATGTTGAGGTTGCGCCGCCGCTTCTGCATCCGAACATGGCTCACCTGTATCAAGAACAGGTGGGTAAATTGATCGAAACACTGAACACGCCTGAGCATCGCGCTGAGGCGACGGAAATTGTTCGATCATTGATCGATAAGATCGTTTTGACACCGGACGTAGGCGAAAACCGTCTGGTATCTGATCTTCATGGATCACTCGCGGGCATCCTAGGGATGGCCACACAAGAGAAAGCCAACCCACAACTGACGGATCAGGCGATTGCGCAGCAAAAAGCGGTGATTGACGGGTCCAAAAACAACAGAAGCGCCCAAGAGGGCGCTTCGGAAGTTAAGTTGGTTGCGGGAGTAGGATTTGAACCTACGACCTTCAGGTTATGAGCCTGACGAGCTACCGGGCTGCTCCATCCCGCGACAGTTTTTGTG
>NZ_JBQFOA010000036.1:0-740 GCF_056532975.1 Ruegeria sp. H6
GGTATTGCCAAGTTGTTGGCGGCCGATTGTGAAGCATCGGAAAAGGCAGGGTTATGCTGCCATTTCGGCGGTGTAAGCGGACCAGAGGCTGAACGCATCGCTGCGGGCGTGGCGGTATGAGGTTGCGGTGAGTTGATAGCGGCGGGGACGGAATATCAGGTTGATCTGTTCATGCGCGGACAGAAACCTCTGAGCTTGTCGGTGTGACTTGAACCGACCAAACAACTTCTCCCGCTTTCGGGTTGGCCTGTGCGACACTTCGATTGCATTATTCAATCCTTTGTGGGCCCGGTGGTCAGCCTGCGGTGCTAAGGCACTGACGGGCTTGATGTAGCTGCGCAACTTGTCCGTAATCACAACCCTTGGCTCACCAAACTGGGCGACCAATCTTTTGAAAAACCGTTTGGCCGCATTTGCATTTCGCCGGGTTTGAACAAGGATATCGAGAACGTCGCCGTTCGCGTCGATGGCCCGCCACAACCAGTGCTTCTTGCCACGGATCATGATGACAACCTCGTCCATGTGCCATTTGTCGTTCGGCTTGGGGCGATCGCGCCGGATGCAAGCGGTAAAATGCGCGCCGAACCGATTGACCCAGAGCCGAATGGTTTCCCGGCTCACGATGACACCCCGTTCCGCCAAGAGATCTTCCACATCCGCAGTGCTCATGGCAAACCGATGGTATACCCAAACCGCGTAGGCAATGACCTCACGAGGGTAGCGAAAGCCCTTCAGGCGCG
>NZ_JBQFOA010000037.1:0-581 GCF_056532975.1 Ruegeria sp. H6
TCGATGCCCGAAGACGCAAACCTGAGCCACGTCTATCGTGCGTTCCCTGAAAAGCTTGCGCCTTTAGCTGAGTATCAAAACCGGGTCATGCGGGGCGACAGCGAACTCAGTATTGCGGAGCGAGAGATAATTGCCGCTTATGTCTCCGGGTTAAACGCTTGCGCATTTTGCCAAAGTGCGCACACGGTGCATGCAAAGGCTTTTGGCATTGAAGTCAGCACCATCGAGGACATGATGGTTAGCCTCGAAAAGGCGAACATTGATCACAGTCTGAAACCCATTCTTGCCTATTCCGGAAAGCTAACAACCAATCCTTCCCGCATGACGGAAGCCGACGCAAAAGCGGTATACGATGCTGGGTGGACCGAGAAAGCACTGTTCGACGCTATACAAGTTTGCGGTCTATTCAATTTGATGAACCGCGTGTTGGAGGGTACTGGAATTACCGAATATCACTCGGATGTTCGGAACGTCGATCAAGACGTGCTGGACAAGCTTCGCAGCGACGATTGTTACGTTGATTTCGGCAAGGCAAACGGACTTTCAGAGTGATTTCTGATTGGTAACTTTGGGCTCAAAGC
>NZ_JBQFOA010000038.1:0-507 GCF_056532975.1 Ruegeria sp. H6
GGAAGGGTTCGCCGAGTTCCTGGTTGATCATGGCCTCGATCAGGGTGGTGATGCCGTTCTTCTGGTCTTCGATGGCCTGGTTCAGCGCATCCGTCAGCTCGTCCATGGTGCGGGCGACGACGCCCTTGAGGCCGCAGGCCTGCGCGATGCCGGCATAAGACACCTGGGTGTCCAGCTCGGTGCCGACAAAGTTGTCGTCGAACCACAGCGTCGAGTTGCGCTTTTCCGCGCCCCACTGGTAGTTGCGGAACACCACCTGCGTGATCGCGGGCCATTCCTCGCGGCCAATTGCGGTCAGCTCGGTCACGGCGATGCCGAACGCGCCGTCGCCCGAAAAGCCGACAACCGGGACATCCGGACAGCCGATCTTGGCGCCCACCACCGATGGCAGGCCATAGCCGCAGGGGCCGAACAGGCCGGGGGCCAGGTATTTGCGGCCCTCTTCGAAGGACGGATAGGCATTGCCGATGGCGCAGTTGTTGCCGATATCGGACGAGATGATCGCCT